>NZ_NEVS01000004.1:3610029-4211701 GCF_002261215.1 Bordetella genomosp. 11 | reverse complement strand
CGTTTGGTATGCGCATCGCCCGCTTACCTGAAAACGCACGGGATACCGAAGACGCCCCGCGACCTGCTGCGCCACCAATGCATCGTGCTGCGCCAGAATGAATCCGCGTATGGCGTTTGGCGCTTCACCAAGGGGCGAGAAACGCAGACGGTCAAGGTGAAGGGCAACCTTAGCAGCAATGACGGCGAGGTGACCCTGACGTGGGCCACGGCTGGGCTGGGCATCCTGCAGCGGGCGGAGTGGGACCTTGCCCGCTACTTGCGTAGCGGGCTTTTGCAGTGGGTGCTGGAGGATTACCGGCTGCCGCCGGCCGACATCTACGCCGTTTTCCCGACACGCCACCATCTATCGGCGAAGGTGCGTGTGTTCGTGGATTTCCTGGTGGAGGCTTTTCAATCCAGGCGCAGCGCGGCGGGCGGCAAGGGGATCTGGTAATGCGGATCCCCTTGGGTTGGCGTTTTCGCGACCCGTGGACTATGCGGGCGCGCGCGCCGCGATTGCCAGGGTTTCCAACTGGCTACGTCGGTATTGCAGCCACGCCGAGGGCAGGTAGCCGACCTGGTCGTCAATGCGCCGCATATGACGCTGGACGTCCTGGCGTCCCTGCAGGTGCTTCTGCAGCGTTACGCGGGCGGCATCGCCAAGGCGGCCCAGGGCATCCGTGCAGAAGTCCAGCTCGCTTTGCCTGGCCGGCGCCTGGTATTGGGCATCGGCCAGCATATCCAGTGCGCTCAGCAGCTTTTCCGGGCGCCGTGGCTGGCGCAGTGCCGCCAGTACCTGGCCCAGGGCCGCGGCGCCGCGACGGATCCCCGCTTCTCGTTCCAACCTTTCCTGTAGCGTGTCGTAGAACGCTTCCAGGGTTGCGTCTTCTTCCGCGGAGGACCGCGATCTATCGCGCGCCGCTGCCAGATTGATCTCGAGCTGGGCCAGTTGGCCAGGATCCAGCCGGCTCAGCTGGGCCTGGATCAGCACGCCATGGAAGGCCGTGCCCCTGGCCTGTCCCAGCTTGCCGTTCAGTTGCAGGCTGGTCGAACGCAGTGCTTCCAGCTGGTCCGCGGTAAGGCGATCGCCGGCGATCAGGGTACGGACCGCCTGATTGATCTGCGCCTTGGCAGCATCGCGGGTGGTGGGTTTGCGCCGGAATGTCGAAAGCACGCTGTCGCGCACACGCTGGAAGGTGGCCTGGAACGTTGCCGGCGGGGTGATGGGTTCCGGGTACTCGGTCGCGTCGGTATTGGCGTCGGGCCGGTGCCGGGACGAGGTCGCCCCGGCGTTCACGCCGCCCTGCGGGGCGGCGCGGCTGGCGGTCCGCAGATGGTCGATGAAGCCGAGCATCTGGCGCTGTATGACCGTGTCGCGTTCGAACTCCGCCAGGCGGTGTGCCTGGAACTCGTCGAACGTCGCCGTGGTGGCGTCCGCTGGCCTCGTCGCGCCCAGCATCGTGGCCAAGGCATGCCGCTGGCCCTCCGACAGGCGTCCCACCAGGTCCTTCAGCCGGCTGACGCGAGGCGTGTCGATTTTCGCGGTCCGCAGTTCGCCTTGCCACATTTCACGCAGGGCGCCATCAAGTTGCTGATGCTGCCCGTTGCGGGCGGCTTCCAGCGCCGCCGCCACCTGGCGGTCCCAGGATGCGGCGCGCGCGTGTTCGCGGGCGAGCTCGGCGACGACGCCGAGCAGGATCGATGCGATTTCCCGTTCGCGGGCGGCCTGTTGCGCCTTGGGGGTCTGGGCGCGCGTGCCGGCGCCGAGCAGCTTGCCGGCGTCGCGCAGCAGCGTATCGCCCAAGCCGTCGCTACGGTCATTCAATCGGCCCAGTTCGCACAGGGTTTCCGCGGGCAGGCTGTGAAGCATCGGCGTCAGCACGCGTTTGATCAGGTCCGTGTCGACGGCTTCATAGCCTTCGGCGGCCGCGCGTTGCGCCAAAGCGGCCAGCGCCAGCGCCGCGCGCTTTTGGGCCGATGTGCTCGGCCCGTCATACTGGCCGGGACGCGACAGCGTAACCAGCGCCTGGTAGAAATCCAGCGCGCGATGATGGAGGGCATCCGTGGAATGCCGCTGGGCGCGGGCAATGGCCCGCAGTTGGCGGGCCCCCGTGTACCGTGCGGGCCGGGTGGACGAGACCGGGGTTTGCACGGACGCCTGATCGAGGGCGGTGCGCAGAGCCTGGATGGCGATGTCGACATCCTGATGCTGATAGGCGCTGGCGATGACGGCGGGCGATCTCGCGGCGGCCGGCACGGCAGGCGGGCGCGAAGGCGCTTGTGCCCGGTCGTGGGAAATACCGTCCGCCACGGCGGGAACCGCGCCCGGCGGAATGCGTCCGGCACCGGCAGGCGCACGTCGCGCGGTCGACCGCTGAAGCGGGGGCGCGGTATCGCCGGGCGGCGGAGTGGCCCCGTCGACGTGCGGGCCTGTTCGCTCTTCCTGCACGCTGGTTTGCATGTCGATGGTCACCGCGGGTTCTGCCACGGGAGGGGGCTCGCCGCGGCTCGGCGCATTCGAGCGGTCCGTGCCAACGGACGTTGCGTCCTGGGCTGGATCCAGGTCGAACGAATCGACGGACATACCGTCGCCGAAGGGATTGACGCGGTCCGGATAGTCCGGCGAGTCCGGAAAGTTCGATGGGGCATCGCTGCGCGCGTCGCTGCTGTCCGAGCGCGTGCTGGATCGGCTGCGGGACGAACCCTGGTCATCGGCCTGGCGCCATAACGGGTCGCCGGCAAGATGGCGACTGGCCGGATAGGATCCGGTTGGCGTGCTCGGCGGCGATGCCGAATGGAGGCCGGAATCCGGTGTGCTGGCAAGGGATCCAGCGGGGTCGCGGGCGGCGGCCGGCGCCGCGTCCTGGCTGTTGACCAGAATTAATCTTCGCGGGGCCGGGACGGGGGGCTTGGGGGATTTCGCGGCGCGGGCGGAATTCTTTAGATCGTTCGCCTTGAAGCAATGGTCTCCGAGCTTGCCGGCTGGCGGCGGCGTATCGGTGCGGGCGAGATTGTCGGCGCTGCGGCTGACGGTGTTGGCATTGATGGCTGGCATGGTGTGCGACGTTGGATGGGTTGGAATTCCGGCGCCACGAAACGGTGCGGCCGGAGCGATGCCTCGATGGAATCACCGGTAGATCGGTTACCGCCGCCACGGCCTGGGTTCGAGCGCAGCTGTCTCGGATAAGGATGATTTGTCTGGAATCAATGAAACTCACCATGGCATCTCGTCGCGCCATCGCCGCCGGGTATATTCGGCAACACGAAGCCCGATCCTGGAGTCCGCGGAATGCCCCATCGCCACGACGCTGAAGAACATCATCGACCGCACGCCGGCCCCGCCCATGGGGTCGGTGGGCACGAGGTGCACGGCGATGGACAGGGCGCTTCCGGCCATGCGCCTGCCGGCGAACGGAAGCCGGGCCATGGTCATGCAGCGCACGGCCATGCCGGCCATGACCACGGCGTCGGCACGGCTGACGAGCGGCGGCTGGCGTGGGCGCTGGCCATCATCGTCCTGTTCATGATCGTCGAAGTCGCCGGCGGGTTGGTTTCCGGTTCGCTGGCCTTGCTGGCGGATGCGGGCCATATGGTCAGCGATGCGGCGGCGCTTGGCTTCAGCCTGGTCGCGCTGCGCTTCGGCCGGCGATCGGCGACCCAGCATATGTCCTACGGGTATCGGCGCCTGGAAATCCTTGCCGCCTTCGTCAATGGGCTCGCCCTGTTCGCCATCGCTGCCTGGATCATGGGCGAAGCCATCCAGCGTTTTTGGCAACCGGTCGACGTCATGGCCGGCACCATGCTGGCCATCGCCATCGCCGGGCTGGCGGCCAACATCGTGGCCTTCTTCGTTCTGACAGGCGGCAGCCGAAGCAACCTGAACACGCGCAGCGCCCTGCTGCACGTACTGGGCGACATGCTGGGCTCGGTGGCCGCCATCGTGGCGGCGGTGGTCATCATGCTGACGGCATGGACGCCGATCGATCCCATCCTTTCCATCTTCGTGGCCCTGATCGTCTTGAAAAGCGCGTGGCATCTGGTGCGCTCGACGGGGCACATCCTGCTGGAAGGGACGCCGCCGGGCCTGGAGCCGGGTGCAATCAAGGCCGATCTGGAGCAGAATGTCGCGGTGGTGCGCGTCGCGCACCATATCCACGCCTGGTCGATCACGTCGGAGCAGCATTTGCTGACTTTGCATGTCGTTCCCCGGGAAGGCGTCGCGGCGGGCGACGTCATCCGCGCGGTGCGGCAGCGGGTCGCGGAACGCTTCGGCATTTCCCATGTGACGGTGCAGGTGGAGGATCCCGACCACGGTAATGGGGATGCGGCCGCTATCGATGACTGCAACGGCGCCGCGCCCGGACAAGGATGTTCATGAGCGGAATACGTATCGGTATCGCGGGCTTCGGTGCCATCGGGCAATCGGTGGCCAAATCGCTGGATTCGGGCGTGTTGCCCGGCATGACGCTGGCTGCCGTCGCGGTACGCGACCCTTCGCGGCACGCCGCCGTTTCCTGGCAAGGCAAGCCGCCGGCGATCACCACGCTGGACGGCCTGGAGCCTTTGTGCGATGTCGTCGTGGAATGCGCGCCCGCCGCGGTATTCGCGCAGGCCATCGGCCCCGTGCTGCGCGCCGGCAAGAAGGCCGTCGTGCTCAGTTCGGGCGCCTTGCTGTCGCATCCCGAACTGATCGAAGCGGCGCGGGCCAGCGGTGGGCAGATCCTGGTGCCGTCGGGCGCCATCCTGGGCCTGGACGCGCTGACCGCCGCGGCGGAAGGGAAGATCCGTTCGGTGACCATGATTACCCGCAAGCCCCCTCGCGGCTTGCTCGGCGCGCCTTATCTCGAGGCCAACAATATCGATCTGTCGAATGTCACCCAGCCCACGCTGGTCTTCCGCGGTTCGCCGCGCGAGGCCGCCATCGGCTTCCCCGCCAATCTCAATGTCGCCGTCAGCGTTTCACTGGCGGGCATCGGTCCGGACAAGACCACGCTGGAAATCTGGGCCGATCCTTCGCTGGAACGCAATCTGCATCGCGTGGAAGTGGATTCGGACGCGGCGACTTTTTCGATGGAGATCCAGAACATCCCGTCGGAAAACCCCAAGACCGGACGCATCACGGCGCAAAGCGTGCTGGCCACGCTACGCAAGCTGACAGCGCCGTTGCGCATGGGAACCTGACCGAGTCGGCCCGGCGGGCCGTGCTGGGTAAATGCGGCCTGCCTACTTCGGCCACACCCCGGAAGCGCCGCGGCGGTGGCTGCCCACCAGGTGGGTATCGATAATGCCGGTCGCTTCCATCAGCGCATGCATGGTCGTGGGGCCGACGAAAGCGAAGCCGCGCTTGCGCAGCGCCTTGCTCAGGGCGATCGAGGCCTCGGATATCGTGGGTATTTCGGCCAGTGTGCGCGGCGCCGGCGTCTGCGCGGGCTGGAAAGACCAGATGAAAGCCGCCAGCCCGCCATCGTCGCGAAGCCGGATCGTGGCGCTGGCGTTGTTGATGGTGGCCAGGATCTTCGCCCGATTGCGGACGATGCCCGCATCGGCCAGCAGCCGATCGACATCCGCTTCGGTGTAGGCGGCGACCTTGTCCGGATCGAAGCGATGGAAGGCCTTGCGGAAGGCCTCGCGTTTGCGCAGGATGGTCGCCCACGACAGGCCGGACTGAAAGCCCTCGAGCACCAGCCGCTCGAACATCCCGTGCTCGTCGCGTACCGGCATGCCCCATTCCGTGTCGTAGTAAGCCTGGAGCAGGGGATCCACGGCGGCCCAAGGGGGGCGCGCCAGGCCGTCGATGCCGACGATCAGGCCGCTGTCCGCCGCGATATCGGCCACGGCCGAACGTTTCGCCGTGGCGTCGCCGTCCTGCCGGAGCGCCAAGGAAGCGGATTTCCCCATTACATCGGATGCGCGTCGGCGTTGGCGTAATTGCGCTGGGTGCTTGCCACGGGGAATGCGTTCTTCAGCATCGCGGTGCGCAGATGTTCCGCGTCCATGAAGTCCGCGTGCCGGCGATTGGAATGCAGCAGCACCATGACGATCGGGCGGTCCTCGATGGTTGCCTGCATCACCAGGCAGATCCCCGATTCATTGATGAAGCCGGTTTTCTGCAGGCCGATATCCCAGTCCGGCTTGCCCAGCAGGATATTGGTGCTGCGATAATCCAGGACGCCTTTGCCCGTATTCACCGTGTAGCTCTGGTCGGTGGAATACAAGCGGATCAGGGGATAGTGCGCGGCGGCCTGGACCATCTTCACCAGATCGCGCGCGGTCGACACGTTGTACTTCGATAGCCCCGCCGGATTCTCGAAATGGGTATGGGTCATACCCAGGGACTGTGCCTTCTGGTTCATCGCGGCGATGAAGGCAGGCCTGCCGCCGGGGTAGTAGCGCGACAGCGCCGCGGCCGCGCGGTTTTCCGATGCCATCAGCGCAATGTGCAGCATGTCTTCGCGAGACAGCACCGAGCCCACGCGCAGGCGGGATCCGGTGTGCTTCTCGAAGTCCTGGTCTTCGTCCGTGACGCGGATCGGCTCGGCCAGGGATGCGCCGGAGTCCAGCACGACCATCGCCATCATCAGTTTGGTGATCGAGGCAATCGGCACGACCTCGTCGGCATTCTTGTCCACCAGCGGCAGGCCGCTGGCTTCGTCGACCATGTAGGCGACTTCCGAGTGCAGCGTGCTGCCGTCCGGCGCATACGGCCGGGTGGCGTAGGGATCCAGCTCCAGCGCGGTGCGCGACGCGACCGCACGGTGCGCGCCGGCACGATGGTGCACCGCCGGTTTGCCGTGGGAACGGGACCGATAGATGATCTTGCTGGTCTTCTTGGCGGCGGTGGTTTTCACAGCCGCCTTTTTGGCGCTGGCCTTGTGGGTGCCTTGCGACGTATCGGCCGTGCCGGCATGCGCCGCCAGGGGCAGCGCCAGGAAGGCCGCCGCGGCGCCGTGCAGGATGAGGCCGGTGGAGACCCGGCGCGCGAGGGCGCGCAATGGAAGAAGGAAATCAGGCATGGTCAGGGGAAAGGGGCCATGGGAAGGCGGCGCCGTGCGCAAGCGCGGTATTGCGCGCGATGTACGGCGGCATCATGATGTTGTGGGATAAGGGAACGAGGACGCAGGGGCGGCCTGCCGCGGTCTTTGCGAAAGCGGGGCCGTTCACGGTCTTTCCCCTTGCAGGAATTGTTCGATCTCCGCGCGCTCTTCGCGCGTCACGTGCGCGCGCAGGGCGGCCAGCACCAGTGCCTTGCCGGAGCCGGAAAAGACTTTCTGGATCAAGTCCTTCAATAAGCCTGCCTGCAGCGCATTCTGGGTATGGACTGGCGCGTAGACATGCGATCGCTCGCTTGCATCGCGGTTGAGCAAGCCCTTGGCATGCATGATCTGCATCTGCCGCAGAACGGCGGCATAGCTCAGGTCGGGACGTTCCCTCTGCATGGCCTGGTGCGCCTGCTTCACGGTCGCGGGGCCGATCGCCCACAGCGCCCGCAACACATGCAGTTCGGCGGGCGTGGGCCTGGTGGAGGGAGGGGTGATGGTCACTGGGGCGGCGCGAAGAACAAAATTGCCGCGTAGAATACTTTTTCTAGAACAAATCGTCTACTTGTGCTCGTTTACCCGCAGTCGGATAGGGGGTACGCCCCCTAGGGGGGCGGAAGATCGGTCTCCCGCACCATCACAGGTTCACGGGCACCCTGCGCGATGCGTTGCCGGACCGCCGCCTCGATATCGTCGCGATGGCTGCGGTAGGTTTCCATGGGATCCTCGCCTTGGGCATCGGGACGGTAGTAGTAGTGCAGGACCTCCTTGCGTATGCTCGCGGCGACCCAGTGCGCGTCGATCTGGACCCAGAAGCGAACCGAGGATGACGCATGATCGAAGAAGGGTTGTTGGGACATGGTGGGCTCCGGATGGCGGAAATCGGCTGCTCCCGGCGCGGCCAGGCCGCGCCGGGGTGACGGCGGGCGGATCCGGCCTTGCCATTGCCCGATCGGCGCCCGCGCTCTTTTACTTGGCGCGCGTAAGCGTCATCAGAACGTCTGCGTACCATGCGCAGTTCAGGCCGAGCGACTCGTCTTCCACAAGGTCGCGCGTGCGCATATCCATGCGGGTCGAATGTACGCCCAGCAGTTGCCATGGCAGGGCGGAGTGCCCTGGCTGCTGCGCGCTGCGGCGTCTCAGGACAGGGGAACCGCTGCTGCCGCGGTGCGTCCTGGCATCCGTCAGGAAATAGCCCTGCTGCTGGAAACGCACGCCGTAGGCCGAAGCGACCGAGGCGCCCCGGGCGACGGCCAGGTGGTGGACCGTATCGTGGAATCCCAGCGGAAAGCCGATGACGGTCAAGGCGTCTCCGAGCGCGACTTCGTTTCCCTGCGGATCCAGGTGTGCCGGGTCGAACGCCTGCAACACGGACCGTTCAGGCAGGCGGCCGGTTTCGATTTCGATGGCCGCGACATCGACGGTGCCCGCGCTGTCGCTGGCCTGGATCCACAGCGCCCGGCCGTCGCGATAGAGGGGGATCGAGAAAGTCACGTACCTGGTCAGGTCTTGCGTGTCGGTATGCACTTCGATCTCGACGCGGTCCGGAAAATGGCCGCTTGTTTCGTCGACGAAAACATGGCGGTTCGTCACCAGGAACAGGCGCTGGTCGCGGCGGAAAAAGAAGCCGCTCGCGCCGGATAAGCTCTGCTGGCCCAAGAAGGTGCTGACGCGCGTCGTCGCCAGCAGGACCGCCTCGGTGCCAGAGGGAGTGTCCGGCAGGCCGGGCACGGGGGCGATCCCCGCCAGGACCGCCTGGGTCCTGGCGATCTCGCGCTCGAAAGCGGCCAGCACGTGCTCCGAAAGCGCCGAGTTAAGAATGACCGTCCGCGCCGCCTCGGCATGCGTTTCGAACGAACGCGCCAGGGCATCGTGGGCGGACGGTGGCAGCGTTTTCAGCAGCACCGGCAGCAGGACGTCCATCGCGATCAGGTTTCCCTTGAGTTCACAAATACGTTCGGTGGCTTCTTGCAGATTTTGCATCGCGAGAGCCCTCCACAGAATCAAACATGAAACATCCAATCTATAGCGTGATCACCACGCTATGCCGCCGGCCGTCCAGCGGCAAAGCTACCTCGCCGCCCTCGCATACCAAGGGCACGCCGTCCAGGTAGGCCGCCGACACGCCACGGCCCCGTCCCGAAACATTCTCAACGCGGATTTCATGGCGGCTACCCTCCATCGACAGGGATGCATCGAACCCTGGCCAGGCGCGTGGAATGCAGGGATTTACAGTTACCAGGCCGCCCGCGCGCTGTATGCCCAGGATGCCTTCGATGCCCGCGCGGTACATCCAGCCCGCCGACCCGGTGTACCAGGTCCATCCCCCGCGGCCGACATGCGGCGCCACGGAATACACGTCCGCCGCCACCACGTAGGGTTCGACCTTGTAGCGCTGCGCGTCCGCCAGGGTGCGCGCATGGTTCACCGGATTGAGCATCGAAAACAGCTCCGCGGCCTTATCGCCGTTTCCCATCCTGGCGTAGGCCAGGACCGCCCAGAGGGCGGCGTGCGTGTACTGGCCGCCGTTTTCCCGCAGGCCCGGCGGATATCCCTTGATGTAGCCCGGATCATGGTCGATACGGTCGAAGGGCGGGGTGAACAGCAAGGCGATGCCGTCTTCATGCCGGACCAGGTATCGGTCCAGACTGGCCATGGCCATGGCGGCGCGCTGGGGCAGCGCGGCGCCGGATAGCACCGCCCAGGACTGGGCAATGGAATCGATCCTGCATTCCTCGCTGTCCCGGGCGCCGAGCCAGGTCCCATCGTCGAACGTCGCGCGCCGATACCATTCGCCGTCCCACGCGTGGGTTTCGATCGCCTCGCGCAGGCGGTCGGCATGTCCGCGCCAGCGCGCGGCGCGGATGGGATCGCGCGCGTCGGCCAACGGCGCGAACATATCCACCGTCCGCAGCCACAGCCAGGCCAGCCATACACTTTCGCCGCGGCCCGCCTGTCCCACCCGGCTCATGCCGTCGTTCCAATCGCCGGTGCCGATCAGGGGCAGCCCATGCGCCCCGGTCAGCGCCATGCTCTGATCCAGGCCGCGCGCACAGTGCTCGAACAAGGACGCGGATTCCTCCGCCAGCGCGGGCTGGAAGAATGCGTCGTGCTCTTTTTCGCCCAGGGCCGGACCTTGCAGGAAGGGGACCTGTTCGTCGAGCACCGCCTCGTCACCGCAGCGCGCCGTGTAATGGGCCGCTGCGTAGGCCAGCCATACCCGGTCATCCGAAATGCGGGTACGCACGCCCTGTCCCGATTGCGGCAGCCACCAATGCTGCACGTCGCCTTCGACAAACTGGCGGGAGGCGGCGCGCAGGAGCTGCTCGCGAGCTGCGCCGGGCATGGTGAAGACCAGGGCCATGCTGTCCTGCAATTGGTCCCGGAACCCGTACGCCCCGCTGGACTGGTAGAACGCCGAGCGGGCCCAAAGCCGGCAGGCGATCGTCTGGTAAAGCAGCCAGCCGTTCAACAGGACGTCCATGGCGCGATCCGGGGTCTTCACCTGAATGGCGCCCAAGTGCGTTTGCCAATGCATTTTTACCTGGCCGAGCACCTCGTCCAGGTCCTGCCGCCGATAGCGCGCCAGCAGTGTGCGGGCCTCCTCGGCCGAGTCGCATTGGCCCAGGAAAAAAACGATTTCCACCGACTCGCCCGGCTGCAGTTCGATCGCGCATTGCAGGGCCGCGCACGGGTCAAGGGCCGCGCCGCAGCGGCCCGATAGCGCGACTTCCCCCACCAGCGCCGACGGCATGGCGGCGGCGCCGTTGTCACCCAGGAATTCGCGCCTGTCCGCGGTCCAGGACGTCTGCCGTCCCGCCATGTCCGCAAAGGCCACGCGCTGCCCGAAGCCCAGGCTCCACGGATTGGTGGCGAACATGGCGCCGGTGGCTTCGTCGATGCGGGTAATCAGGAACGGCGCCGTGACGGCGCGCGCCGTCCCCAGCACCCATTCCGCATAGCCGGTGATCGATAGTTCACGATGCCGGTCCGAGTGATTGACGAGCGTGAGGCGGGATATCTTGATCGGGTCCTGCAGCGGCACGTATTGCAGCAGTTCGCTGGCAATGCCGCCATGGTGATGCTCGAAGCGGCTGTAGCCGAAACCGTGGCGGACGATGTAGCTGCCGTCATCGCGTATGGGCAATGGCGTGGGGTTCCAGAGATCTCCGCTGGCCTCATCGCGAAGATAAAACGCCTCGCCAGGCGGGTCCGCCACCGGGTCGTTCGACCAGGGTGTCAGCTGGTTGTCCTTGCTGTTCTCGGACCAGGTGTAGCCGCCGCCATCCGCGGAGACCTGAAAGCCGAACCGCGGATTGGCGATGACATTGATCCACGGCGCCGGCGTATCCAGGCCCCCGTGCAGGCCGATGACGTATTCCTTGCCGTCCGAGTCGAATCCGCCCAGGCCATTGAAGAACTCAAGGCCGGGCGGGGCGGGTTGATCGGGCAAGACCTTCGTCAACGGCAGGGGCGCAGGGCGCCATTTCGGTTGCACCCGGGGCGTGGCGTCGACGATACGGGCCAACTGGTCCGCGACGGATCCATGTACCGCCAGCAGCACGATGCGGGCCATCGCCTGTATCAGCCCCAGGGCCTGGACGGTCATCAGATCGGCGCGCAGCGCATACACCGAGCCCTGCGCCATCTCCTGGCCGAACCCCGGCCGCCCCTGGCTGCTGCGCACGGCCGTATCGATGGCGTTCTGCAGGTCCTGCGTGTAGGAGGAAGCGCGCTCATTGATGATGACCAGGTCCACCGCCAGGCGCTTCATGCGCCAATATTCATGGGCGCGCAGCATTTGCCTGACCAGCGATATGTCCTGCACATCGTCGATGCGCAGCAGCACTGTCGGCAGATCGCCCGATATGCCGTGCGGCCATAGCCCGGATTGGCTGCCGGCGCCGCGGACGATGGCCGCCGACGGCGGCCTGAACCGTGAGTCCGGGTACAGCAGCGGGGCGGCAAGCCGCTGGAAGGCGGCCGCTTCATCGGCATGCATGCCCAAATGGCGCAGCTGGACCTGGGCCTGTGTCCAGGCCAGGGTTTCGGCCCGTTCGAAAGCGCTGCGGTCGTGGTGCTTGTCCACCAGGTCCAGCAACGCTTCGCGCGTGTGGGCCACCAAGGTCCAGAAGGACACCCGCGCCAAGTGGCCCGGCGCCACCCGCACGCTGTGCCTGAGCGAGAACACGGGATCGAGTACCGTCCCGACCGTGTTGGATAGCGGGCGTCCCTGGGCGAGGCTGCCGGACAGGTGCCCGGGCGCGCCCCGGGCGGCAAGGCGCGCCCGATCGGTTTCGTACTGTACCGGCGCGATGGCTTCGCCTTCGATCACCGCGAAATGCGCGGCCCACACCCGGGGCTCGTCCGGCGATCGCGGGCGCCGGGTGGCGATCAATGCCCCGAAGTCCGGCAGGAACTCCGTCACCACGAACATCTTGGAAAAGGCGGGATGGGCGCGGTCGGCGGCGGGCGTGGCCAGCACCAGTTCGGCATAGGTCGTCAGCTCGATCTCGCGCGCGCGGCGCCCGCTGTTCACCAGCGACACGCGGCGCACTTCGCCGTCGTCTTCGCCCGACACCAGCACATGTGTCGTCGTCGTCAGCGATCCGTCCCGGCGCATGAAGTCCGCCCGGTCTTCGGAAAAGCTGATCTTGATCTGGTCCACATCCGTCCAGGCCGGTTCCGGCACGGCGGACCATGTGGTGCCCTGCTGCATATCGCGCAGGAACAGGTAGGAGCCCGAATCGTCCCGCGTCGGGTCGCCGTGCCAGCGCGTGATTGCGGTCTCGCCCCATCGGCTGTAGCCCCCGCCTGCGGTGGTCAGCATGACGGTATAGCGCCCATTGGAGAGCAAATGGGTATGCGGGGGGCCGGCCGGCAGGTGCTCGAAGCGGCGCATGGCGCTGGTCGCGCCGTCCGCGGGTGCCGGCGAGGCCTTGACCTCTTCGGCACGTGCATGGGCCACCGCGATATCGCGCGGTACGCGTTCCTGCAGCAAAGGCTCGCAGGCCTGGATCATGGGTTCGCGATGAAAGCGCTCGCACATCCGTCCATCGAGCAAGGCATTGGCGATCGAGACGATCGTCATGCCTTGATGATGCGCCATGAAACTGCGCACGATGGCCACCGATTCTTCCTCGCGCAATCGGGATGGCGTGAAATCCAGGGCTTCATAAAAGCCGTAGCGGCCCAACGCGCCCAGCTGCGCCAGGCGGCGAAAATTCTCGCGCGCGCCTTCGGGGTCGATCATCGCCGCCAGGCCCGTGGCGTAGGGCGCCACGACCCGGTCGTCGGACAGGCCGCGTTTCAGCCCCAGGCCGGGAACGCCGAAGTTGAAATACTGGTACGTAAAGGCCATGTCGCGTGCGTTGTAGGCGGATTCGGAGAAGCCCCACGGAATCGCCAGGCCGGCCGCGTACTGCCGCTGTCGCCGCACCACCATGCGGTTGGTCTGCTCCAGCAGGCTGCCCGCCGGCGTGCGTATGATCAATGACGGCATCAGGTATTCGAACATCGAGCCCGACCACGAGATCAGCGCGGAGCCGCGGCCGACCGGCGTGCACGTGCGGCCCAGGCGCAGCCAGTGCCGCGAGGGCGCATCGCCCTTGGCGATGGCGAACAGGCTGGCGAGCCGGGCTTCCGAGGCAAGCAGGTCGTAGCAGGAGGTATCGCGGCGGTTGTCGGCCAAGGAATAGCCGATGGAGAGCAGCTTGCGTTCGGGATCCAGCAAGAACGCGAAATCCATCGCCAGGGCCATCTCGCGAGAGGTCCGCGCCACGGCCCGCAGGCGACCATTGAGTTCGGCCGGACGGTGGGCGGCCGTTTCCGCATCGTCGCCATACTCCTGCGCCGCGTTCGCCAGGGCGTCGGTCCAGAACGTCAGGTCCGTGCCATATCCGTCCATATCGGCGGGCACCAGGGCCCGGGCCGACCGGGCGGCCTTCGTCGCCAGCCGTCCCAGTGCCGGCAGCAGGGACGCCATATCCTGGTGGCCTTGCAACAGCCCATGCATCTCGTCCAACGAGGCCGTGAGCTGCTGCAGGCGTTCATCGCCGGGCGCCATCATCCCGGCCAGCGCATCGCGCGCCAAGGCCAGATTGTCGAGCAGGCCGCCGCGCGTATCCGGATTGGGAAAGTGGTCCACCCATTCGTCGCAGGCGTTGGCCAGGGTAATCAAGTGGCCGGCCAGGTTGCCGCTATCGACCGACGACACATAGGCGGGCGCCAGCACACGCAGGTCATCGGTGGCGTACCAGTTGAACAGGTGGCCGTTGTACCGCTCCAGCTTGCGCATGGTGGCAAGCGTGTCTTCCAGGCGTTCGACCGCGCGACGCGTGCCCGTCCACCCGAAGTCGCGTGCCGCGACGATGGACAGAAGATACAGGCCCATATTGGTCGGCGAGGTGCGGCGGGCCAGTACAGGCTTGGGGGTTTCCTGGAAGTTGTCGGGCGGCAGCATGTGGTCGTCCGCCGTCACGAACGTCTCGAAGAACCGCCAGGTCCTGCGGGCCGTGCGCCGCAACGATAGGGCAGTGGAAGCCGACACGCGCAGTTCGGCGGCGAGCGCGCGCGGCCGGCTTATCCACCACGCGCCGGTCGGCGCGGCCAGCCACAGCAGCGCGAACGGCACGGCCAGGGGCCAGGACGCCGGTCGGGCGAGCAGCACGCCGCCGGTCATGGCCAGCGCCAGGCAGACGCTTTGCCACATCATGCGATGGATACCCGCCAGGTCCAGCCGCGCCGTGCCGGCCGACTGCGCGGCGGTCGTCCATTCCAGGAGATGGCGGTGCGAGATCAGCAGCCGGAACAGGGTGCGGGAGATCGCGTCGGCCATCTTCCATGCGCCGTCGGCCAGGAAGGCGAATGACGCCAGGATCTGCTCCGCCGCAAGGGCCAGGTCCTGGCCGAAGAGCATGGCGCGATTGCGCAGCAATACGCCGCTGCGCCGAGATACGGCAAAGCTGAACGACGGCAGCGCGGCGGGGATGCCATGGCACAGCACGATCAGCAAGGTGGCGAGCGCGGCCGCCGGCATGGGCAGCATCCAGCCCGCGCCCAATGCCAGAAAGGTCGCGGGGGCCAGCAGCGAGCGGCGCAGGTTGTCCAGCATCTTGCCGCGTCCGACCTGCGGCACGGCGCGACGGCCGGCGGGGCGTCCGAACAGCCAGGGCAGCAACTGCCAGTCGCCGCGCGTCCAGCGATGGGTGCGCTTGGCCGCCACGTCATAGCGCGCGGGAAACTCTTCGACAACTTCGATGTCGGAGGCCAGGCCGGCCCGCGCGAATACGCCTTCGAACAGGTCATGGCTAAGCATGGTGTTCTCGGGCACCCGGCCGGCCAGCGCCGCCTCGAAGGTATCGATATCGTAGATGCCCTTGCCGGTGTAGGAGCCTTCGCCGAACAAGTCCTGGTAGACATCGGAAACGGCGGCGGCGTAGGGGTCCAGTCCCGCCGGACTGGAGTACAAGCGCTGGTAGGCGGAGCCGGCGCGGTGCGCCGGCAACGAAGGCGTCACCCTGGGCTGCAGGATGGCGTGGCCTTCGACGACGCGCTGCTGGACGGGATCGAAGCGCGGCCGGTTCAGCGGGTGCGCCATTTTCCCGATCAGCTTCTGGGCGGCGTCGCGCGGCAGGCGCGTATCCGCGTCCAGCGTCAGCACGTAGCGCACGTTCGCCGGCAGCTGTTGTGCCAGGCCGGGAATGGGCGTGTAGCTGGTATCGCGGGCGCCGCGCAGCAGCCGGTTCAATTCGTGGAGCTTGCCGCGCTTGCGCTCCCAGCCCATCCACTTGCCTTCGACCTGGTTGAGCAGCCTGCGCCGGTTCAGCAGCAGAAACCGGCTGCCTCCCGGGGCAGGGCCGTACTGCAGGTTGAGCTGCGTCATGGCGGCGGCGCCAGCGGCCAGTATGGGTGCATCGGCCGGGGTGGTCTCGGTATCCGCATCCGGGCCATCGGCAAGCAGCGCGTACACCAGGTCGCCGCCGGATCCCGAGAGGTAGAGGACCTCCAGTTGCTCGATCTGAGCCAGCATTTCCGCTTTGCTCGTCAACAGCGTGGGCACCGCGACCAGGGTCCTGTGTTCCTCCGGGACATTGCGCGTCAGGTCCATGCCGGGCAACATCGTCGCCCCCAGCTTCCACGTAATGATCCGGTTCAGGATGGCGGTAACGAGCTCGCTGAACGGGAAAAGCGCCAGGAACAGGAATACCCCCATCCAGCCGGCCGACATCCCGGGCGACCAGAGCGCCCACCATGCCAGGGCGGCCAGCCCCGCGCTCGCGGCCATGATCGCGCCGATATAGCCAGCGTTGCCGCTGCGTATGGCGATCCGGTCCACGCGGCGACGCCAGGGCGGCGTGTAGCCGACGCTGGCCTCCAGCGCCGGCCTGCCTTGCGCGATAAGGTAATAGCCGGGGTCTCCGACCCGCGCCCTTTCCTCTTCGGCGGCGCTGGACGCGGCCGCTTCCGCCGCGTCCAGCGCCGCTTGCGCCACCTGCAATTCGGTCAGCGACGAGCCCCGTGCAAGGTCTTCTATCGCCTTGCGGTACAGATCGCGCGTCGCGAAGTCCATGTCCGCGAAGGCGCTGAACCGCCGCAGGCGTTCGTCGGGCAGGCTGACGCTTTCGAACCAGTCGGCCCAATCGATATCCGAGATCAGCCGCATGCTGGTGATGACATTGCGCACGCTGACATTCGATGCGCCCTGCCGCTGCTGCGCCTGTTCGACCACCGTATCCCGGGAACTGCCTTGCTCCGCAAGGGTTTCCTGCAGCCATGCCAGGGCCGGTGTTTCGCGAGGATCGTGGTCCCGCAATCGCTTGCTCAGCTGCGCGGCGAACATTTCGGACAACGGTCCCCGCGAGCGGCTGGCGGCATCCGAGCCCAGCGTCGTGCGCGATGCTCCCGCGCGCAGCAGGGAGTCGGCCAGTTCGTCGGCGCTATCGCGCGCCTTGCGGCCCGCGCTGATTTCCTCCGCCAGGCGGCGCAGGTTCTCGACCAGCACGATGCGCAAGGTAATGGCCACGGCCCACAGCTCGCCGATGGTTAGGGGCTGCACCGATTGGTACGCCGACAGGAAGCGGCGCAGGGTTGCGGGATCGAAGTTGCTGTCGGTATGGGCCACGAAGGCCCATGCCATGCCCAATACACGCGGATAGCCCGTGAATGGTCCGTCCGCCAGCTTGGGCAATTGGCGATAGAAGCCGGGTGGCAGATCGTCGCGGATCTGGCGCACCTGCTCTTCCACTACGTGGTAGTTATCGAGCAGCCACTCGGCGGCGGGCTCGACGCCGCGACCGCTTTCGATTTCCAACGCGCTGGCGCGATATGCCGCCAGGAGGACGGCGGCATTGTCGTCCAGGCGCTTGCGCAGTTGGGGTACTCGCCGCGGCCGGGGCGTGACCGTCTGCGCCGCGGCCAGGCTGCGGGCATGTTGGGCTAGCCGGTCTCCACCGAAAAGTTCATGCCTGATTGGGGTCTTGTCGTCCCAGGGCGTGAGGCTTATTTTCGCTTGGACTCCGATGGCTGCGATCCTCCTTTGGAGGTTGACATGCCAGAGCCGGATACCGGAATGGGGGGAGCTTTGGGCGGCTGCTTGGGCTTTTTTGCTTCTTTATTGCCGCGTAGTTGACCTTTGGCCATGATGGAACTCCCTGAATGTGCGATGTGCGCGGTGCACAGTCCAGCATACGGGGTTCCTCGCCATAACGCTTATCTTCTTTTGTTACCGGAGTTCCGGGCGGAGCGGGCAACGGTCGCCATCCCGTTGATCGAATATGCATGGGATGCCGGGATAGCCTTCAGCAGCCGCCCCAGATGGCCGCTGTTGGCGAATCCCAATTCGGCGCTTACACGAGCGGGCGATTCACCCATGGAAATCTTGCGCCTGGCCGCGCGCGCAACGCATATGCGCCGCAGGGTGACGGGCGCATGCCCATAAGTGTGCAAGCAGGCCCGCTGCAATGTCCGTATCGATACGCCGAGCCAAGCGGCCGATTCGGCCACGGCGGGCAGCGGCCGGCCTTCACGCAGAGCCAGATCCAGCAGATTCAGCCACCGCTGCGCCAAGATCAGAGGGGATTCCGGCATCGGGCCCGCCGGACGGCTATCGGCCAGTTGTTCGACCAGCGCACGGACCAGGCCCGGCTGCGCCCGGGAAGCCAGGGCGGGCGCCCATAGGGCATCCAGCATGGCCTGGGCGGCGCCATCCACCTGCAATGCTCCCCGTGCTTCGCAGTCCCGCAATAACTCGGGCGCCAAATACAGTTCTCCGTGCTGCTGTGTGGCGCTATCCGAGCGCGTGCTGTGCGCCACGTAGGCCGGCAATAGCAAAGCCCGGCCCCGGGTGAAGCGGCCATGCTGTCGCGCGCCGCCGATCTCCCACGCGCTGTCCAGTGCGCCTTTGCGCGGCCAGAGCAACATGGCGCAGTCGTGCGCATGCCAGCAAAAGGCATAGCGCGGCTGGCGGCTGGCCGCCAGCGCGTAGCCGTCGCGGGCGATCAGGTCCAGTTTGGAGGAAAGAGGGATATTGCAGGACATGGAATGGCTCCGGACGCCCATTACCTTGCTGCTATCTTAAGCCGCACCGCCGCCAAACCGGTCGCCGGGCCGGCTAGGCATTTACCCGCGTGTTCGCCGCGCTGTCGCATTTTGGATCGGAAGTTGTCGCGTATGGGTTTTGCGGCAGCCCCGGCCCGCACATAGGATGGCCCCAATCTTTCAGGAGAGCCTTCCCATGTTCCGAGTGACTTCGTTAGTGCTGGCCTCATTGGCGCTGGTTGCCATGCCGGGCGCCGGTAATGCACAGCCGGCCTGGCCTCAAAAACCGATCACCATCATTGTTCCTTTCCCGGCCGGCGGGGGAACCGATCTGGTCATACGCTCGCTGCAACCGGCATTGAGCAGCAAACTGGCCCAGACCATCATCATCAACAACCTGGGCGGCGCCGGCGGCACCATCGGCTCTGCCCAGGCGGCGCGCGCACAGCCCGATGGCTACACGGCGCTGGCGGTGACCACCAGTACGCACGCGGTCAGTCCCAGCCTGTACAAGAACCTTCCTTACGATCCGGCGCGGGACTTTTCCTATGTCGGGTTCATCGGGACGTCGCCGTACGTGCTGGTCGCCAATCCGGCCTTGAAGGCGCGCTCCGTGGCCGAGCTTGCCCAAGTGCTGAAGGCGCGCGGCCAAAGTACCTTTGCGTCGGTGGGCGTCGGCACCGTGTCGCACCTGCTGGGCGAAATCTTCCGCCGCGATCAGGGCGTGCAGATGACGCACGTCCCCTATCGAGGGGCCGCGCCGGCCTATACGGACCTGATCGGTGGGCAGGTGGACATCATGTTCGACAATCCCGTCGGCCTGGCGCCATTTGTCCGCGGTGGCAAGCTGGTCGCCGTGGCGACGACCGGGGCGACGCCGATATTGCCCGGCGTCCCGACCTTCGCGCAGCAGGGTTTGCCGGCCTATACGCAACAGCTCTGGTACGGCCTGGCGTTTCCCAAAGGCACGCCGGCGGACATCGTCACGCGCATGAACGCCGCGCTCGATGCCGTCCTGCGGGACCCCGCCGTCGCCGCGGACCTGGCATCCAAGGGGGTGGACGTCCGCCCCGACACGCCAGAGGCACTGGCGCGGGCCGTCGCCCATGACACACCGTACTGGGGCGATATCGCCCGTTCCGTGGGGGCACAGCTTGATTGATTCAGATCGCCAATCCCGGCAAGCGCCGGGGCCGAGCCCGCTCGCCGCGGATGCCGCATACCGGCCGCACGCAAAGCCGCCTGCCGAACCGCTCGCCGGCCAGGCAATCCTGCTCGATGTCTTCATCGATTCCCGCGCCGGCAAACGCGGGGGCAACCCCGTGCCGCTCGTGCTGGACGCCGCTCGAATGACGTCCGCCGGGATGCAGGCCCTGGCCGCGCGATATGGCCACGAGTCCGCGTTCGTACTGCCGGCGCAAGGCGCCGGCGAGCAGGCATGGCGGCTTCGCTTCTTTGTCCCCGATCACGAAATGGAAATGTGCGGCCACGCCACGGTCGGTACTTTGTGGGCGTTGCGGCAGTGGGGGCGCTGGACCGCGCGAACGGCACGCGTGCAGACCTTGAGCGGCGCGGTGGATGTCGTTTGGGACGATGCGCGCGGGTGGGCATGGGTGTCCCAGCCCGGCGCGACGGTCGCGGCCCTGCGCGCGGATCATCTGGATGCCATCTGCGGCGTCCTGGGCATTGCGCGCGGAACCCCGGGGCTGCACGCGGTCAACGCCGGCACCAGTCGGGTAAAGACCCTGATTCGATTGCCCGACGCCGCGACGCTGGACGCGCTCGAGCCCGATTTCGGCGCCATCCGCGACTTGTGCGAAAGCATCGGCTCCACCGGACTCTATCCCTATGTGCAGGGCAAGGATGGCGCCTGGGCCCGTCAGTTCCCGAAAGCGTCGGGCTATCCCGAAGATGCCGCCACCGGCATCGCCGCCGCGGCGCTGTGGGGTTATCTGCGCCAGCAGGACCAGGTGCCTCGCGACGGCGTCTATACGGTGCGGCAAGGTGTCGCAATGGGCGCGCCGTCGGCCATCCACCTGAGGGCCCGCGAAGACGCCGCGGGCTGCTGGCTGAGTGGGGAGGTGCGGTGGCGCGAGCCTGGCGCGGATACCGCCGCGCCGGCCAGGACCGGGTGATCCGATGGACGCGGAACCTCAGGCGTCGCGCGAGGTGCCGGTAATCCGGGATTTCTTATCGAGATACATGGCTTCGTCGGCACGCCTGACCAGCTGTTCCGGCATCATGCCGTGCTCTGGATAAACCGCGGTGCCGATACTTGCGACCACCCGCAACTCGGCCTCGTCGACCGTGATGGGCGTGGCGATGGCGTTCCGGATCTTGTCCGCGATCGCCTGCGTGTCCGACGCGGCGGCGATGTCCTCGACCAATACGACGAATTCATCCCCGCCCAGCCTGGCCACCGTATCGTCCTCCCGCACGCATTGCTTCAATCGCAGCGCGACTTTCTTCAATAACAGGTCTCCGGTCGCATGGCCGAAAGAATCGTTGACCCGCTTGAATCCGTCGATGTCGATGAAAAGCACCGCGCCGCGGCTTTGCCTGCGGCGGGATCGCGCCAGCGCCGACTTCATCCGGTCGTAGAAGAGACGCCTGTTCGGCAGGCCGGTCAGCTCGTCGTATCGCGCGGAGTATGCCAGCTCATCGATCAAGCGCTTGCGCTCGATCGCGGTGGCGATCTGGGCCGAGACGAAATGCAGAAGTTTCTTATCCTTGTCGGAATAGCCGGTGCGGCTCGTCAGTATCAAGGCTCCGATCGCTTCTTTCCGCGTCACGAGCGGCATCACCAGATAGGCTTGATCGGCGCCGACCGTTTCTCCGGCCGGCCTGCCGGGTCGATCTTCATCCGGCAGGATGCTGGGGTTGCCATTCCGAACGATGTCGGTGCAGCACCGATTCAGGAACTGTTCCTGAATCTCCGGCGGCAATCCGGGGAAGTCCTTTTCGTAGGATATGCAAAGCTGCTTCGTGCCGGGCTTGTACGTGGCAACCGCCAATCCGGCCAGCGGAACCAGTTTTCCGATGATCTGGCTGATTTCCCGAAACAGGGTCGCCAGATCCGTCGCGGCGTGCGCCGCTTCGGATACCGCATAGGTCGCCGCCTGCAGCTCTTCCGCCTGTTTGTTCGCCGTGACGTCTCTTGCGACACCGACGCGCAATCGGTCGGTTTCCGACCAGCGGGCAGACCACATGATATGGACGTGGCGGCCGTCCTTCCGGATATATCGGTTCTCGAAACCGACCCGCGGATGCCCGGCCATGACCCGCTTCGCCTCTTCAAGGGTCCTTGCGCGGTCTTCGGGCACGACATGGTCGATCATGGATTGGCCGATAAGCTCTTCGGGGGAGTAACCGAAGATGCGTTCGCATGCGGCATTCACATAGACGATACGTCCGTCCACATCGACCAGGAGGACGGCATCGAGCAAAAGATCCACGAAGGACGCGGGGAAGTCCGGTACTTTATTCGTCATTTCCGGATAAGACGGCAAGTCGCCGGCTATCGAAGCACTTCCCGATGACTTGTCTAGCCGGTGGCAAAGAAGCTTGGGTGGTACTCGTTCTGCCCGGGATTTTCCATTATATGTTGCATCTGGTTTCGATTGTGCTAAGCCTCGGTGCGGCCACCGTTGGATGCCTTGGCCGTCATGCACTCCAGCACGGCATAGAACCGGTTCATCGCTTCCCCGCCGGACTGGTTCGCGTCCAGCAATGCCGCGGCAGCAAGCTGCAAGTCCGTATCGGCGAGGCGCCGATGCTTCTCCAGAACACCGTCCTCGTTCAAGCCCCATGGCGCGGGATCTGAAGAATCGCTGGTATCGACGGTAGCGGTAAGATCCAGGCCGCTGCGCATACGCAAAGAGAGGGTTCTGTCCTCCGAGCGCTGATGGCGGAACAATGCTCTGAAGCGAAGCGCGTCTGCCCGGTCATCGAATGAATCCCAGGCAGGGCCTGGGGCGATCCGCGAGATCATCAGGCTGAACGCCGCGGGCAAGCTGAACGCGATGTCCGCCGAGCCCAGGATCTCCGCGCGGCAGAACTTCTCGATCTCCTGCGGACCCGCGAGGGTGATGCCGGCGATCTGCTCGTCCGCCGGCATGGATGCCAGCATGTTCGAGAAGGTCTTCAGGTACTCCTGCATATGCCAGCAAACCGGGAAGGGCTTGAAGGCCACTCGCAGCATCGCGGGTTTGCCGCCCTGATGCCGCACAAATTCCCAGCGGTCGGAACCGGCCATTCGCCACATGCCGGCGTCGCCGTCGAGCGCATTCGTAATGCCTGTTTGCCCTGCCAGGGCCAGGTCGATCGAGAGAACCGCGCCCGCGGCCGCCCATCCGAAATTGTTCTTCATTCCCGGCACTGGACGCTCATACCATTTCGCCGTGTAGGGCAGGAGCGAATGCGGGACGGCGATCCCGATGGCACGCTGCAGGATGCCGTCTTCCAGGCCCAGTGCGATACCCGCGCCGATACTGGCCGCCACCGTGTCCCACACACCCACGGAGCGCACCTGCGCCGCGCGCTCGCGCGAGGGAGTAGCCGCGGCGGCGAGGATCCCGTGAACCTCGTATCCCGCGGCCATTCCACGCAAAAGCCGGTCCACGGGGAGATTCCCGCGCGCGCCGGCCGCCAACACGGCACCGATGACGGGAGCGCCGGGATGGCCAAGCAGCGTGTCGTCGTAGTCCAGGGCATTCGCAGCCTGGCCATAAAGATAGGCCATCAGAAATGGCGACGGCCGGGAGCCATCCGAAGCCGCTCCGAATAACTGCCTTGCCACATTCGCGCAGAGGGCATAGTGCTGCAACGAACGACCGGCAGAGAAGCATCCGAGGCTATCGAGAAGGCAAAGCTCGGCTCGCCGTTTTACGAGCCGATCCCAGGCGCCATCTCGAAATCCGGCGACATGCGATACCAGCTGGGCGGCCACATTCGATGAATGCATTATCGTTGGTCCCGTTATCTAACGGTATCGGCCGCGCCAGACTGGCGCACTACGTCCTGCCACTTCCGCGATTCAGCCTGGATGAATCCAGCCAGCTTTTCGCGCGGCATGTCCATGGGCACCAGGCCCAGATCGTTCAGCCGCCTGCGCACATCCGTCATCTTCATAATGGCATCGGTTGCATCGCCTAATCGGCGGACAACCGGTTCAGGCGTTCCCGCCGGAACAATCAGCAGGATCCAGCCTTGCAAATCGAAGTTCTCGACGCCTTGTTCTTTCAGCGTGGGGATGTTCGGCATCAGGGGCATTCTTTCGCTCGAAGCGACTCCTATCGCCCTGATCTGGCCACTGTTCAGCGGCGCCTGGACAATCGGAACATTGTCGGACATGAAGTCGAGTTGACCGCCCATCAGATCGACCAGCGCCTTTCCGCCGCCTTGATACGGAATGTGGTCCGCCTTGATCCCTGTCTGCCGGAGCAGCTGGGAAACCACCAGATGTCCCGTCGTTCCGTTGCCGGCGCTACCGTAGCGCAGCAGCGTCCCGGGCCGCTTGGCATAGGCCAGGAATTCCTTGAAGTCCTTGACGGGGATATCCTTTCTGACCACCAGAACCTGCGGGGCCCAGGCGATCGCGCCGACGGCCACGAAGTCTTTTTCCGGGCTATACGGCACGGTGGCCGCCCGAAGCGCCGGGGCAATGGCCAGTGGCCCGGTGGAGCCCATTGAGATCGTGTAGCCATCCGCCGGCTGCTTCGCGCCGTACGCGGTACCGATGACACCGCCAGCGCCGGTGCGGTTCTCCACCACGACCGGCTGTCCCAGCTCGCCCGACAGTTTCTCTCCGACGATGCGCATCGCGACGTCCGACGCGTTTCCAGGCGGAAACGGCACGACGATTTTTATAGGGCGTACTGGCCATTCAGCCTGCGCATTGAAAGCCAGCCCGATGGCGAGCGCGGCGGCGGAGAGTCGGTTCAGGATTTTCATTGGGTCGCCTGTTGAAAGTCTTGGACGAAGGAGCCGGGTCGGTGAGTGCGTGATTCAGGCATCCTGGAGAACCATCGCGGAAGCGCCTGAAAGGTCGCCCAGCTTCGCGCCGTTTTCCACCAGCCTGCGGTTTTCTTCGCCACGCGCTTGTTTTGCCGTTGCCCAGGCGGCTACTTCGTCCACGTCTTCCGGTGGCAGGACAAGTACGCCGTTCTCGTCGCAGATGACAATATCGCCCGGGCTCACGACCACGCCGCCACAAGAAACCGGCCGGTTGAGCATTCCGCCCAGGCCATAGATGCGGGTGGTGATGGCGGAGACCCCCCGGCACCACACGGGAAATCCCAGGTCTTCGATTTCATGCGGGTCCGTGCACATGCCATCGACAATCGCGGCCGTCGCGCCTGACGCTTTCGCGGCGTTGGTGACGCCGCCTCCCCAGCATGCATGCTTCTGGTCGCCAAGCCGGTCGATGACGATAATGTGGCCGGGTTGGATCATTCCAAGGGCGTGGTGCAGCAAGGTAGAGTCTTGGGACGGCAGCGCCAGCGTGACCGCGGTCCCGGTCAAGCGCCGCGGCGTCCCCAATGCGCGAATACCGGGATCCATGAATCCCCAGTGCCGGATGTGGCCGACCGTTGCCGTTTCCACGCCGGCGAGACGGTTCGCGACCTCGGGCGATATCGGTGCCGGCATCTCGCCGATGATGAATTTCTTCATGTCAGAGCACCTTGTGGGACGCAAGCGGAATCTGCTCGCGTGTTTCCATGATTCTTTGCGGATCGAGGCGCGCCGATACGAACCCCACGGCATCCGAAGCCTTCGCGATGACATGTCCCCAAGGATCGCAAACCAGGGAATGCCCGTACGTGAACCGCTTTCCTTCCGGGTGCTCGAATGGACCGAATTGCGCCGCCGCGAGGAAGTAGCACTGGTTCTCGATCGCGCGCGCCCTGCACAGCACTTCCCAATGATCCTTGCCCGTCTGCATCGTGAAGGCGGCCGGAAGAACGAGGACCTCCGCCCCATCCCTGACGAGCTGCTGGAATAGCTCGGGGAACCGGATGTCGTAGCAGATTGCGAGGCCGAACTTCAGGCCCTCGATTTCCACGACGGTCGTGGCGCTTCCGGGAGCGACCGCGTCCGACTCTCCATAACGCAGGCCATCCGGGGTATGAATGTCGAACAGGTGGATTTTCCGGTAGCGGGCGATCTCGCGGCCCTGCGGATCGAAGACGACGGAGGTGTTGTAAACCTTGTCGCCATCGGCGGTCCTTTCGTAGAAGCTTCCGCTGTGCACGTAGATGCTGCAGTCTTGTGCCAGCTTCCGGCACATCCGATAGGCCGGGCCTTCGCGCTCGTCCTCGCCGGCCGCCACCTTGTCCGCCGGCGTACCGCCCGCCCAATCGAAATGCTCGGGGAATACGACCAGCCGCGGGCCGTCCTGTTCGACGGCCTGACGCGCCAGCCGGTCCGCATCGCGCAGGTTCCTGGCCTTGTCGCGCACGGAGTTCATTTGAATCAAAGAGATCTTCATCATTCACCTATTTGTCATGCGACACCGGATGGCCGGCCTTGCGCGCCATGCGATTCGGGGTGGCGCCGCGTCATAGCGGGTTGTCCAGTCGAAGGAACTCGACCAGGGCCTGGACCGCGCGATTCGGATGTTGCGTGGCCGACGTGATAACGCCCACTTCTATCTGTTCCGGGGATGGCGCCAACGGCACCGCAACCAGGCCCAGATCCCGGACGTCGGGTACGTTGAACGTGCTGACGATGGTCGCCCCCAGGCCGCCCCGCACCAGCTCGATCGCCGTCCGGGGGTCGCCCACCTCGATGATGTGATTGGCAACGAGCCCCGCTTTGGCGAACCATTTGTCCACCGCCGGACGTACAACCCCGTTCTTCCTGAGCGACACCATGGGCGTGCCTTCCAGGTCCTGCGGGCCGACGTGGGTCCGTCCATCGAGGATGCCCGGAGAAGCCGCCACGCAAACGAACTCGCTGTCGAACAGCTTGGTGCCCGTCTCGGCGTCGCCATCCGGCGGTAGCGACAGAATGCCCACATCGCCCTGGCCGGAACGGATCCTGTGCAGGATGGCGGAGCGGCTGATGACGTCGATCTCCAGCTTCAATCCCGGATGTCCGGCGGCGAATCGTCCAATCCCATTGACGATCCGCCCGATCGAGAACGACGGCGTGATCAGGATACGGATGGCGGCGCGTTGATGATTCGCGATCTGCCGTGCCGCGGATTCGATTTCGTCCAGCCCTTCATAGACGCGATCCACCTCTGCCATAAGCTGTATGGCCTCTGGCGTCGGGCTCAGCTTTCCGCCTTGCCGGGAAAACAGCGGAAATCCCACTGTGGTTTCCAGGCTGCCGATCAGGTAGCTGACCGCGGGTTGGGTGATGGCCATCGCCGCGCCGGCGCGGACCATGCTGCCTTCCCGCATGACGGCCCGGAAGGCCTCGATTTGTCTAACCTTCAGCATCGCATCCCCTGGTGGCCGTGGGTGGCGGCGGCCGGCCGTCGTTTCGCTGGCGCCGTGTTGCCTGGGCCGCTGGCGCGACCCAGGTCCGTTTTAATGGGACACAGGCCGGCCTACAACTGATTGCGGTGGAACGCGAGGTCCCGGATCACCATGCAGCCATGGGCCGTTCGCCCTCGACTGTCGTGCGGTGCATCAGGCGGATCGCACCGGGATCGAAGGGATCGCGGCGATGCAGTGCGCAGCGGTTGTCCCACATCATCATGTCTCCCGGCCGCCACTCCTGGCCCCAGACGTGCGCGGAATCGGTGGCCCGCGCCCACAGCTCGTCCAGCAGCAGGCTCGCTTCATCCTGCGCCATGCCGACAATGGATTGATGTTTCCTGCTGCCGCCGAGGTATAAGCCGGTTTTTCCGGATTGCGCATGCCGGCGCAGGATAGGATGGTCCACCCCGGGCCAGTCCGCGTAGTTGGGCGATGCCGGGCGCGTCATGCCGAGGCGGACTTCGCCGCGCCCGTCGATGACCGTCTGATGATGAATGCTCAGGCCGACGAGTCTCGATTTAAGCGACGCCGGCAGCGCCGCATAGGCGGCGTACATATTCGCGAAGTAGGTGTTGCCGCCTTCCTGCGGCAACTCTATGGCACGAAGGATGGCGGCCGAAGGAGGGCGTTCCACGAACCAGGTGTCCGTATGCCAGTTCACTTCGCCATCGCCCAGATCGCCGGCGGCCGTGCCGTCCGCCTTCTTCTTATTGCTGATGACGAGGATTTCCGGGAATTCCTCGTTCTTGCCCTGCTGCAGCTGGCGGGGATGCAGCACCGGGCGCCCCAGGGCATGGCTGAATGCAATCTGCTCGCGATCGCCGATCGCCACGTTGCGAAACCGCAGAATGGGGTAGGCCGTCCATGCCGCCCGCAGTTCGCCGATAACCCGTTCGTCCATGGCTTCGAACGGAAAATCATCGATCTGGCCCACGAATGCCGGGACCACTTCCTTCACCGCTATCCTCATCGCGTACTCCTCGCTGCAACACTGAATTTGCTGGGTCGAGTGCATTCTGCGAGCGCGGCGTCCGGGCGACAAATCAATAGATTGGGGTCGGCTATAACCGGTTTTGATGGTGTTTGGGAGACCGGCGTACGGCGGCGGCAATGGGCGGTTCGAGGCGGCGAGCTTGCGAGCATCGCGCCGGGGCGCTTGGCATGGCGCCGGCCTTCGATCGCGATCCGGCCGCCTTGGGGCGTGGAGGTGGACTTTTCGTCTACATCCGTGGAGAAAAAGGGGACCGACTTCAAGCGCGACGATATGGGCGACGCACATGAAGTATATATACTTCATGTGGCGCAGGACTTACTTTGACCTCTGCGCAAGGAAAATGCGTTCGGTGCCCCCTGGGGTTGGGTGACATGATGTCTTCGTTGGGTCGCAGGATGTATATATACATCCTGCGATCCCATTGGCACTTCTGGGGCCTGTGCCCGGTCACGACATGGCGGTCAGACGGGTATACATACGACGCGTGACCGCACGCCTCCCCCGTTGCTAGGCTACCGAGCTGGGTTCAAGGTGCCGACCTTCCCGCCAAGCGGCTAACGGTCTCTCGACACGCTTGGAAAAATATAGCGTATACTAGGAAGTATATATACTTCCTAGTACAACATGACAACGGCTGCTCGCTCACGCATTCAGATCGCCAAGCCGGACATCTTTAAGTACTTGGCTGGCCAATCGCCGCCGGTCTTCAAGCTAACGGATCTACAGCAGATCTTGGCCGAGCAACGGGCAGGGTGGCGTCTTGCTCAGCGCACCACCACGCAGGACTTCATCGACTTCCTGGAAAAACAGGGCAAGCTCAAGACGCTCCGCTTTCCTTTCCCGCACCGGGCAGAGACACGCTTCGTCTGGGGGAGCGTGCCCTTGCTGGAAGTCTTGCTGACCCTCAAGCCAAGCTGCTACTACAGCCATTACACCGCTGTCCGTATGCATGGTTTGACCGAGCAGATCCCCAAGACGATCTACCTGAACCACGAACAGCATCTCAAGAGTCAGTCCACTGGCGGACTGGCCCAGGAACGCATCGACGCGGCCTTTAGGCGCAAGGCACGCGAGTCCAACAATGCCATTGATTTTGAAGGAACGAGGATCTATCTCATCAATGGCAAGAATACGGACGAACTCGGCGTGATCACAGAATCTGTGACCTATGACAACGAAACACCGATCACCGTCCGCCTCACGAACTTGGAACGCACGCTCATCGATATCACGGTGCGCCCGGCTTACGCCGGAGGGATCTTCGAGGTGCTAAAGGCGTTTCAGTTGGCCAAAGAGCAGGTGTCGGTCAATGCTTTGGCAGCCATGCTAAAGACGATCAACCACACTTACCCCTATCACCAAGCTATCGGGTTCTATTTAGAGCGAGCGGGTTATCGGTCCAACTTGTTGGACCTGATCAAGCGGTTCCCGATGAGCTACGACTTCTATTTAGCGCACAACATGGGAGATGTAGAGTACGTAAAAGCGTGGCGTCTATACGTGCCAAAGGGGCTGTAGCTGCGCAACGAGGTCAAGGGTGAAATCGAAATAGGTATCGAAATCTTCGAGCGCGAGATTCGGGCTCATCGTCGCCTGCACCGCGGCGAAGTCGGCGCGATGGAACTCACGATAGTCCCGGATACGGCCAAGTAAGGAAAGCGGCACGCGCTTGCGCTCGAACATTTCGGCGATAACCGTCCGGTATTCGTCCGTGGTCACATTCAGGTCAAGCATCTTGGTGAGGTAGTAGACATCGACGAAATCCCGGGCGCGAGCGCTACCGGGGCGCCCCCTGTGGATGATGGGGCCATACTCTGGCATCTGCTGGCAGATGGCGCGCAGCTTTTCACAGACGATCATTTCCGGGGAATACACATAGATGATGTATCCCTCAAACTCCATGCTCCGCTTATGTTCGACATACTCATGACGGCTGACGTCGATAAGGAATTTCTTGCCCTGTCCGAGGTTGAGCGCGTATTTGCGCAAAGCGTCTACGTTGGGCCCGTGCTGCTTGTGTAGCGCCTCGCTGATCAACTTGAACTCGAAGCAGTAGCCGCCCCAGAAGCCGGCCATGTCTTCGCTCAAGTGCTCGGGCTTTTCGAGCATCTTGAGATCGAAGACCCGATAGCCCGCCATACTAAAGATTCGGCGCAAGGCACCGTCTACACGCCGCCGTAGTTCATCGCCACCCCCAGGAAAATCGCCTGGCATGGAGAAATCGATATCGACCGATGCGCGTGCCGTGATCTGATGGATCAGATCGATCGCATTGCCGCCCTTAAGCACCAAGTTCTCGAATAGCGTGTCATCAGAGAGTATGGCTTTGACGACCAATCGCTTGATTTGGTCTATGGATTGGGCAGGCGGTTTGACCATGAAAAGTCGCTACTCCGATTTCCTTCACGTCATTCGGTATCCAGGTTCCGAATCCCGCCGCGAAACCCGACGTCTTTCGGTACGGACGAGCCACGATAACCTTGCGAGCATTGGTTGGCACGGGGATACGCTGTCGCGGCGTGGCCCCACTTTCCCGTTAATTCCACGCCGTTGGTTTCGGTCCGCATACGCGCAGAACCATGCAGCTTTTTTCCAGTGTAAGCGAAGCACCTCAGCCGTTTGTTCATGCTTTTGGGGATGCTGCCATGGGAAGCCGATCGCAATTGACGCGGCCGTACGTCAAAGTCCTGCCGACTCAATGTCCCTTCTTCCCTCTGCTTCATGCATACCATCTCGTCGGACATGCGCATACTCGCCGAGTCACATTGAAGATCCTCGTCGTGTGCCGTCTCCCACACAACGGCTTCATGTTCCAGATCGCGGTTTGAGACAACTTCTTCGTAGGGGGGGGCGCAGTCGGCCTAGCCTTGTCGCGTGCGGTGGTCAAACCTGCCAAGTAGCGTGACGGTCCAAGAGTTTCGACGGGATCTCCGGCGCTAAAGGCGTTCCGCAACATCTTCGAGCTCCAGCTCGAAAGCATGGGCCGCCTTTGTCACGATTTCCCGCCCGGCTTGGGAGGTTTTCGGCAAAGTTCTCACCGAAGTTGCGGGCGTACCAAACAAAATGCCCAGCCGTCAGGCTGGGCATCGAATCGTTTGGTGGCCTGGGGCGGAATCGAACCACCGACACAAGGATTTTCAATCCTCTGCTCTACCGACTGAGCTACCAGGCCAACCGAAGCCCGCAACTATACACAATTTTTTGAGGTCTTGCTGGGCATCCGTACCGATCGGTAGCGAGGCGCTATAATTCCACGCATTCCAGATAACGGCCCGCCGTCCGCGGCGGGTGGCGGCTGGCCCAACTACTCCGGCCCTGCGACCCGGCGCAGGCGATGGCAAATGTCGGTCGACGTTCTTACCTTTGGCTTGAATCACACGTCCGCGCCCGTTTCGGTGCGTGAGCGCGTGTCCATGCCCGTTGACTTGCTGCGTCCTGCCCTGGATGGACTGCGCGCCGCGTTCGGCGGCGCGGTGCGGGAAGCCGCCATTCTCTCCACCTGTAATCGTACGGAAGTCTATTGCGCGGCAGAGCCGCAGGTGGTCGAGCATTTGCCGGTCTGGTTGGCGGACGTCAATCAGGTCCAGGCCATCGATCTGCAGCCGCATCTGTATCAGCACCAGCAGGACGGCGCCGTGCGCCATGCCTTCCGCGTCGCCAGCGGCCTGGATTCCATGGTGCTGGGCGAACCGCAGATCCTGGGCCAGATGAAGGACGCCGTGCGCGCGGCCGACGAGGCCGGCTCCCTGGGCACCTTGCTGCACCAGCTTTTCCAGCGCACGTTTTCCGTTGCCAAGGAAGTCCGCTCGACCACCGACATCGGCGCGCATTCGGTTTCCATGGCGGCCGCGGCGGTACGCCTGGCCGAGCGGGTGTTCGGCGACCTGGGCGATGCGCGCACGCTGTTCATCGGCGCGGGCGAAATGATCGAACTCTGTGCCACCCATTTCGCGGCCCAGCGGCCGCGAGAAATGGTGGTGGCCAACCGTACCGTCGAGCGCGCCGAAACCCTGGCCAACCGTTTTTCGGCCGGCACCATGCGCCTGGCCGATCTGACGGAGCGGCTGCACGAATTCGACGTCATCGTGTCCTGTACGGCCAGTTCCCTGCCCATCCTGGGCCTGGGGATGGTGGAGCGTGCCACCAAGCAGCGCCGCCACCGCCCCATGGTCATGATCGACCTGGCCGTGCCGCGCGATATCGAGCCCGAAGTCGGCCGCCTGGACGACGTCTATCTGTATTCCGTGGACGACCTCGGCCGGCTGGTGCAAAGCGGCACGGACGCGCGCCGCGCGGCGATGGTGCAGGCCGAGGCCATCATCGAAACGCGGGTGCGCAATTTCATGCAGTGGATGGCCTCGCGGGCCATCGTGCCGGTCCTGCAGGACCTGCAGCAAGGCGCCGACGCGCTCCGCGCGGCGGAGCTGGAACGCGCCCGCCGCCTGCTGGCGCGCGGCGAGTCGCCGGAAGCCGTGCTTGAACAACTGGCGCACGGTCTTACCCAGAAGTACCTGCACGGCCCGCTGGCGGCGCTCAACCGCAGCGAAGGGGCCGACCGCGAACAGCTGCTGGCCGTGGTGCCGCGCCTGTTCCCCAGCCGCGACTCGCGGCGTTAGCGACGCTTGCCCATCACCGCCTCGCCGCGCGTATCGCGCGGGCCCGGCATGCATCGCTTTCGCCCATTCTATTTTTTCATTGCCTGAGTCCTTATGAAATCTTCCATGCGTGACCGGTTGGAGCAATTGTCCCGCCGTCTGGTCGAAGTGGATGCCTTGCTGGCCGAGCCGGAAACCGCGTCGGACATGGACCGCTTTCGCAAGCTGTCACGCGAGCGCGCCGAAGTCGAGCCCGTGGTGACTGCGTTCGCCGCCTACCGCGGCGCGGAGGACGACCTGGCGACCGCCCAGGAAATGCTGTCCGATCCCGAAATGAAAAGCATGGCGGAAGAGGAAATCAAAGTCTCGCGGCTCAAGCTGGAAGAGCTGGACGCCGCGTTGCAGCGCCTGCTGCTGCCGCGCGATCCGGACGACGGCCGCAGCGTGTTCCTGGAAATACGCGCGGGGACCGGCGGCGACGAGAGCGCGCTGTTCTCCGGCGACCTGCTGCGCATGTATTCGCGCTATGCCGAACGCCAGGGATGGCGCGTGGAGCTGATGTCCGAAAGCCCCTCGGAGCTGGGTGGGTACAAGGAAGTCATCGTCCGTATCGAGGGCGACGGCGTCTACGGGCGGTTGAAGTTCGAATCCGGCGCCCACCGGGTGCAGCGGGTGCCGGCGACGGAGGCCCAGGGACGTATCCATACCTCGGCGTGCACGGTGGCGGTCATGCCCGAGGCCGATGCCGTGGGCGAAATCGTCATCAACCCGGCCGATCTGCGCATCGATACCTTCCGCGCCAGCGGCGCGGGCGGGCAGCACATCAATAAAACCGATTCGGCGGTGCGCATCACCCACATTCCCACCGGCCTGGTGGTGGAATGCCAGGACGATCGCTCCCAGCACCGCAACAAGGACAAGGCGATGCAGGTGCTGGCCGCCCGGCTGAAGGACAGGCAGCAGCGCGAACGGCAAAGCAAGGAAGCCGCCGAACGCAAAAGCCTGGTGGGCAGCGGCGACCGTTCGGAACGCATCCGTACCTATAACTTCCCGCAGGGCCGCTTGACCGACCATCGCATCAACCTGACGCTGTACAAGCTGCAGCAGATCATGGAAGGCGATCTGGACGAGTTGACCGGCGCGCTGATCGCCGAACACCAGGCCGAACAGCTGGCGGCCCTGGGCGACGAGGTCTGAGTGGCCTGCGCCAAGGACATCCTGTTCGCGTCGGGGCTGCCCCGGCTGGAGGCACGCATGCTGCTGGAGCACGTGCTGCAGAAGCCGCGCGCGTGGATCCTGGCGCACGACACCGATCCCTTGCCCGCCCAGGACGTGCGCGCCTTTACCGTCCTGGCCGCGCGGCGCGCGGCCGGCGAGCCCATGGCCTACCTGATCGGCGAGCGCGAGTTCATGGGGCGCATGTTCAAGGTCAGCCCGGATGTATTGATACCCCGGCCGGAAACGGAACTGCTGGTCGAGGCGGCGCTGGAATGGCTGGCGGGCTTCGAATCGCTGTCCGTGCTGGACCTGGGCACGGGCAGCGGCGCCATCGCGATCTCAATAGCCCTGGCACGGCCCGACGCGGCGGTGCTGGCGACCGACCGCAGCATGAAGGCGCTGAAGATCGCCGCGGAAAACGCCGTCCGGCTGGGCGCCCATCTGCATTTCGCCGGGGGCAATTGGTATGGCGCGTTGACCGCCGCGCAGAAATTCGACGTGATCGTGTCCAACCCCCCTTATATCTCCGAGGGCGATCCCCATCTGGAGCAGGGAGACCTGCGTTTCGAGCCGCGCCTGGCCTTGACCGACGAGGCGGACGGGCTGGATGCCCTGCGGAGCATCATCGCGGGGGCGCCAGCCCATTTGAAGCCCGGCGGCGTGCTGTGGGTCGAGCATGGCTGGGACCAGGCCGAGGCGGTACGCGGCCTGCTGGCGCAGGCCGGCCTGCGGGGCGTGGACAGCCGGCGCGACCTGGCGGGCATAGAAAGGATTTCGGGCGGGTATCTGTGAAATGCTGGCAGGTACCTATAATTGAAAGAATTACCTCTTTGTGAGTGTGCATCATGAGCGACGTTCAAGAATTCATCCGCGATACCGTGACGCAGCATCCGGTCGTGCTTTTCATGAAGGGCACGGCGCAGTTTCCGCAGTGCGGCTTCTCCGGCAAGGCCATCCAGCTGCTGAAGAGCTGTGGCGTGAAGAAGCTGGTGACCGTCAACGTGCTGGATGACGACGAAGTGCGTCAGGGCATCAAGGAATTTTCCAGCTGGCCGACCATTCCGCAGCTGTACGTCGGCGGCGAATTCGTCGGCGGCTCGGACATCATGGGCCAGATGCACGAAAGCGGCGAACTGAAGACCTTGCTGGATAACGCCGGGGCCACTGCATGACGCAGCCGGCGCGCCGGCTGGTCGTCGGCGTGACGGGCGCCACCGGCTCGCTCTACGCCATACGGCTGCTGCAGATACTGCGTGACGTACCCGATGTGGAAACGCATCTGGTCGTCTCCGCGGCGGGCGTGCTGAATATCAAGCACGAACTCGATATGTCCCGGGCGCAGGTGCAGGCGTTGGCGGACCGCGTCTATAGCGTGCGCGATATCGGCGCCCCCCTGGCCAGCGGGGCGTTCCCCACCGCGGGGATGGTGATCCTGCCTTGCTCGATGCGCACGCTGGCCGCGGTGGCGCACGGGCTATCGGACAACCTGATCACGCGCGCGGCCGACGTGACGCTGAAAGAACGTCGGCGCCTGGTGATGATGGTGCGCGAGACGCCCTACAACCTGGCGCACCTGCGCAATATGACCGCGGTGACCGAGATGGGCGGCGTGGTGTTCCCGCCCTTGCCTGCCTTCTATTTCCGGCCCGCGTCGATCCAGGAAATGGTCGACCATACGGTCTTCCGGGTGCTGGAGATGCTGGGCATCCACGTGCCGGGCCCCACGTGGGAAGGGTCGGCCTGAGGCTTATTCGAAGCGCACGAAGCTGAGCGTCTGTTCGCGGCCGTCGCCGTCGGCATGCGCGCCTTCGGTGTCGCCACAGGCCGCGCCGGCCGTGTCCGGGTCTTCATGATCGAAGGCGGTGTCGCCATTCGCATCGGCGATCCCGCCGGGCTTCAGGCCCACGAAATCGAATAGCTGGCGGTCCATCAGGTGGGAGGGCACCACGTTCGCCAGGGCGTTGAACACATTCCAGGCACGGCCGGGATGCTTGCGGTCCCATTCCTGGATCATGCGCCCGACTTCCTTGCGCTTCAGGTTCTCCTGCGACCCGCACAGGTTGCAGGGGATGATGGGAAAGCCCTGGCGCTCCGCGTAGGCCGCCATATCCGCTTCCGGGATATAGGCCAGCGGGCGGATGACGGTGTGCTTGCCGTCGTCCGACACCAGTTTGGGCGGCATTGCCTTGATCTTGCCGCCGTAGAACAGGTTCAGGAAGAAGGTGCCGAGGATATCGTCGCGGTGATGGCCCAGGGCGATCTTGGTGGCGCCCAGTTCGCCCGCCACGCGGTAGAGGATGCCGCGGCGCAGCCGCGAGCATAGCGAGCACATGGTCTTGCCTTGCGGGATGACCCGCGTGACGACGGAATAGGTGTCCTGCGTCTCGATATGGAAGGGCACCCCCAGGCCGCGCAGGTAGTCGGGCAGGATATGGTCCGGAAAGCCCGGTTGCTTCTGGTCCAGGTTGACCGCGATCAGCTCGAAGGGGAAGGGCGCGCGTTCGCGCAGCCGCATCAGGATATCGAGCAGGCCGTACGAATCCTTGCCGCCCGACATACAGACCATGACGCGGTCGCCCGCTTCGATCATGTTGTAGTCCGCGATGGCGCGGGTGGTTTCGCGGGCCAACCGCTTGGCCAGCTTGTTGGCGTGCACGCGGGCTTTGTCGCGCGCGGCCCGGGACGCGGCGGGTTCGGCATCCCCCTGCGTTGCGGATGCGGCACGGAAGACGGAAGTGTCGGGAGCGTTCATGATTCGAAAGCGGTCATGAGCCGCGCGGCCCGGTGGGTCAGCGCGACGTATAAATCTCCACGCCGACGGCGGCGCAATCGGAAAATGCCATGGGCTTGCTGATGCGGATGCGCACGGCGCGGATGTCCTTGAAGTCCGCCATCAGGCGGTCGGCAACGCGTTCGGTCAGCGTTTCGATCAGGTTCACGTGGGCGTGGGTGCATTCGGCCACGATGGCCTCGCGCAGGGCGCGGTAATCCAGCACGCTGTGGATGTCATGGTCGTCCACGTTGCGGGTAATGTCCACGTCGATCTCCGCATCGATGTGCAGCGGTTGCGTGGCCCGGCGTTCGTGTTCCAGGATGCCGATGCGGGCGTCCAGGGCAAGACGGGTAAAAACGATGCGGCGAGTAGGCATGATGCAGGGGCGGCGCGCCCGTCGGGCGCACCTGGCGTGGGAATCGGGACGTGTGCGGCATTGTATGCTGCTGGCCGGACGGCGGCGCGACCGCGGGCGCTGTCGCTACAATCGTCGCGGAAGTCCATATTCAAAGCGGGGATCTGTACCGAATGCGGGATACATCCGATGCCATCATTGTAGGCGGCGGTCCGGCCGGCGCTTCTTGCGCGATCTGGCTGGCACGCCTGGGCCTGGCGCCGCTGCTGGTGGAGGCCGCGCCACGCCTGGGCGGCCTGGAGAACGACAATCCGTTCCGGGACGACTGGATCGCCGTCCTGCCGGGCGTGACAGGTCAGCAGGTGGCCGCCAACATCGCACAGAGCGTCGCGGCCGCGCGGGTGACGGCGTTGACCGGCCATCGCGCCCGCCAGGTCGCGCGTGCCGGCAACGGTTTCGACGTCGCCCTTGAAACGGCCGGCGGCGCGCCGTCGCGCGTGCATGGCCGCTTTCTGGTGATTGCCTCCGGGGTGCGGGCGCGTGGCCTGCCGGGGGCGGACGAGGGCAGGCAATGGCCTGGCGTGCTGGTCGGCCCGGGCGTCGCGATACACGAGCAGGATTATCGCGGCCTGTCGGTGGCGGTGCTGGGTGGCGGCGACAATGGCTTCGAGAATTACGCCTATGTGCGCGCGCGCGGCGCGCGGGAAGTGCATTTGTACTCGCGCACGGTGCGCGCGCGCCCGCAGCTGGTGGCCAGCGCCGCCACGCCGGATCTACACGTCGGCGACTATGTCGTCGATCCGCGCGCGCGTAGCGTCAATGGCCGCCGCTATGACCTGATCCTGGTGTTCTACGGCTGGGATCCGCAGGCCGGCTTCGCCGACAGCCTGCATCTGGAGCGCGATGCGCGCGGCTACATCACGACCGAACCGGCCACGGCGCGCACCAGCGCGGCCGGCGTCTATGCCATCGGCGAAGTGGCCAACCGCATGCATCCGTGCGTGGTGACGTCCATGGCCGACGGCGTGGTAGCGGCCAAGGCCATACAGGCGGAACTGGAGCGGGGAACGGCCGCGCGCTGAGCGCGGCGGAACAGGCGGGCTGGCGGCTACGAGCCGATCCGGTTGCGGGCGGCCTGCTCGCGCAGGTAATTCGCCACCGCGCCGGCGTCGCCGCGAAACACGATGCGCCCTGCTTTTTCCTGCTGATGGCGCGCGTACATGGGATCGTAGTATTCGGCCAGCAGCACGCGGATCCACGCGCGATGGGCGTCGCAGTCGCCGGTTTCCAGCTGGCGCGCCAGGGCGGCGCGCATCAGCGTCATCAGCCGCGCGTAGCGTTCGCCGCCGAGACGGCGGGAAATCGCCGTCAGGCTATCCTGCAGGCGCTGCGCGAACAGGACATCGCCCGCGTCCGCGTGGCGTGCGGCAAACTCCGCGCGCAGGTCGACCACGTATTCCCGCAGGATGCGTTCGATGCGCTCATCCAGGCCGGCGTCCAGCCAGACCAGGGGCGCGGTCTGGATGGTCTGCAGCAATTCCAGGGGCAGGGCGTTGACACCGATCAGCCGGCTTTCGTCTTCCAGCACCACCGTCTGCCAGCCGCGCGCCTGCTTGTGCAGCAGGTCGATCGCCACGCGATGCTCGAAATCGATCTGCGACGGTTGTGGCGTGACGCGCTTGCCGAAGCCCGAGCCGCGATGATTGGCATGGCGCTCCAGGTCCACCGCATTGTCGACGTCCCGCAGCACGTCCGTCTTGCCGCTGCCCGTCAGGCCGCCCAGTATCAGGTGGCCGGGCAGTGCCGCCGCGGCGCGTATGGCGTCCGCCAGGTAGGTGCGCATGGCTTTGTAGCCGCCGGCCACGCGCGGGTAGTCGATACCGGCTTCCTCTTTCAGCCATTGCTGCGTGATCTGCGAACGCAGACCGCCACGGAAGCAATACAGATAGCCCTGCGGGTTCGCCCGGGCGAAATCCGCCCAGGCCTGGATCCGGCCGCGCTTGATATCGCCGGACACCAGCCGGGTGCCGAGCGCGATGGCGGCCTGCTGTCCTTCCTCTTTGTAGCGCAGCCCCACCTGTTCCCGTTCCTGGTCGTTCATCAGCGGGATGTTGACCGCCGTGGGAAAGGCGCCCCGGTCGAACTCCACCGGGGCGCGTACATCCAGCAGCGGTACGCCGGACAGGAACAATTCGCGAAATGATCGGGCGTCCGGGCGGACGGCTGGGGCTGGCATGATGGTGAACCTGGGCGGCGGGATGGGCCGGATACGAAGGAAAGGTTGCGGATGCGGTCAGGACGATGGCTGCGGCCCGAGGGCTCAGGCAAGGACGCAATCCAGCGGCTGCTGCGCGGTCAGCCGCACACGGAATGCCCGCAGCTCGTCGCGGCGGAAGACGTGTACCGTCACGGTGTCGCCCGGACGATATTGCGCCAGCAGCAATTCCAGCCCCGCGGGGGCATCGACCCGCAGGCCGTCGATGGCCACCAGTACGTCGCCGGCCGACAGGCCCGCCTTGTGCGCGGCGCCGCCTTCCAGCACCGTGGCCAGCGCCACGCTATCGCCCTGCTTGCGGGTGCGCGCATCCAGCGTGGGCAGGTTGGAGGCGGCCTTCCATTGCAGGGTGATCCCGTGGTCGGCCAGCAGTTCGGCCAGCGGCGGGTCGGCGCGGCCCTCGGCGTAGCGGGCAATGAAAGCCCGCACGTCCACGCCCGTTGCCTCGCGCACCAGCGCCGGGAGGGCGTCTTCCGGGATGCCGTGGGGCGTGCCGCGATAGAAGTCGCGGCCATACCGGCGCCACAGCAAGCGCATGACGTCGTCCAGCGAGTGCCGTCCCCCGCTTTTGCGCCGCAAGGTCAGGTCCAGCCCCAGGGCGACCAGCGCGCCCTTGGTGTAGTAGCTGACGATGGCGTTGGGGGAATTCTCGTCCTGCTTGTAATAGCGCGTCCAGGCGTCGAAGGAGCTCTCCGCCACCGATTGCTTGGTCCGGCCCGGGGTGCGGGCCACGGACGTGATGGTCTTGCCCAGCAGGCGCAGGTAGTCCGCACGGGTGATGGTGCCGGCGCGCAACAGGAACAGGTCGTCGTAATAGGAGGTGAATCCCTCGAACACCCACAGCAGGCGGGTCAACGCGGGCCGTTCCAGGTCGTAGGGCGCGAAGGCGGCGGGCTTGATCCGCTTGACGTTCCAGGTATGGAAATATTCGTGGCTGACCAGGCCGAGAAAACCACGATAGCCTTCGCCCTGGCCGGTCTGGCCCTTTACCGGCAAATCCTTGCGCGCGGCCATCAATGCGGTGGAAGCGCGATGTTCCAGGCCGCCGTAGCCGTCCCCCGTCACCATCGTCATGAACACATAGCGATCGCTGCTGTCCAGGAAGGGCGCGCGGCGCGATTGCGGTTCGAAGAAGGCAATCTGGGTTTCGCAGATGCGCTGGACGTCGCGCGCGATGCGGGCCAGGTCCAGGCGCGGGATGCTGCCCGTGAAGACCAGCTCGTGCTCGGCACCGTGGGCGGAGAAGCGCGCGACCTGGGGCGTGCCCATTTCGACCGGATGGTCGATCAGGGCATCGTAGTCCGGCGCCTGGTACAGGCCGAAGCCATGACGGCGCGCGGCGCCCTTGACGCCGCGCGCCTCCGGCAGGCTGGTATAGACCTTCCAGCCCTCGATGCCCGGGGGCGGTTGCAGCTCTACCAGGCAAGGCTGATGGGCCTGTCCCTCCACGCACAGGAAGACGCTGGTGCCGTTGAAGAATGCGTGGCTTTCGTCCAGGTGCGCGCCCCGCACCGACAGGTCCCAGGCGTAGACCGTATATTCGACCGTCAGCGGCCCGTCGGCCGGCGCCGTCTTCCAGGTATGGTTGTCCGTCTTTGTCACGGCTACCGCGCGCCCGCCGGCGTGCGCCTTCAGCGTTTCCACCTGCCGCGAAAAATCGCGGATCAGATAGCTGCCGGGAATCCAGGCGGGCAGCCTCAGCGACTGCCCGGCGGGGTCGGGCGAATCGATCGTAAGAACGATGCGGAAGCGATGACCCGCCGGGTCATGGGGTTGCAGGCGGTAAATTAGCGGATGCGGGGCCATTGGTGCGATAGTGCGTCATCAATGGGCGCATTCTAATGGCTGGGGGCGTTGCGAGGCGTCTTGCCGGCACCGCGGACTCACCCCACGCTTTTTTTTGATCACAGGAGACATCCATGAGTGAATCGCTGGTTCTGATGGAGACGCGCGGCCGCGTCGGTTTGTTGACGTTGAACCGGCCCAACGCCCTGAATGCCTTGAACGACACCCTGATGGACGAACTGGGACAGGCCCTGTTGGCGCTGGAACAGGACGCCACTGTTGGCGCCATCGTTATCACGGGTAGCGAAAAGGCGTTCGCGGCGGGCGCCGATATCGGCGCGATGAAGGATTGGACGTACATGGACGTGTATGGAACCGACTACATCACGCGCAACTGGGAAACCTTGAAGCGCATCCGCAAGCCGGTGATCGCCGCGGTGGCCGGCTATGCCCTGGGCGGAGGCTGCGAGCTGGCCATGATGTGCGACATCCTGATCGCCGCCGAGACGGCCAAGTTCGGGCAGCCGGAGATCAAGCTGGGGGTCATTCCGGGCGCCGGCGGCACGCAACGCCTGCCGCGCGCGGTGGGCAAGGCCAAGGCCATGGACCTGGTATTGACCGGCCGCATGATGGGCGCGGAGGAAGCCGAGCGCGCGGGCCTGGTCTCGCGTGTGGTGGCGGCGGACAAGTTGTTGGAGGAAGCGATCGAGATCGGTACGGTGATCGCGGCCATGCCGCTGGCCGCCGCCATGATGGCCAAGGAATGCGTGAACCGGGCCTACGAATCGCCGCTGAACGAAGGCATGTTGTTCGAGCGGCGCTCCTTTCATTCCCTGTTCGGCACCCCGGACCAGAAAGAAGGCATGGCCGCCTTCGTGGAGAAGCGCAAGCCCAATTTCCACCATCGCTAGGGGGCGCGCCGCGGGGCCGGCGCAGCGCTCGTAGCGTCTTGATACGCTCTTGTAGAGGATGTTTCAAGGCGGCCCCCTATGCTTGGGAGTTCCAACGAACGAGGGCGGCCCCCGGACGCCGGTGTCTGATGAGCAGGCGCGCCGGTTGCTGATGGGGGCCGCCCGGCAACAACAAAGGAGCCCCTCCATGCGAACTGCCCCCCAATCCGGTAAATGGCGTCTGGCCGCGCTGGCGTGCGTTTTCGGCGTCAGCGGCATCGCCGCCGCGCAATCTCCCCAGCCTACGCTGCGCATGGTCTCGCCGGCGCCGGCCGCCATGTCCGTGCCGCTCGCGCCCATGAGCGCGCAAGAGCTGCACCAGACGGCCGTCGATGCCTACATCTATGCCTATCCCCTGGTATTGATGGAATTGACCCGGCGCAACACCACCAACGTGTCCTCGCCGCTGGATGGCAAGGCGCCCATGAACCAGTTCGGGCACAAGACGGCCTTCCCGGACGCCAGCACGCCCAACTCGCGCTGGCCGAACACCGACACGCTGTATTCCAGCATGTGGTACGACGTTAGCAATGGACCGCTGATCGTCCGCGTCCCCGACGCCGGCGACCGGTTCTATGTGCTATCCCTGCTGGACATGTGGACCGACGTCTTCGCGTCGCGCGGCACCCGCACCAACGGCAAGGGCCCGCAGGCGTTCGCGATCGTCGGGCCGTATTGGAACGGCACGCTGCCGCCGGGCCTCGACGTGGTGCGCAGCCCCACCTCGATGGGCTGGGTGGTGGGCCACGTCCAGACGGGCGGGCAGCAGGACTATCCCGCCGTAAACCAGTGGCAGGCCAATATCGCCGCCACGCCCTATGTCGCCCCGCCGCCCGTGCCGGGCCGGCCGGCGTCGCCGGGCTCGTTGACGCCCATGTATCCCGGCAGCCAGGCCGCGCGCCCTGTGGCCCCGATGCCGCCCGCGCCGGCTGCCTATGCGCCCACCACCCAGGTCGCGCCCAGCGCCGTGCCGCCGGTGGAGCAGATCGCCGGCATGGACGCGGCGACGTTCTTCGGGCTGTTCGCCGACGCCCTGCGCAGCAATCCGCCGCACGCCAATGACTACCCCATGCTGGATCGCCTGCGCCGCATCGGCCTGGGCACCACGCCGTCGCCGGCGTTCTCCCAGCTGGATCCGGCGGTGCAACAGGCCCTGACCCAGGCGGGGCCGGAAGCGGGGCGCCGCATCGCGGATTACGTTTCCCACTTGGGCTCCGGCATGAACGGCTGGAATACCGTGTCCGGTGGAATCGGCACCTACGGCACCAATTACCTGCGCCGCGCCGCCGTGGCGTACGCGGGCCTGGGCGCCGGGCTGCCGGAAGACATCATGTACCCAGTCACGCTGATCGATTCCGACGGCGACCGCCTGTCCGGCGACGAGGACTACGTGCTCCACTTCGACAAAGGGCAGTTGCCGCCCGTCAATGCCTTCTGGTCGCTGAACCTGTATGGCCCGGACCAGACCTTCGTCGACAACCCGGCCCGTCGCTACGCGATACGCAGTACGGATAACCTCCGCTACAACGCCGACGGTTCGCTGGATATCTACATCCAGCATCGCGCGCCGAGCCGCGAGCGTCAGGCCAACTGGCTGCCGGCTCCCGATTCCGGCCCGTTCATGCTGAACATGCGGCTGTATTGGCCGCGCGATATCGCGCTGGACCGGCAGTGGGCGCCGCCGCCGGTGCACGAGGACTGAAGACGCCAGGGGGGAGCGGAGGCCCTGCGGGGCCTCCGGTCGGGTGGGACAAAAAAGGGGCGGATGACCGCCTCTTTTTTTTCGTGCGCTCAGCGACTTGTCAGGGTGGGCGATTTGCGGGGTGCGCCCGATTACAGCTATACTCCAATAGTTTGACGCTTGCGGGATAACAGCGTGATCGCGTCGTCCGGGCACCGGTCTTCAGGCCGGGTTCGGCGGGCAGGGTCGACGAGTGGGTTCGAGGCTAGTGGGAATCCGGTGCCGGATTCGGACTGGACCAGGGCTGGATCCAGGATTCGGATTGGTACGGGTTGGGATCCGGTGTGCCGGGAGAGAGGCGGGGTTGACGGAATTAATCAATGATTCCAATGGCTTGCCACCGGACGGGGAGACCAGGCTGGTGCTCAGCGCGGAACAGAAGGCCGCGTTGCGCGCAAGAACAAGTCGAGGACTGGCAAGGGCTGTCGTGGCGCAATGTGTCATGGCGGTACTGGCGACGGTGATCGCGTGGGTGGTGGCGGGAACGGCGGCGGGTTTGTCGGCGCTGGTGGGGGCGGGAGCATATCTGGTGCCAAACACTCTGTTTGCACTGCGGTTGCTGCTGGACACGCACCGGCCGGGCCAAGTCAATCCGTTCACGTTCTTCCTGGGCGAAGCATTCAAGCTGGTCGCGACGGTTCTGCTGTTGTGGCTGGCGGTGCGTCTTGGGGGTGACAGGATAGTGTGGCCGGCCATGTTGATCGGCCTGATCTGCACGCTCAAGGGGTATGTGCTGCTCTTGATGTCCGGCAAGTTGTCATAGCGACGCTTCTAATCGTTCAAAATGGCTGGCGTGACGCGCCAGCGACAGCAAACAGGATAGGAAATAAATGGCTGCTGCCAGCGACGTGTCGCCCCAGTCCGAATATATTCAGCACCACCTGGTGCACTTCAACAATATTGGCGAGAAACAGACCGCGATCGCCAATTTTGGTGTCATCAATTACGACTCGCTGTTCTGGTCCCTCCTGATGGGGCTGGTCGTGGTGTTCTTCCTGTGGCGCGCCGCCCGCCGGGCCACCACCGGCGTGCCGGGCCGCTTCCAGATGTTCGTCGAATCGCTCGTCGACATGGTCGAAGAGCAGGCCAAGTCCATCGTCCCCAGCGAGATTTCCCGCCGCTTCGTCTCGCCGCTGGCGCTGACGGTGTTCCTGTGGATCGTCCTGATGAACGCGCTGGACCTGGTGCCGGTGGACCTGCTGGCCACCATCCTGCGCTGGACCGGCCTGGGCGCGCATCACGGCGACCCGCTGTACTACCACCGGATTCTGCCCACGGCCGATCTGAACGTGCCCATGGGCATGTCGCTGGGCGTGTTGCTGCTGATGTTCTATTACGGGCTGAAGATCAAGCGCCCGGGCGGCTTCCTCAAGGAATTGGTCGGCGCGCCTTTCCACGCGCACGGCATCTGGGCCCTGCTGCTGTTCCCCTTCAATCTGCTGCTCAACATCATCGAATACGCGGCGAAATCCGTGTCGCTGGGCATGCGGTTGTTCGGCAACATGTTCGCCGGCGAACTGATCTTCATGCTGATCGCGCTGCTGGGGGGGGCCTGGACGGGCTTCAACGGCACCAGCATCGGCCTGGGCATCGGGCAACTGCTGGCCGGTTCGATCTGGGCGATTTTCCACATCCTTATCGTGCTGCTTCAGGGCTTTATCTTCATGATGCTGACGCTGGTCTACATCGGCCAGGCCCACGAAGGACATTGACCGTTTTTTCGGCGCGGGTTCCGGCCCGCGCCGGGACGCAAGATCTTCTTGCATTGCGCTGTACCACTTCCAATCTCTTGACATTCAGATTTCTCAACAAGGAGTTGTCATGACCAACGTAGCTTTCGTTGCTCTCGCCTGCGGTCTCATCATCGGTCTGGGCGCTATCGGCGCTTGCATCGGTATCGCGCTGATGGGGGGCAAATACCTGGAAGCTTCGGCTCGTCAGCCTGAACTGATGAACGCCCTGCAAACCAAGATGTTCCTGCTGGCTGGCCTGATCGACGCCGCGTTCCTGATCGGCGTCGGTATCGCGATGCTGTTCGCGTTCGCCAACCCGTTCGTCGGTTAATGGCGCATGCCCATCGGCACGCCGGTGGGTCGAAGAAGCCGGTGACGCCTGGCCCTAATATGTAGCCCGATGTGGTCCATATAGGTGCCTTGCCACCGGCAAGTATCGAGTGCTCGACGGCGTTTCCAAGGAAACGCCGGAGCCTTAAGGTGTTAAAGGGAAACGACCGTGAATCTGAACGCGACGATCTTTTTCCAGATGCTCGTGTTCTTCGTTCTGGGCTGGTTCACGATGAAATTCGTGTGGCCGCCCCTGACGAAGGCGATGGATGAGCGCCGCCAGAAAATCGCCGACGGCCTGGCCGCGGCTGAAAAGGGCAAGGCTGACCTCGCCCAGGCGCAGGCGCGCATCAGTCTGATCGAGGCTTCTGCCAAGTCCGAAAACCACGCCCGCATGGTGGAAGCCGAAAAGCAGGCGAATCAGCTGCTCGACCAGGCTCGCCGTGACGCGGAAGCCGAACGTGCCCGCATCGTGGCGCAAGCCCAGCAGGACGCCGAGCTGGTAGTGCAGCGCGCGCGCGACAGCCTGCGCGACGAAGTCGCCGCGCTGGCCGTCAAGGGCGCGGAGCAGATCCTGCGCCGCGAGATCGACGCCCGCGCCCATGCCGAGCTGCTGGCTCAGCTCAAGGCGCAGCTTTAATCCGGAAACGTCATGGCTGAACTATCGACTGTCGCCCGGCCTTATGCCGAAGCCTTGTTCGCCGCCGCGCGCGACGACAAGGCCGGGCTGGACCTCTGGGCCGGCCTGGTGGATCAAATGGCCCAGGTCGCCGCCAATGCGGACGTCCGTGAGGCCATGTCCGACCCCCGCCTGGGGGACGCCGAACGCGCGCAGGCCTTCGCGGGCCTGCTGCAAGGCGAAGTACCGCAATTCGCCCGCAATTTCATCGACCTGCTGGTCGAGAACGGCCGTTTGCTGCTGCTGCCCGAGATCGCCGAGCAATTCGCGGCGCTGAAGAATCGCAACGAAGGCACGGCGCAGGCCAACATTACCAGTGCGTTCGAGATGACCCCCGAACAGGTCAAGGACTTGTTGAGCGCCCTGGAACTGAAGTTCGGCCTCAAGCTCAAGCCCCATGTAACCGTCGATTCCTCCCTGATCGGAGGCGTCCGCGTGGCCGTCGGGGACCAGGTACTCGATACATCCGTGCAAGCCCAATTGGCCCGCATGCGCGACACGCTGGCGGCATAAGCCCATAGCCAGGCGACTAACAGGATTCCAGGAGTCTGAACATGCAACTCAATCCCTCCGAGATCAGCGAACTGCTCAAGAGCCGCATCGAGGGCCTGGGCGCTTCGACCGATATTCGTACCCAGGGCACGGTCGTTTCCGTGACTGACGGTATTACCCGCATCCACGGCCTGTCGGACGTGATGCAGGGCGAAATGCTCGAATTTCCCAACAACACCTTCGGCCTGGCCCTGAACCTCGAGCGCGACTCCGTCGGCGCCGTGATTCTGGGCGACTACACCGGCGTGTCGGAAGGCGACCAGGTCAAGACGACCGGCCGTATTCTGGAAGTGCCGGTCGGTCCGGAACTGAAGGGCCGCGTGGTCAACACGCTGGGCGAGCCCATCGACGGCCGTGGCCCGATCAACACCAAGGAAACCGACGTGATCGAAAAGGTCGCGCCGGGCGTGATCGCGCGTCGTTCCGTGTCGCAGCCCGTGCAGACCGGTATCAAGGCGATCGATTCCATGGTGCCCATCGGCCGTGGCCAGCGCGAGCTGATCATCGGCGACCGCCAGACCGGCAAGACCGCGGTCGCGGTGGACACCATCATCAGCCAGAAGGGCAAGGGCATGACGTGCGTCTACGTCGCCATCGGCCAGAAGGCGTCGACGATCAACAACGTGGTGCGCAAGCTGGAAGAGCACGGCGCGATGGAATACACCATCGTCGTCGCGGCGTCGGCGTCGGATTCCGCGGCCATGCAGTACCTGGCCCCTTATGCCGGCTGCACGATGGGCGAATACTTCCGCGATCGCGGCGAAGACGCCCTGATCATCTATGACGATCTGACCAAGCAGGCCTGGGCGTATCGCCAGGTTTCGCTGCTGCTGCGCCGTCCGCCGGGCCGCGAAGCCTATCCTGGCGACGTGTTCTACCTGCACTCCCGCCTGCTGGAACGTGCCGCCCGCGTCAATGAAGAGTACGTGGAAAAATTCACGAACGGTGCCGTCAAGGGCAAGACCGGTTCGCTGACCGCGCTGCCGATCATCGAAACGCAGGCCGGCGACGTCTCGGCGTTCGTTCCGACCAACGTGATTTCCATCACGGACGGCCAGATCTTCCTGGAAACCGACCTGTTCAACGCCGGCGTGCGTCCCGCCATCAACGCCGGTATCTCGGTGTCGCGGGTCGGTGGCGCCGCGCAGACCAAGGTCATCAAGAAGCTGTCCGGCGGTATCCGTACCGACCTGGCGCAGTACCGTGAACTGGCCGCGTTCGCGCAGTTCGCCTCCGATCTGGACGACGCCACCCGTCGCCAGCTGGAGCGCGGCAAGCGCGTGGTCGAGCTGCTGAAGCAGCCGCAGTACCAGCCGCTGCAGGTCTGGGAACTGGCCGTCAGCCTGTACGCGGTCAACAACGGCTACCTGGACGATGTCGGCGTGACGCAAGTGCTGGCTTTCGAAAAGGCGCTGAAGGACCACCTGAAGTCCAAGCATGCCGATTTGATCCAGCGCATCGAGGATACGAAGGAACTCTCCAAGGATGATGAAGCCGTGCTGGCTGCGGAAATCCAGGAGTTCAAGAAGCACGGTGCTTTTTAAGACATTTTGACTGTGATGAGGTCGGCGGGCGCCATGCGGCGCGCCCGGCCTGCAGGCGGATGGGGTGATCGCCCCGCCGCCGACCGTCTCACCAGGAAAGCGCAATGCCCGGAATCAAGGAAATCCGTACCAAGATCAAGAGCGTGCAGAACACGCGCAAGATCACCAAGGCGATGGAAATGGTCGCCGCGTCCAAGATGCGCAAGGCGCAGGAACGGATGCGCGCCGGCCGTCCGTACGCCACCAAGGTGCGCGCCATCGCGTCGCACCTGATGCAGGCCAATCCGGAATACAGCCATCCCTTCCAGATCGAGCGCGACGAGGTCAAGGCGGTGGGCGTGGTGCTGGTGACCACCGACAAGGGCCTGTGCGGCGGCCTGAACACCAACGTGTCGCGTGTCACCCTGTCCAAGCTGAAGGAATTCCAGGAACGCGGCGTGAAGGTGCAGTTCACCGCGCTCGGTAACAAGGGCGTGGGCCTGCTGACCCGTATCAGCGCAAACCTGGTATCGCAGGAAGTCGGCCTGGGCGACCAGCCGCACCTGGATCGCCTGCTGGGCGCCATCAAGGTGCAGCTGGACGCGTACCTGGATGGCCGCATCGACGAGCTGTATGTCGCGACCACCCGCTTCGTGAACACCATGAAGCAGGAGCCCGTGTTCCTGCGCCTGCTGCCGCTGCCCAGCGGCGACCTGGAAGACCCTTTCCACGCGGGCGACGCCATCGCGGCGCTGAAGACCGAGTACAGCTGGGACTACATCTACGAGCCCGATGCCCGCTCGGTCATCGACGATCTGCTGCAACGTTATGTCGAAGGCGTGATGTTCCAGGCGGTCGCGGAAAACATGGCCTCGGAACAATCCGCGCGCATGGTGGCCATGAAGGCCGCCTCGGACAACGCCAAGAAAGTGATCGGCGATCTGCAACTGGTCTACAACAAGACCCGCCAGGCCGCGATCACCAAGGAAATTTCGGAAATCGTGGGGGGCGCCGCCGCCGTTTGACGCCGGGTAGACATTGTCACCGGCGTCCACGGACGCAGCATCCTGACAGGACATAGAGTTATCAAAGGAATCGACATGAGCAACGGAACCATCGTTCAGTGCATCGGCGCCGTGGTGGATATTCAGTTCCCCCGCGATCAAATGCCCAAGATCTATGAAGCGCTTTCCCTGGCCGAAGAAGGCAACTCCTTCGCCGAGAAAGGCCTGACCTTCGAAGTCCAGCAGCAGCTGGGCGACGGCGTTGTGCGCACGATCGCGCTGGGTTCCAGCGACGGCCTGCGCCGTGGCATGAACGTCGCCGCCACCGGCGCGCCGATCTCGGTGCCCGTCGGTACCGGCACCCTGGGCCGCATCATGGACGTGCTGGGCCGCCCGATCGACGAAGCCGGGCCCATCCAGCACGAGGAAAAGCGCGGCATCCACCAGAACGCCCCCAGGTTCGACGAACTGTCGCCTTCCGTGGAGCTGCTGGAAACCGGCATCAAGGTTATCGACCTGGTCTGCCCGTTCGCGAAGGGCGGCAAGGTGGGCCTGTTCGGCGGCGCCGGCGTGGGCAAGACCGTCAACATGATGGAACTCATCAACAACATCGCCAAGCAGCACAGCGGCCTGTCGGTGTTCGCCGGCGTGGGCGAGCGTACCCGCGAAGGCAACGACTTCTACCATGAAATGGAAGAGTCGAACGTTCTGGACAAGGTCGCGATGGTGTTCGGCCAGATGAACGAACCCCCGGGCAACCGTCTGCGCGTGGCGCTGACCGGCCTGACCATGGCCGAGAAGTTCCGCGACGAAGGCCGCGATATCCTGTTCTTCGTCGACAACATCTACCGCTACACGCTCGCCGGTACCGAAGTGTCGGCACTGCTGGGCCGTATGCCGTCCGCGGTGGGTTACCAGCCGACGCTGGCCGAGGAAATGGGCAAGCTGCAGGAGCGCATCACCTCGACGAAGACCGGCTCGATCACCTCCATCCAGGCCGTCTACGTGCCGGCGGATGACTTGACCGATCCGTCGCCCGCCACGACCTTCCAGCACTTGGACTCCACCGTCGTGCTGTCGCGTGACATCGCCGCGCTGGGTATCTATCCCGCCGTCGACCCGCTGGATTCCACCAGCCGCCAGCTGGATCCCCAGGTGGTGGGCGAAGAGCACTACGCCGTTGCGCGTGGCGTGCAGCAGACGCTGCAGCGCTACAAGGAACTGCGCGACATCATCGCGATTCTGGGCATGGACGAACTGTCGCCCGAAGACAAGCTGGCCGTGGCGCGTGCCCGTAAGATCCAGCGTTTCCTGTCGCAGCCGTTCCACGTGGCCGAAGTGTTCACGGGTTCGCCGGGCAAGTACGTGCCGCTGGCCGAAACCATCCGTGGCTTCAAGATGATCGTGGACGGCGAGTGCGACACCCTGCCGGAGCAGGCCTTCTATATGGTCGGCACCATTGACGAGGCCTTCGAGAAGGCCAAGAAACTGCAATAAGGATTCGGTATGGCTACCCTGCATGTCGACGTGGTCAGCGCGGAAGCCGCGATCTTCACCGGTGAGGCGAAGTTCGTGGTCCTGCCTGGCGAAGCGGGCGAACTGGGCATCCTGCCCGGCCACACCCCGCTGATCTCGCGAATCCGCCCGGGTACGTTGAAGATCGTCCGCGAGGACAATAGCGAAGAGAACGTCTTTGTCGCCGGCGGGATTCTGGAAGTCCAGCCCGGCAGCGTGACGGTACTGGCCGATACGGCCATCCGCGCTTCCGACCTGGACGAAGCCAAGGCCGAGGCCGCGCGTCAGAAGGCGGAAGAAGCCTTGCGCAATGCCAAGGACAAGGCGGATATCGCCGTGGTGGAAGCCGAGCTGGCCATGCTGGCGGCGCAGGCCGCCGCCGCGCGTCGCCTGCGGGCAAGTTCGGGCCGCCGCAACTAAGCCCACATGCCGTTTCCCGCAGCCCGCGCAACCGCGCGGTCCGCGGGCCAGCGGCACGGCGGCATGGCCGCTCGATGGGCCTCTGCCGGATGCGGGTACGTTTCTTCGTAAAAAAAAGCCAGGCTTTTGCCTGGCTTTTTTTATATCTCGCGTGGAGGCGTCCACCTTGAAGGGGCGCCGCTTGAACGGGCGTGCAACCTGGCGGGTAGCGCTTGAAAGAGCGTCCACCCTGGTGGGTCTCTGCTTGAAAAGACGTTCACCCTGGCGGACGCGCGGCGCGTGTTCCCTGGCGGTCGTCGGCCGGCTTACTTCAGGCCGGCCTTGCCCAGGCCGAACATCTCGTCCGCCGAGCCGGGAACCGGCCGGAATGCCACGCTCAGGCGGTTCCAGCCATTGATGCCGACGATCAGGAATGTCAGGTCGGAGACTTCCTCTTCGCTGAAGTGCTCGCACACGCTTTCGTATGCCTCGTCAGGCACGCCGTGGGCAGGCAGATGCGTGACGATTTCGGTCCAGGCCAGGGCCGCCTTTTCGCGTTCGTTGAACAGGGGCGATTCCCACCAGATGGCTACGTGGTGCAGGCGCAGCTCGCGTTCGCCGTGGATTTTCCCTTCCTTGACGTGCATGTCCACGCAGAAGGCGCAGCCGTTCAGCTGCGACGCGCGCAGCGTGACGAGGTGCCCGAGTTCCGCGATGACGGGGCGGTTCTTCAGGGACTGGCTGAAATCGATGTACTTCTTGGCGGTTTCGGCGCTGGCTTTGTAGTAGTTCAGGCGTTGGCTCATGGCACTTCCTTGTCGTAGGGTGGATCGGCGAGGAACTGCCGTCGATGCGCGGGCGGGGTGAGGTCCGGGATCGGCGGGGTACTGCCGGCTTGATGCCATGATGGTCCAACAAAATCCCCCTGTGAAGCACCAAGAATATGCACCGGGACTGGACCATTCCGTACAAGGCATCAAATGACTACAATAGTGAGATAGATTCTTATTATTAACATCGCGGACGCGGCCTGGAGCTCGGCAGCATGGGGAAACTGTCCCTCAAGACCTGGTTTGAAATACACAAGTGGAGCAGCCTGGTTTGCACGGTGTTCCTGTTGCTGCTGTGCCTGACAGGGCTGCCGCTGATCTTCTCGCACGAGATCGATCATTGGCTGGACGATGCCAAGCCGTATGCCGAGGCCGCGCCCGGGACACCGCGCGCGAGCCTGGACGCCATGGTGGCGGAAAGCAAACGGCTATATCCGGATGACGCCGTCGAATTCGTCTTCATCGATGACGACGATCCGCAAGTGGTGATCGGGCTGAACCCGGAGCTGGGAAACCAGGATCGCGCGCACCGCTTGCGCTTCGACGCGCATACGGGCGAGCTGCTGAAGCGATTCCCACCCGCCGAACAGGAGGGCCACGGCTTCATGGAGATCATGCTGCACCTGCATGTCGATATGTTCGCCGGGCTGGCCGGCGAACTCTTCCTGGGCTTCATGGGGCTGTTGTTCTGCATTGCCGTGGTGTCCGGCGTGGTGCTGTACGGACCCTATATGAAGAAGATCCCGTTCGGCAGCGTGCGGGCCGAGCGCTCGGCCCGCATCAAATGGCTGGACCTGCACAACCTGCTGGGCGTCGCCACGCTGGCGTGGGCGTTCGTGGTGGGGTTCACGGGCGTCATCAATGAGTTGTCGACGCCGATGTTCAAGTACTGGCAGGGCACGGCGATGCAGACGCTGCTGGCGCCGTACCAGGGTAAATCCACACCGCAGTCCGCGGAACTCAGCTCCGTCGATGCCGCCTACGCCGCTGCCCAGAAGGCGCAGCCGGGGATGAAGGTCAATGTGGTGACGTTTCCGGGCAATCCCTTCGGCAGTCCGTATCACTATTTCGTCTGGCTCAACGGCGATACCGCGTTGACTTCCCGTCTGTTCAGCCCCGTCCTGGTGGACGCGCGCACCGGCGCCGTGGACACGCAGCTGGAGATGCCGTGGTACCTGCGGGCGCTGGAGGTATCGAGGCCGCTGCACTTCGGCGACTATGCCGGCATGCCGCTCAAGATCATCTGGGCGGTGCTGGATGTGATCACGATCATCGTGCTGGCCACAGGCGTGTACCTGTGGATCGCGCGGCGCAAATCCGCGGCCGCCCGTATCGCGGAACTGGAAGCCCGGCATAAGGCATGGGCCCGGGAGGCCAAGGCCTGAGCCGGTTCCTGCGTGCTTTCCCTTACGTACAAGCCGCAGTGTGGACTTTGCGAATTGCCGGACACGGCACCGCTATCTAGGCTTGCTGCTTCGACCAATACGGAGGAGTAGCGATGCGCGAGACGCTAGATTGCGGCGTACTCATGGTGCCGGAACATACCGGCTGGATAAACGAATGGATGGAGCGGCACGCGGCGCATATGGCGCGCGTGCGGCTGCACGCGGTGACGCTGGATAACGGCGCGCTGCTGGTCGCCGCCGGCGGCGTGGCCGCCGCGTACTCGGGGCCGCAGGCGGCCACGCACTCGCTTGCCCGGCTGGCGATGTCCCTGCGTCGCTTCGACGCTTGCCTGTTGCCCGTGGCCCCCGACACGCTGGGCTGGACCCGGACGGCGCTGTCCTGCGCGCGCGGAGGCCTGCGCACCCCGCTGATCGGCCTGGCCCGGGGCCTGAAGGCGGCGGCGGTAGAGGACCTGCTGGCCCTGGGCATGTGCGATTTCGTGCGCGACCCCTTATGCCCGGAGGAGCTGAGGGTCCGTGTCGACCGGGTGGCGGGCGGCCGCCGGCCGCTCGCCGGACCGTCCGCGCCAGACGTGGCTGCCGCGGACACCGCCGACACCGCTCCTCGCGACGCGTTTGCCGCGCCATACGATGCCCGGGCGGACGCCGCGGATCCCGATCACGGAGCTGCCCCGGCACCAGCCGCCGGCTTGGCTATGCGTTCCTGCAAAACCCTGCGCGAAGCGGGCGTGCGCTATGCCGGCCATGATGCCGGCGCCACCGCCTGGGCCATCGCCGCCGCCCCCATGGCCGGCAGAATGGCATTGCCGCAAGGCGAAGGCCGGCCGCGCCTGCCGCGCGAGGCCATCGACAGCAGTTTGCTGGCCATCCAGGCCGCGCCGCGCGTCCATCCCGACGAACCGTTCCGCATCGCCAAGTCGCGCGTCGTCGATAGCTTCGAACGCGATTATGTGCGCACCGCGTTGTCGCGCCATGCCGGCAATGTCGCGCGTGCCGCCCGGGCTTCCGCCAAGCATCGCCGCGCCTTCTGGGCGCTGATGCGCAAGCACCATATCGATGCCGCGCCGTACCGCCCGCGCCAGTCGTGCAAGGAGCCGGCGGGTTGACGGCGTCCCGCCGGGTAAAATCCAGGCCGTGGATCTTTCAAGGAAAATCGTGTCAGCCGTCGCCTTGCAAAACGATGTATTCCTGCGCGCCCTGTTGCGCGAGCCCGTGCCTTACACACCTGTCTGGCTCATGCGGCAAGCAGGGCGATATCTGCCCGAATACAACGCCACACGGTCGCGTGCCGGTTCTTTCCTGGGCCTGGCGCAGAATCCGGAATACGCCACCGAAGTCACGCTGCAGCCGCTGGCGCGGTTTCCGCTCGATGCGGCCATCCTGTTTTCCGACATCCTGACGGTGCCGCACGCCATGGGCCTGGGCCTGGACTTCCGTGCCGGAGAAGGCCCGTACTTCGAGCGCCCGGTGCGTACCGAGGCGGATGTGCAGGCCCTGGCCGTGCCGGACCTGGACCGCCTGCGCTATGTATTCGACGCCGTCAGCCTGATCCGCCGCGAACTCGGCGGGCGTGTGCCGCTGATCGGCTTTGCCGGAAGTCCCTGGACCATCGCCTGTTACATGGTCGAAGGCAAGGGCAGCGACGACTATCGGCTCATCAAGGGCATGGCCTACGGCCGTCCCGACCTGATGCATCGGATCCTGCGCGTGAACGCGCAGGCGACCATCGAATACCTGAATGCGCAGATCGCCGCCGGGGCCCAGGCCGTGATGGTGTTCGACAGCTGGGGCGGGGTACTGGCCGATGGCCTGTTCCAGGAATACTCGCTCGCCTATACGCGGCAGGTCGTCGCCGGCCTGACGCGTGAACGGGACGGGCGGCCGGTCCCGGCGATCGTCTTCACCAAGGGGGGCGGCATGTGGCTGGAGCAAATCGCCGCCTGTGGGGCGGACGCGGTGGGCGTGGACTGGACGGTAAACCTGGCCCAGGCCCGCCGGCGCGTGGCCGACGCGGTGGCGCTGCAAGGCAATCTGGACCCCATGTCGCTATTCGGCGGCGCCGCGGTGGTGCGCGCGCAAGCCAGGCGAGTGATCGACGATTTCGGCCAGGTCGGGCAGGGCGGACACGTGTTCAATCTGGGGCATGGGATATCGCAATTTACTCCGCCGGATGCCGTAGCCGAGCTGGTGGACGAGGTCCATACCTACAGCCGCGCGTTCCACGGTGCTCTGCCATGAAGTAAGTGATTGCTTCGGTGGGGAAAGAGGCGATCCGCGCCTGATTTTCCCGACTTGTGCACAGCAGCGAATATTTGCCCTTGACAGCGCATCGCAGTCTGTGCCTTTTGAGTGCCGAATGTAAGTGCCTGATTTATCGAGAGAAACCTCTTGGGAGATTTCCTTTCCCACTTTGACGCTGTTGTGGTACATGCACCTCTATTCAAAAAGCCATGGCTTTTCCCCAAAGTTATCCACAGCGGCGTTCCGGCCACATTTTCTATCGCAGGCAGTACAGGCGCTTAGCGGGAACTTCGAGAATTCACTTTAAATAGAATGATGCGGGAACCCATGCTTTTGGCCTATGGCAATGATTGAGACAGCCGGGCAGGATTGCCCCCGCGCGGCGCCAGGGCAAGCCGGCGCCTGGGTGCGGGTGGCGCTGGACGTACCGCTGCAGGGACCGTTCGACTACAGCCACTCCAGCCCGCTCGCGCCCGGGGTAAGGGTGATCGTCCCGTTCGGCCGCCGCCGCCTGGTAGGTATTGTTACGGATACGCTGGAGACGCCCTCCATCGACCCCGTCCATATCAAGCCCATAGAGCGCGTCCTGGACGACCTTCCTGCCTTCACGCCTGACTGGATGCGCCTGGCGCGCTTTGCGGCCGCCTACTACCACCGGCCCCTTGGCGAGGTCATGCTGCCGGCCCTGCCGCCCCCCCTGCGCAAACCGTCCGCCTACGAAGGCAAGCGTTCCGGGGCGGGGCCGGTCGCGCGGCTGGATGCCAAGCACGCGAAGCGCCGCGGGCCGGCCCGCGCGCCCGAGGCTGCCGGCGACGAGGCGGCGGCCGAGACCGGCGTCGCGCCGGTGGAACCGGTCCTGAACCCGGAGCAGGAAACCGCCGTGCAAGCCATCCGCGGCCTGCGCGGTTTCAAACCGGTCCTGCTGCATGGGGTTACCGGCAGCGGCAAGACCGAGGTCTACCTGAGGGCGGCGCGGGATGTCCTGGCGCAAGGCAGGCAGGTGCTGCTGATGGTGCCGGAAATCAACCTGACGCCGCAGTTGCAGGCCGTGCTGGGCAGCCGCCTGGAAGCCGTGGCGGGACCGGACTGCCTGGCCGTGCTGCACAGCGGCCTTTCCGATGGCGAACGCCTGCAGGCCTGGGTGCGCGCCCAGCGCGGCGAGGCGCGGGTACTGCTGGGGACCCGCATGTCGATCTTCGCGCCCTTGCCGGAGCTGGGCCTGATCGTCGTCGATGAAGAACATGATGCGTCCTACAAGCAGCAGGATGGCTTGCGCTATTCGGCGCGCGACCTCGCCATATGGCGCGCGCGGGACCGCGATATCCCCGTGCTGCTGGGGTCGGCGACGCCATCCCTGGAAACCTGGCAGCAGGCCGAGCGCGGCCGCTACCTGCGCCTGACGCTGGCGGCACGCGCCAAGGCCAGCCAGTTGCCGGCCGTGCGGCTCGTGGATACGCGGCGCCTGCCCATGAAGCAAGGCATGTCGCCGCAATTGGTCGATGCGATCGGCAAGCGGCTGGAGCGCGGCGAACAGTCCCTGGTGTTCCTGAATCGCCGCGGCTACGCGCCGGTGCTGCATTGCGCATCCTGCGCCTGGGTCAGCCAGTGTCCCCGCTGCACCGCCTTCACGGTACTGCACCGGGGGGCGGGGCCGGGAGGGCACGTCCTGCAATGCCATCACTGCGGCTATCAGGCGCGTGTGCCGCGCGCCTGTCCCGAGTGCGGCGACCAGGATCTGCAGCCCATGGGGCGCGGCACCCAGCGTGTGGAGGAACACCTGGCCGATCTGTTTCCGCAAGCCCGCATCCTGCGCATCGACGCGGACAGCACGCGCCGCAAAGGCAGCGCGCAGGCGCTTTTCGCCAGCGTGCATGCCGGCGAAGTGGATATCCTGGTGGGCACCCAGATGGTGGCCAAGGGACATGACTTCGCCCGCCTGGGCCTGGTCGGCGTACTCAATGCGGACGCCATGCTGTTCGCGCATGACTTTCGCGCGCCGGAACGGCTGTTCGCCCAGCTGATGCAGGTTGCCGGCCGCGCCGGCCGGCATACGGAAGGCGGCGAGGTACTGATACAGACCGGCTACCCCGAACAGCCCGTCTACCAGGCGCTGGTGCGTCACGATTACGCCGGTTTTGCCGGGCCCGCGCTGGCGGAACGCGAAAGCACGGGGCTGCCGCCATTCGCCCATCAGGCACTGTTGACGGCGGAAGCGCGCGAACTGGCCCAGGCGCTGGCATTCCTGCAGGAGGCCCGCGATCTTCCGGATGCGGGAATGGCCGATCGATTTCCGACGGCGGACGCCGTAACGCGCTACGATCCGGTTCCCCTGCGGGTGGTGCGGGTGGCCAATATGGAACGGGCGCAGCTGCTGGTCGAAAGCGCCAGCCGTCCCGCCCTGCAGGCTTTCCTCGGCACGTGGTCCGCGATGCTGCACGGTCTGCCCGCCGCATCCCGCGTGCGCTGGCAGCTAGAGGTCGATCCCCTGGAAATCTGACGCCCCATGTCCGAGTCCCTACCCGCCGGCTTGAACCCCGCGCAACGCGAAGCGATCCTGTACCTGGGTGGACCCTGCCTGGTACTGGCCGGCGCCGGCAGCGGCAAGACGCGGGTGATTACGCAGAAAATCGCCTACCTGCTGCGCGAATGCGGCTACATGGGCCGCAATATCGTGGCGCTGACGTTCACCAACAAGGCGGCGCGCGAAATGGACGAGCGCGTCAAGACGCTGGTGGACCGCAAGCTCGCCAAGGGCCTGACCATCAGCACCTTCCATGCGCTCGGTGTACGCTTCCTGCGCGAGGAAGCGCGCAATGCCGGCCTGAAGCCGCAGTTCTCCATCCTGGACGCGGACGACGCCATGGGCATCATCCAGGAGCTGCTGGCGACGACGGATCGCGGCTGGCTGCGTACCGTGCAGACGACGATTTCGCTGTGGAAGAATGCCTTGCTGGACCCGGACGCCGCGGCGGCGCAGGCCACGACCAAGGCCGATGTGGAAGCCGCGCGCGTGTATCGCAGCTATGCCGCCACCCTGGCCGCCTATCAGGCGGTGGACTTCGACGACCTGATCCGCATTCCGGCCCTGCTGCTCGAAGGGAACGAAGAAGTCCGCACCCGCTGGCAGAACCGCGTGCGCTATCTGCTGGTGGATGAATACCAGGACACGAATGTGTGCCAGTACCGCCTGGTCCAGCTGCTGAGCGGCGATCGCGCCATGTTCACCGCGGTGGGGGACGATGACCAGGCCATCTACGCGTGGCGCGGCGCCACCATCGAAAACCTGGCCAAGCTGACGACCGACTACCCCAACCTGAAGCTGATCAAGCTGGAGCAGAACTACCGGTCGGTGCAGCGCATCCTGGCCGCCGCCAACAAGGTGATCGAAAAGAATCCCAAACTGTTCGAGAAAAAGCTGTGGTCCGATCTGGGTGTGGGCGAGCCCATCGTCATTACGCCGATGGATAGCGAGGAAGCCGAAGCGGAGGCGATCGCGATGCGGATCTCGGCCGCCCGCTTCGAACGGCAGGGGCAGTGGAAAGACTATGCCATCCTGTACCGCAGCAATCACCAGTCGCGGATCCTGGAGCAGGCGCTGCGCAACCTGAAGATCCCGTACACGATTTCCGGCGGGCAGAGCTTCTTCGACAAGGCCGAAGTGCGCGATGTGCTGGCCTATCTGCGGCTGATCGCCAACGACGAGGACGATCCCGCCTTTATCCGCGCGGCCACCACGCCCAAGCGCGGCATCGGGCAGGGCACCCTGCAGACGCTGGGGCAGTACGCCGCGGAACGCCAGCTTTCCCTGTTCGCCGCCGTATTCGAGCAGGGCGTGGATGCGCTGCTGCAGCAACGCCAGCTGGAATCCTTGCGCACCTTCGCCGAATTCGTCCGGCGCATGCAATGGCGGGCCGGACGCGGCGCTCCGGACGGCAGCAAGCCGGCATCGGCCGAGCCCGCGGGCGTGCTGCTGGACGACCTGCTGGGCGCCATCCAGTATGAACGCTATCTTTACGATATGTTCGACGAGAAGCCCGCGCAGACACGCTGGCAGAACGTCCTGGAACTTACCGGCTGGCTCAAGCGCAAGGCCGACGAGGACGGCATGACCTTGTTCGAGCTGGTGCAGCACGTCGCGCTCGTCACCATGCTGGAACGCGGCGAGGAAGAGGAACCCGACGCGGTCAAGCTTTCGACCCTGCATGCGTCCAAGGGGCTGGAGTATCCCCACGTCTACATGGCGGGGGTGGAAGAGGGCCTGCTGCCCCACCTGGGCAAGGACGACGAAGAAGGCGACCCTGCGCGCGCCGCCGAATCCCTGGCGAGCCGCATCGAAGAAGAACGCCGTCTGATGTACGTGGGCATTACGCGCGCGCAGCGCAGCCTGAACCTTAGCTGGTGCAAGAAGCGGCGTCGCGCGCGCGAAGATCTGGTGCGCGAGCCTTCCCGTTTTATCGAGGAAATGGGCCTGGGCGACGCGCGCTTTCCCGAAGACGAAGCGACGCGCGCCCTGAGTCCCAAAGAACGCCTCGGCATGCTGAAGGCGCTGCTTAACAAAGGCCCGGCATAAAGCAAAGGCCCGGCGGCCGTGGACATCGGCGCGAACGAACCCATGGCTGCCGGTGCGGCTTCCCGGCGATGCCCGCCTGGGCGGCGTCGAATCGCCGCTTGGAAGGCATTGAATCCTACACGGCGCCACGATCTTCGCCTCATTCAAACATCCGCTAGCCAGCCCTTCGTGAACGGTTCCTACATCGCGATGGGACTCTTATGACAGGTCGTTCGGCAATCTGCCCGAACGGCGTTTTTACCGCTGTGTTCGCCGTGACGCGTTCAGGATTTTCTCGTTAGGGCACGCGAGGAAACTCCCTATCCTGCCGCGACTCGAGTGCCGGAATACAAACCAGCGGCGGTGGAGATGGCGCGATGACGGGCATCGCTCACCAGGCCCCGCGGGTGGACGGCATTCTTCAATGAACGAATGCAGTGGGGTTCAAATGACAGTATTCACCGTCTTCAATCATGGGACATGCGCAAGCCGCGATGATCAAGGGGAAATCGTTGCGGAGTTCGGCCGCCTGGCCGCGGGCAGGGAATATCGCGATTTCCTGATATGCGATGGCCCGGGCAGCAGTCCGACCAGCAGCGTGACGCCGGGCCAGTTCAATCCCTTCACGCGCGACAAGCAGCCGAAGTCCGCCCTGGGCAACAAGGAACTTGGCAATACCCATATCAACTGGACCTTGACGGGGATGGCGACTGGCGCCGGCTGGGACGACAACGTCATACATGCCATCGCCACGATCGCGGAACTGGATCGGCTTCCTCACGTCATCAATATGCTGGGCTGGAGCCGGGGCGCGGTGACGTGCACGAAGCTGGCGTACAAGCTGAACGAGTTCTTTCCCCAGGTCGGCGTCAATATCTTCGCCGTCGACCCGGTGGCGGGCATCGGGCACAAAAGCGATATCGACACCAGCATGATCCCGCCCAACGTCAGGAACTACTGCGCCGTCCTCTCCATGCATGAGACGCGTGGGTTCTTCAAGCCCCAGGACGCGCAACGCGTGAAGTTCATGAGTCCGGCCACCAATGCCATCTTCATACCGTTCCCCGGCAATCACGGCGGCCAGGTCAATCTGGATAAGAACGTGAAGCGAAACCTCGGCGAGGCGGCGCAAATGACGTGGTTTCTTGCCTGGAAATTCCTGCAGCAGTTCGGGACCCGGTTCACCACGGCGCCTTCGCCATGCTACGACGGCCTGGAGCAATGCAACCTGTATGCCCGGATGAAGATCAAGATGCCGGAATACAGGGAAACCAGCCCTGGTGCCGGCGAGGCCTTGCTTATGGGTGGCGCGTCCACGCGCGACTTCCTGGCCAAGAACATCGATCGCTATGTGGAGCATGCGAAGTTCTTTATCAACGAGCATCATCGCCGCATATTCCAGCGCACGCTCCCGTATCTGTACAGCTGGGTTTTCGAAGGCCGCGAAACCGATCGCATCGCCGTGATGCAGGATTTCAAGAAGACGGAGTTCTATTCCGCGCTGAACCGGACCTTGCTGGATATCGGTTTCCAGCCGGCGAAGTCGGTGGCTTCGTCGGCGACGATTCCGCCCGGCGGGGTCGGCAGGCAGCCCATACAGATCGACCGCAGCCAGATCAGGGCCGACATGTCCAGGATGGGTTTCTACGCCTGAGGCGACGGCGTGACGGGGACCGCCGGCGGGCGCGCGGACACGCCTGCGCGGCGCGCGGGATGTACGGTGCGCCGCGGGCGTCCAAGGAACGGTGCGGTCGCCGGTGGCCCGGCGCTTCCTAGGGGGAATACCATGGCAAACCGGCGTCATCCCTGGTAAGGTGCGAAGCGCGCGTTTTTGTATCCAAGCGGATACCAAGCCTATCCATCGCCCATTCGTTTCCGTGTCCCTCGACGCTTCCGCAACTCCGGCCGTCCGTGACGGGGCAGTACCTGGCCCCATCATCGTGTTCGATCGCGTCGATGTGGCGCTGGGCGGCCAGCGCATCTACGACAAGCTCAGCTTCGAGGTCAGGCGGGGCGAATTCCTCTGCATCCTGGGCCCATCGGGCTGCGGCAAATCGACTTCCCTGCGTGTGATGGGGGGGCTGCTGCCGGTCGCCGGCGGCCAGGTCAGCGTGGCCGGCCGGGCTCCCGGCGAAGCCTGGCAGGAAATCGCCTTCGTGTTCCAGTCGCCCCGGCTGGTGTCGTGGCGCAATGCCATGGACAACATCCTGCTGGCGTCGGAACTCCGCTTCGGCAAGGCCACCCGGCTGGAGGCCGGGCGCCGCCGCGAGCGGGCCCTGGAGCTGCTGTCCATGGTGGGGCTTGCGGCCGACGCGCAAAAATACCCGTCCGCGCTGTCCGGCGGCGAACGCCAACGGGTGGCGATCGCCCGCGCGCTGGCCGTGGACCCGCAGATCATTTTCATGGACGAGCCGTTTTCCGCGCTCGATCCCAACACCCGCCAGCGCATGCGCGCCGAGATCGAACAGATCTGGCAGCGCACCGGCAAGACCGTGGTGTTCGTGACGCACGACATCGACGAAGCCTTGCAGCTGGCCGACCGCATCGTCCTTTTTTCCGGCAAACCGACCACCGTGCTGGAGACCCTGACGATCGATACCCCGCGGCCGCGCCGCGCGGACCACGCCGGTCTCGCGGCCCATCGCGATCATCTCGTCGGCCTGTTCCGCGCGATGGAGGCAATGCCCGTCGACGAGCGGGCCGCGATGTCCTAGGAGTTTGCCCATGCATCGTCGCAGTGTTCTGAAACTGGCCGCGCTGCCCGCGCTCTATGGGATCGCGGCGCCCGTACTGGCGCAACAGCGCCCCACCGTCACCTACGCGTATCTGCTGGACCCGGCCTACGACGTCGTTACCTGGGCGATGCGCAACGGCAAGGTGCCGTCCTCCACGATCGATGTGCAGGCGCGCGCGCTGGCGATTCCGCAATTGATCCAGGCCACATCGGCCAAACAATACGACGTCATCATGGCGGCGGTGGTCAGTCTGCCGGCCGCCGTGCAACGCGGCCTGGCGGTGAATGTCCTGGCGGCCTCCCTGCGCGCCGCCCCCGCCGGCGAAGGCGCCGGGGTATGGGTGCCGCGCGACAGCGCCCTGAAGACCCCCCAGGACCTGAAAGGCAAGACGCTGGGGTCCTACGGATTGCGCTCGACCGGCTATACGCAGATCCGTATCGCGCTGGCGAAGAAGTACGGCCTGAACATGGCGCTGGACGGCGGCGATGTCAACCAGGTGGAAATCCAGGCGCCCAATCTGCCGGGCGCGCTGGCCTCGGGCAAGCTCGACGCCGCGACGCTGATACACAGCCAGGCCTACCGCGCGCTGAAGTCGGGCGAATACCGGCTGATCGCGGAAACCGCGCGCGACAACAACGAGATCTTCAAGACGCGCTTCGTCAGCGCCGTCAATATCGCTTATCCGGAGCGCCTGTCCAAGCAGCCGGACGCCTACGTCGAATTCTGCCGCGTTTTCCGCGAGTCCCTGAAATACGCCATGGCGAACAAGGCGGAAGTTTTCGGCGCGGTGGGCAAGGAAAGCGGCCTGGAACCGGATTTCTTCGAGTGGTGGTTCAGCAAGAATTCCGAAGTGCCCGGCTACTTCAGCGAAGAACATGCCGAGGCGATCATGCTGTTCTACGAGCAGGCGCGCGACCTCGGTGTGCTGAAGTCCTATCCGGACATCCGCACGCTGGTCTGGGACAAGGCCCCACGCGCCTGAGACCGGCTTTATGTCATCCAGTCTCAGCGCGCGCGGCCCCGCGCCGGCCCGCATGCCGCGGCGGTCCTGGGCGCCGCATCTCTTTACCCTGGCGTTCCTGGCAGCGTGGGAAGGCGCGTCGTGGCTGCTGCCGCCGTTTCTGCTGCCGGGGCCGGGAGAAGTGGCGCGGGGGCTGTACCGCTTCCTGCTCAATCCGCACCAGTTGTGGCACCTGGCGGTGTCCATCGGCCACGTGCTGGGCGCGATCGCGCTGTCCTTCGTCATCGGTGCCCTGCTGGCCTTGCTGCCGTACTACTTTCCGGTCTGGCGCTTCGCGGTCCAGCACCGGCTCGCGCCCCTGTTGAACGCCTTTCCGGGCGTGGGCTGGACCTTGCTGGCGGTGATGTGGTTCGGCATCAACTCCGGCGCGGTGATCTTCGCCATCAGCGCCGTATTGACGCCGTTCGCGCTGGTGAACCTGTGGGCGGGGCTGCGCAGCATGGACGAGGATCTGCTGGAGATGTCGCGCAGCTATACCCGCTCGCGCTGGCGTCAGTTCCGCCATGTGGTCGTGCCGCTGCTCTATCCCTTTGTGTTCGCCACGCTGCGCATCATGTTCGGCGTGGCCTGGAAGGTGACCCTGACCGCCGAGCTTTTCGGCGGCAATTCCGGCCTGGGCTACCTGATCAACATGGCGCGCCAGGATTTCGATACCACGACGATTTTCGTGTCCATCGTGCTGATCGTGCTGTTCGTCTACGGCACCGACCGCTTCGTCTTCTCACCCCTGCAGCACCGGCTGTCACGGCAATATGCGCAATAGCTCCGCATCCGCGCGCGGCGCCGAGGCGCCCGGTTGGAAAGCCCGCCTGCTGGGCGAAGGCCTGGTCGTGGCACTGCTTGCCGGATGGTGGCTGACGGCGCGCGGCCTGCCGGAGTTCGTGCTGCCCGGGCCGTTGGCCGTCGGGCGGCGGTTGCTCGATCTGTTCATCGATCCGGCGTTCCTGGGCCACACCGCCATTTCGACGCTGCGCGTGGTCGTTTCGGTGCTGCTGGCCGGACTCATCGGCAGCGCGCTGGCCTTTTTGTCGCACGCCGTGCCCGCGTGCGAAGCGATCGTGCAGGAACGGATCAAGCCCGTACTGAATTCCTTTCCTTCCATAGGGTGGGCGATCCTGGCGGCCATCTGGTTCGATGCCGGGGACTTCAGTGTCATCTTCGTGGAAGTGGCCATCCTGATCCCGTTCTGCCTGGTCAACGTGACGGAGGGCCTGCGGGCGATCGACCGCGAGCTGATGGAGATGGGCCGCAGTTTCACGCGCCACGCGCTGCGGGTGTGGTGGCGCATCACTTTGCCGCTGCTGGTGCCCTACCTGTTGTCCGCCATTCGCATCGCCTACGGTATCGCCTGGAAGATCGCCCTGGTGTCGGAGCTGGTAGGCGCGCCCAGCGGCCTGGGATACCTGATGCTGCGCGCCCAGACCACGGCGGACAGCGTGACTTTCCTGGCGACCTGCTTCGCCATCGTGTTGCTTTTCGTGGCGGGGGAGCGGCTGGTCATCGTGCCGCTGGAACGCCGCTTTGCCGCGCGATAAGGCGCGGGTGACCACACCATGACATTGTTGACCCCATGCCGCCGGCCACCGGAATCCGGATTCCGCAAGGTGCCCGGCCCGCGGGTCGGGAGACTTTCATGACAGATGCAAGCCCATCCATGCCCGTTGTCGCCACCCGCGCCGGCAAGCTGCGCGGCCGTATGGAAAACGGCGTCGCAGTGTTTCGCGGCATTCCCTACGCCGCGCCGCCGGTGGGCGAGCTGCGCTTCGAGCCGCCGCGCGATCATGCCGCCTGGCCGGGCGAACGCGACGCGCTGGCCGACGGTCCCATCGCGCCGCAAGGCCGCTCGCGCCTGGCGCACATCATGGGCGACTTCGAACGGCCGCAAAGCGAGGACTGCCTGACGCTGACGCTATGGACGCCGAAGGCCGATGCCGGCGCGCGACCCGTCATGGTCTGGCTGCATGGCGGCGCGTATTCCAGCGGCGCGGGCTCGCTGCCGTGGTACACGGGCGACCGTTTCGCGGCCAACGGCGATGTGGTCTTCGTGTCCGTGAATTACCGCCTGGGCGCGCTGGGCTTCCTGTATTTGCCCGGTATCAGCGACGGCAACCTGGGCCTGCTGGACCAGATGCAGGCCCTGCGGTGGGTGCGCGACAACATCGCCGCCTTTGGCGGCGATCCCGGCAACGTGACGGTGGTCGGGCAATCCGCGGGCGGGGGTTCCATCGCGGCCATGATGACCATGCCGGATGCCAAGGGCCTGTTCCATCGCGCCATCCTGCAAAGCCCCGGCATGGGGCGCCCTTCGCGCGGCGCCGCGGAAGCCGCCGAACTGGGCGCGCGCTACGCGCATATCGTCGGCATCGAACCCGGCGACGAAGCGGCGCTGAAGCAGGTGCCCGTGGGCAAGCTGTTGTCCGCGCAGGGCGAACTTGCGCGCAGCCTGGCGGGCTTTGCCGTGCTGTCGCTGCCGTTCTCGCCGGTGCGCGACGGCCGCGTCATCGAGGGCAACATCGTCGAACGCCTGCAGGCGGGGGTCGGTGGCGACGTGGACGTGATGGTGGGTACGACGCGCGAGGAGATGGCTGCCTTCCATTGCGTGGACCAAGCCGTCCTGAATGCCGACGAGGCGGCCGCCCGGCAAGTATTCGAGCGCATCTGCGGCCCCCGGTTCCAGGACTACTACGACGAATTTCGCCGCCTGCGCGCGGTGCCCAGCCCCGCCGCCATGCTGGGCGACCTGACCACCGACCAGGTATTCCGCATGGGCAGCCTGAGGTTGGCGGAAGGGCAGGCGAAGGCGGGCCGTGCCGCCTATGTCTATCAGTTCGACTGGCAGTCGCCGGTACCGGGATTCAAGTCCTGCCATTGCCTGGAGATCCCGTTCGTCTTCAACAACCGCGACAACTGGCGCGACTCTCCCATGCTGGAGGGCGCGGACGACGCGGAGTTCGAAGGGATCGCCCACGCCATGCATCGGGCATGGATCGCATTCGCGCGTGGCGGGAACCCCAATCATGCCGGCCTGCCGCACTGGGAACCGTATGGCCTGGAGCGGCGCGCCACGATGCGCTTCGATACGCTGATCGGAACGGTGAACGACCTGGCGGGGCTGTCCTATCGCTTGCCCTGGCCGGCGATCTGATCCTTTCGATCCCTGGCGCGGTACGGCCCGCCGGAAAGGGACGCCGGGGGCCACTGCGTTGGACGGCCAGGCGCCTGCCCGTCGGGCAGGCGCCTAGGACTTCAGGAAAAACACCGCTTCGACTTCCACGGTGGCGTTGCGTGGCAGTACCGCCACGCCCACGGCGGTGCGCGCGTGTTTTCCGGCGTCGCCGAAAAGTTCGATCAGCAGGTCGGACGCGCCGTTGACGACGGCTGGCACGGCGTCGAAACCGGCCGCCGCCAATACGAAGCCGTTTACCTTCAGGCAGCCGCCCACGAGATCCAGATCGCCGTCGCAAGCCTGCGATAGCGCGGCGAGCAGATTCAGCATGCACAGGCGCGCCGCCGCGTAGCCGCGTTCCACATCGTCCGGTCCGTGCAGGGCGCCCGCATAGATCGCCTTGCCGTCGCGGGAACTGGTCTGGCCCGCGAGGTAGACGATATCGCCATGGCGGCGGAAGGGAACGTAGCTGCCGGCCGGTTGCGGCAGGCGGGGAAGCTCCAGGCCGAGTTCACGCAGGCGGTCGGTGATGGGAGTCGTCATGGCTGCAAGGGATGAAGTAAGCGAATGGGTAGCGTCAGGATACCTTCGACTATTCCAGGTCCTTGAGCAGCAGATGCCAGAATTTGGCGCGCGCCGCCAGCGTGCTGACCAGGATGTGCTCGTGCAGCGTGTGCGCGCCATCGCCGTCCGCGCCCAGGCCGTCCAGGGTGGGGACGCCCATCGCGGAGGTGAAGTTCGCGTCGCTGCCGCCGCCCGTCATCGGCGCGTCGTCCAGCGTGAAGCCGGCGGCGGTGGCGAACAGCCTGGCCTTGCCCAGCAGCTGGGTGGTGGCTTCGGTCTTCACCATGGGCGGGCGATTCAGTTCGACGTCGATGTCCAGGCTGACGTCCTGGCCGACGGGCGTCAGCCCGCGCATGCGCCTGAGCGTATCCTCGGCCGCGGGCATGTCGGGCACACGGAAGTCCACCACGCAGCGGCACAGCGCGGGCACCGTGTTGGTGGCCGTGCCGCCTTCGATGGTGCCGACGCTGACGGTGACGCCGCGCGCGTAATCGGTGATGCCTTCCAGCGCCAGTATCTGGTGCGCCATTTCGCGGATGGCGCTGCGGCCTTTTTCATGGGCGACGCCGGCGTGGGCGGCGTGGCCCTTGATACCAAGCCGCAGCATGCCGGTGCCTTTGCGGGCCGTCACGCATTTGCCGCCATTGGCGCGCGCCGGCTCGCACACCAGGCCGTAGCGGGCGTTGCGCGCGTAGGCTTCGATAAAAGGCCGCGAGGCATGGCTGCCGGTTTCTTCGTCCGGCACCAGCACCATGTCGACCGGTAGCCGGCTCGAACCCGGCGTCGCCAGCCGGCCCATGGCCAGCAGCGCCATGTAGATGCCGGCCTTCATGTCATAGCAGCCCGGGCCGTACAGTTTGTCCCCCTCGATGCGATAGGGCGTTTCCCGCAGCGTGCCGACGGGGTGGACGGTGTCCATGTGCGCCAGTATCAGGATGCCGGGCCGCGTATCGTCCGCGGCGCGATTGGAGACCACCAGCAGCGGGCCCGTCGTGTCGCCCAGCGGCTTCAGTTCCGTGCGCAGGCCGGCGGCGTGCGCCTCGGCCTGTACCAGGCCGGCCATGGCGGCGACACCCGCGGGGAAATGGGTGGGCGATTCGCATTCGATCCAGGATCGCAGCCCCGCGGCGATATCGGCCGACGAGGGCAGGGCGGAAAGTGAAGGTTGAGCGGACATGGCGTTTCCTTGTTGTGGGTTTGCTCAGGCAACCGTTTTGCCGGCCAGCGCGGCCATTTCCGTGTCGTCCGGCATGCGGCCTTCGAACCACAGGCTGGCGCAGACGGCGGACATGGCCTTGCCGTCATGGCCGATGCCGGGCACCGATTGCAGGGTCCAGTTGAACGGCACGCCCAGGCGGGTGGCCTCGCGCTTGCCGGCTTCGAAGTAGTTGTGGGCACGCGCGTAGCGATGCGGGCCCTGGCGCTGGGCTGCCGGTTCGGAGGGCAGGTTGGGATCGCTGGTGGCAATGTCCTGGTCGCCCGCCAGGATGGTCATCGGGTAGCCCAGCAGGCGCACCAGATGGTCCTGCGCCAGGCCCACGCCATCCAGTCCCTCGGGATAGGGATGATCGAAGGTGGGCAGGGTGTACCAGCCGGGATTGCCGATCGTGACCGCCTTGAAAGGGGCGTGCGATTGGCTGCTCATCAGCCGATGCACGAACTGGCCGCCCGCGGAATGGCCGAACAGATAGGCCTGCTCGACCTCGGTGACGCCGGCGGCGCGCAGGTCGTTGAATACGCGTTCGACCAGCACATACGTCCAGCCGGCCACGGGGCGCACATTGCCGCTGGGCGTGAACACGCGGCCGTTGTTGTAGCTTTCCGTGCCGGGCCAGATTTCGTTGGAGAAGGTGGGCGCGACGATCAGCACGTTGTGCTTGTCGGCGGCGGGAATCCAGAAGTCCCGGTAGTCGTCGCCGTTGCGCAGCACGCCATGCTGGACGAACACCACCGGGCGGTCGGGCGTGTAGTGGTACGGCCGATAGGTGTGCAGCGTGAACGGCCGGTCGCTGTTGCGGTCCTCGTCGACGTAGGGAATGGCGTTGCGGCCCGGGTGGTTCAGGTCCAGGCTGATGCGTTCGGCGTTGGAGGCATTCATGGTTGTCCTTGGGGCAATCGGGTCCGGCGGTATGCGGGGAGGTCGTTGTTGCGCGAATCCTGGTGTGCTGGCACGCGGGCGCTTTCAGCCGGGCGCATCGTTCAGGTGGCAGGCCGACCAGTGCGCGGGCGCGATTTCGGCCAGCGGCGGCGTTTGTTCGCGGCAACGCGGCATGGCGTGAGGACAGCGCGGATGGAAGGCGCAGCCCGGCGGCGGCGCCAGCGGCGAGGGTATCTCGCCCTGGATGGGCGTGAACCGGCGGCCGCGCCGCTTCACGTCGGGGACTTCCGCCAGCAGCGCCTGCGTGTAGGGATGGTTGGCCGCGCCGAAGATCTCCGCGGCCGGCGCGGTTTCCACGATGCGGCCCAGGTACATGATGGCGACGCGGTCGGAGATATGCCGCACCACTCCCAGGTCATGGCTGATGAACAAATAGGTGAAGTTGTTGCGTTCGCGCAGGTCCATGAACAGGTTGATGACCTGCGCCTGGATGGATACGTCCAGCGCCGCCACGGGTTCGTCGCAGACCAGGAAGGAGGGCGCCACCATCAGCGCGCGCGCGATGCCGATGCGCTGGCGCTGGCCGCCGGAAATCTGGTGAGGGAAGCGGTCGCGATAGTCAACGCCCAGGCCAACGTCGGCCAGGGCGCTGTCGACGCGCGCGGGGATCTCGGCCGGCGCCGCCAGCTTGTGCACCTTCAGCGCTTCTCCGAGGATCTGCCGCACGCGATGGCGCGGATTCAGCGAAGCCTGCGGGTCCTGGAACACCATCTGGACGCCCAGGATGTAGTTCAATCGCTCGCGTCCGCGCAGTTCGGCCACCGGTCGGCCGTGGTAACGCAGTTCGCCCTGCGTGGGCGCGTGCAGGCCCGCCACCACGCGGCCCAGCGTCGATTTGCCGCAGCCGGATTCGCCGACCAGGCCGACCACTTCGCCGGCAGCGATCGTCAGGTTGACGCCGTTCACCGCGTGGACCACGGTGCGGTCGTTGCGGCGGCCGGCCAGGGCGAGCAGGCGCTGCGCGAGATCGGGACGCTGCCCGAAGCGCTTGTGGATGTCGCGCAATTCGATGACGGGTGCGTTCATGGGGGAAGCGCTCATGGCTGTGCTCCCGCCCGCGCCACCGGCGCGTAGCAATGGAAGCTGCGGGCGCCTTCGCGCGTGGGGCCGGGGAATTGTTCCGTGCAGCGTGTGACCGCGTTGCCGCAGCGGGGCCGGAAAGGGCAACCCGAAGGGCGCGCGGCGAGGCTGGGCGCCATGCCGTCGATCTGCCGCAGGCGCGCGCCGGGTTGGGCGGTGCCGGGCATGGATCGCAGCAGGCCCTGCGTATAGGGATGGCGCGGCGCATCCAGCACTTCGTCCACCGGCCCGGTCTCGACGATGCGGCCGGCGTACATCACCGCGATGCGGTCGGCCAGTTCCGCGACTACGCCCAGATCGTGGGTGATCCAGATCAGCGCCGTATTCTGCGTTCGGCAGATCTCCTGCATGCGATACAGAATCTGTCCCTGGATCGTGACATCCAGCGCCGTGGTCGGTTCGTCGGCGATGATCAGGTCGGGCTTGTTCAGCAAGGCGATGGCGATCGCCACGCGCTGGCGCATGCCGCCGGAGAATTCGTGCGGGAAGCTGCGCAGGCGGGCCTCGGGCGAGGGGATGCCGACCATGGCCAGCGCCTGCGCGCAGCGCGCCATGGCGTCGGCGCGGCTGACGTTTTCATGCGTCAGTATGGTCTCGGCCATTTGCTCGCCGATGCGCAGCACCGGGTTGAGCGTCATCAGCGGATCCTGGAAGATCATGGCGATGCGGTTGCCGCGCAGGCGCCGCATTCCTTCTTCGTCGCGCTTGCGCAGGTCTTCGCCCTTGAAGCGCACTTCGCCGGCGACGACCTCGCCCGGCGGATCGATCAGGCCCATCAGCGAAAAGCCGGTCACGGATTTGCCCGAACCGGATTCGCCGACCAGGCCCAGGATTTCGCCGCGGCGCAGCGTCAGGTCCACGCCGTCGACGGCCGGCCACGCGCCGGCGGGGGTATGAAATGCGGTGCGCAGTCCGCGCACCTCCAGCAGAAGGTCGCTCATCGGCGCGGATCCAGGCTTTCCCGAAGGCGATCGCCCAGGATGTTGATGGTCAGGATAAGGAACAGGAGTGCCAGGCCGGGGAACAGGCTGATCCAGTAATCGCCGGACAGCAGGTATTGGAATCCGTTGGCGATCAGCAGGCCCAGGGAAGGCTCGGTGATCGGCACGCCCACGCCCAGGAAGGACAGCGTGGCCTCCAGCGCGATCGCGTGGGCGATCTGCACCGTGGCGTAGACCAGAATCGGGCCGACGCAGTTGGGCAGCAGGTGCACGAGCATGATGCGCCATGCCGGAAAGCCCAGGTTCATGGCCGCTTCGACGTATTCCTTGCGCCGCTCCTGCAGCGCGCGGCCGCGCATGATGCGGGCATAGTGCGCCCATTGCACCAGCACCAGCGCCAGGATGACCTTGTCGACGCCGCGGCCCAGCACGGCCAGCAGCACCAGCGCGACGAGGATGGAGGGAAAGCCCAGGACGAAATCGACCAGGCGCATCAGCATTGCATCCACGCGGCCGCCCGCGTAGGCAGCCAGCAGGCCGACGGTACTGCCGATGGCCGTGGCAATGGCCACGGCGGACAGTCCGACGATCAGGCTGATGCGTATGCCGTACAGGATGGCGCTGAGCATGTCGCGCCCCTGGTCGTCGGTACCCATCCAGTACGTATGTCCGTCCAACGATACGGAACGCGGCGGCAGCCGTCCGTCCATGATGCTCAGGTTGGCAAGATCGTAGGGGTTCTGCGGCGCGAAGAACGGCGCGATCAAAATGATCAGCGCCAGCACGGCGAGCACAATCAGCGTGCCGCGGGCGGTGGGCCGGCCGCGCAGCTTGCGCAGGATCGCGGCTCGCCTCGGTGTCTCGGCCAGGGGCGGGACGGTGCGCGTGCGGCCGGAGGAAGCGGAATCGGGCATGGCGTGGGGATGAGTATGTCGGATGCGGGCAGGGCGGCGCTTAATGCGCCGGCGCGGTCAGCTGCACGCGCGGATCGAGCACGGCATACAGGATGTCGACGATCAGGTTGATCAAGACGAACAGGAAGGTGACGAACATGACGTAGGCCACCACCACCGGCCTGTCCAGCTGGTACACGCTGTCGATCAGCAGCTTGCCCATGCCGGGCCACGCGAAGACGGTTTCGGTGATGGTCGAATAGGCGATCAACTGGCCGAACTCCATGCCGACCACCGTGACCACGGGGATCAGGATGTTGCGCAGGATGTGGCGGCTGACGATGCGGCCCGGGCGGATGCCCTTGGCGCGGGCGAACTTGACGTATTCCTGGCTCTCGGCTTCGGCCACCCCGGACGCGGTCATGCGCAACACCAGCGCCACGTTGGCCAGCGCCAGGTTCACGGCCGGCATCGCCATGTGCGCCAGGCCGTCGCGCGTCAGGAAGGAAAACGGGATGCCCAGCACGCTGACCGTTTCGCCCCGGCCCGAGGCCGGCAGCCATCCCAGCCAGACGGCGAACATCAGTATCAGCATCATGCCCAGCCAGAAGGCAGGCAGGGAAAAGCCCAGCACGGATGTCGCGAGGATGCCGCGGCCCAGCGCCGTGTCGCGCCGCAGCCCCGCCAGCAGGCCCAGCGGAATGCCCAGCAGACAGGTCAGCAGGATGGCGGCGACCACGAGTTCGAAAGTGGCCGGCAGGCGCTGCAGGATCAGGGAGATCGCCGGTACGCCCTGCACGAAGGATGTGCCCAGGTCGCCGTGCAGGGCGCGCCACACGAAGCCGGCATATTGCTGCCACACGGGCAAATCCAGGCCGAGCCGGGCGATCATCTGCTGGCGATCGGCCAGGCTGGCTTCGGGACTGACCAGGAGTTCGATGGGATCGCCGACGGCATAGACCGCGAAAAAAACGACGACGGATACGGCAAGCAGGACGAACAGGCTCTGTATGAGCCGGCGCAGGATGAACAATGCCACGCGGCAATTCCCCGGATAATGTCTTTGGATGCGGCGCAAGCGCTTGGCCGCTACTTTACTGCGTGCGGCAGCGGCGGGATAGCCCGGGACTGCGTGCGGCGGTGGTCGCGCCTTAGCCGTCGGCGGTAATGGGGCGCGCCAGCCGCACGACGGTGACGCCGGCCCGCACATTGGCTAGCGACGGCATGATCAGCACGCAGTCGTCGTAGGGGGTGACGACCGGCTCGCCCTCGGACCAGCCTATGACGGTGCCGGCCTTGGCCAGTTTTTCCAGGCCTTTCCAGGGTTCGGCGAAGCGGAAATCCGCGCTCTTGGCGGCGATGGCGTGCGTCACCAGCAGGGCCTCCTGGCTGGGCGCCGTGGGCGCGAACCAGGCGCCGGGCAGGTCGGTGGATTCGACGATGCCCGACGCGACCAGGAAACGCGCGGTCTGGTCCATAGCCACGTCGCGGGCGGCCAGCGCGCCATGAAAGCCGCATTCGATCAGCAGAGAGCGCGTGCCGTTGTCGCCTTCTTCGCCGAATTTGCCGTAGTCGCGCATGCGCACGCCGGCCGCGTGGCCAGCGTCGGCGATGATCTTCGCCGGATTGCCCAAAGTCAGGGCCAGATCGATGTTGCGCTGCTGCACGCCGGCCATTTGCAAGGGCACGACCGAATTGCTCATGGAATGGATGTCCAGCAGCCAGTCGGCTTTCTTCAGCCAGGGCAGGATCGCGGCGGCGCGGCGGCGTTCCTGGGTGCCGTCGTCGGCCAGCCTGTCGTCGGTCCAGATGCGGTTCATGTCTTCGTCGACATACCGCGATGCGGCGTAACTGGCCGCATCGAAGCGGTCGAAGGCCGCCAGGTTGCAGAACGCCAGCGTCAACGCGCCGGTTCGCGGCCGCACGCCGTGCGCCAGCACGGCCTTCAAGGCCCAGGCGCCGCACAGTTCGTTGCCATGGATGAGCGCGGTCAGCATGACGCTGCGCCCGGGCAGGCCGGAGTCGAAGTGCCAGATGCCTTCCGTTCCCGTATTGCCGGCGCGTTCCACGTTCAGGTCGGGGCAGGGTAGTTCAAAGGGACGAATGGGGAGGGGGGCATCGGCGGGCATCGGGGCTCCTGCGATACGGTTCAGGTTCGGCAGCATGGGAAACACAAGAGGCGGGCGGCGCTCGCCGGAATCGGGCGGCGGGTCGGGAGGAGGATTCTGTGATGCCATGATCCAAAAGCGAAAGCGGCAGCGCGGTGAACCTATGACGGGGGAAGCGGCCGGTTGTAACGGCATGCCCGTGAGGCAAGCGTCCCGGTGCCGACGCCGATGTTGCGGTTACATCGGCTTTGCGATCCCCATGTGATGGCTTTTTCTTTCGATTCTAAGGGCCGCGCGAGGCCCAGGGCTATTAGAATATTTCGTCCTTGTATTGCCAAAAAGGCAAACCCTTGCCTTGCCGTCCGGGAGGTCGCCCATGCACGGTGTCGCTCTGAAATATTTCGCCGAGGTCGCCGCCACGGGTAGCCTGAGCGCCGCGTCGGAACGCCTTTTCGTGGCGGTGTCGGCGATCAGCCGGCAGATCGCCAAACTGGAGGCGGAGGTCGGCACGCCGCTGTTCACCCGCATGTCGCGCGGCATGGTGCTCAGCGAAGCCGGCGAACTGTTGCTGGCCCATGCCCGCCGCACCCTGCTGGAAGCGGATGCCGTGCTGCAGGACATCACCAGCCTGCGCGGCGCGCCCAGCGGGACCATCCGGGTGGTCGCCACCGACGGCCCGGCGCATCATTTCCTGCCCGAGGTGATGTCGGCTTTCCGCACGCGCCATCCGCATGCGCGATTCAGCCTGCATGTGTGTCCGCAGGCCGAGGCGGTGCGCCGGGTGTCGCAAGGCGAGGCCGACCTGGCCGTGTCCTTCAGCTCGGAATCGAGCCTGGGCACGGTGGCGCGCCATTCCATGCCCGCGCCGATCTACGCCGTTATGTGCCGTACGCATCCCCTGTCCCGCCAGGCTTGCGTCGTCCCGCGCGAGCTGCTGCCTTATGCGCTGGCGACCGGCGACGCCACATCGGCCACGCGCAAGCTGCTGGAGCGCTGCTGGCGGATGGAAGGCCTGAGCTTCGAACCCGTGTTCGTCAGCAACCTGTCGGCCGCGCTGATGTCGTTCGTGCGCAACTCCGACCGCGTGATGCTGGGGGCGTATCTTCCGGCGGAATCCGCCCTGCGGCGCGGGGGCCTGGTGGCGCGGCGGCTGGACCACCCGAAAATGGCGATGCGGCGGCTGCAGGTGCACACCATGGAGGGCCGCCTGCTGCCGGGGATGGTAGAGGAATTCCTCGGGCATATCGCCACATCGCTGCAAAATGTCGCCGATAGCATCCCAGCCCTGGGGCGGAGCCGGGCGGGCGCCCCCGCCACGCCGCGCGCGCGGCGGGCTTCGTCCGCCGGCAAGACACCTGCATTGGTGTGATACCCCCACGGCGGGTTATAGTTTCCGGCCACACTCCCTACGGCGGACGCCATCATGCACACCGACTACGCCGAGCTCGTCCGGCGCACCATCCGCAGCGTGCCCGACTGGCCCAAGCCAGGAGTGGTCTTCCGGGACATCACACCGGTACTCCAGGATCCGCGCACTTTTCGCGTCCTGATCGATCTGTTCGTCTACCGCTATATGCGGCAGCGGCTGGACCTGGTCGCGGGCGTGGACGCGCGCGGCTTCATCATAGGCAGCGTGCTGGCCTATGAGCTGAACCTCGGTTTCGTCCCGGTGCGCAAGCAAGGCAAGCTGCCTTACCGCACGGTGGCCGAATCCTACGCGATGGAATACGCCAACGCCGCCGTGGAAATGCATGCGGACGCCGTGCGCCCCGGCCAGCGCGTGCTGCTGGTCGACGACCTGATCGCCACCGGCGGGACCATGATCGCCGCGATCAAGCTGCTGCAGCGCCTGGGCGCCAATGTCGTCGAAGCGGCCACCATCATCGACCTGCCGTTCCTGAAGGGCGCGGCGGCCGTGGCGGAAACCGGCACGCCGCTGTATTCCGTCTGCCGTTTCGAAAACGAAACGGTCTAGGCCGGGCGCGCATACGGATCATGCGGTACGGCGGCGGTTTCCGAACGGGAGCACGATGAGCGTCAAGACGGCCCTGCGGGTTATCGAGATCATCGAGGTCTATGCGCGGGAAAAGCGGCCGCTGGCACTGTCGGAATTGGCGCGCCTGCTGGAAGTGCCGGTATCCAGTTGCCTGGCGCTGATCCGCACGCTGGCTGAACTGGGTTATCTGTACGAGGTGGGCCGCCGCAACGGCTATTACCCCACCAGCCGGCTGCTGGCCATGGCGCAGCAGATCGCCCGCAACGATCCCGTGCGCGACCGCGTGTATCCCAGCCTGCTGGAATTGCGCGAAGCCACGCGGGAAACCGTGGTGTTCGGCAAACTGACGCCTGATCACCGGGTCGTCTACCTGGAAGTGCTGGACTCCCCGCACACCATCCGCTATGCCCCGGTGGCCGGCGAATTCCGGGAGCTGCATGCCAATTCGCTGGGCAAGGCGCTGTTGTCCACGCTGCCGGTGGAAAAGCAAAGAGAGCTGCTGCGGCGCGGGCCGCTGGTCCGCTTCAACGACAGGACCATGGTAGAGCCCGAAGCGGTGGAGGCCGATATCGTCGCGTCGCGCCAGCGCGGCTGGTTCCGCAACCTGGGCGAATCGCTGGCCGAGGTCGGCGCCATCGCCTGGCCATTGGCGCTGGGCGGCGAACATTATGCGATTTCGGTGGGAGCCCCCGTCTATCGCATCGAACCCAACCAGGACGCCTACGCGCGCATCCTGCGCGCCGCCTGCGCCGCCCTGGAACAGAACGCGCAATAAAAAGTTGCCTCCCCGACCGCGGACGCCGCGGATCCGGCTCCGCCGGTCCGCCAGCGTCGCCCCTGGGGGGCGCGCAGCGCTGGGGGGGCTCCATCCTCTCCGCCAGCGTCGCCCCCTGGAGGGGGAAGCGCGCTGCGCTTCGGGGGTGGGGCTTTCCTAGTAGGATTTAGGCAGGCCCAGCACTTTTTCCGCGATAAAGCACAGGATCAATTGCGGGCTGACGGGCGCGATGCGCGGGATATAGCTTTCGCGCAGCAGGCGTTCGACATGGTATTCCTTGGCGTAACCCATGCCGCCCAAGGTCATTACCGCGGTCTGGCAGGCGTTGTGGCCGGCTTCCGCCGCCAGGTATTTGGCCGCGTTGGCATAGGGCGCGCAAGGCTGTCCCGCGTCGTACAGGGATGCGGCCTTGAACACCATCAGATCGGCGGCTTCCAGCTGCATCCAGGCCTGGGCCAGCGGGTGCTGCACCCCCTGGTTTTGCCCGATGGGGCGGCCGAATACCGTGCGTTCGCCGGCATAGCGCACGGCGCGGTCCAGCGCCGCGCGGCCGATGCCCACGGCTTCGGCGGCGATCAGGATGCGCTCCGGGTTCAGGCCGTGCAGGATATATTCGAAGCCGCGCCCTTCCTCGCCGATCCGGTCCGCGACCGGGATGCGCAGGCCGTCGATGAACAGCATGTTGGAGTCGACCGCCTTGCGCCCCATCTTGTCGATTTCGCGGACTTCCACGCGTTCGCGATCCAGGTCGGTATAGAACAGCGAGAGCCCGTGCGTGGGCTTGTCCACGTCCGCCAGCGGCGTAGTGCGCGCCAGCAGCAGCATCTTGTGCGCGACCTGCGCCGTCGAAATCCAGATTTTGCGCCCATGCACAACGTAGTGGTCGCCTTCGCGCACCGCGCGCGTGGCCAGGCGGGTGGTGTCCAGGCCCGCGTCGGGCTCCGTGACGGCGAAACAGGCCTTGTGCTTGCCGGCGATCAGGTCGGGCAGCCAGCGGGCGCGCTGTTCCGCGTCGCCGAACACGACCACCGGATTCAGGCCGAAGATGTTCATATGCACCGCCGAAGCCCCAGCGAAGCCGGCACCGGAAGCGGCGATGGTTTGCATCATCAGCGCGGCTTCCGTCATGCCCAGGCCCGCGCCGCCGTATTCGGCGGGCATGGCGATGCCCAGCCAGCCGTCGCGCGCCAGGTCGGCATGCAATCCGTGCGGAAAGCCGCCTTCGCGATCGCGTTCCAGCCAATAGTCGTCCGGATAGCGGGCGCAGATCTGTTCCACCGCGTCGCGGATCGCGATTTGTTCCGGCGTGAATGCGTAGTCCATCAGCGTTTCCCATCGTAGGTGGCCTGGGCGTCCAGCAGCGCCTGGATGGCCGATTCGGCGAAGCCCGCTTCGCGCAGGACTTCGATGCTGTGTTCGCCCAGGCGGGGCGCGGGCCGGCGCAGCGCCGTCGGGGTCGCATCGAAGCGGCCCAGCGGTGCCGGTGTGCGCAGGCGCCCTTCCGTGGGGTGCTCCACGGTGCGGATAAACCCCGTGGCCCGCAGATGCGGGTCGGCGACCAGATCCTCGATGCCGTACAGGCGCGAGGCGGGGATGTCCGCGGCGGCCAGCAGCCGCAGCCAGTCTTCCGTGTCGCGTGTCAGCATGACCTCGGCGACGTAGGCGTAGACCGCGCCGATGTGTTCGGCGCGCGCCGTATGCGTGCAAAAGCGCGGGTCCGCCGCCATGGCGGGCTGGCCGATGGCCTCGAAGAAATTGCGCCAGTGCTTGTCGTTGTAGATCAACAGGCAGATGTGGCCGTCGCGCGTGGCGTAGGGTTTGCGATGGGGCGCCAGCAGCCGCGCATAGCCGGTTTCCCCGAGCGGCGGGTCGAAAGTCCAGCCGCCCAGATGATCGCCCAGCACCATGTGGGCCATGCCCTCGAACATGGGGATTTCCAGGCTCTGGCCCTGGCCGCTCGCGCGCGCGTGCAGCACGGCGGCCAGCAGCGCGATCGCCATGTGCAGGCCGACGGCGCGGTCCGCCAGGGTCAGGGGCGCGTAGCGCGGTTCGCCTTCGCTTTGGCGGCGGAACAGGTCGGCGATGCCGGTCTGCCCCTGGATCAGGTCGTCGTAGGCCGGACGCCCCGCATACGGGCCGTTTTCGGCATACCCGTAGGCGCCGGCATAGACGATATCCGGCCGCCGCGCCGCGAAGGCGGCGTAGTCCAGGCCGAGCCGCGCCATGGCCCGCGGGCGGATGTTGTACAGCACCGCATCGCAATCCCGCGCCAGCGCCAGGCAGGCATCGCGTCCGGCGGGCTGCTTCAGGTCCAGCACGATGGAGCGCTTGTTGCGGTTCAAGTGCAGGTACAGGTGTCCCATGCCGGGGTTGCGCATGGGGCCGACGGCGCGCATGTTGTCGCCCGCCGGGGATTCCACCTTGATGACATCGGCACCCAGGTCGGCCAGGACCTGGGTGGCATAGGGGCCCATCACCACGGCGGTCAGGTCCAGGATGCGTACCCCGGCCAGCGGGCCGGCGATGGGCTCGCCGGCGGGCCCGCGCGCTGCGTCGTCTTGTCTCATTGCTGCTCTATTCCCGCGTCCTTGATCAATTTGCCCCACAGTTGCAACTGCTGCGAGACGAAGGCGGAGAAGTCCTCGGGTGTGCCGCTGAAGGCATCGAAGCCCAGGCCCGCCAGCTGCTTGCGTACCTGCGGGTCGGCGACGATCTTATTGATGGCGGCGTTCAGCGTATGGACCACGTCCTCCGGCATCCCGGCCGGGCCGAAATAGCCGTTCCAGGAATTGATGTCGAAGTCGGATATCCCCTCGTCTTCCATCGAGGGGATGTCCGGCACCACGCTGCTGCGCGCGGCGGTCGAGACGGCCAGCGCGCGCATCTTGCCGGATTGGACGAAGGGCAGCCCGGACGCGACGTCGGTGAACATCATGTCGACCTGGCCGCCGATCACGTCGGTAATGGCCTGGGGGGTACCCTTGTAGGGGATATGCACGATATCGATGCCGGCGCGGTGCGCCAGGGTGGCGCCCGCCACGATGCCGGTGCTATTGCCGCTGGCATAGGTCAGTTTGCCGGGATGGGCCTTGGCATAGGCCACCAGCTCGCGCACCGTCTTGACGGGCAGCTTGGGGTTGACCACCAGGATGAAGGGCAGGTTGCCACCGCGCGCGATCGGCGTGAAGTCCTTGACCGGATCGTACGGGACGTTCTTCATCAGGTACGGCGCGGCCGAATGGGAAGTATTGGTGGTGACGAACAAGGTGTATCCGTCAGGCTTGGCGCGCGCCACGTAAGAAGCGGCGATCGTGGCGTTGCCGCCCGGCTTGTTCTCCACCACGACCTGGCCGTTCAGCAGACGGCCCAATTCGGTGGCGAAAATCCGCCCCACGGCATCCGTGCCGGAGCCGGCCGGGAAGGGCACGATCAGCGTGATGGGCCGGTCCGGATAGGCGGCCCGGGCCTCGGGCTGGGCCAGCAGCGCGGCCAGCCCGAAAGCGGCGGCCGCCATGGCGGCCAGGCGGCCGACGAAGCGAATGCGGTTCATGGTGATTGTCTCCTGTATGGGTTTTCTTATGCCTGCCGGATGACCCGGTCAGGGTTTTCTTCGTAAGGCGGGGTGTAGATCACCAGCAGGCGCGCCGGCTGTTCGCTGGTGACGGTGAAGACGTGCGGGATGTCGGGCGGGAAGTAGCAGCAGTCGCCGGCCTGCATGTCGGCGGCGACGCCGTCGACCTCCGCCCGCGCGGTTCCGGAAAGCAGGTAGCAGACCTGCTCGATGCCGGGATGGGCGTGCGGCAGCGCCCCCTTGCCCTTTTCGATGACGCCCAGGATCACTTCGACATTGCGGGCGCCCACGTTTTCGCGGCCGATCAGCCGGCGATTGGTGGTACCCAGGTGGTTGGCGGGGTGGTAGCCGGGTACGTCGGCCTCGCGGACCAGCCAGGGGGGAAGGGAAGTGGCCATTGTGTCTCCAGTTTTCTCCATTGTGAATGTATTTTCACAACCATGAAAAATAGAGTCAAGGGCGAATTCAAGCACGGGAGGCGGGCGGGCCGCTTCCCGGTGGGCAAGGCGGTGGGGGCTAGCGCTGTTCCCGCAGGCGCGGCTGGATGAAATCCAGGAAGGCGCGGGTCTTGGCGGGAATCGTGCGCGAGGGCAGCAAAGCGAACAGCGGCAGGGGCGTCAGGCCCCACTCGGGCAGCACCCGGACCAGGCCCACCGCGGCGATGGCCTTTTCCATTGCGTGGAATACGGGCAGCGGTACGATGCCCATGCCGCGTGCCGCCAGGCGCGCCAGCATGCCGGTGTTATTGGCGATCAGCCTGCCGAACACCGCCACCCGTTCGACGCGTTCGCCGGAATGGAGCATCCAGTAGGACGTCGCGCCTTCGCCGGAGGGAAAGCGCAGGCAGTCGTGATGGCTGAGATCCGCCGGGGTCAGCGGTTGTCCGTGGCGGGCCAGGTAATCGTGGGACGCATAAAGGTGATGGTCCATCAGCATCAATTGCCGCGAAATCAGGCTGGAATCCGGCTGCTGGCCGGCGCGCAGGACCAAATCGAAGGGATTGCTGATCGGGTCCAGCGGGCGGCCGCTGAGGTCGAATTCGCATTCGATGTCCGGGTATTGCTCCGTGAATTCGCGCATGACGACCGGCAGCACCAGGTGCGCCAGGCTGACGTACATGGAAACGCGCAGGCGGCCGCGGGGCAGTGCCGCCATATCCTGAAGCTGCTCGTGGGCCACGCGGGCCTCTTCGATGATGTGGCGGCAGCGTTCGAAGTACAGGGCGCCCGCTTCGGTCAGGTCGATGCGGCGCGTCGTGCGCGTCAGAAGTTGCAGGCCGACACGGCGCTCCAGTTCGGTAACGCGCTTGGAGAGCGTGGCCGAAGGAATGCCCAGCGCTTCGGCCGCATGGCTGAAATTCTTGCGCTTGGCGACTTCGACGAACAAAGCGATGTCATTGAGCTGGATGTCCATCCGGCGCGTCCCGCTGGGTATGCCCGCGACTGCGGGGTCGATCAGAGTATCAGTTTATAAGCCGGATTTTCCGTCTCGTTCCAGCAGGGATACGCCAATTCGGCGATGAACTGCTTGAACTGTTTCTTGTCCGACGGCGGCACCTGGATGCCGACCAGGATGCGGCCGTAGTCCGCGCCCTGGTTGCGGTAATGGAAAAGGCTGATGTTCCAGCTGGGATTCATGGCGCTCAGAAAGCGCATCAGCGCGCCGGGGCGCTCGGGGAATTCGAAGCGGTACAGCAGTTCGTCGTGCGCCAGGGACGACCGGCCACCCACCATATGGCGCAGGTGGGTCTTGGCCATTTCATCGTGCGTGAGATCCAGCGTGTCGAACCCGTGGCGCCGGAAATTGGTGGCCAGTTTTTCGGGTTCCGCCGGCGACGACACCTGCAGCCCGACGAAAACGTGGGCACGCACGGCATCGGATATCCGGTAGTTGAATTCCGTGACGCTGCGGTCGCCCACCAGTTCGCAGAACTTGCGGAAGCTGCCGCGCTGTTCGGGCATGGAGACGACGAACACCGCTTCGCGCATCTCGCCGACCTCGGCACGCTCGGCGACGAAGCGCAGGCGGTCGAAATTCATGTTGGCGCCGCAGGCGATCGCCGCCACGGTCTTGTTCTTCCACTTATGCTGGGCCAGGTACTGCTTGGCGCCGGCCACCGCCATCGCGCCGGCCGGTTCCAGCACGCTGCGGGTATCCTGGAATACGTCCTTGATCGCCGCGCAGATGGCATCCGTGTCGACGACCACGAAGTCGTCCACGTATTTGCGCACTAGCTTGAAGGTTTCCGCGCCCACCTGCTTGACCGCCGTGCCGTCGGAAAACAGCCCGACGTCGTTGAGCACCACGCGCCGTCCGGCGCGCACGCTGCGCAGCATGGCGTCGGAGTCTTCCGTCTGCACGCCGATGATTTTTATCTCCGGCCGCAACTGCTTGATATATGCCGCCACGCCGGAAATCAGGCCGCCGCCGCCGATGGCGACGAAAACCGCATCGAGCTGGCCCGGATGCTGGCGCAGGATTTCCATGCCCACGGTGCCCTGTCCGGCGATGACGTCCGGATCGTCGAAGGGGTGTACGAACGTCAGCTTCTGCTTGCGTTCCAGTTCCTTGGCATGGGCGTAGGCGTCGGAGAAGCTTTCGCCCGCCAGGACGACTTCGCCGCCAAGCCGCCGCACGGCGTCGACCTTGACGTCCGGGGTGGTGGTCGGCATGACGATGACGGCGCGGCATCCCAGCCTGCGGGCCGACAGCGCGACGCCTTGCGCATGGTTGCCGGCCGAGGCCGCGATCACGCCGCGCGCCAGTGCCGCGGGCGTCATGTTGGCCATCTTGTTGTAGGCGCCGCGCAGCTTGAAGCTGAACACCGGTTGGGTGTCCTCCCGCTTGAGCAGCACCGTGTTCGAAATTCGCTGGGACAGCAGGGTGGCCGGTTCCAGCGGGGACTCGACGGCGACGTCGTAGACCTTCGAAGTGAGGATGCGTTTCAGATAGTCGGTGGACATGGACTGCAAGGCACGGGTTTGGAAAGCGTCGGGCAGATTACCACAGGGTTCCGGCTACACTGCGCGGCATGGAAGCAGCCTTGACGTCCGCCGTGAACTGGCTCCTGGCCACGTTGGCGCTGCCCAACGTCGGCCTCAGCGCCATATTCATTATCAGCCTGGTTTCCGCGACCCTGCTGCCCCTGGGCTCGGAACCGGCGGTGTTCGGCTACGTGAAGCTGGTGCCCGATATGTTCTGGCCGGCCGTCCTGGTCGCCACGGCGGGCAATACCGTGGGCGGGGCGATCAGCTACGCCATGGGCTGGGGCGCCTGGCGCGCCGCCGAACGCTGGAAGGAAAAACACCCGCACCGCGCCCACGAGGCCCGCGCCGGTGCCGGGCAGGGACGCTGGCACCAGAAAGCCCACGACTGGCTGCACCGCATGGGTCCGCCGGCGCTGTTGCTTGCCTGGATGCCGGCCGTGGGGGACCCGCTGTGCGCCGTGGCGGGATGGCTGCGCCTGGCATTCTGGCCTTGCCTGGTCTACATGGCGATCGGTAAATTTCTGCGCTACCTGGTGATGACCGGCAGCCTGGTATGGATGTTTCCGCACGCCTGAGCGCGGGCGGGACCCTGCCGGGCGCCGCCCGCTTGCGCGCTGCGCGAAACCGGCGGGCTGCCGGCCGGTTGCCGGACGCCGGCTTCAGCACGGTGTCAGCCGGTGCCGCCCTGGGGTTTTTCCGGAGCGGCATCATCCTATGGCTTAAAATGATTTTTTAAGGGCCACCCTTCAGCTTCCATGAACGCCCCCCTCGCCAGCCAGCTCTTGACCGCGGCGGTTCCGCCGGCACCCGGCACCCGCCTGCGTGAAATCCCCTACAACTACACCTCGTTCTCCGACCGCGAAGTCGTCGGCCGCCTGCTGGGCGAGGACGCCTGGCAATTGCTGGCGGATTTGCGCGCCGAGCGCCGCACGGGCCGGTCCGCGCGTATGTTGTACGAGGTGTTGGGCGACATCTGGGTGGTGCGCCGCAATCCTTATCTGCAGGACGACCTGCTGGACAACCCGAAGCGCCGCCGCCTGCTGATCGAGGCGCTGCATCATCGCCTGGGTGAAATCGACAAGCGCCGCGAGCCCAGCCGCATCGACTTCCAGGAAGGCCGCGACCTGTACCGCGACGAAAAGGTGCTGCAGCTGATCGATCGCGCGCGCGCCGCCGTGGCCAGCTTCGAGGCGCAGTTCGACCTGACCGCGCAGTTGCGCCGGCAGACGCAGAAGGTGCTGGGACGCGTCACCGCGCGCGACAACATCAAGTTCGATGGCCTGTCCCGGGTATCGCACGTGACCGACGCCACCGACTGGCGCGTCGAGTACCCCTTCGTGGTGCTGACGCCCGACAGCGAGGACGAAATCGCGGCGCTGGTGCGCGGCTGTTTCGAGCTCGGATTGACCATCATTCCGCGTGGGGGCGGCACCGGCTACACCGGCGGCGCGATCCCGCTGACCTGGAAATCGGCGGTTATCAATACCGAGAAATTCGAAACGCTGGGCAAGGTCGAACTGACCCCGCTGCCCGGGGTCGCGGATCCCGTGGCCACGGTGTTCACCGGTGCCGGCGTGGTGACCAAGCGCGTGGCCGACGCGGCCGCCCAGGCCGGCTATGTCTTCGCCGTGGATCCCACCTCGGCCGAGGCGTCCTGTGTGGGCGGCAATATCGCCATGAACGCGGGCGGCAAGAAGGCCGTCCTGTGGGGCACCGCGCTGGATAACCTGGCCTGGTGGCGCATGGTGGACCCGGAGGGCAACTGGCTGGAAGTCACCCGGCTGGAGCACAACCTGGGCAAGATCCACGACGTGGACGTCGTCCGCTTCGAGCTCAAATGGTTCGATGGCCGGGGCAAGCCCGGCGGGACGCCGCTGCGCAGCGAAACCCTGGAAATCGAAGGGCGCCGTTTCCGCAAGGAAGGGCTGGGCAAGGACGTCACGGACAAATTCCTGGCCGGGCTGCCCGGCGTGCAGAAGGAAGGCTGCGACGGCCTGATCACGTCCGCGCGCTGGGTGCTGCATCGGATGCCGACGCACATGCGCACCGTCTGTATGGAGTTCTTCGGCCAGGCGCGCGATGCGATCCCGTCGATCATCGAGGTCAAGCATTACCTGGACACCGAGGGCAAGCAGCGTGGCGCCATCCTGGCCGGGCTGGAACACCTGGACGAACGCTACCTGCGCGCGGTGGGCTATGCCACCAAGAGCAAGCGCGGCCAGTTGCCCAAGATGGTGCTGATCGGCGACATCGTCGGCGACGACGAATCCGCCGTGGCCACCGCCGCCAGCGAAGTCGTGCGCCTGGCCAATACGCGCCACGGCGAAGGCTTCGTCGCGGTCAGCGCGGAAGCCCGCAAGCAATTCTGGGCCGACCGCTCGCGCACCGCCGCCATCGCGCGCCATACCAACGCCTTCAAGATCAACGAAGACGTGGTGATCCCGCTGGGCCGGATGGGCGAGTACACCGACCATATCGAACGCATCAACATCGAGCTGTCCACGCGCAACAAGCTGCGCCTGCTCGACGAGCTGGAAGCCTTTCTGGGCCAGCCGCTGCCGCTGGGCAAGGCCGAAGACGCCGAGGACGCGGAAATCACGCGCGCCGAAGTCCTGGCCGAACGCACCCGCCAGGCGCGCGAGCTGATCGCCGCCACGCGGGCCCGCTGGCAGTATCTGCTGCACGAGTTGGACAAGCCGCTGACCCAGGCGCTGCCGGACCTGGCCGGTCTGGGCATGAGCCACATGCAATCGACTCTGGCCGACCGCATCGGGGCACAGGCGGACGCGCGGGTGTTCGACGTCGTGCAGGACCGCACGGTGCGCGTGTCCTGGAAGACCGAGGTCCTGGCGCAGTTGCAGGGGATATTCTCCGGTTCGGCCTGCCAGAAGGTGCTGGACGAGATGCGCGCCATCCATGCGCGCGTGCTCAAGAGCCGGGTTTTCGTCGCGCTGCACATGCATGCCGGCGACGGCAACGTGCATACGAACATCCCGGTCAATTCCGACGATTACGGCATGCTGCGCGAGGCCAACGAGGCCGTCGCCCGCATCATGCGGATCGCCCGCGACCTGGACGGCGTGATTTCCGGCGAGCACGGCATCGGCCTGACCAAGTACGAATTCCTGACGCAGGAAGAACTGCAACCCTTCCAGGACTACAAGCGCCGCGTCGATCCGCACGATCGCTTCAATGCGGGCAAGCTGATGCCGGGCGCGGACCTGACGCATGCGTGGACGCCCAGCTTCAACCTGATGGGCCACGAGTCGCTGATCATGCAGCAAAGCGACATCGGCGCCATCTCTTCGTCCATCAAGGACTGCCTGCGCTGCGGCAAGTGCAAGCCGGTATGCGCCACCCATGTGCCGCGCGCCAATCTCCTGTATTCGCCGCGCAACAAGATCCTGGCGACCTCGCTGCTGGTAGAGGCCTTCCTGTACGAAGAGCAGACCCGCCGCGGCGTCAGCCTGAAGCACTGGGAGGAATTCGAGGACGTGGCGGACCACTGCACCGTCTGCCACAAGTGCTACAACCCCTGCCCGGTGGACATCGACTTCGGCGATGTGTCGATGAACATGCGCGCGCTGCTGCGCCGCATGGGACGCAAGTCCTTCAATCCCGGCACCACGGCGGCGATGTTCTTCCTGAACGCCAAGGATCCCGCCACCATCAACGCCACGCGCAAGGCGATGGTGGGCGTGGGCTACAAGGTGCAGCGCGCGGCCCACGACCTGCTGTCCGGGCTGGCGCGCAAGCAGACGCGCCATCCGCCGGCCACCGTCGGCAAGGCGCCGCTGCGCGAACAGGTGGTGCATTTCATCAACAAAAAAATGCCCGGCGGCCTGCCCAAGCAGACGGCGCGCAAGCTGCTGGATATCGAGGACGCCAACTACGTTCCCATCATCCGCGACCCGCGCGCCACATCCGCCGATACCGAGGCCGTGTTCTATTTCCCGGGATGCGGGTCGGAGCGCCTGTTCTCGCAGGTGGGCCTGGCGACGCAGGCCATGCTATGGCATGCCGGCGTGCAGACGGTGCTGCCGCCGGGCTATCTGTGCTGCGGCTATCCGCAGCGCGGCAACGGCATGAACGACAAGGCCGAGCAGATCATCACGGATAACCGCGTGCTGTTCCACCGCGTCGCCAACACGCTGAACTACCTGGACATCAAGACGGTCGTGGTCAGCTGCGGCACCTGCTACGACCAGCTGGCGGGCTACGAGTTCGACAAGATCTTCCCGGGTTGCCGCCTGGTCGACATCCACGAATACCTGCTGGAAAAGGGCATCAAGCTGGACGGTGTGCAGGGTGTGCGCTACATGTACCACGATCCTTGCCATACGCCCATGAAGCTGCAGGATCCGATGAAGACCGTGAAGTCGCTGATCGGCGACGGCACGCTGAAAAGCGACCGTTGCTGCGGCGAGTCCGGCACGCTGGCCGTCACGCGGCCCGACATCTCCACGCAGGTGCGCTTCCGCAAGGAAGAGGAATTGCGCAAGGGCAACGAGGCGGTGCGCGCGGACGGGTTCGACGGCGACGTCAAGGTGCTGACCTCCTGCCCGTCGTGCCTGCAGGGCTTGTCGCGCTACAAGGGCGATACCGCGATGGAGGCGGACTACATCGTGGTGGAAATGGCGCGCCATATCCTCGGGCAGGATTGGATGCAGAACTACGTCAGGCAGGCCAACGCCGGCGGTATCGAACGCGTGCTGGTGTAGCGGACTGGCCTTGGAAACCGCGGCCTCGGCCGCGGCGTTTTTGAATTTTGGCGGGAAGCCGATTTCGGCCTCTATCGGGTTGTATCATTGTGTTATGCGCCACGAGCGCGACCGAATGATTGCCTTCAGGAAGGGGTATGGAAATCAAGGCGCCGGCCACTATTCCGTACCTGCTCTACGAGCAGGTGCGTCAGATGATTATCGACGGCACCTTGGCCCCCGGCCAGCCGCTGCGCGAGCAGGAGCTGGAACGGCGTTTCGGTACCAGCCGCAGTCCCATACGCGAAGCGCTGCGCCTGCTCGAGCTGAGCGGGCTGGCCACGCATGCGCAGCGGCGGGGGTTTCGCGTGGTGCTGTACACCGAGCGTGAAATCCGCCAGCTCTATTTGCTGCGCGCCGAGCTGGAAGGCTATGCCATTCGCGGCTTGTCCGAGCACGAGGACCTTGAACCGCTGCTGGGCCGCCTGCGCGAGGTGCATGCCCGCCTGGAGCGCTGCGAGCCGAAGCGCGCCGTGCTGAGCTATCTATCCACCGTGCGCCATGCCTTCCTGGAAATCGTCGATTTTGTCGGCAACGAGCCTTTGCGCGAGGCCGTGCATCGGCTGAACGAGCGCTGCGAGCCCTTGCGCTACAACCTGTACCGCCGCGGCTTTTCCGACGTGGGCGCTGTGGCTTCTTTCGTCGGCCGGGTGAGCGAAGCGATCGCCGGCCGCGAATTCGACCGGGCGGCGGCGGCCCGGCGCGAATGCGCGCAGTGGATGTTGCCGCTGGTACTGCGCGCCTATGCCGAAGAAGTCAGCGCGCGTGGAACCGGCGCGGCCTGACGGACCGCGCGCCGTTGCCGGAACGGCGCGCGCCGCCGGCAAATCGGCCTTCAGGCCGGCGTGCGCGCCGAGGCCACCGTTTTGATCGCGATGCCGGCTTTTTCGAGCGCCGCGCGGATGCCGCTGGCGAACACCAGCGCATTGGGCTGGTCGCCATGGATGCACAGGGTGTCGGCCCGCACCGGCACGTCCTTGCCGTTGACCGAACGGACCGTGCCGTCCTGCACCATGCGTAGTACCTGCTCGACCGCCTTGTCCAGGTCCGTGATCATGGCGCCCGGGTGGCTGCGCGGGGTCAGCGAGCCGTCGTCCTGGTAGGAGCGATCGCCGAAGACTTCCTGCGCCACCGGCACGCCCAGTGCCTCGGCGGCGCGGATATGTTCGCTGCCCGCCAGCCCGTACAGCACCAAGCCGGTATCGACGTCGCGCATCGCGCGGCAGATCGCGTCCGATAGCGGGCGGTCCTTGGCCGCCATGTTGTACAGCGCGCCGTGCACCTTTACATGGTGCAGCCGCGCCCCCTGCGAAGCGGCCACGCCGGCCAGGGCGCCGATCTGGTAGACCATGAAGTCGTAGGCTTCGGACGGGCTGATCTGCATGACGCGGCGACCGAAGCCGGCCAGGTCGGGCAGGCTGGGATGTGCGCCCAGCGCCACGCCGCGCGCCAGCGCCCCGGCCACCGTGCGGCGCATGGTGCCGGGATCGCCGCCATGGAAGCCACAGGCGATATTGGCCGACGATACGTACTCCAGTACGCCTTCATCGTTGCCCATTTTCCAGGCGCCGTAGCTTTCGCCCATGTCGCAGTTCAAATCTATGGATAAACCCATGGCTATGCTCCGTCAGTCCGGTTCGTATGTATGGCGCGCATACAGCGCGCGCAGGGGCGCGAGGGCCGCGGCAAGGTGCGCGAATGCGGTCTCCCGATCGCTGTCCAGCCGCTGCGCCTGCTCCAGGGAAATCATTTCAAAGCGTATGGTGCTACCGGGCGCCGTTTGTGCCAAGGCCGGGAGATCGACGCTGGCGACCTGGGCGATTTTGGGATAGCCGCCGGTGGTCTGGCGGTCTGCCATCAGCACGATGGGCGCGCCATCGGCGGGGACCTGGACAGTGCCGAAGCAGGTGGCCTCCGACAGCATCTGGCGTGGGGTGTCCATGCCCAGCGCGGGGCCGTCCAGCCTGTATCCCATGCGGTCGGACTGCGGCGTCACGGTGAACGGCTCCTGGCCGAAGGCCGCGCGCGCCGCGGCGCTGAAGTCTTCCCACTGCCGTCCCGGCATCGCCCGCACCGTGGCCCGCGTCCGCGCGGCCAGCGTGCCCGGCAGGTACAGCCGCGTCTGCCATTGGGCATCCTCCAGCGCGTCCAGGCCGTCTTCTCGCAGGTGCAAGCGCAGCTCGATGGTGTCGCCCTTGGCCAGCGCCCGCCCATGGTGGCCGCCGAAACCGCTGCGCAGATAGGTGCTTTCGCTACCCATCAGCGGCGGTACCGCGAAGCCGCCATGGACCGCCAGATACGCGCGCAGGCCCGGCGCCGCGCCGGGCGCGGTCTCGTCGGGCGCGAAGATGGGCGCGCCGAAAGAGAGCTCGTCGCCCGCCCGGGCCAGCAGCGGCCGGTTCACCGGTAACGGCTGGCCGTTCAGCGCTGCGCCCAGCGATGCGCCGCCCAGGGCGAAACAGGCGGCACGTTCGAAGCGCAGCGTCGGCCCCTGCAGGGTGATTTCCAGCGAGGCGGTGCGGGCCGGGTCGTTGCCCGCAAGGAGGCTGGCCAGGCGGTGGGCCCTGGCGTCCATGGCGCCAGCGGCCGGTATGCCCTGGTGCTGGTAGCCCAACCGTCCCAGGTCCTGCAAGGAGGACAGCAAGCCCGGCTTCAACACGCGAACGCTCATGCCTGCTCCGCCCGCATGCGCGCGAAGGTGGCCGCATCGATCGGAACGAAGCGGATCCGGTCGCCGGGCTGCAGCAGCGACGCCGGTTCGCGCGCCGCATCGAACAGCTTCAATGGCGTGGCGCCGATGATGTTCCACCCGCCCGGCAGGCGGCTGGGATAGATCACGGTCTGACGGTTGGCGATGGCCACCGATCCCATCGGCACGGCGGTGCGCGGCGAGGCGCGCCGCGGCAGGTTCAGGCGCGCGTCGTGCACGCCGATATAGGGATGGCCCGGTGCGAATCCCAGCATGAACACCATGCTGCCGGGCTGCGTATGCAAGGCGACGATCTCGTCCGGCGTGACGCCGACGGCGCGCGCGACTTCCGCCAGGTCGGGGCCGTGCTCGCCGCCATAGCAGACGGGCACATCCACGTCCCGGGCGGTGCTGTCCGTGTCGGGTATGCCCGCGGCCAGCAGGGTTTCGATGCGGCGGGCCAGGAATGCGAAGGTCGGGCCGGCGTTATCCGGCCCGGGCGCGTAATGCACCGCCACCGCGACGAACGAAGGGACGACATCGGTGACGCCGGGCAAGCCGGCGTCGCGCAGCAGGCCCGCCACGGCCAGGCAGCGCCGCCCGACGCCGGCGTCGATGGAATCGCCGAACACGATCAGCAGGCAGCGATCGCCCTGCGGGTGGATACGCCAGACCGGCGCCGGCTGACCGGGCGCGGTGTCCACGTGCCGCCGCGCCTTATTTGGCGAACAGCGAGTCCATGTTCTTGAAGGCCTTGAACTCCAGGGCGTTGCCCGACGGATCCAGGAAGAACATCGTCGCCTGTTCGCCGACTTCGCCCTTGAAGCGGATATAGGGCTCGATGACGAACTTGGTGCCGGCCTTGGTCAGCTTGTCCGCCATGGTTTCCCATTGCTCCATGGAGAGCACGGCGCCGAAGTGGCGCACCGGCACGTCATGGTCGTCGACGGCGCTGGTCTGCTTGTGGCCGCATTCGTCGGGCGCGAGGTGAGCGACGATCTGGTGGCCGTAGAAATTGAAGTCCACCCATTCCGGCGCGCTGCGCCCCTCCGGACAGCCCAGCAGGTCGCCATAGAAGCGCCGGGCTTCGGCGATATCGCGGACCGGGAAGGCCAGGTGGAAAGGGGGCATGGCAGCTTGGGCACTCATTCGGGACTCCGGGGTGGGTAGAAAGCGAATGCTAGTTTAAGGATTGTTTTTTTGATTGAAAAACGATATTTATTTGGACTTACAATCGATTTTAATGATGCTTACCGAGTTCCGCACCTTCGTCGCCGTGGCCCGCGACGGCACCTTCACCGGGGCCGGGCGCCAGCTCGGCCTGACCCAGTCCGCCGTCAGCGCGCAGATCCGCCGGTTGGAAGAGTTCCTCGGCGTGTCGTTGTTCGACCGGACGGCGCGGTCCGCCACGCTGAATGACGCGGGGCGCGACATCCTGGCGCAGACCGAGGAAGTGCTGGGCCTCGTTAACCGCATGGTGGCGCAGGCGGGCAGCGGCCACATCACCGGCTCGCTGCGCGTGGCGGCCATCGCCTCCGTCCAGCAGGATCTGCTGGTGACCGCCTTGCGGCTGTTCAGGGCGGATTTCCCCGACGTCAGCGTGCGCATCGTCCCCGGCGTGTCGCTCTCGCTGCTGGCCCATGTGGACGCCGCGGAAGTGGACCTGGCGGTACTCATCCGCCCGCCGTTCAACCTGCCGCCGGAGCTGGCGTGGCAGCCGTTGCTGAGCGAACCCATGGTCCTGGCCGTGCCGGCCTCGATGCCGGAGATGGGCTGGCGCGATGCCCTGGGCGCACGGCCTTTCATCCGCTACGACCGCGCCTCGTTCGGCGGCCGGCTGGTGGACGTGTTCCTGCGCCGGCATCGCCTGGCGGTCCACGAAGCCGTGGAGCTGGATGAAATAGACGCCATCGCGAATCTGGTGCGTGCCGGGCTGGGCGTGGCGCTGTTGCCGCGCACGCGGCACCTGGACACGCGCGACCTGCGCCTGCTGGACCTGGGCGCGGCCGGCTTCGAACGCGAAATCGGTATCGTCAGCCGCCGCGCCACCGATGCGGCAGGGGTGGCGGCGCGCATGGCCACCTGCCTGCGCGCCGCGGTGCAGGCTGGCGCCGGAACGGCAGCGGCAGGCCCGGCGGGCGGATAATCCAGGGCCTTAGATACGCTGGCAGCGGATCGTCACCGGATGGCCGCACAGCGTCTTCATGATGTCGTCGTTCACGATGCCATCGACGTCGGTGACGACATAGCCGATATCGCCGCGGGTCTGCAGGTTCTGGCTAAGGATGTTCAGGCCGTGCTGCGCCAGCAGATTGTCCAGCGTGCCCAGCGCGCCGGGTACGTTGCGATGGATATGCAGGATGCGCGCGCTGCCGGTGCGTTCGGTGAACGGCAGCTCGGGGAAATTGACGGCGCCCTTGGTGGTGCCGGCCTGCAGGTAGCGGACCAGCTTTTCGGCGACCTCGCGCCCGATGTTCTCCTGCGATTCCTGCGTGCTGCCGCCGATGTGCGGGGTCAGGATCACATTGGGCATGCCGATCAGCGGGCTGGCCAGGGGCTCGTCCACGCTTTTCGGCTCCGTCGGGAACACGTCCAGCGCCGCGCCGGCCAGATGCCCGGCGGCCAGCGCGCCGTGCAGCGCGTCGATGTCCACGACCGTGCCGCGCGATGCATTGATGAGGATGGCGCCGCGCTTCATGCGCGCCAGCGTGTCGGCGCTCATGATGTTCTGCGTGTCGCGCCCGCCCGGGACGTGCAGCGTGACGACATCGCTTTGCGCCAGCAGTTCGGCCAGCGTGTTCACGGCGTGCGCATTGCCCAGGGGCAGCTTGGCCTCCACGTCGTAATACACCACGCGCATGCCGACGCTTTCGGCCAGCGTGCCCACCTGCGAACCGATGTTGCCGTAGCCGATCACGCCCAGCGTCTTGCCGCGCGCCTCGTAGGCGCCGGATGCGGTCTTGTCCCAATGGCCCTGATGCACACGCGTGCTTTTTTCGGGAATGCGGCGCAATAGCAGGATGGCTTCGGCCAGGACCAGCTCCGCCACCGAGCGCGTATTCGAAAACGGCGCGTTGAACACGGGCACGCCGTGATGCAGGGCGCTGTCCAGGTCGACCTGGTTGGTACCGATGCAGAAGCAGCCCACGACCCGCACATCGGGAAACTGCTCGAAGTGCGACGCATCCAGGTGCGTGCGCGAGCGGATGCCCACGGCATGCGCGCCGCGCAGGGCGGTGCGCAATTCGTCCGGCGGCAGCGAGGACGAATACGTTTGGATATCCGTGTAGCCGGCGTCGCGGAATACCGCCACACCGCTGGGATGGATGTTTTCGAACAGGACGATACGCGTCATGCTGCATGCTCCCTGTAAATCCGAGGATCCGGATGCGCAATCATCATGCCAGGGAAGCGCGCTGGGACGCGGCTTGGCCCCACCCGGAGCAGGGCGAATCCGCATGGCGTATCGCCGCGGCGCCGCCCCGATAAGGGCCGCGCGGGTGTCAGGTCAGGCCCCGTCGCTGTCGACCACGCGCTCGGGCGGGAAAAGCAGCGAAAACGTGCTGCCCTTGCCCACTTCGCTGGCGATGCTTAGCTCGGCATCGTGGCGCATGGCGATGTGCTTGGTGATCGCCAGCCCCAGGCCGGTGCCGCCCACCGCGCGCGAGCGGCCGCGGTCCACCCTGTAGAAGCGTTCGGTCAGGCGGGGGATGTGCCGCGCGGCGATGCCGATGCCGGTGTCCTGCACGCTGTAGCGCGCGCCGCCTTCCGGCAGGCGTTCCCAGCGGACCGTGATCGTTCCGCCTTCGGGCGTGTAGCGCACCGCGTTGGTCAGCAGATTCGAAATCGCCGACGATAGTTCGCTTTCCGAACCCAGCAGGTCCAGGCCTTCATCGAGATGCCAGGCCACGGCATGGCGGCCGGACGACAGCGCCTCGGTCTGCTGGCGGGCGGTCTGCAACAGCGCGGCCATGCGCACGCGGTGCGGCTCGGCGTTGGGCGAGGATTCCAGCGTCGACAAGGTCAGCAGGTCGGCGACGATGGCCTGCATCCGTTGCGCCTGCTCGTGCATCATCGTCAGGTACTGCTCGCGCTGTTCCCGCGTCAGGGCTTCGTCGGGCATTTCCCGCATGGTTTCCAGGAAGCCCGCCAGTACCGTCAATGGCGTGCGCAGCTCGTGCGAAACGTTGGCCACGAAGTCGCGCCGGGTCGTTTCCAGTTTCTCGATCTGCGTGACGTCGCGCGTGATCAGCAGGCGCTGGTCGCGCGCGTAGGCCGTCAGCTGCATCATCAACAGGCGTTCCTGGCTGCCTACCGCCATCCTGACCAGAATGGGCTCGGGCCAGTCTTCCTGGCGGCTGTACTCGATGAACTCGGGCGCGCGCACCAGGTTCAGCAGGTTGCTGCCGCGGTCGGCCGGCAGGCGCAGCCCCAGGTGCTGGCGCGCAACGCGATTGCACCAATCGATCTGCAGATCCTGGTTCAGGGTGACCGCGCCATCGGGCAGCGCCTGCGCGGCCGCCAGCATGCCCTGCATCGCATCGCGGCTTTCCGTCAGCTGGCGCGCCTGTCCGCGCAGGTAGCGATACAGCGGCGCCAGGATATCGTCCCAGGGGCCCACCGCGGCGGGCGGCGCCGTTTCGGGATTGCGGGCCCATTGCGCCACCCTTTGCAGGCGCGTGCTGCGCGCCAGCAAGGTCAGGGCCAGGCCCACGCACATCAGCGCCCAGCCGATGGGGTTGCCGAGCAGCCATTGGGCCAGCGCGGCCAGGATCGCCCACAGGGCGATCAGGAGTATCGTGCGCAACAAAATCATTGTGCGCTGGTTTTACCGGGCGGAAGCTGTGCTGTAAACCGGTAGCCGCTGCCGCGGACGGTTTCGACGTGCATATCGTGGCCGGTCGGCTCCAGCGCCTTGCGCAGGCGCCGGATATGGACGTCGACGGTGCGCTCTTCGACGAAAACGTGATCGCCCCATACCTGGTCCAGCAGCTGCGAGCGGGAGAACACGCGTTCCGGATGCGTCATGAAGAAATGCAGCAGGCGGAATTCCGTCGGCCCGATCTGCAGGGGATGGCCGCCGCCGTTCAAGCGATGCGTCACCGGGTCCAGTTTAAGGCCGGCCACATCGATGACGTCGTCGGTCAGCTGCGGCGCACGGCGGCGCAGTACCGCCTTGATGCGCGCCATCAGTTCCTTGGGCGAGAACGGCTTGGTGATGTAGTCGTCGGCACCGGCTTCCAGGCCGTCCACCTTGTCCTGCTCCGAGCCCTTGGCGGTCAGCATGATAACGGGGACGGTGCGAGTGCGTTCCTCCGTTCGCAGCTTGCGGGCCAGCGACAGGCCGGAAGTGCCCGGCAGCATCCAGTCAAGCAGGATCAGGTCGGGCAATTCTGCCCGGATCAAGGTCTGCGCCTGGTCTGCATCGAAGGCGCGCAGCACTTTATGCCCGGCGAAGGACAGGTTGACGGCGATCAGTTCCTGGATGGCCGGTTCATCTTCGACTACGAGTATGGTGCTGGACATGTTGTGTGCTGCGTAACGGTGGCGGCCCTGGGGAAGGAAGGATGGGCGCGAACGTTGCGATAGTATGGCCGTAATATTTCAGGTATGTGACGCAGCCTGGCTCGATGCGCCTGTTCCACCGCCGGGAAGCCTGCGCCATCGGCTACCATACCCGGTTGATTCGGGAATCCACTATGCAAAACCCCAATTCCGCGCCCGGCGAGGACGCTGCGTCCTCCGGGACTACCCATTTCGGTTTCAAGACCGTGCAGGAAACCGAAAAAGCCCGCAAGGTCGCCGAAGTCTTCCATTCCGTGGCCTCCCGCTACGACGTCATGAACGACTTGATGTCGGCCGGCCTGCACCGGGTCTGGAAAGCCTTCACCATCGGTCGCGCCGCCGTGCGCCCCGGCATGAAGGTACTCGATATCGCCGGCGGCACGGGAGACCTGGCGCGCGCGTTCGCGCGGCGAGCCGGTCCGGAAGGGCAGGTGTGGCTGACCGACATCAACGATTCCATGCTGCGCGTGGGACGCGACCGGCTGGCGGACAGCGGGCTGCTGCTGCCGGTGGCCGTCTGCGATGCCGAGCGGCTGCCATTCCCGTCCGGCTACTTCGACCGGGTCAGCGTGGCCTTCGGCCTGCGCAATATGACGCACAAGGACCGGGCGCTGGCCGAAATGGCGCGCGTGCTCAAGCCCGGCGGCAAGCTGCTGGTGCTGGAGTTCTCGCGCGTCGCCAAGCCGCTGGCGCCGGTCTACGACTGGTATTCGTTCAACATCCTGCCGTGGCTGGGGCGCAAGGTGGCCAAGGACGAGGCGAGCTATCGCTATCTGGCCGAATCGATCCGCATGCATCCTGACCAGGAAACGCTGGCCGGCATGCTGCGCGACGCGGGGCTGGAGCGCGTGCAGTACTTCAACCTGAGCGCCGGCGTGGTGGCGCTGCACGAAGGCATACGGCTGGGCTAGGGCGCGCCCGCGCCTGCGTCGCTTGTTGCCCAGGCAAAAGTCGGATATCCTGTAGTTGTTCAGGTTTCTGTAAGAAAGCTTTTTCCCTCTGTGGCGGCCCGGCATCCGCGGCCGCCAGCCCGGGAAAAGGCCGCACCGGAAACCCAGGCAAAACCCAATGACGTGCGCGAGGGGGCAACCCCGTCCGCGCAAGGGGCGATACGAGCCATCCGGCGCCGGCGTCTCGCGCACGACTACAGGAGCACACCATGTCAGGTTCTTTTTACCGTCGATTCCTGGCCGCGGCGCTTATCGCCGTGACCGGTATGGCCATGATCGCCACCTCGTTCGACGCCGAAGCCCGCCGCGTCGGCGGCGGCGGCAGTGTCGGCCGCCAATCTCCCAACGTGACCATGCAGCGCCAGGCGACCACCCCGCCGGCCAGCACCAGTCCGGCTGCTTCGGCCGCGGCGCCCGCCGCCGCCGGTGCCGCTACCGCGGGTGCGGCAGGCGCCGCCCGCAGCGGCGCGTCGCGCTGGCTGGGGCCCATCGCCGGTATCGCTGCCGGCCTGGGCCTGGCGGCGCTGCTGTCGCACATGGGCCTGTCGGGCGCGTTCGCGGAAATGCTCTCCAGCCTGCTGCTGATCGGTCTGGTGGTCTTCGCGGTCCTGTTCATCGTTCGCCGCCTGCGCGGCGCCGGTCCGCGGCCGGCCATGCAAGGTGCCTACGGCATGGCGCGCCAGGCCGATACCGATACGCCGGCCCGTCCGGCCGCTTCGTGGCGTGATGCGCTGCCCGCCGGCGGTGCCGCCGCAGGGGCCGCCTCCGCACCCGCGGCGTCGTCCGATTTCGGTGCCTCCGCCGCCGCCCCGCGCGCCGGTGCCGAAGGCAACTGGTTCATCCCCGGCGATTTCGACACGCAAGGCTTCCTGAAGCAGGCCAAGGAACAATTCGTCCGCATCCAGGGCGTGTGGGATAGCGGAGATACCGAACGCCTGCGCGAATACCTGACCGACGACCTGATCGTCGAACTCAAGCCGCAGCTGATCGAACGCCAGGGCGCCCCCAACCAGACGGAAGTGGTGCTGCTCAATGCCGAGATGCTGGGTATCGAGGCGGTGTCGGATGGCCACCTGGCCAGCGTCCGGTTCTCCGGCATGTTGCGCGAAGCGCCGGGTACCGAAGCCTTCCGTTTCGAAGAGGTCTGGAACCTGTTCAAGCCCACGCAGGGCGGATGGCTGCTGGCGGGTATCCAGCAGATTCCCGTCCAGTAAGCCAGCTGATTAGCCGCGCTATTTCTCCGTGCTTCCGCGGTTTGCCTTGCTCGGGCAACCGCCCTCACGCCGGCTCCACAGGGGCCGGCTTTTTTTCGGCTTCGCCCGGCCAGTGGCCGGCGGGGCCGGCCTGCCGGCATGGCTTTCCGGTCCCGACAATGCGGGCGCCGGGCGGGCTGGCCGGGCGACCCGTTAAACTTGCGGTCTGACCATCCCAGGGCGCCGTCGCCTTCCGTCGTAAATCCATGCTTCCGATCCCCGCCTTGCCCGATCCCGGCCGTCCTGCCGTACGCGCGCTCAACGCCTTGCTGCGGCGCGAGGACTGGGCCCGTGCTCGCCTGACCCGCCATGCCGGCAAGACCGTGCGCCTGGCCGTCGGCGCGTTCAAGCTGTCGCTGACCATCGACAGCGAAGGCTATGCGGATCTCGCGGATCCCGCGGTGGTGCCGGATGTGACCCTGACGGGGGACCCCGCGCGTTTCCGCATCGCGCGGCTGTTCCAGGCCGGCACGGAAAGCGCCGACCCCGCCGCCGCGGCCCGTGCGCGCGCCGACGCCATCGCCGACATGACGCACATATCCGGAGACGCCGGCCTGGCCCAGGTCGTGGCGGAACTGGCCGCGCAGTTGCGCTGGGATGTCGAGGACGACCTCGCGCGCTGGTTCGGCGATATCGCCGCGTCCCGGCTGGTCGGCGGGGCGCGCGCCCTGTCGTCCGGCCTGCGCGGGGCCGCCGCCCGGCTGGGGAGCAATCTGGCCGAGTACCTTTCGCAGGAGCGGCCCGTCCTGACGCCGCGCGCGCTATTGGAAAACTGGGCCCGCGATATCGGGCGCGCCGATGCGGCGCTGGACGCCGCGCAGGCGCGCGCCGCGGCGCTGCAGGCCCGGCTGCAGCGCTTGCAGGGCGCCCAAGGCGCGGCGGGTGCCCGCAATGGTGGCGCCTGAGCGATGCTGACTTTTCTTCGTTTCGTGCGCATCGTGGTCGTCGCCCTGCGCTACGGCCTGGACGAGCTGGTACTGTCCAGCCTGAATCATCCGCTGGCGACGCTGCTGCTGCGTGTCAGCCGCTTCGGCACCCGGCCGAGTTCGCCGCGCGGCGTACGCCTGCGCCGCGCGCTGGAATCCCTGGGTCCGATCTTCGTGAAGTTCGGCCAGGTACTGTCTACCCGGCGCGACCTGATCCCCGCCGACATCGCCGCCGAACTGGCGCTATTGCAGGATCGCGTTCCTCCCTTCCCGTCGGAGCAGGCCGCGCAATGCATCGAAGCCGCGCTGGGTGCGCCGCCGGCCACCTTGTTCAAGCATTTCGAAGTCGATCCGGTGGCATCGGCGTCCATCGCGCAGGTGCATTTCGCGGTGCTGCACGACGGCCGCGAAGTCGCGGTCAAGGTGTTGCGGCCCGGCATGCTGAACATCATCGAGAAAGACCTGACACTGCTGCGCACCGTGGCGGCGGTGATCGAGCGGCTTGGGCCGGACGGCCGCCGCCTGAAGCCGCGCGAAGTCGTGGCCGAGTTCGATAAATACCTGCACGACGAATTGGATTTGGTGCGGGAGGCGTCCAACTGCAGCCAACTGCGGCGCAACTTCGGTCCCGAAAGCGGGCGCGGCAGGATGCTGATCGTGCCGGAGGTCATCTGGGAATTCACCGCCAATACGGTCTTCACCATGGAGCGTATGTACGGCATTCCCGTGGGCCAGACCGAGCGGCTGAGGGCGGCCGGGATCGATATCCAGAAACTCGCGCGCACCGGCGTGGAAATCTTCTTCACCCAGGTGTTCAGCGACGGCTTTTTCCACGCCGACATGCATCCCGGCAATATCTACGTATCCGATCGCGACGATACGCTGGGCCATTACATCGCCCTGGATTTCGGGATCGTCGGTTCGCTTTCGGAATTCGACAAGAACTACCTGGCGCAGAATTTCCTGGCCTTCTTCCGCCGCGATTACCGGCGCGTGGCACAGCTGCACATCGAGTCGGGCTGGGTGCCGGCGGATACGCGCGAGGAAGAACTGGAAGGCGCGGTGCGCGCGGTATGCGAGCCGTATTTCGACCGGCCCCTGTCGGAGATTTCGCTGGGGCAGGTGCTGCTGCGCCTGTTCCAGACGTCGCGGCGCTTCAATGTGGAAATCCAGCCACAGCTGGTCCTGCTGCAGAAGACCTTGCTGAACGTCGAAGGGCTGGGGCGCGAGCTGGACCCGGACCTGGACCTCTGGAAAACCGCCAAGCCCTACCTGGAGCGCTGGATGCGCGAGCGCATCGGCCTGGCGGGGCTGAAGAAGCAGATGGAGAAGGAAGCGGCGCAGTGGTCCCAGATCCTGCCCGCGCTGCCGCGCCTGGTGCACGACCGCCTGAACCGCCCGAACGTCGAACCCGCCGTGCTGCTGGAGCTGGATCGGCTGCGCAAGGCCCAGGAGCATACCAACCGGCTGTTGTCCGTCGTCGCGGCGGTGCTGGCGGTGGGTGTCGCGTTGATTGTCTGGTTTTCCACCCGCTGAGGACCGCCGCGCCTGAACGCCGGTCCGTCCGCGCCCGTTTTTTCACCCCCTGTTGTTCAGTCAGCGGGCATACAACCCGGCCTGTTCGTCAGCGCGCCCTGCATACGCGGGCGACAGGCCTCTCGTCATAGTTCTGCCATGTATCTGTCATCAAGTATTCGCATGTAAAAGCGATAAAGGAATACCGCGAATGGGACTTATCGCCCATGCGCGTTTTTTGCCCGGCTTTAACTCGCGTACGCACCACAAATCCATAAGCGATGCGCGCCCGCGCGGCCATGATATGGGGCCATACGAGTGCGGGGGACACTTACTATCTTTTCGGACCCGAACCATGCTTTATCCGCAACTTTTCAAATCCATGGAAGCCGTGCGCTGGAATATGTCGACCGACATTCCATGGGATGACTTCGATGGCGCCAAGCTGTCCGATGAACAGGCGCGGACCATCAAAATGAATGCGATCACCGAGTGGGCGGCGCTGCCCGCGACGGAGATGTTCCTGCGCGACAACCACGGCGACAGCGATTTTTCCGCCTTCATGTCGGTCTGGTTCTTCGAGGAGCAGAAGCATTCCCTGGTGCTGATCGAATACCTGCGCCGCTTCCGGCCGGACCTGATGCCCACGGAAGAAGAGCTGCACAAAGTACGCTTCGAATTCGATCCCGCTCCGCCGCTGGAAACCCTGATGCTGCATTTCTGCGGCGAAATACGCCTGAACCACTGGTACCGCTGCGCCGCCAACTGGCATACCGAGCCGGTGATACAGGCCATCTACAAGACCATCTCGCAGGACGAAGCGCGTCATGCCGGCGCCTATCTGCAGTACATGCGCCGCGCGCTTTTCGATCGCGGCGAATCCACCCAGGCGCAGGCGCGCCTGGCATTCTCGAAGATCGGCATGCTGATGGCGTCGGCCGGCCGCACGCAGCAGGCCATGCACCCGACCAACCTGCATGTGAACAAGGCCCTGTTTCCCAACGACACGGTGCAGTGCCGCCTGCCGGAACCCGGCTGGCTGGAACGCTGGCTGGATACGCAGATCCGCTTCGACGGCGTCTGGGAAAAGAAGGTCGGCGACCGCATCCTGCATATTCTGTCCAGGCTGCTGGACCGCAGCTTCGAGTCGGTCAAGGACCTGAACCGCTATCGCAAGGAAATCATGTCGCTGATGGAGCGCGCGGGCGATACCGGCATGGCCGACGCGCGCGGGATGCCGTCCCTGGTCTTGGGCTGAAGCACGGCCCGGGCAGCGGGGGGCGCCGTGCGCGCGGCCGCACGGCGGCGGGGCGCGCCACGCAGACCTCGCGCGCGCCGGCACGCGCGCCCCGCGCGCATCGTTAAAATGCGCCCATGACAGCCCGCTTCGAATCCAAAATCCTGACCCCTCGGCAATGTGTGGACGCACTCGCCGACGGTCGTCTGCCGCGGCCGCTGGTGTTCACCAACGGCGTGTTCGATATCCTGCATCGCGGCCACGTCACCTATCTGGACGAAAGCGCCCAGTTGGGTGCCGCGCTGGTGGTGGCGATCAATACGGATGCGTCGGCGCGCAGGCTGGGCAAGGGGCCCGAACGCCCGCTCAACAGCCAGGAGGATCGTGCCGCGCTGCTGGCGGCCCTGGCTTGCGTGGACGCCGTTACGTTCTTCGATGAAGACACGCCCGAAGCCTTGATCGGGCTGCTGCGGCCCGACATCATCGTCAAGGGCGGCGACTACGATATGGAAAAGCTGCCGGAAACCGCCCTGGTGCGCAGCTGGGGCGGGCGGGCGGTGGCCGTGCCCTTCGAATTCCAGCGCTCTACGACGGCGCTGGTTCGCAAGATACAGGGCGGCTGAATGCCCCGGTAGCGGGACGGCCCGTGCTGCCTAGAACTTGAACTGGGACACCGTCGCGCCGCGCAGAGGCTTGATCACCGTTTCGAACAGGTTGACCGTCTCGAAGCTGGCCGCCGTCGTGCGCGTGATGCGGCAGGCAGTCATGACCGGGGCCGTCCCGACCACCACCACCATCCGGCCGCCGATGCGCAGCTGATACTTCAGGCCGTCCGGCACCACGGGCACGGAACCGGTAAGCAGGATGGCGTCGTATTCGGTCGTACCCCAGCCGTTGCGGCCGTCGCCCGTCTCGACCTTGACGTTGGCGACATTGTTCATCTGCAGATTCTGCTGCGCGAAGGCCGCCAGCCGGCTATCGATCTCGATCGAGGTGACCTGTTGGGCCAGGGCGCCCAGCAGGGCGGCCTGGTAGCCCGAGCCGGTGCCGATTTCCAGCACGGCGTCCGTCGGCGCCAGCAGCAGTTCCTGGGCGAGCCGTGCCTCGACCTTGGGGGCGAGCATGGTTTCGCGCGTATCCACCGCGTTGATCTGCAAGGGAATTTCCAGGTCGGAGAACGCCAGCGATCGCAGCGCGGGCGGCACGAAGAGCTCGCGGCGCACCTTGAAAAGGGCGGCCAGCACTTTCTCGTCCAGCACGTCCCAGGGGCGGATCTGCTGTTCCACCATGTTGAAGCGGGCTTGTTCGACGTCGGGCAGGGTTGAGGCGTTCATGACAGCGGAAAAAGAGTTCGGAGGCGAGGTAATTGTACCGATTTGCGTCCCGGGCCTACCACCACGCATGGAAATGATGTACCGGCCCGTGGCCCTTGCCGACGTCCAGCCGGTCCGCGTGGCGGATGGCCTCGGTCAGGTAGGCTTTGGCGCGGCGCGCCGCCTCCGGGATATCGCCGGTCTGCGGGATCAGCGCGGCCAGGGCCGCCGAGAGGGTGCAGCCGGTGCCGTGGGTATTGCGGGTGGCAAGGCGCGCCCCGGGAAGCTCGATCATGCGGTCGCCGTCATGCAGCAGGTCGATCGTGTCGTCGCCGGGCAGGTGGCCGCCTTTCACCATGACCCAGCGCTGTCCGTCGTGGGCCATTTTGTTGCGCAGGCGCTCGGCGACGCGGCGCATTTCCTTGACCGTCTCGACCGGTCTTTCGTCGAGCAGGACGCCGGCTTCGGGCAGATTGGGGGTAAGCAGGGTCGCCTGCGGCAGCAGCGCTTCGCGCAGCATGCCGATGGCGGTGCGTTCCAGCAGCAGATCCCCGCTCTTGGCCACCATGACCGGGTCCAGCACCACATGCGCGGGCCGCCAGCGCGCCAGTTTTTCGGCGACCACCTGGATCACGGGCTGCTGGCCCAGCATGCCGATCTTCACGGCGTCGATGCGCACGTCGGCAAACAGCGTGTCGATCTGCTGGCCGACGAATTCAGCCGGTACGGGCGCGACGTGGCTGACGCCCTGGGTGTTCTGCGCCGTCAAGGCGGCGATCACGGCGCAGCCGTAGGCACCGAGCGCGCTCATGGTCTTCACATCGGCCAGTACGCCGGCGCCGCCGGATGGGTCGACGCCGGCGATGGAAAGCGCGTTGGGGATCATCGCACCACGCCTTCCGTGGGCGAGGACGGCGAGGCGCTGTAGAGCTTCTTGGGCATGCGTCCGGCCAGGTAGGCTTCCCGGCCCGCCTCGACGGCCTTCTTCATGGCGCTGGCCATCAGGATGGGGTCTTTGGCGCCGGCGATGGCGGTATTCATCAGCACGCCTTCGCAGCCGAGTTCCATGGCAATGGCGGCGTCGGAAGCCGTGCCGACGCCGGCATCGACCAGGACCGGCACGCGTGCCTGATCCAGGATCAGGCGCAGGTTCCATGGGTTCAGGATACCCATGCCCGAACCGATCAGCGAGGCCAGCGGCATGACGGCGACCGCGCCCAGGTCTTCCAGCATGCGGGCCTGGATGGGGTCATCCGTGCAATACACCATGACCTTGAACCCATCCTTGACCAGGATTTCCGTGGCCTTGAGCGTTTCGGGCATGTTGGGAAACAGCGTGTGCGGGTCGCCCAGCACTTCCAGCTTGACCAGGTCGTGGCCGTCCAGCAGTTCGCGCGCCAAACGCAAGGTGCGCACCGCTTCGTCGGCCGTGTAGCAGCCGGCGGTGTTGGGCAGGTAGGTAAAGCGCGACGGCGGCACGAAATCCAGCAGGCTGGGTTCGTTGGCGTTCTGGCCCAGGTTGACGCGGCGGATGGCCACGGTGACGATCTCGCAGCCGCTGGCGTCCAGCGCCTGGCGGGTTTGCTCGAAATCCTTGTACTTGCCGGTACCGACGAGCAGGCGGGACCGGAACGTACGGCCGGCGACGGTGAAGGTATCTTGGGATGGCATGGCGGATGAGGAGTAACTGCCGTCGCCCGGATGGCGCGCGGCACACCCCCTCATGATAAAGCAGCGGGGCGGCAGCGGCGCTGCCTCGGCACTGCGACTTGACCGCATCGTGGCCAACCATGGGTTTTTGATCGATCAGCGCCGGACTGCCTCGGCGCTGGCCTCGCGGGCCCGATCCAGCGCCGCGCACAGCGTTTCCGCCGCGTCGATCAGGCGTGGGCCCGGGCGATACAGCACGTCCGCATCGATACCGATGACGCGGCCGGCCAGCGCCGCCGGCAGGCCGAGCGCGCGCCAGGCTTGCGTGGTGGCCGCCAGGCTGGCCGGGTCCGCCATGCCGGCGACGACGATGTCGGGGCGCGCCGCCAGCACGGCTTCCTGCGTGACCTGCGGTGCGGTGACCGGCGCGTCGGCGAACACATTGACGCCTCCGCACACGCGCAAGGCGTCGCTGACGATGCTGCTGCCGTTCAGTGTGTAGACGGGCTCGCGGCCTGCCTGGATGAAGACGCGCACCGGCGCGCGCCCGGCGTAGCGGGCCGCCAGCGCGTCGATGCGAGCCCGCAGCGATGCCGCTGCCGGTTCGGCGACCGCCTGCGTGCCGAACAGCACGCCCATGCGTTCGACGGCTTCCGGGATGTCGCGCAGGGTGCGCGGATCGCTGTAGTACACCGGGACGTTCAGTGCCCGCAGGACGGGCAGCAGAGGCGCGGCGCCACCCGGCAGCCAGGCGAGCACCAGGTCGGGGCGCAAGGCCGCGACCCGTTCCGGGTCGGGCGCCAGGCCGTCGCCGACGGACGCCAGCGCACGCGCCGGCGGCGGATAGTCGCTGCCGCGCGCCACGCCGACCAGCTTGCCGCCCGCGCCCGCGGCGTAGGCCAGTTCGGTGGCGTGCGGCGCCAGCGATATGGCGCGCTCGGCCGGGTGCGGCAGCTCGACGGTGCGGCCATCGTCGTCGCCGACCGAGATGGGGCCGACGGCGGCAGCTGTCGTCATCGCGGCCGTCGCCGCGGATGCCGGCACCGATGCGGCCGCCGCGAATGCCAGCAGCGCGGCCGTGACCGCTGTTGTACGGCTACGCGCACCCATCGCCGCGCCTTACATGCGCCAGGTCAGGTTGACGAAGGCATTCGAACCGGGCGTGTTGTAGCCGTTGGCCAAGGTGTACTCCTTGTCGAAGACGTTGTTCCAGCGGACCTGCATCTGCAGGCTGCGCGTCAGGTCGTAGGATGCCACCAGGTTATACAGCGTATACCCGCCCAGGCGGACCCCGCTGCCATCCAGCCGATTGCCGCTGGCATACATCTCCGCGCCCAGCAGCAGATCGCCGAAGCGGTGGTCGGCCGACAGCCGCAGCACCTTGCGCGCGCGTTGCGGCAGGCGGGTGTCTTCATCCGTATTGCGCGGATCGCTCAGGTCCAGGCTGGCGCGCAGCCGGGTGTTGCCGAGCTTTTTCATCCCCGTCAGCGTGACGCCTTCGAGCAGCGCATTCGACACGTTGACCGCCTGATACAGAAAGGGATTGTCGGCGGTCGGCTCGTTCAGGATCAGGTTCTTGACCCGGTTGTGATAGTAGGTCACCCCCAGTTCGGTGTCGTCGTCCTGGTAGCGCAGGCCGGCCTCGATATTGCGCGAGGTCTCCGGTTTCAGGTCGGGATTGCCGACGAAGCCGCCGTCGTTGGGCCAGTAAAGCTCGTTGAAGTTCGGCGCGCGAAAGCCCGTATTGGCACCCACCGTCGCGCGGATCGCGCGGGTGATGTCGTAGCCGTAAGTCAGGCCGCCGGTCGTGCGGTTGCCGAACTGCGAGTTGTCGTCGTTGCGCAGGCTGGCCTGTACATGGTGGGCGCCGAAGTCGCCCAGGTACACGCCGGTGAACGAGTTCACATGGCGGCTGGTCCGTGCATAGTCGCCGAACGTCACGGGGAAGGTGTTGAAATCGCCGATATCGCCGGCGACGCGCTGGTCCAGGTGTTCATAGGCCAGCGTCAGCTTCTGGTCTTTCGTGAGTTGCAGGTCGTTTTGCCACAGGTATTGGTTCTGGCGCGTGCGGAACGTGCTCTTGCCGCTGGGCGTGTCGAAGGGATTCTCGTCGGCGGGCGCGTTTTCGTTGCGGTTGCGGTCCAGCGTGCTGCCGACTCGCAGCGTGCTGGTCCAGGTATCCGTCAGCCGGTTCGTGCTGGTCAGCGAATAGCCCTGCAGGTCCTGGATGGACCGGTCGTTGAAATAGGGTTGGCCGTTGTCGTATCCGCCGTTCAGGTGGGTCTGATAGAACTGCGCCGTCAGTGTCTGGCCGCGCATCCATTCGTAGCCCAGCGAGCCGGCCACGTTGTTCTCGTAGTAGCTGTCCCGGTCCGGGTTATGCAGGAAATTCTTGCCGTTGGTCGCATCGAAGCCCCGGCTTTGCTGGTAGCCGCCGGACAGGCTGTAGGTCCACCCTTGCGCGGCGCCGGACAGGCCCGCGCTGTAGCTGCTGGTGCCGTAGGTGCCGCCGCCGACGGTCGTATAGGCCGATAGCGGGCGGTCCGCGTCGCGCTTGGTGATGATGTTGATCACGCCGCCCAGCGCGTCCGCGCCGTACAGGCTGCTGGCGGCGCCGCGCACGATTTCCACGCGGTCGATGCTGTTGGTCGGGATGGCGTTCAGCGCGGCCAGGCCGTTGGTGGCGTTGTTGACGCGCTGGCCGTCCACCAGCACCAGCGTCTGGTTGCTGTTGGCGCCGCGCATGAACAGGCTGGTGACCGTCTGCGGGCCGCCGTTGTTGGCGTACTCGATGCCGTGGGTGCGCGACAGGACTTCGGCCAGGCTGCTCTGGCCGGCGCTTTCCAGGGTGGCGCGGTCGATGACGCTGACATCGCCCAGTACGTCCTTCAGCGGTTCGGCCGACCGGGTCGCGGTGACGACGACGGTGTCGAGCTGGGCGACGGGCGGAGTGGCGGCGGGAGAGGGGCTCTGTTGGGCAGCGGCCCAGACGGGGGCCAGACAGGCGAACAGCCCGGCGCAGCGCCGGGTAAAGAGGGGCTTCATAGCGAGACCTGGTGATGACGCGCGACCCCGCACGTCGTTCAAGGGATCGGAAGACGGCGGCGCGAGCGCCTCGTGCCGTCCGTCTTCCCCGGACGAACCGGCCGGTATCGGGCTGTCCCGCCGTGCCGGCGATCCAGGGACGGATCGATGGCGGGCGAGATGACCGTTGCGGGGGCAGCACAGGCTGGGCATCCGTGCCGCGCGCTTCATGGGCGGCGGTCGCGATCCTTCCTGTTTCCCGTTTATCTTTCTCCACGCGGCGCGCCGAGGGCGCGCTGATGCGTCGAAAGCACCGGTTCGAGGGGGCGGAATTTATCACGGTCCCGCATTTCCGCGCGCTTTGTTACCATTCCAGGTTGCTTCTTTGCAATCCATCCCGCTTTCCACCAGGAACGCCCGTGTCGTCCTATCCTGCCCTGCCTTATCCCATCGACTCCTATACCCATGGCGCCGGCTTCGTGCGCGCCCTGGCCTCGCGCATCCTGATCCTGGACGGCGCGATGGGCACCATGATCCAGCGCTACAGGCTGTCGGAGGCGGACTTCCGTGGCGAGCGCTTCGCCGGACATGGCAAGGACCTGAAGGGCGACAACGAACTGTTGTCGCTGACGCGGCCGCAGGTGATCGCCGAAATCCATCGCCAGTACCTCGAAGCCGGCGCGGATGTCATCGAGACCAATACCTTCGGCGCAACGTCCATCGCCCAGGGCGACTATGACCTGCCCGAGCTGGCCTATGAAATGAACCTGGCCTCCGCCAGGCTGGCGCGCGAGGCCTGCGATGCCTACAGCACCCCCGACCGGCCGCGCTTCGTCGCCGGCGCGCTGGGGCCGCAGCCCAAGACCGCCTCGATATCGCCGGACGTGAACGACCCCGGCGCGCGCAACGTGACTTTCGACGAACTGCGCGCGGCCTACGTCGAGCAGTTGAACGGGTTGCTGGACGGCGGCATCGATGTGGTCCTGATCGAGACCATCTTCGACACCCTGAATGCCAAGGCGGCGATCTTCGCCGTCGAGGAAGTCTTCGAGCAGCGCGGCGTGCGCCTGCCGGTAATGATCTCCGGCACGGTCACCGACGCGTCGGGCCGCATCCTGTCGGGCCAGACGGTCGAGGCATTCTGGAATTCCGTGCGCCATGCGCGGCCCGTGACCATCGGGTTGAATTGCGCGCTGGGCGCGGCGCTGATGCGGCCCTATGTGGCCGAGCTGTCCAAGATCTGCGACACCTACGTGTGCGTCTACCCGAATGCCGGCCTGCCCAATCCCATGAGCGACACCGGCTTCGACGAGTCGCCCGAGGATACCTCCGGGCTGCTGGAGGAATTCGCGCGCGCCGGCCTGGTGAATATGGCCGGCGGCTGCTGCGGTACGACGCCGGACCACATCCGCGCCATCGCGCGCCGCGTGGTCGACCTGACGCCCCGCGCGGTGCCGCAGGTGCCGGTCAAGACGCGCCTGTCGGGCCTGGAGCCGCTGAACATCGACGAAGACACGCTGTTCGTCAACGTCGGCGAGCGCACCAATGTCACCGGCAGCAAGATGTTCGCCCGCCTGATCCGCGAGGAAAAATACGACGAGGCGCTGGCCGTGGCGCGCCAGCAGGTGGAAAACGGCGCGCAGATCATCGACATCAACATGGACGAGGCCATGCTGGATTCGGTGGCCTGCATGACGCGCTTCCTCAACCTGATCGCGTCCGAACCGGATATCGCACGCGTGCCGGTGATGATCGACAGCTCCAAGTGGGAAGTCATCGAAGCCGGGCTGAAGTGCGTGCAGGGCAAGCCGGTAGTCAACTCGATCTCCATGAAGGAAGGCATCGAGCCCTTCCTGCACCACGCGCGGCTGTGCCGGCGCTATGGCGCCGCCATGGTCGTCATGGCCTTCGACGAGCAGGGCCAGGCCGATACGCTGGAGCGGCGCAAGGAAATCTGCGGACGGGCCTATGACCTGCTGGTCAGGCAAGAGGGCTTCAATCCCGAAGACATCATCTTCGATCCCAATGTGTTCGCCGTCGCCACCGGCATAGAGGAACACAATCGCTACGCGCTCGACTTCATCGAAGGCGTCACCTGGATCCGCCAGAACCTGCCGCACGCGCGGCTGTCGGGCGGTATTTCGAACGTCAGTTTTTCCTTCCGCGGCAACGAGCCCATGCGGGAGGCCATCCATACGGTATTCCTGTACTACGCCATCCGCGAAGGCCTGACGATGGGCATCGTCAACGCCGGCCAGTTGGGCGTGTATGCCGATCTCGATCCCAAGCTGCGCGACCTCGTCGAGGACGTCATCCTCGACCGCGCCGAGCCGGTCGGCAAGACCGAGGCGGACGACGAGCGCACGCCCACGGAACGGCTGGTGCAGTTCGCCGAGACGGTCAAGGGCAGCGGCGCGCGGAAGGAAGAAGACCTGGCCTGGCGCGCGCAGCCGGTGGAACAGCGCCTGGCGCACGCGCTGGTGCATGGGATCACGACGTTCATCGTCGAGGACACGGAAGAGGTGCGCCAGCAGATCGCCGCGCGCGGCGGCCGGCCCATCGAGGTGATCGAAGGGCCGCTGATGGACGGCATGAATATCGTCGGCGACCTGTTCGGCGAGGGCAAGATGTTCCTGCCGCAGGTGGTGAAATCGGCGCGCGTGATGAAGCAGGCGGTGGCCCACCTGGTGCCTTTCATCGAGGAAGAAAAGCGCCAGATCGCGGCGGCCGGCGGCGACGTGCGCGCCAAGGGCAAGATGGTCATCGCCACGGTCAAGGGCGACGTGCACGACATCGGCAAGAACATCGTGTCGGTGGTCCTGCAGTGCAATAACTTCGAAGTCGTGAACATGGGCGTGATGGTGCCCTGCGCGCAGATCCTGGAAAAGGCCAAGGCGGAAAACGCCGACATCGTGGGCTTGTCCGGCCTGATCACCCCCAGCCTGGAGGAAATGGCCTACGTCGCCAGCGAGATGCAGCGCGACGACTATTTCCGCGAACGCAAGATCCCCTTGATGATCGGCGGCGCCACCACCAGCCGCGTGCATACCGCCGTGAAGATCGCGCCCAATTACGACGGGCCGGTCGTCTATACGCCGGACGCCAGCCGCGCGGTCGGGGTGGCGACCAACCTGGTCTCCGACCAGGCCGACGCCTACGTCGCCGAGTTGAAGCAGGAGTACGAAGACGTGCGCCGGCGCCATGCCAACCGCAAGGCCACGCCGCTGGTCTCGCTGGCCGAGGCGCGCGCCGCCCGGCCCGCCATCGATTGGTCCGGCTACGTACCGCCGCGGCCCAAGTACATCGGCCGCCGCACGTTCAAGCACTACGACCTGGCCGAGATCGCCACTTATATCGACTGGACGCCGTTCTTCCAGACCTGGAGCCTGTTCGGCCAGTTCCCGGCCATCCTGGACGACAAGGTGGTCGGCGAGCAGGCCCGCAAGGTCTACGCCGACGCCCAGGCCATGCTCAAGCGCATCGTCGAAGGCCGCTGGCTGACCGCCAACGGCGTGGTCGCCTTTTATCCCGCCAATCGCGTCAACGACGAAGACATCGAGATCTATGCCGACGAGAGCCGCTCGCGCGTGCTGTTCACCTGGCGCAACCTGCGCCAGCAGGGCGCCAAGCGGGAAGGGGTCAGCAACAAGTGCCTGGCCGACTACATCGCGCCCAGGGAGAGCGGCCTGGTGGACTACATCGGTGTGTTCGCGGTGACCGCCGGTCTGGGGATCGAAAAGAAGGAAGCGGAATTCGCCGCGGCCAACGACGACTATTCCAGCATCATGCTCAAGGCCCTGGCCGACCGCCTGGCCGAGGCATACACCGAGTGCCTGCACGCGCGCGTTCGGCGCGACCTGTGGGGCTACGCGGCCGGCGAGACGCTGGACAACGATGAATTGATCGCCGAGAAATACGTCGGCATCCGCCCCGCGCCCGGCTATCCCGCCTGCCCGGAACACGTCGTCAAGCGCGACATGTTCGACACCCTGGACGCGGCCGAGGTCGGTATCGATCTGACCGAGAGCTACGCCATGTTCCCGGCTTCCAGCGTCTGCGGTTTTTTCCTCAGCCACCCGGAATCGCAGTACTTCAATGTGGGGACCATAGGCGAGGACCAGTTGAAGGACTACATCGCCCGGAGCGGACGCGCGGAAGCGGACGTCAGGCGCACCCTGGCCCCCGTGCTGGGCTGACCGCGGCCGCTCAGCGGCCGGCCTGGCCGCGCCGGGCCGGCGCGGCGGCCGGCGCCGGCCGCGCGCCGCCCTGGCGCGCCAGGAATATGCCGGCCAGGATCAACGCCAGACCGACGGCGTGATAGGGTTGCGGGGCCACCCCCAGCATCACCACCGAGAGCAGCACCGTGAAAATGGGCGTCAGGTTCATGAAGAATATCGGCTGTTGCGGGCTCGTGCGCGACACCGCGGTCTGCCAGCAGAAGAAGGCCACCAGCGAAGGGAATATGCCGATATAGCCGACGATGGCGGCGGTTTTCCAGTCGATCGCCATGGGCGCATAGCCGCCCCAGGCATGCTCGGCCAGCATGAAAGGCAGGCTCCAGCCCAGGCCCGCCACGATCTGCGCGCAAAGCAGCACGTCCGTCGGCAAGCGCGACGGGTGGCGTTTCAGCAGCCAGGTATAGATGCTCCAGGCACACGTGCCGGCCAGCATGAACAGATCGCCCCGCACGAAATGAACGGCATCCAGGCCGTCCAGCCTGCCGCCCAGCATGACCCAGGCCACCCCCGCCACCGACAGGGCGGCGCCGCAGGCACTGCGCGCGCCGATGGCGGCGCCGAACAACAGGCGCCCCAGCAGCAGGATGAAGACAGGCGCGGACGAACCGATCAGCGAGGTATTGATCGGATTGGACGTGGTCAGGGCCAGGTACTGCAGGGCGTTGTAGCAGGTAATGCCCCAGAAGCCTCCGACGGCAATGGACCGCCATTCCGCGCGCAGGGCTGCCCGGTGTCGCGCCATGCGGCGGATCGCGAAAGGCAACAGCACCGCCAGCGCCATGGTCCAGCGCAGCACGTTCAGCGTGATGGGCGGTATCAGGCCGGCGGCCATCTTTCCCACGATGGCATTGCTGCCCCACAGGAACGGCGGCAGCAGCAGCGCCAGGAACAGCCGGACGTTCATCGCGCGCTCACCGTGAATTGGCCAGAACCAGATCGGCGAAGGCCTTGCCCTTGCCGATGATGTGCTCGCGCATGGCCTGCGCCGCGGCTTCGCCGTCGCCCGCGCGGATGGCGGCCACGATGGCTTCGTGTTCGGCGCACGAGACCCGCAGGCGGCCCGGTTGGTCGAAGACATTGCGGCGGAAGTTGGCCAGTCGCAGCCGGGCATCGGCGATCTCGTCGCGCACGATGGTGTTGCCGCTGCCCGCGTAGATCAGCCGGTGCAGCGCCAGGTTGGCTTCTTCGTAGCGCGGGCGGTCGTCGTTCGTGGCCAGCGCGCCCGCCCGGGCGTGCAGGGCGCCCAGCTCTTCGCGTTGCGCCACGGTCATGCGTTGCGCCGCCAGGCGCGCGGCCACGCCTTCCAGCTCGCCCAGGTATTCCAGCAGGGCGATCAGCTCGGCCGGGCCGGGCTTGTAGACGAAGGTCCCCGCGCGCGGAACGATGGCCACCAGCTTGCGGGCGGCCAGCATCAGGAGTGCCTCGCGTACCGGCGTGCGCGATACCTCGAAGCGTGCCGCCAGCGCCTTTTCGTCCAGCGGCATGCCCGGCGGGAGGGCGCCCTCGGCGATGTCGCGTTCGATCAGCGCCCGTATGCGCTCCGGGGTATTGACCGCCGCGGTAGGGTTTTGCTCCATGTTGATTATTTTAGACTCTGTACTCATAATTACCGAAGGCATACAAATAATTATTACGAGGAGACACGATGCGACGTACTCGAATGGCCGCGCTCGCGGCCGCAGCGGCCCTGCTTTCGATTTTCCTTGGCGCGCCCAGCCACGCCACCTATCCCGAACGTCCGATCCGCGTGGTCGTGCCGGTCCCGCCGGGAGGGATTATCGACCAAGTGGTCCGCATAATTACACCGCCCATGGCCGAAATGCTGAAGCAGTCCATCATCGTCGAAAACCGCGCGGGCGCCAGCGGCAATATCGCGGCATCCTATGTCGCGCGCTCGGCGCCGGATGGCTACACGGTGCTGGCGGGTTATTCCATGTTCCATGTGGGCAATCCGGTGATGTTCCACAAGCTGGACTGGGATCCCGTCAAGGACTTCGCGCCGGTTGCCATGCTGGTCTCGTCGCCGCACGTGATCGCCGTCAATCCCAAGCTGCCCGTCCACACCCTGAAGGAACTGGTCGATTACGCCCGGGCCCACCCCGGCGAACTGAACTACGCGACGTCCGGCAATGGCTCCGTGCCGCATATCGGCATGGAATTGTTCAAGCAGAAGACCGGCGTGCAGATCACGCACGTGCCCTACAAAGGCGCCGGCCCGGCGGTACAGGATGTTCTGAGCGGCAACGTGCAGATGACGGTAGCCACGCCGCCGTCGCTGGCCGGCTTCGTGACCACCGGGCGGCTGCGGCCGCTGGCCATCGCGGCCAAGTCGCGCATTCCGATGCTGCCCGATGTGCCCACGACGGCCGAAGCCGGTTTCCCGGGGTTCGAGCTGGAAGCCTGGGTTGCGCTGTTCGCCCCTGCCGGCACTCCCAAGGAAGCGGTGGCCGCCCTGAGCGATGCGGCGCGCAAGTCGCTGCAGACGTCCAAGGTCAAGGAGGCGCTGGCGGCCGCCGGCGTATCCGGCTGGTACCTGGATCCCGCGGGACTGGACCGGCAGGTGCGCGAGGACATTGATTACTGGCAGCCGGTCATCCGCAAGGCCAACATCATCGTCGAATAGCGGGCGCGACGCCCAGGGAGTCTATGCATGAATATCGATACCAACGACGCCAATGTCGTACGGGCCTCCAGGCTGGATTGCGGCGCCTTGAGCGATGCGCTGGATCGCCTGGGCATCGTGGGGCAGTGCTACAAGATCAAGCCTTGCGATCCGTCTTTTCGCCTGGCCGGACGCGCGTACACGGTGCTGTACGAACCCACCACCATCGAAACCGGCAATGTCGGGGAATACATGGACGACGTCCCGCCGGGACGGGTCATCGTCATCGATAACCGCGGCCGCGATGAAATGGGCACCTGGGGCAACATTCTGACCGAGCTGGCCCATCGCCGCGGCATGGCCGGCACGGTCATCGACGGCAATAACCGCGATGTCGCGCTGTGCCGTGAGCTGGGCTATCCGATCTTCAGCCATGACACGTGGATGCGCACCGGCAAGGGCCGTATCCAGCTGAAGGCGCTGGAAGTCCCGGTCATCGTCGGCGGCGTGGTGGTCAACCCGGGGGATATCCTGCGCGGCGACGCCGACGGCGTCGTGGTCCTGCCCAAGGTCAGGGAAGACGAGCTCCTGGATGTGGCCGAGCACATCGCCAGCCAGGAGAAACAGCTGCGCGATGCCATCCGCGGCGGGATGCGCATGGACGAGGCGCGCAAAAAATACCGTTACCACGACCTGCAGAGCCCCGCGTACGCCGGGGCGGCTCAACGATAAGGCCGCGCCCGGGCTGCGAACGGACGCCCCGCGGCGCGGGGCGATTACGCGGGGATCGCTCCCGCGTGCAGGCGTTGCGTACCGCGCCGGAGAACAGGCAGGGCGTGTAAGATACCGGACCATACAGGTACAAGATTCCTGCTTATCCTGGTATGTCGCACGCTTCGTCCTTGAACGCCCTATCCGCCGAAGGTGCCACGCTGCGGCGTCGTACCCTGGGCGATTTCATCCGCACCGCCCGGGCGCGCATCACGCCGCAGATGGCGGGCTTGCCCGCCGGATTGCGCCGCCGCACGCCCGGCCTGCGCCGCGAAGAGGTCGCCCAGCTGTGCGGCATCAGCGTCACCTGGTACACCTGGATCGAGCAGGGGAGGGAAGTGTCCGTCTCGCCCGCCGTCTGGGGCCGCATCGCCAGCGTCCTGCAATTGGCCCGCGCGGAACGCACCTATCTTTTCGAACTGGCCGAATGCGCGGATCCCCAGCATCCCCGCGACGAGCCGACGGGCGTGTCGGGCATCCTGGATGCCAGCGTGGAGGCGATCGATGCGCCGGCCTATGTACTGGATCGCGCCTGGAACGTGATGGCCTATAACGAACCGATGCGGGACCTGTTCGACAATTGGCCCGCCATCGACCCGGCTCCCAACCTGTTGCGCTATATCTTCCTGGATCCGGCCGCGCGCGGCCTGGTCGTCGACTGGGAACAGCGGGCACGCCGCGCCGTCGCCGAATTCCGCCATGACGCCGGGCCGCATCTGGACGAACAGGACGTCCGCGAACTGCTGGACCCGCTGCTGCGGGACAGCCCGGCCTTCGAGCACTGGTGGACGCGCCATGCGGTCGTCGAACGCGAAGGCGGGCTGCGGGAATTCCAGCATCCGCGGCAAGGACTGCTGCGCTTCCAGCAGGTAACGTTTCGCCTGGCCACGCATGCCGATCTTAAGCTGATCATGCTGCTTGCCGAGCCGGCCGACGGCGCGGCGGCGCAGCTTCAGCGGTGATGCGCGCCGGGGCGGGGCCCCGGCTTTTCGATACGCCGGATCAGATATCGATGCCCAGGGCCATCAGCGCCTGGAAGATGTCGGCCATGCCGTCCAGCGGTTCTCCGGATAGCGGCGGATTCGGCAAAGCGAAGATGACTTCGCGCAGCTTATCGACGCGCTGTGCCTGGCTGGGGCCGGCGAAACGGGCCCGTCCTCCTTCCAGCAGCAGCGTGCGTCCCAGCGGGCCGTGGTCGTAGCTGCCCGCCGCGAAAGAGGGCAGTACGCTATCGAAGTGTTTTGCCGGCGGTTCTTCCAAGCCGTCCACCCGGATATTGAAGTGCGGCAGCTTCAGGCTGCTTTCGGCCAGCTCGCCGAGTACTTCCGCGGGGGATTCGCCCCGCAGGGTGCGATCGATCGCCGTCTTGAACAGCGCGATGTCGTCCACGCGGTGGCCGGTCGCTGCCTTCAGGTAGCGATCCAGCAGCGCGCCGGCCGCGTCTTTTTCTTCCGCGCTCGCGGTTCGCGCATAGTGGGCCACCGCGGACAGGGTTTCCGCCACCCCCGGAACGGGCTTCCACTGTAGCGCCTGCCCAGCCGTGCAGATGGTGGGCATTTGATGACGTATCGCCGCAAGGGCAGGATGCTGCGGCGTGTCGCGCAGGTCCGGGACGCTGCTGCTGTAGGCACTGGCTGCCTCGTCCCGCCTGAAGCGGTAGATGATCGATGGGATCTCGCGTCGCCCGGCCGGCGGCGCGGAGGCTGACCGTTGCCGGCCTGTGACGAGCCGTGGCGTGCCTATGGCGCTGTTTCTTTCCGTTTGGTCCAGGCTGGCTGGAAAGTAGGAATGGGTGAACACGGAAATGCTTTGCATGGAAGAGCTCCTTGGAAGACGCGACATGGCACCGGAGTGCTAGGTGTCACCTCTCCGTCGGGAATTCCTGCGTGCGCACCGGCATCGCCGCTTTCTCAGCGGCGTCAGTCCTCGTAGCGGGTCAAAACGCCGTCGCGCCACACATACAGCATCGCCGACAGGCCATAGGGCGAGCGCGCCATGATATGCGCCGCGATATTCCGTATGCGATTCTGGCCGTGGCGGTCTTTCGTCCCGCACACCAGCAGTTCCTCGCGCGCGGGAATCGCCAGTACCGGATCGCCTTCGATCTCTACACGGTCGCGCCAGTCATCGACCAGGAACGCCAGGCTGGCGTCGTAGTTGCCGTCCAGGCGCACGCCATAGCAGCCATCCTCGCCCTCGATGGTCAATTGCGGCAGCAGGCGGCGCAGGTTGTCCCGCGCCAGCGGCATCATGGCCTCGCGCGCCACTTCCAGGCCGGCCAGGTGGTCCGGCGAGACATAGCTCATGGCATCGGGACGGTCTTCCACATAGACCGTCATCAATTCGTCGGCAAGCGGTTCGGCGACGAAGCGATCGCCATTGCCGGCGCCGGCCGCCTGCAATTGCCGTGTGCTGGACGAAAGCCACATCCTGGTCTTGATCACCGGCAGGATCGCGGCGCGGCGCGTGGCCGCGTCCGGCTTGGCCGCCGCCGGCGCGGCGTCCAGATGCGCGGCCAGGATGGCCTCCAGATCGGCCGGCGCCTTGGTATAGGCGGTGTAGGCGTTGCCCAGCGATTGCATGACCTGCTGCCCATCCGGCAGCGACCAGCGGACCTGCACGTCTTCGCCCGCGGTGTCCGCCTCGACACTGACGCCTTCCTTGGGAAAGCGCGCCTGCGCGGCGTCGGCGTAGGCTTGCGCGAACTGGCCGGCATCGAGCGTGCGCGATGTCCGCGGGGTCAAGAAGCGTTTCAATAGACTCATCGCATTTCCATCGGCGGCCGGCCCGGCCGCCGTGCTTTCACAAACGTGGTTATCAGGTCTGATGGTAGATTTCGGAGCCCTTGCGCACGAACTCCACCGCTTTTTCCTGCATGCCCTTCTTCAGCGCTTCCTGTTCGGCCACGCCCTGGCTGGCGGCGTAGTCGCGCACGTCCTGCGTAATCTTCATGCTGCAGAAATGCGGGCCGCACATCGAGCAGAAATGGGCCACCTTCATGGAGTCCTTGGGCAGGGTCTCGTCATGGAAGTCCTTGGCCGTGTCGGGATCCAGTCCCAGGTTGAACTGGTCGTCCCAGCGGAACTCGAAGCGCGCCTTCGACAGGGCGTTGTCGCGGATCGCCGCGCCGGGATGGCCCTTGGCGAGGTCGGCGGCGTGGGCGGCGATTTTGTAGGTGATGATGCCGTCCTTGACGTCCTTCTTGTTGGGCAGGCCCAGGTGCTCCTTGGGCGTCACATAGCACAGCATGGCGGTGCCGTACCAGCCGATCAGCGCGGCGCCGATGCCGGAGGTGATGTGGTCGTAGCCGGGCGCGATGTCGGTCGTCAGCGGGCCCAGCGTGTAGAACGGGGCCTCATGACAGTGCTCCAGCTGCAGGTCCATGTTTTCCTTGATCATCTGCATGGGCACGTGGCCCGGGCCTTCGATCATGACCTGCACGTCGTGCTTCCACGCCACCTGCGTCAGCTCTCCCAGCGTCTTCAGTTCGGCGAACTGCGCTTCGTCGTTGGCGTCGTAGGCCGAGCCCGGACGCAGCCCGTCGCCCAGCGAGAAGCTGACGTCGTAGGCCTTCATGATTTCGCAGATTTCCTCGAAACGCTCGTACAGGAAGCTTTCGCGGTGGTGCGCCAGGCACCACTTCGCCATGATCGAACCGCCGCGCGAGACGATGCCCGTCATGCGGTCCGCCGTCATGGGGATGAAGGGCAGGCGCACGCCGGCGTGGATGGTGAAGTAATCCACGCCCTGTTCGGCCTGCTCGATCAACGTATCGCGGAAGATCTCCCAAGTCAGGTCCTCGGCCTTGCCGTCGACCTTTTCCAGCGCCTGGTAGATCGGCACGGTACCGATGGGCACCGGCGAATTGCGCACGATCCATTCGCGCGTTTCGTGGATATGCTTGCCCGTGGACAGGTCCATGACGGTATCGCCGCCCCAGCGGATCGCCCAGGTCATTTTCTCGACCTCTTCGCCGATGCCCGAGCTGACCGCGGAGTTGCCGATATTGGCGTTGATCTTGACCAGGAAGTTGCGCCCGATGGCCATGGGCTCCAGCTCGGGGTGGTTGATATTGGCCGGGATGATGGCGCGGCCGCGCGCCACTTCATCGCGCACGAATTCCGGCGTGATGGACGACGGGATGGCCGCGCCGAACGACTGGCCCGGATGCTGGCGCAGCATGCGCTTGACCAGCTTTTCGCCTTCCGGGCCGCTGGCGCGCAACGATTCCAGGTATTGCTCGCGGCGCAGGTTCTCGCGGATGGCGACGAATTCCATTTCCGGCGTGACGATGCCGCGGCGCGCGTAATGCATCTGCGTGACGTTCGCGCCGGCCTGGGCGCGGCGCGGCGGGCGCTGCAGGTCGAAACGCATGGCCGTTAGCTTGGGGTCGGTCAGCCGCTCGCGGCCGTAGGCGCTGGAGGGGCCGGACAACACTTCGGTGTCCTTGCGTTCTTCTATCCAGCCACGGCGCAGTTCGGGCAGGCCGCGGCGGATGTCGATCTTGACCGTGGGGTCGGTGTAGGGGCCGCTGGTGTCGTAGACCGTCAGCGGCGGGTTCTTTTCGCCGCCGAACATGGTGGGCGTGTCGTGCTGCTCGATTTCGCGGAACGGCACGCGGATGTCCGGGCGCGAACCCTGCTGATAGACTTTGCGGGACTTGGGCAGCGGGGCTACCGCGGCGGCGTCGACGGCGGCCGTGGCGGCCAGGAATTTCGGGTTGGCGTTCATGGAAGCTCCAAGCGAGGGTTTGGAGCCGAATAGGGTCGGATTCCGGCGGTTTCCGCCGGAACGCTCCCAGCATCGGCATTATCCGTACTGGTACGAAGGGACTCTCTCAACCTCTGGTTCCGGGTGCCGCCATTTTCGAAAGAATCCGGCGGAACCGCAGTCGGACCGTGAAGTACCCCTGCGTGCACGCGACAGTATAGACAACATGTCGGGGACATTACATCTGGAAGCAGTCTGCGTTATGCCGCGCCTTGCGTCCCCTGTACACTTTTTTCGCAACCTCCACCAATAAGGAAAAGCTGTTATGCACATCAAATTCCGTACGATCGCACCCGTGGTATTGATGGCTACGGTCCTTCTGGCGGGTTGCCAGACGCCTGGCAACAAGGCCGGTGGGACCGCGTCCACGCAATCCGGTGGAACCACGACGCCAGCGGGCGGCACGCCGCCCGGTACCGCGCCCGGCACACCCGCGCCCTCGACCGCCCCCGTGGCGTCGTCGGTCGGCTTCTATATCGCGCAAACGGAGGCCGGGCCCAATCTCATGGAGGTCAAGCTCAGCGATGCCACGGTTTACGTGCAGCCGCAGCCCGTGCTCACGCGCGCCGACCTGACCGAAGCGGCGGCCCTGGTCGATCGCCAGGGGCAGAATTTCGTCGGCCTGCGCTTCACCCCGGAAGGCGCGCGCAAGCTCGCCCAGGTCAGTTCGCAGAACGTCGGCAAGCTGCTGGTGCTGGTCATCAATGGCCAATTGGTCGCCGCGCCGCGCATCGCCGAACCGTTGAATCGCGGCGTGCTGGCCTTCGGCGTGGATACCGCGCAAACGGCGACCGAGATCGCGGCCCGCGTGCGCGGCGATGCGCCGGCTGCCTCGGGCAGCGGCACGCCGGCGGTGCCTCCGGCATCTGACCGGTCCGCCCCCGCGTCGGGTACCGCGGCACCCGCCCGCTGAAGCCCGCGTCCTGGGGCGGGCCCCAGGACGCGCGGCAAATCATCGCGCCCCGGCGTCACGCGCCGCGGCGCGATTTTTTTCGCGCCAGGTGTGCGATGTTTTTACGCGGCGCGCGCGATTTGCTTCTGTCCGTCGTGCGCGATGGGGCCATCCGACGGTGGGTATCCGACGGTGGGTATCCGCCGGGCAGGTCGGTTTCCGGGATCACTCGCCGCGGCGCGTCTTGCTTTTGGATTTGAGCGGCGCGTAGTTGCTGTGGCAGGCTTCGATGAAGGCGGCCACCATGTTTTCCAGATGGCGCTTGTCGCGCGCGGTCAGGGTTTCGTAGCGGCCGCGCGGGATGTGCTGGAAGGGCCAGTCCGCATCCTTGCGGGCGTCGCCGAACATGCCGTGCGCGCCATCTTCCATCAGGGCGTAGCGCTGTCCGCCGGTGGGGTTCGCGTAAACGTCGGCGGGACGTTCCATCGGCCCCTTGCCGGTGTCCAGCCACTGCGCTTCGACACCCAGCGCCGCCGCCAGCTTGAACAGCGCCCTGCTGGATTTGCGTTCGCCGCTTTCGTAGCTGGCGACCGCGCTTTGCGACAGGCCCGCCAGACGCGCCACTTCGGCCTGCGTGTATCCGCGCAGTGAACGAGCGTGCCTCAAACGGTCTGAAAATTTCTTCACGGACCGATTGAAGCTTGCACCGTTGCCACGTTGGTGTTTATATAAATCACATTCGTGGTTTTGTCGTGTGCAGGAGAAAGAACATGATGGATTACCGGGACGTCATCGTGCTGCAGGACGCGCGGGCGGTAAGAGACAACCTGGCGCAGGAGCTGGCCAGGCGGGACTTCACGGTGCGCTCGTGCGGCAGCCTGGCCGGCCTTCGGCATCTGTACGCCGCGCAACCTTCGCCCCTGATCGTGCTTACCGGCGAATCGGACGACCTCGCCTGCGATGCGCAAAGCGTCCGCATGGCGGCGCCCACTGCCATTGTCATTGCGCTGGGCACCGCGGCCGACACGGCGTGGCGCATGCACGTCATGGCAGCGGGCGCGGATGCCTGCCACGCCGCATCGATCGATATCGCCGAACTTACCGCCATCCTGTTGTCCTGGGGCCGGCAAGCCACGCGCGCCTACCGCGCGCAACCGCAACTGTCTGGCAACGCTGCCGAGCGCCCGTCCCGTCGTCCCGTGGACCACATGGAATCCGTGCCACGAGCCGGGCCGGCCCGCGTCGACGTCGCGCAGGCGCCCGCTCAACCGGCGTCCTGCCACGATGGCGGCGCCAGGGGACCCCGGCATCCTCGGGATGCCGGGCATCGGTCGTCTCCCCTCGGCGCCATGCAGCGAGCGGGCAGCCCTGGCGCAGGCTGGAACCTGGATGCAAGCTGCCGCGTGCTCATATGTCCTGGCGGCCGCACCTTATTGCTGACCGTGGCGGAAAACGGCTTTCTCATGCGTATCGCATCCAGCGAGGCCCAGTTGGCGCGTCGCGGGCGCCGCGCCTCGACGGGCCAGGACGCGCGGATCGGCGAGCCCTCCGGGCCGGAATTGGACCCGCGCAGCATGGACGTCCTGGTGTCGCGGTTGCGCCGCAAGGCGCGGCTCGCCGGCATCGAACTGCCCTTGTTGGCGGTGCGGGGCTGCGGCTATCTGTTTGCGGAGCCATTGGCGGCAAGTCCGTCATCGTTACGCTCCTCCGTCATGGTGCCCGGCGTTCCCGGCATGCCGCGATCTACGCCAAGACACCTTCCACTCGCGGATTCCGGCGCACGCATGTTGGCGACACGGCTGCTTGCCGCGTGATTGCACGTAAGCTTCCTGCATCCGGGTTCTCCGAAAGGGTCCGTTTTCTCAATCCCCGACCCGATCCCAGCCGCGGTTGACGGATGTCCGGTTCAGGCATCGGCGGTTCACCCATCGGCAGGCCTCTTTCCTGTCGGCAGTACATCTCAAGTCGTTCATTTACAGGTCACTTGTCTACAGGTCGTGCATCTGCAAGTCGTTCACCTACCCGCAGTTCACCTGTTCGTCGTCGCCCACCTGTCGTTCACCCAGCGGCAGTTTCTTTATTCCCGGTTCGTTCCAATTCTGTTCGCTATCGCGCGTCGGCACTGTGCGGTCCATCCCGCGCGCGACTCCCCCGTCGGTTTCACGGCGGCCCAGTCCTGCTTGACGCGCGGGAAGGGTGTATGCGGCCTATGGTACCGACGCGCCACACCCATAAAGCACAAATCCCTACCGGCGATATTGCCCGGTAGGGATTTGCAAGGCCGTCCGTTTGCGCTTACTTGGCTGCCTGCACCATGTATTCCACGGCGGCCCGGATATCGGCGTCCGACGCGTTGGCCGCGCCGCCCTTGGGCGGCATCGCGCCCTTGCCCGTGATCGCCGTCTTGACCATGGTGTCGAGGCCCGTCTGGATGTATTTGTCCCAGTCGGCCTTGCTACCGAACTTCGGCGCGCCTGCTACCCCGGTGCCATGGCAGGCGAAGCAGGTTGTCTTATAGAGCTTTTCGCCCGCGGGGTTCACCGCCGCCTGCTGGGCGGGCGCCGGTGCCGGCGCCTGTGCCTGTGCGGCAGGAGCGGGGGCCGGCGTGGCTGGAGCCGCAGCCGCTGCCACAGCGGGGGCGGGTGCAGGAGCGGGTGCGGCGGCCTGGCCCTGGTTCGCGGCGGGTTGGGCGGGCGCTTCGGGTTCCTTGAAGTTGCCGCCCGACTTATTGGCCATGAAAACCACGGCGCGTTCGACTTCGTAGTCGCTCAGCGAGGGGTTGCCACCCTTGGGCGGCATGGCGCCCTTGCCGTGCAGGGCGATGTTGAACATCGTTTCCAGCCCTTCCTTTATGCGGGGCGCCCAGGCGGCGTTGTCGCCGACTTTCGGCGCGCCGGCCACGCCCGCCGTATGGCAGGACGTACAGACGGAACTGAAAACCTGTTCGCCGGTCTTAAAGACCTTGGGCGCGTTGGCATCGACCAGGTCGAAACCCGCGACGGGGGCAATGCGCTTGTCGATGGCTTCCGGTGTCAAGGCGTTGGACCCCGCACCGCTGCGGCCGTAGGAGGCCACCATATTGACGAGCATCAGGATGATGATGATCGGCACTAGAAAGGCCAGAACCACCGTGACGATCAACTGCTTCGGGGTCTTGATGAGTGAGGCGTGTTCTTCTACGTGTTCCTGCTCTTTGCTCATAACCTAATCCTGCTGTCGGGTACCGGGGCGCCTGGGGCGGATAAAGTACTACGGACTTGCGGAGACCTCCTCAGCTCTCCGCCTGCACGCGTGCAAACGCTGGATTATATAACGCGGGGTGATGCCCCTTTGGCCGACGGCGTGCCGTCACGCCCGGCCGCCCTCGTCGCGGCGCAGCAATCGAGATGGGCCGCCGGATGCCGGCGTGCATTTCCGCTCGGTGCATGGGCGCCGTTGCGCCGCCAGGGGCGTCCCGACCGGCATCCGGCCGGCGTCCCGGGCGCAGTAAGATCCGGGGCTGCGAGGGGCTGGGCGCGGGGCGAATCCAGGCAGGCCGCGCGGCGAAATGACGCCCGCCGGCAGTCGGCCAAGCGCGTAATCCTGTTTTGGGTACAATACTGCCTCTTCGCGCCCGTAGTTCAATGGATAGAATGAGAGTTTCCGAAGCTCTTGATACAGGTTCGATTCCTGTCGGGCGCGCCAAGAAATCAATGGGTTACCCGGACTTTGCGTCCACGTTGTGCCCAAATCGCGGTTCAAGCTAGTGCTGCGAGGACTTAACCTCCGGCAGCATCCATTGGCACATACCGCGCGACAAGGCTTCGCACCTTGTCCTTTTCCAGTTGGTTGGCGGCGCCGTCGATCCACTTCGAATACACCTCGAAGAACATCTTGGCATTCGTGTGGCCCATCGGCCGCGACAGCTAGCCGGGATTCATTCCGGCATGCGGTGCCGGTCAATCGCTCCAACGCCGCTCGCGCAATGGGAGAGGACTGACTGACCGATTTTTCAGTCCATAAGATGTGAGATTTCACCTGCAACGTCTGCGGCGGTTTGCCTGAGAAGCTTCAACGTCTGCACGGTTCTCCTCGCACCATTCTCTCCAAGGAAAAACATGTGGTTGCCCGGTAGCGTCGCGCTCAGCCGCTGGGCGGCGTGCCCGACATGCTCGACCAGCAACGCCCATCTCTCGGCGGGAAGCGCGGCGAGCTTGTCCGCTTGCGAGAAAACGAGACCTTCACAAAGCTGCTGGGTGATATAGACGCCCCATGTGGAGCGGTCCGTGAGAGCGTGCCGGGCGTCGATCGCAGAGGCGTGCGTCATCAAGGCGAGCGGCGGAAAGGCTCGATAGCGCGCGGTGCCGACCTCACGCGCGTCTCCGGCCGGGTCGGAAACGAAAGCTCCGGCCCTGTAGCGCATTGCCGATGCCGCAAGCCCGACCGGAAAATCGCCGGTCATCCCGCGGACGAACTCGTCGGCATCGAGTGCCGAATGGCCGGTCGCGGCGTTCTGATCCGTCAGGCACTGGAGCAGCCAGTCGAGGTAGGCACCCCGGATCGAGGCGAGGCCGCTTGCGGCTGGCTTCAAGTGGTCGAGACCGGGCAGGGTATTGGGAAGCGCCGATGCGCCCGCCATCGCGACGAAAAGTTCGATGCCCTTTCCCCTGCCTCGCAGCGCAGCATGAAGCGGCTCGGCAATTCGCCCCGCCATGCTCCAGCCGAGCACGATGGCGTTCGCCGGCAGGCCATTGCGATCCATATACCGGGCGATGATCCCGGCGCTTTGCTCCGCCCAGTCGGTGATCGAAAACTGCGGGAATGCGGTGTCGAACACACCCCTGCTGTCGATGGGATAGGACAGGACCAGCGACCCGAAGCCTTCTTCATGCAGCCAGTGGCAAAGGAAATCGGCAGCCCTTCCCCCGGGCGGTCCGTAGGCGATGCGGCCGAGCACCCCGCCTCCTGTGATGAACACCACGACGGGAAGCTCCGGTCGCCCGGGTTCGAACCGCACCAGCGCCGGATAGCCAGCCGCCTCAGTCAATTCCTCGCCCGGATAGAGCATGGGAGATCTCTTCTGTGCTTGCGCCGGAGCGCGCAATGTCGTGGACAAGGCTAAGGCTACGCCGAGCATCGCAACTTCACGACGATTAAGTTCCCGGATCACCACCCTCGTGCCTCCGTGTTGCATCCGGCCGTGGGCGCATATTAGCCGCACGTTGCGGCGCGTTGCGGGAGGTCATCCGAATGGCGCCGACAAAATCGGCGAGATTACGCTCCGTGTCTTTCACGTTTGGGCAGCCTCGAAGGGCGCGCTTCGACGAGGCGGAGAGGCAGCGCCTGACCTTCGAGCTGCCGATGGACTAAGAGATGAAGCCGGGCGAGTGGACGCGTCTGGATATAGCAAGCCGCACCGGCCCTATGCGCTGCGATGTAAGCTACGGACACGTGCTGTTCGACATGCAGGTGCCTTCTCACTACCCCGCAACACACTCCATTACCGGCCTGATACCTACATCGAGCTCGCTCGGACGGGCGAAGCCAGGAGCGATCTTCATGTCCGATGCAACCGTCGCGCCCATGACCACCGAATTGAGCGGATACGAATTGCTGGCCGATCCCCAGCTCAACAAGGGCACCGCCTTCTCAGAGGAAGAGCGCGACGCATTCCACCTGCACGGATTGCTGCCGCCGCATGTTTCCACCCTGGACGAGCAGGTCTCCCGCGCCCTGCAGTCGCTGCGCCAGTTCGAGACCGATCTCGAACGCTACGCCTTCCTGCGCGAGTTGCAGGACATCAACGAGACTCTGTTCTACGCGACGTTGGTGGAGAACCTGGAAGAGTTGCTGCCCATCGTCTACACGCCCACGGTCGGCGCCGGCTGCCAGCAGTTCAGCCGCCTCTACCACAAGCCGCGTGGCCTCTTCCTTAGCATCCCCCACACGGCGCGGCTCGACCAAATCTTCGCGCAGCCGCGCTTCGATGCCGTGGAGGCGATCGTGGTGACCGACGGAGAGCGCATCCTTGGGCTCGGCGACCAGGGTGCGGGCGGCATGGGGATTCCGATCGGCAAACTCGCGCTCTATTCCGGCTGCGGCGGCCTGCATCCGGCGACCACCCTGCCGATCCTGCTCGATGTCGGGACCGACAATGCCGACTGCCTTGCCGACCCACTCTATGTGGGCTGGCGGCACGAGCGGGTGCGGGGCCAGGACTACGACGACTTCATCGAGGCGTTTGTCTCGGCCGTCATCCGGCGCTGGCCGCGGGTTCTGCTGCAGTGGGAAGACTTCGCGAAGACCAATGCGACGCGCCTGCTGGAGCGCTATCGCGACCGGCTTTGCACCTTCAACGACGATATCCAGGGCACGGCCGCCGTGGCGACCGGCACCCTGCTGGCAGCCATCAGCGTCACCGGCGTGCCGCTCACCGAACAGCGCGTCGCCGTGTTCGGTGCCGGCTCGGCCGGCTGCGGCATCGCCGGCCTGATCCGCTCTGCCATGTGTGATGCCGGCCTGTCGGAAAGCGAGGCGGTACAACGCTTTTTCATGATCGATCGCGACGGGCTGCTGATGGAAGGCATGCCCGGCCTTGAGCCATTCCAGATTCCCTTCGTGCAGAGCAAGCGGGCGATCGAAGGCTGGGCGCTCGAACATTCCGACAAGGTTGCGCTCCTGGACGTGGTGCGCAATGCGCGGCCAACCGTGCTGATCGGCGTCTCCGGCCTGGCGGGTGCCTTCGGCGAGCCGGTCGTCCGCGCCATGGCCGAGTGCAACGAGCGGCCGATCATCTTTCCGCTGTCGAACCCGACCTCGCGCGCGGAGGCGACACCGGCGGATATCGAGGTCTGGACCGGCGGGCGGGCTCTGGTGGGCGTCGGCAGCCCGTTTCCCCCGCTCCTGCGGGACGGCACCCGCTTCAAGGTGGACCAGACCAACAATTCCTATATCTTTCCCGGAGTTGGCCTAGGCGTCCTGGCGGTCGGCGCGAGCCGCGTGACGGATGGCATGTTCATGGCGGCCGCGAAGGCGCTGGCAGATGCGTCGCCGGCGCGCAACAACCCTCGGCACAATCTCTTGCCCCCCGTGAGCGCCCTGCGTGAAGTCGCGGCAAGGGTCGCTCTCGCGGTTGCGATGCAGGCGCGCCGGGAGGGCAACGCGCCCGACGTCGCGATCGATCAGATCCAGCAGCGCTTGCGCGCCAAGGTCTGGACGCCGCACTACGTACCGCTCACCGCAAAGGGGACATAATCGCCCGCCACTCGGCCGCGCTCCTCGGGGCAGGGTTTCTATTGTTCGTAGACTGAATCGAGCCTTCTGAGGAAGCCGTCCGAGATGGCCCGGATCGTTGTGGGAGTGGCGAACTCTTCCACATATACGATGTTGGCGATCAGCGTGCCGTCGTAGACCGACACGGAGACATTGGGAAATTTCTTCATCCAGCCCAATGCATACTCGAATCCCGTCACTACCAGCCGCTCGACCTGCCAGTGAAACTTCACCGTCTGGATGTCGGAAACATTGATGGCCACCGGCGATTGCCGAGGGCTGCCGAATGCCCGCGGATAATTGATGTAGTCGTGGAAGATGCTGCCGTTGGCCAGTCCCTGATGGATATCGTCAAAGATGAAACGGGCGATCTCGACCATGGGCAGGTCGAGGTCGGGGACGGGCGTGATGTGCCCGGTGATGGCCGTGAAGACCAGTTCGGGGGCAACGTGGGGCTCGAGCCGCCGGCGCATGTCCACCGATGATCGCATGAGGATCTGGCGCGGGTGTCCGTCCGCGACGTCACGTATGGCGAGAGCGAACGCGGCCAGCAGGAACGAGTGCACGGACGAGCCGGTTGCATGGCTTGCCTCCTTGATCCGCTGCATCGCGTCCGCCCCGATCACGACGCGCTCGAGCCGATGGGTCACGGGACCGCCATCATGGGGCGCGCGCATGGGGATCTCGGCGAATAATCCGGAATAGGAAGAGGGGGGCGCATACGCTCCAAGCGCAGCCAGGCTGCGGCTCACCGCGTCGTCGACGGGGGTCGGAAACGGCTGCACACCGAGGACCGGTACCTTGCCGCGCACGACGCAGTCGCACATGTAGGCGAGACAGGAATGCAGCTCGATCAGCGATGTTGCGTCCGTGATCGCATGGGAGGTGAGCATGAAGATATCGAGCGCGTCATCGGCGGCGATGACGTGGATGGCATAGAGGGTCTTTCCGGTATCGAGGTCGGCGTTCAGCAATTGCGCGTACATGGTCTCGGCGGAGCAGGTATCGGCGGGCAACCAGGCCTCGATTGCCGATCGGTCATCCAGCCTACCTACGAAATGTCCGTCCTCGACCACCGAGCGCAGGATTCCGTATCGGGCTTCCAGGTGGGCGACGGCCGCCTCGAACTGCGCCCTGTCGACCATCCCCGAGAGGCTGCTGCGGCTTACCACGATCATGCGCGTGGCGATGTAGATCAATTCCGTAGGCGAGGCTTTTCGATAGACGCGCCTTTCGCGCCCGATCTGTCCCTGTGGCGTCCCTTCGTTATTAAGATCATCGAGCATGCTTGTCTCCCCCGAGGTCGGTGCACTAAGGCCACACGGCCGCTGAACCGGATGGCGATGCAAGGGCGCCGCCATCTGGGCACCATCAGAAACTTGCGCCATCTGCGGCGAGCCGCGCGATCTCCCCGACGACGCGCACGCGGACCCGGCGCGCATTGCCGGGAAGATAGGCGATAGGGATGTCCTCCACGTCGAACGTCTGTACGCTGCCCGATGACGTCGTCGTCGGCCGGTTCGTCCGGGGCGAGAAGGGCGATCGGGACGCCGTCCTCATAGCGGGCTGCTTGAGCGTCGGCCGCTGGCGGCGACGCAGATGCGGCCGCCTTAATCCGTGGGCTGGTCGTTTTTGTTGACGGGCGGCCCGAGGAACTCCACGTGCCACTTCAGCCCGAAGGCATTGAGCGCTGCCTGATCGGGAATGCCATCATGCATCACGCCGGCCAGTTCGGTGAAGAAGGCCGCCGCATCGAGCGCCGGGGCCATCAGGATGTACTGGCGTGCGGGCTTGTCGGTGACGTTGCAGAAGCCGTGCTCGACCCCGCCGGGAATGCTGACCACGTCGCCCGCCTCGGCATGGAAGCGCCGGCCGTCCGCCTCATAGAGATATCGCCCCTCAATGACGCGGAATATCTCCGCTTCGCGGTGGCGATGGCGGGGAGGACCCGCGCCCGGAGCATTGATGGTCTCGATAAAGCAGAACTCGCCCGAACTTGCCGCCGGCGGCATGCGCACGAACAGATCGAGCCCGATGGCCGGGATCTTGATGGGCGCGTCGGTTCCTTTTGAATGCAGGAAAGAGATGGGCATGGAAGCCTCCTCGAGACTGCGGCCGGTGAAACCGTATTATTTTGATCCTGGTTTTCTTCCTCGAACAGCCATATTTCGGTGGTGGGCTGATGCATGACCCCAAGGCCTTCACGCAACCAAGGAAGGCGGGGATGCGGCGCTGCCGCACCGGCGTGAGCGAGGCAACGGGGGATTCCCGCGGCTCTGGAATTCTACTGGCTGATGTTTACGGAGTGGGGGAGCTTACGCGCTCTGCAATCATGGCAAGCTCAAGTCCAACCCGAGCTTGCTGCCGAGGACGAAGGTGAGGATCAGCAGGCTCATGAGCGAGAGCACGAAGATCGCGGCCACCTTGCCCACCATGGGCAGCACCGCGCGCATCTCTTTCTCTTTCTTCCCTTGGTCGTAATGCCACTTGATGGCGAAGAACACGCCCGTGCCGAATACGAGAACCTTGAACGTACCGAAGACTATAGGGGTCCAATCCATCATTTTTAAGTGTTTCCAGGCTATTGCTTGACACGATCCATCGTGAGGCGCGTTCCCTCGAAGCGCGATATGACGTGTCTATCGAAGCCGGTCTATTTTAGGTTAAGCCACCGGCGAGCAACATTGGACATAAAGTCCCAGGGTATCGCCGTCGCGCGGTGTGTCGTAACCCATGGGGATCGCCCGCAAAGGCACTGATCAGCACCCCATGCCCTCGTAGCCACCAGCGTTCAAGCTTCCGGATCCGGTTCAAGATAGGCCTGGCGCGTAGCAGATTAATGTAAAGCGTCAGCAGGAAATCGCCAGAAACGGCCTCACGCGTGGCCAACATCACATTGGCAATGCGCCACTTCCCTATGGATGTAGAAAGAACCTGACATCGACGGGCGGGTACTTTAGACTGAATGCGTCGTGATCGACCTGCTCTCCCGGAGAACGCGCACCATGGAGCAAACGTCCCGTTCTTCAGAATTGCGTTGTCTTTACTGCCACTCGACCGGCGCATCCGGCACGCGCAGTTCCGTAAAGTCGGTGCAATGGCTCTTGTGTATCATCCCGGCGGACCGGACCATCGCGCATGCGAGCGCCGTCGGAGGCAGCGAACGCTCCTGTCACCGCATTAGCGTCAGAGCGCCGTTCATCGGTATCGTGCCTGCCTGGGCACGCATCGAAACGGACAACGACGACGATCCGCGCGGCCTGGTCCTCGCGCTGGATTCGGCCCGGGTGAGGAAAGCCGCTCGAAATGGACTCGGCATCGGGGCCTGCGATATCCCGTGCTGGTTCACGGCTTGGGACCCCTTCCTGCGCGAAGCGGCCGACACCGTTACCGCATTGCATTCCGGCATAAGCCCCGACCCGGTGTGTCTCGATGCGTTCGCCGACGTCATCTCACTTCATCTCGCCCGCCGGTATGGACGCCACGCCGATGAGCAGGAAGTGGGTACGAGTCTCTCGCAGCTAAAGCTGAGCGTCGTGGAGCACTTCATACACGAACACATCGCGGAGCACCTCCCGATCGAGCGCCTTGCCGCGCTCGTGCATATGAGCGCATCGCATTTTGCGCATGCTTTCAAGAACGCGACGGGGCTTACGCCGCACTTTTACCTGACCACCAAGAGGTTGAGATTCGCGGAGTCGATGCTCTTCGAAGGAAGTCTTCCGCTGGTCGATGTCGCGGCACGCGCGGGCTTTCAGACGCAGCAGCACTTCAGCGCGGTGTTTCGTCAGTATGCGGGATGCACGCCCCGGGCTTTCCGGCTCGCACATAACCGCCAGACGATCCGGTGAAGACTCGCGACTCAATGCGCAAGTGATCGACGCACGCAGGAATTCGACATCTCTGGGCAGGAACTCGAAAGAACCGTGGTTCCCCCGGACGTATGCTTCCGAGATGTCCCGGCAGAACAGTCGCGGCATAACAATCGCGCGCCCTGTCTCGGTGCGTTGGTGCCGGGCCTGTACAGCAGCACTGCGATCCTGATCGCCGGCGCCGCGCCAGGTTTTCCGGCGGTCGTGCTGAGCGCAGTCATGTTTATCCCGCTGCGCATCCCGGAGAACACCATGAAGACTCACCTCATTTCGGCCGCAAGGCTGTCGACGTTCGTACTTGCGCTGGCCGCTGGCGGCCTGGTGGGCAGCGACGCGACAGCGCAGGGTGCACCTATTGTGGGCAAGGCGACACTTGGCGTATCCGTCACCGAAGCGCAGCTGGTGGCAACGGGCTGGCGCGCATCGAAGCTGATCCATACCGATGTCTATAACGACAAGGACGAAAAGATCGGCCGGGTGGACGACCTGATTGTGGCACCCGATGGCACCCTCTCGGCCGCAATTATCGATGTGGGCGGCTTTCTGGGGATGGGCACGCATCGTGTCGCCATCCCCGTTCAGCATTTCGAGCAGATAACGCCAAAGCCGATTCTCCCGGGCGCAAGCAAGGAGGCGCTGAAAAAGCTGCCGGAGTTCGAGTACGCCAAGGGCTGACACCGGGCGGTAAGACCTTCAATCCTCCAGCATCCTCCCAACGGAGATCATCATGGCCACTTGCAGCGTTTGCGGAAAGCCGGCGACTTCGCAGATCACGATCGCCGAAAACGGCCAGCGTCGGCAGTTGACGCTGTGCGACCAGCACTACATGGAGTTCATGGCACGCAACCAGCGCAGCCTTTCGCCGCTTGAGTCGCTCTTTCACGGCGGCCTCTTCGATAGTTTCTTCGACGATATGTGGTCACCGCTCGAGGGCAGGCGGGGCGGCTTGCCTTCCCTTGATCAGGCGGGCGGGACGCGCGCGAGTCCCGGCGCGAGTCCCGGTGAAGGCGGCAACAGGGGCGCGGGCATGAGCACCCCCGCGAGCTCGCCCGGCGCTCGGCCGGGTCGGCATCGCCGGGCGCGCGAAGCGGTTGACCTGCGCACACTCCTGAGCGAGAGCGGCCTGGACCGCTTGCAGGCGGCCGCGCAAAAGGCGGTCGAGTATGGCAAATCCGAAGTCGATACCGAACACCTGCTGCTCGCGCTGACCGACAATAACGTCGTGCGGGAGATCCTGCGCGAATTCAAGCTGGACGCCGAGGAAATCAAAAAGGCCGTCGACCAGAGCGCCCCGCGTGGGGCTCGCGCGGAGACAACGGACGATGAAAACATCGGCGTATCGCCGCGCGCAAAGAGCGCGCTGGAGAACGCGCTTACCGCGTCGCGGGAGCTCGGTCACAGTTATGTCGGGCCGGAGCATATCCTGATCGGGCTCGTGGAAGAGGAAGACGGTTTCGCGGGCGAGTTGCTGCGTAAGTACGGGCTATCGTCGCACGCGCTTCGGCAGAAGACGGTCAAGGTGGTCGGCAAGGGCGCCGAGGAAGGCACCGTCGAGGGGCGCTCCACCACGCCCACGCTCGACAAGTACGCACGCGATCTTAGCGATCTCGCGCGGCGCGGCAAGCTGGATCCGGTGATCGGCCGCGACAAGGAAATCGAAACGACGATCGAGGTGCTTGCCCGCCGGCGCAAGAACAACCCGGTGCTGATCGGCGAACCGGGCGTCGGCAAGACCGCGATCGTGGAAGGGCTCGCGCAACGTATCGCGCAGGATCAGGTCCCGGAAGTGCTGCGCGGCAAGCGCGTCGTCGAGTTGAACATCAACAGCGTGGTGGCGGGGGCGAAGTACCGCGGCGAGTTCGAAGAGCGCGTGAAGCAGGTGCTCGATGAGATCGTCGAGAACCAGGACCGGCTGATCGTCTTCATCGATGAACTGCATACGATCGTGGGTGCCGGCCAGGGCGGCGGCGAAGGTGGGCTGGACATCGGCAATGTGTTCAAGCCGGCGCTCGCGCGCGGCGAACTGCATCTGGTAGGCGCCACGACGCTTAACGAATACCAAAAGTACATCGAGAAGGATTCCGCGCTCGAGCGCCGCTTCCAGCCGGTGAACGTGCCGGAGCCGAGCGTCGCGGAAACCATGGAAATCCTGCGCGGGCTGCGCGACCGCCTCGAGGCGCATCATAAAGTGAAGATCACCGAGGAGGCCATCGCGGCGGCGGCGAAGCTGTCGGACCGCTATATCGCCGCGCGATTCCTGCCGGACAAGGCTATCGACCTGCTCGACCAGGCGGCCGCTCGCGTGCGCATCGCATCGAATTCCAGGCCGATGCAACTGCATAGCATCGAGGAAAGCATCCGCCGCACCCGCCGGGAACAGGACGCGGCAAGCGCCACCAAGCAGTTTGACAAGGCGAAGGAACTGGAACAGAAGATCATCAGCGATCAGCAGCGCCTGAACGATGCGACGGAAGCGTGGAAAAAGGAACGCGGCACCAGTTCGCAAAAGGTGACGGCGGAGGACATCGCGCAGGTCGTGGCGTCGCTCACCGGCGTGCCCGTGTCCGAACTTACCGCTGAAGACCGGGAGAAGCTGCTTCGTCTCGAAGATCGTCTAAGAGAGCGTGTGGTCGGCCAGGACGAGGCAGTCAGCGCCGTCGCGAAGGCCGTCCGGCTCTCGCGTGCCGGTCTGACCGAAGGCGGCAAGCCGACCGCGAGCTTTCTGTTTCTCGGGCCGACCGGCGTGGGCAAGACCGAGCTTGCCAAGGCCCTCGCCGCCTCCGTGTTCGGCGACGAGAACAGTCTGGTTCGTATCGACATGAGCGAATATTCCGAGCGGCATACCGTGGCGCGGCTGGTGGGTTCGCCTCCGGGCTATGTCGGTTATGAGGAAGGCGGTCAGTTGACCGAGCGAGTGCGGCGCCGCCCCTATAGCGTGGTGTTGCTCGACGAGATCGAGAAGGCGCATTCGGAGGTGCACAACATCCTGCTGCAGCTCTTCGATGAAGGCCGTCTCACCGACGGAAAAGGACGTCTCGTGGATTTCACGAACACGATCATCATCGCGACAAGCAATATCGGATCGCAGATGATCCAGGACAACATGCGTGCCGACAAGAAGCAGCTCGAATACCCCGCGCTGCGAGACCGTCTGATGGAGGTCCTGCGGCATCATTTCAGGCCCGAGTTCCTGAACCGCGTCGATGAAGTGGTGGTGTTCCATGCACTCGGCAAGGCGCAGATCCGCAGTATCGTCGATCTGCAGCTCGCACGTGTGCAACGCACCGCGGCCGGACAGAATATCGAGTTGTCGTTCGACGATCCGCTGCGCGATTATCTCGCCGAGATCGGCTACGACCCCGAGTTCGGTGCGCGGATGCTCAAGCGCAAGATCCGCGCGGAGGTGGAATCGAAAATCGCCGATGCGCTGCTACGGGGCGATGTGCGCGACGGCGACAAGGTGATGGTTACCTACGATCCGGGCGTGAATGCGGTGCGTGTGCAGAAGGCGTCCGCCGATGCGGAGGCGCCGCGCCAGGTAGAAGAGCGGAAACCGGCGCACGTGTGATAGGAAGGCCCCTGGGCGATGCCGTTTATGCGGGGTCGCCCTCCGGGCCTTGCCCATTTCATGAAGGTGGATCCCGGACAGGGACGGCGCGCCGGGTTACCGGAAAAGCGCCATTACGCCATTACATCAGCAGGCGGGACTCCATCTCTTCCGCTTCCTTCACGATCCAGGCTTCAAACGCCTGCACGCGTTCCGGCTTGGGCCGGTCGCTGCGATACGCCAGCACATAGGCGCCGCCGGTGTCGGTGCGCTGGGGCAGCGGCGCCACCAGCCGCCCTGCCAGCAGGTCGTCGCTGACGAAGGCCAGCTGCGCGACCATGACGCCCAATTGGTCGATGGCGGCCTGGTAGGCCAGGGCGGCGTTCTCGAACTTCAGGCCGCTGTTGCCGTCGATATGGCCGACGCCTGCCGCCGATAGCCACGTGGGCCAGTCGTTGGGGCGGTTCAAGGAACACAGGAGGACGTGATCGGCAAGGTCTTCCGGCCTTTCCAGCCGCGGTTCCTTGTTTAACAGCCCGGGCGCGCAAACGGGCAGCAGCGTTTCGCCGAACAATCGGCGGTAGCCGGGGCCCGACGGTGTCCGCGCCTCCGAGTGGATGCTGATGTCCACATCCTCGCGATCGAAATCCGCGCGCAGATGGGATGTGGTGATCTGTACGTCGATGTCGCGCCGCGCGGCGTGAAAGCGCGCCAGCCGGGGCACCAGCCATTTGATGGCGAAGGTCGGCGGCAGCTTGATGCGCAGGCAGCGGTCGTCCGGCTGCTGCTGCAACTGCCGGGTCGCCTGTTCGATCTGGTCCAGCGCGGCCTTGATCGTGCGGAAGTAAGCCTGTCCCGGTCCGGTCAGTTCGATGCCATGGCGGCCGCGCACGAACAGTTGCGCCTTGGTCCAGTCCTCCAGCGAGGCGACATGGCGGCTGACCGCGCCCTGGGTGACGCAGAGTTCTTCCGCGGCACGGGTAAAGCTGGCATTGCGCGCGGAAGCCTCGAAGGCGCGCAGTGCGTTCAGTGGCGGGAGGCGACGGGTCATGGCCTGCTCCAGAGTGCTATGAGTATTGATCATAGCTGACATGCCTTAATTTGCCTTGCCCGCCAGAAGGCGACAGCCAAGAATAACGCCCGTATCACCACAAAAAATACGGAGACAACCATGAACAAACTGCATGCCTGGCTGGCCGCCCTGATGCTGGCCGCCTGTAGCGCCGCGCAGGCGCAGTACCCCGACCATCCCATCAAGATGATCGTCCCCTGGCCCCCGGGTGGGGGGGTGGACACCATGGGGCGCCTGGTCGCGCAGGGCTTATCCCAGGAGCTCGGCCAACCCGTGATTGTCGACAATCGGTCCGGCGCGGGGGGCAACATCGGCACCGAGCTGGCGATGCGCCAGCCGGCGGACGGCTACAACCTGTTGATGGGCTCCATCAGCCCCAACGCCATCAACGTCTACCTGTATTCCCACCTGGGGTTCGACCCGGTCAAGGACTTCACGCCCATTACCTATGTATCGGCGGTGCCCAACATCCTGGTCGTGCCGGCCGCGTCGCCGTTCAAGACCATGCAGGACCTGGTCGCTTACGCCAAGGCCAACCCCGGCAAGCTGAACTATGGTTCGGCCGGCGTGGGATCGTCGCAGCACCTGGCGGCCGTGCAATTCATGGACGCGACCAAGATCAACATCGTCCATGTGCCGTACAAGGGCACCGCGCCGGCCGAAGCCGACCTGATGGCGGGCCACGTGTCGCTGATGCTGGACACGACGACCTGCCTGCCCCTGGTCAAGGCCGGCAAGCTGCGCGCGCTGGCGGTGGCATCGCGCCAGCGCAACGCACAACTGCCGGACGTGCCGACCCTGGACGAGCTGGGCGTGAAGAACGTCTATGCCTCGTCCTGGTATGGCCTGATGGGCCCCAAGGGCATGCCCCAGGACGTCGTCGACAAGCTCAGCAAGGCGACCAACGCGGTGCTGAAGAACGCCGAAATCCGCCAGCGCATGCTGGACTACGGCGCGGAGATCGGCGGCGGCACGCCGGCGGACTTCACCAGCTTTATCAACGAAGAGATCCAGCGCTACAAGCCCATCGTGGAACTGTCCGGCGCCAAGCTCGATTGAACGCCCCGATTCCCTCAACCTTTATCAGCCTGCCATTCAGCCATGTCTTCTGCCCCCGCGCCTAGCACGCTGTTCGACAAGATCTGGTCGCGGCACCAGGTCCTGCAGCGTGACGACGGCACCAGCCTGCTTTACGTCGATCGCCATCTGGTCCAGGACGGTTCGGCGCCCGCTTTCGCGATGCTGCGGCAACGCGGCCTGAAGGTGCGCAGTCCGCAGCGCAGTTTCGCCACGCCCGACCATTACGTACCCACGGATACGCGCGACCTGTCCACGATCGCCGACCCGGAAAAACGCGCCATGGCCGATGCCTTGCGGCAGGATGCCAAGGATGCGGGCATGCAGTTCTTCGGGCTGGACGACCCGCGCCAGGGCATCATCCATGTGGTCGGGCCCGAGCAGGGCCTGAGCCTGCCGGGCATGCTGATCGTGTGCGGCGACAGCCATACCGCCACGCACGGCGCCATGGGCGCCTTCGCCTTCGGCATCGGCGCATCGGAAGTGGCCCACGTACTGGCGACGCAATCGATCTGGCAGCGCAAGCCGCCGACGATGCGTGTGGTGGTGCAGGGGCGCCTGCAACCGGGGGTGGCCGCCAAGGACATCATCCTGGGGATCATCGCCAGGATCGGAGCCGCGGGCGCGACCGGCCACGTCATCGAGTACGCCGGCCCGGCTATCGAGGCGCTGTCCATGGAAGGGCGCATGACCGTCTGCAATATGTCGATCGAGGCCGGCGCGCGTGCCGGCATGGTGGCGCCCGACGATACGACCTTTGCCTGGCTGCATGGGCGGCCCTATGCGCCTTCGGGTGCCGAATGGGACCGCGCGATCGCGCAATGGCGCGCGCTGCCCACGGACCCCGGGGCGCGCTTCGACCGCGAAGTGGTACTGGACGGTTCGTCCTTGCAGCCCATGGTGACCTGGGGCAACAGCCCCGAGGATGCCTTGCCCATTTCCGGCCGGGTGCCGGATCCGGACAGCGCCGCCGATGCCGGACGGCGGGCGACGATGGCGCGCACCTTGGAATATATGGGATTGAAGCCCGGCATGCCCCTGACGGACGTGACGGTGGACCGCGTGTTCATCGGGTCCTGCACCAATGGCCGCATCGAGGATCTGCGCCAGGCCGCTGCCGTGGCGCGCGGCAAGCGTGTCGCCCAGGGGGTACGCGCGTGGGTCGTGCCCGGTTCGCAGCAGGTCAAGTTGCAGGCCGAACAGGAGGGGCTGGACCGGGTCTTCCGCGACGCCGGTTTCGAGTGGCGCTACGCGGGCTGCTCGATGTGCCTGGCGACCAATGGCGATACCGTCGCGCCGGGCCAGCGCTGCGCCTCGACGTCCAACCGCAATTTTGTCGGACGGCAAGGGCCGGGTTCGCGTACCCACCTGATGAGCCCCGCGATGGCGGCGGCCGCCGCCGTGACCGGCCATCTGGCCGATCCGCGCCCCTTGCTGGACAGGAGCTGATGATGGAAGCCTTCCAACGAGTCGATGCCGTGGCGCTGCCGGTGCCGCGGTCCAACGTCGATACCGACCAGATCGTGCCGGCGCGCTATCTGCAGAAGCCGCGCACCGACGACTTCGGCGCCTATCTTTTCCGCGACCTGCGTTTTGCCAAGGATGGCTCGGAAAATCCCGATTTCATCCTCAACCAGCCGTCCTACCGGCCGGCCCGCATCGTCGTGGCGCAGCGCAATTTCGGTTGCGGCTCGTCGCGCGAGCACGCCGTATGGGCGTTGTACGACTACGGCGTGCGCGCCGTCATTGCGCCCAGCTTCGGCGATATTTTCTTTTCGAACTCGCTGAAGAACGGTCTGTTGCCTATCGTCCTGCCCGACGAGACCGTCGCCGCGCTGCTGCGCGCGGTGCAGGACAGCCCGGGCGCGCATATCGTGGTGGACCTGGTTTCGCAGACCGTCACGGCACCGGACGGCGGCACGCACGCGTTCCACATCGATGCCTTCTCCCGGCAATGCCTGCTCGAAGGCATGGACGAACTCGACTACACCCTTACGCTGGGCGATCGCATCGCCGCCTTCGAGCGGCAGCATGATGCATCCGCCGCCTAGCGCCGCTTTACTCCTGAATACCGAACAGAGGGAATACCCGTGAAAATCGCAGTCATGCCGGGCGACGGCATCGGCAAGGAAGTTACCGCGCAGGCGGTCAAGGTGTTGCACGCCGTGCTGGGCTCCGGCGCGAACGTGGAATTGGTCGAGGCCGCGATCGGCGGCGCGGGCGTCGATGCCGCCGGCGATCCGCTGCCGGCCGCGACGTCGGAGATCGCGCGCAAGGCCGACGCCATCCTGTTCGGCGCGGCGGGCATTCCCGGCGACGAGGCGATCCCCTACGCGATGCGGCCGGGTGCCAGCCTGCTGCGCCTGCGCAAGGAACTGGAGCTCTTCGCCAATTTCCGACCCGTGTTCCTGTTTCCGGAGCTGATCGACGCGTCCACGCTCAAGCCCGAAGTCATCGATGGCCTGGACCTGCTGATCATGCGCGAGCTCAACGGCGATGCGTACTTTGGCGAGCCGCGCGGCATCCGGGTCAACGAGAAGGGCGAGCGCGAAGGGTTCAACACCATGCGCTACAGCGAATCCGAAGTCGAGCGCATCGCCCACGTCGCCTTCAAGGCCGCGCGCGGCCGCCGCAAGAAGGTGTGTTCGGTGGAAAAGGCGAATGTGCTGGAAGTCGGCCAGCTATGGCGCGAGGTCGTGATCAAGGTGGGCAAGGACTATCCCGACGTCGAACTGACCCATCTGTTCGTGGACGCGGCGGCGATGATGCTGATGCGCAATCCCAAGCAGTTCGACGTGATGGTGACCGGCAATATCTTCGGCGACATTCTTTCGGACGCGGCGGCGATGCTGACGGGCTCGATCGGCATGCTGCCTTCCGCGTCGCTCAGCTACGGCCAGAAGGGGCTGTACGAGCCGGTGCACGGGACGGCGCCCGACATCGCGGGCAAGAACCTGGCCAACCCGATCGCGTCCATCCTGTCCATGGCGATGATGCTGCGCTACAGCTTCGACCAGGCGGCCAATGCCGACCGGGTGGAAGCCGCCGTGCGCGCCGTCCTCGCGGAGGGCTATCGCACGCCCGATATCATGCAGCCCGGCTGCCAGCGTGTCGGCACGGAGGAAATGGGCGACGCGGTGGCGATGGCCGTCAAGAAAAGCCGCTAGGATCGGCCGCCGGCGCGGGAGGCTGGTTGCGCGACAGGCGACTCCTATAGGAAGCCGATCCAGCGTCCCGCCACGATGGCACCCAACCAGAACACCAGGGACGCGGCGGCATGCAGGCGCAAGGCGCGCGGGATCTCCGGTTCCCGCAGCGCGCGGCGCCAGTGCGGACCGGCGTGCAGCCACACGGCGTTCAGGATGGCCAGGCCGATCACGGCAAGCTTGATCAGGAAAGCGGGGTTCTTTACGTACTCGTCCGCCTTCACGGAAAACAGCAGCATGCCCGTGACGATGGCGCAGGCCAGCGCGGCCGCCGCCAGGTGCGACAGGTAAGGGCCGAACTCGCGCAGCGGCAGGGTGCCGCGCCGGCGCAGCAGGCGCAGGTCCAGCGCCGTGATCGAGCCGGCCAGCACACCCAGGGCCACGATGTGCGCGGCATTGACCAGCAGGTAGCCGATGCTGGAATCGCGCAGGAACTGGGCGGGCGGCAGGCCGGTTACCCATTGCACGAAGGTGTCCAGGCTCATCGCCGGATGCGCTCCGGATAAATGTCGTAGGTTTTTCCGCCCACGGAGATCTGCACCGCCTTCATGCGTTTTTCGGCGTGGTCGCGGGCGCGGTTGCCGACCACCGTGACGGATTGGCCAATGCGGGCGGACTGTTCGTTGAAGCCGGATTCCCGCGTCTGGGTGGGATTGCCCAGCTCTACGCGCCATAGTCCGTCATCGGGTGTTTGCACATCCAGGTGCGGGTGTGGCGGCGCGATCACTACCTTCTTTACGACGCCGGCCAGCTTGATCTGGTCCGTGTCGGCCCAGGACCAGCCGTGATGGGCGGCGGCGCTGGCCGTCAGTGCCAGGGCGAACGCCGCCATGCAGGCGGAGATGGCGCGATGCGGCTTCATGGTGTGTCTCCGGTTCAGTCGTACAGCAGTTTGGGAAGCCACAGGCCGATGCCGGGGAAAGCGTAGAGCAACAGGATGGCGACGATCTGTATGCCCATGAACGGCATCATGCCCAGGAAGATCTGGTTCAGGGTGACGTGCCGCGGGGCCACGCCCTTCAGGTAGAAGGCGGACATGGCCACCGGCGGGGAAAGAAAGGCCGTCTGCAGGTTCAGCGCGACCAGCAATCCGAAGAACAGGGGGTCGATGCCGAAAGCGGCCAATAGCGGCACGAAGATCGGCATGAAGATCACGATGATCTCGGTCCATTCCAGCGGCCACCCCAGCAGGAAGATGATGACCTGCGCCAGTACCAGGAATTCCAGCTTGCTCAGGCCCAGCGAAAGCACCCAGGATTCGACCAGGGCCTGTCCGCCCAGCAGGGCGAAGGCGGCGGAGAATATCGACGAACCGACGAACAGCCAGCAGACCATGGCCGTGGTCTTGGCGGTCAGGTAGACGGATTCCTTCAGCATCGGCAGCTTCAGCCGGCGATAGGCGAGGGCGAGCAAAGCGCCGCCCAACGCGCCCATCGCCGCGGCCTCGCTGGGCGTGGCCAGGCCGAAGGTGATGGACCCCAGTACGGCGCCGATCAGGATGGCCAAGGGGAAGAACGATTCCATCAGGAGGCGAAAGATCAGCAGCCGCTGCCAGTTCAGCAGCAGGTAGAAGACCGCCACGATGACGGCGCATATCGCGAACCCTATCCAGTAGCCGTTCGGCGCCGGCAGGCGTGGGCTATCGCCCGAAGGGGCGTCTTTCGATGGTGCCGCCGCGCCGCCGGGCGTTGCGGCGCGCGGCGAGCCCATAACCGGCGCCAGGGACGGGCTGGCCGCGCCAGGTGGCCCGGCCAGGGCGGCGGGCGGCTCGGCCAAGGTGCCCGCCCCGGGCGGTTCCGCCAGCTCGCCCGGCTGCGGGGCGGCTTGCATCGCGCCCGCGGGCTTCGCAAGCCCCGGGGGCTCGGCCAGTCCGCCCGGCTCGCCCAGGCTGGCGGGATAAGGCGCGTCGGTGCCCGATCCCAGCCGCAGTTCTTCCGGGACTTCATAGACTGCGGCGGGTGTCGTCACCATCTTGTGCACGGTGCCCATGACCAGGGCGAACAGCGCCAGCGGCGCCAGCGCCACGGCCAGATAGGTCCACAGGAACGGGCGCGACGCGGCGGTGGCGGCCGGACGCGGCCGGAACAGCGCGCCCAGCAGGCCGGCCATGGCGTTGCCCGGATGCGCGCGCGCCACGCGGGCGGCATCGTCCGGCAGGGGGATCAATCTTTCGGCGGCGGCCAAGGGGGGCGCGAGGTCCGGCCGCAGCGCGGAAAGAACGATGACGTAGACGACATACAGACCCGCCAGCATGATGCCGGGGAACAGCGCACCGGCGTACAGCTGCACCACCGATACGCCGGTGGTGGCGCCGTAGACGATCAGCATCACCGAAGGGGGAATCAGAATGCCCAGGCAGCCGCCCGCCGTGATGGAGCCGGACGTCAGGCCGATGCTGTATCCCGCCTTGAGCATGGTGGGCATGGCCAGCAGGCCCATCAAGGTCACTACGGCGCCGACGATGCCCGTCGCCGTGGCGAAGATCGCGCAGGTCACCAGCGTGGCCACCGCCAGCGCGCCGGGCAGGCGCGCCAGCGCCAGGTGCATGGAACGGAACAGTTTTTCGATCAGGTTGGCCCGCTCGACCAGGTAGCCCATGAACACGAACAGCGGGATGGAAATCAGCGATTCGTTGGTCATGGTGGCGTAGGTACGCTGCACCATCAGGTCCAGCGTCTGCCTTACCGCGCGCGGCGAGAACCCGTCGCCTTGCATGGAATAGGAGAGAAACGTGAACAGCACGCCCATGCCCATCAGGGTGAATGCCGTGGGGAACCCCAGCATGATGGCCACGACGATCAAGGCCAGCATCAGCAGCCCGATATGGGCGGAAGTGAGGCTGCCCCATGGCGTCAGGAAAGCGATCATCGCGACGACGATGCCGATGCAGGAAAAGCCGAACCACACGGCCCTGTTCGTCTTCATGAGCGATATCCCTGGTCCGGTACGGCGACGTCCTTGGCCTGTACCATCTGCTTCAGCTTGTCGACGTCGACCTCTTCGACATCGTCGGCCCGCCGCGGCCACGCGCCGTGGCGCAGGCACAGCAGGCAGCGGCAGATTTCCGCGCTGCCTTGCAGCAGCAGGAAGGCGCCGGCAAGGGGAATGAAGATCTTGAAGGGATAGATGGGCGGGCCGTCGGCCATCAGCGACGAGTGCTCGCGAATGGCGATGGATTCCCCCGCGTAGTACCAGCCGGCCCACACCAGCGCGGTGACCCCCGGCACGAAGAACACCAGGTACAGGATGAGGTCCAGTCCCGCCTGTACCCGCGGCCGCAGGAAGCCGTAGAGGATGTCCCCGCGGACATGGCCGTTCTTCGCCAGCGTGTAGGCGCCGGCCATCATGAACATGATGCCGTAGTACATCACCTGCATGTCGAAGGCCCAGGCGCTGGGACGATGGAAGAGATAGCGCGCCAGGACTTCCCAGCAGATATGCAGGGTCAGCGCGAGGATCAGCCAGGCGAAGGCCTTTCCCACGGCGGTCGATAGCCGGTCGATGAAACGGATGAACGCCATCATGGGAAAGGCAGGCCTCCTGCGGTCGCGCCGTGGCGGATGATGTCCGGCGACTTCGTCAGGCCCTGGCAGGGGCGAAATAATGGTTGTAGGCCATGCGATAGTTCACCTGCGTATCGCCCTGCCATTTGCCGGCGCGTTGGGCGAAGGCCTTTTGCGACTCCAGCACTTTCTTGAACAGCGGATTTTCCGCCGAGCGCCGCGCGATCATCTCGTCCCAGATCTTCAATTGCTGCTGCAGGATCGCATCCGGCGTTTTGTAGAACTTGACGTTGCGCTGGTTCTGCAGGACCAGATAGTCCTCCGAATAGCGGTTCACGGCCTTCCACGACATGTCCGCGCTGGACGCTTGCGCGGCGTAGCGCAGCAAATGCTTCAGGTGTTCGGGCAGGGCGGCGTACCGGTCCTTGTTGAACAGGATTTCGAATTGTTCGGCGCACTGGTGGAAACTTTGCAGCATGCAGACCTTGGAAACATCGGCAAAGCCCAGCGCCAGGTCGGACGAGGCATTGTTGAATTCCGCGCCGTCGAGCAGGCCGCGATCGAGCGCGGGCACGATCTCGCCGCCGGGCAGCGCGTTCACCGCCGCGCCCATCGCCGTATACATGTCGATCGCAAGCCCTACCGTGCGGAACTTCACGCCCTTCATCTCTTCCACCCGCGACACCGGTTTCTTGAACCAGCCGAAGGGTTGTGTCGGCATCGGGCCGTACATCAGCGACACCACGTTGACGCCCATCGCCTTCTGGATTTCTTCCAGCAACTCCTTGCCGCCGCCGTATTCATGCCAGGCCAGCAGCATGTTGGCGTCCATGCCGAAGGCCGGTCCCGATCCCCACAGCGCGACGGCGGTGTTCTTGCCGTACCAGTACGCGACCACGCCATGACCGCCGTCCAGCGTCCCGGCGGATACCGCGTCCAGCAGGTCGAAGGCCTTGACTACCGCGCCCGCCGGCAGGACTTCGATACGGAGCTGGCCGGCCGCCATATCGTTGACCTTGCGGGCGTAGTCCTGGGCGAACTCGTGGAAAATGTCCTTGGAAGGCCAGGTGCTTTGAAAGCGGAGGGTGATCGGTGCTTGCGCGGGGGCGATCGCCGGAAAGCCCAGGGCGGCCGCGCCGGCCGCCGCGGTGGCGCCCGACAGGAATGTGCGGCGAGAACGAGTCTGGCGTTGCATGGCATGTGTCTCCTGTTGGCTGCTAGAGGACCATCGTTTTGTATGGAACCTGACTTCCCAACCAGTGCTCTGCCTATCCGCCAGCTTCGAGGCACGCGTCCGGCGCGCATCGTGGATATCGTTCCATTTGTCGCTTCTTCGCGCGCTTACCTGCTGGCTTTCGTTCATTACACGCGCATGCCGCCATGTTGACAATTGGCTGAACGTCGGGACTAACCCGAAGAGATCAGCCCGACAGCCTAGGCGGGATGATGGTGTCGCCGCCTCCGGGCCGGCGCATGGCGGGCGCCGCCCCGTTTTCGGGGGCCGCCTGATGGCGTTTGATGGCGTTTGATGGCCCTTGGCCGCAGCAGGGGGCGCCGCGACGTAACGCGCGCTATTGCGCCGCCGCCTTGGCGTCGCTTTGGGGCGTGTACACCAGCTTATCGACGGGGTAGCCTTCCGACTGCGCGATGGACCTGGCCTTGTTCAGCTCGGCCGGTGGCAGCCGCGGCGTGCGGGACAGGATCCATAGCGACTTGCGCCCGGGGGAGCCGACCACGGACCAGCTGTAGTCGGGAGCCAGGCCGATGATCCAGTAATCGCCGGTAAACGGAGGCAGGAAGGTGACCTCCAGTTTGGCGTTATTGCTGCCGGGAACCGGTTCCGCCCGGCCGTGCGCCGTCCGGATGTCGCCTTCCGCGGTGCGGCAGCTGTTTTCGATGTCGATGCGGCCGGCGTCCCGCGCCGAATACCGGGCGATGCTGTCGCTGGCGCAATAGCGCTGGTAGAAACGGGGCAGCCGGGCGATTTCGTACCATTTGCCCAGGTAGCTGTGCAGGTCCACGGAAGGGACCGGTACGGGATCGGCCGGCTGTGCCGCCATTGCCGGTATCGCGGCGGCCAGGCCGCCTACACACAAGCACGCTATACACGCCCGAAGATGCATGGGTATCCCCGCGGACAGGATGCACGCAAGCCGGGACGATACGCCCGGCGCCGCGCTACATCATACGCGCGTCGCGGCCGCCGTCGGCGGTTTCAGGGCTTGATGGAAACGTGACACGTATGTGTCAAAGTCGATCGTGTCGCCGGCCTCGATGGCGGCCTGACCGGCCAGCGAGGCACGGGCCATTTCCGCATACGCCGCCGCCTTGTCGGACGGCAGGGGCGTATCCAGCAGGGTGCGCGCGTGGCGGCTGCTCTGCGCCAGCGTGTATTCCAGGAAGCTGGCACCCGTGCGCTTCAGGTCGTCCAGCAAGCGGGCCGACGGAGTCGACTGAGGTTCGTCCAGTTTGCCCGCCTGCGCGGCGACGGCTTGCCGGTATGCCTGGCCGCCATAGGCCGCGTCCAGCAATTCGGCATAGGGCGTGATGCGGTCCAGCAGTTCCTTGCCCCACTCGCGCAAGGAAGTCGGCGAGCCGTCGCGCATGAGCTCCAGGCCGGGCTTGCGGCCTTCATTGACCACGCGGTTGAAATTGCTCGCGCTTTTGCTACAGAAGCCCGCTTCGTCGAAGTAGGGGCTTTCGGCGGTGGCGCAAAACAGCAGAAACGCATCGACGAAACGCGCGGTGTCGGCGGCGATACCGACGGGTTCGAAGGGATCGATATCCAGGCAGCGCACTTCGACGTACTGCACGCCACGCTCGGCCAGGGCCGTGATCGGGCGTTCGCCGCGCCCGGTGGCGCGCTTCGGTCGGATGCTGGAGTAGTACTCGTTTTCGATCTGCAGGATGTTTGTGTTCAGCTGGATCCATTCGCCATCGCGATGCGTGCCGATCGCCTCGTAGGCGGGCCAGGGCATGGTAACGGCCGAGTACAGGCGCTGCAGGAAGGTGGACAGGTCGTTGTAGCAGGGCTTGAGCTGCGACTGCGCCGGGTTCTGGTAGCCCAGGTCGCCCATGCGCAGGCTGGTGGCGTAGGGCAGGTACAGGGTATCCGCGCCGAGCGTCTGCAAAGGATGATCGCGGCCGCGCAGGAAGTCTTTCGACAGGGCGGGCGCGGCACCGAACAGGTACATCAAGAGCCACGAAAAGCGCGTGAAATTGCGGATCAGGGCGATGTACCCGGAGGAACGGCGCTCCTGCTCGTCGGCGCCGGTGTGTTCGAGAAGATCCCAGATACGGTCGTCCAGCGAAAAGTTGTAGTGCACGCCCGCGATGCACTGCATCGTCTTGCCGTAGCGATGGGCCAGGCCGCGCCGGTACACATGCTTGAGCATGCCGGTATTGGAGGTGCCGTACCAGGCAATGGGGATGTCGGCCTCGTCCGGCAGCGCCGCCGGCATGGATTGATTCCAGATGAGTTCATCGCCCAGGTTGGCATAGACGAACCGGTGGATGTCTTCGAGTTCGCCGATAAGGCCCGCCACATTGCCCTGCGTGCCGGTGATCAGTTCCAGCAGGGCCTCGGAGTAGTCGGTCGTTACGTGTTCGTTGGTCAGCGCCGAGCCCAGCGCCACCGGGTGGGGCCTGCGCGACAACCGGCCATGGGCGTCGATCCGCAGGCCTTCTTTTTCGATGCCGCGCAGGGTAAGGGATAGCAGATCCCGATTGGCATCCAGGCGGGCAAGGCGACGAGCGGAGATATCGGTCACGGCGGGGCTTCTTATGGTCCAGGTAGATGGAAGCTGATTTTACGGGGTGCGTCCACGGCTGCGTGGAGTAACCCGCGCCCGCCAGGGATAATGGCCATGGCGTTCCGATGCCGGATCCGGCATGGGCGACAATGGCATATCACCGTTATACCGCCAGTTGGCCGGCAATATGGACGAAGCGATCAGGCAACAACCATACGCGATGCGCGGAACCGGGCGCCCCCGCGACGCCGGCGGGAAGACCGCGCGCCGGTCCTCCCGGCGCGCGGCCTGTGTGGCGCTGTGCGCGCTGTTGCTGGCCGCGTGCTCGCCTACGTATAACTGGCGGGAAGTCCTGATCGCCGACGGCGCCGCGCGCGCCACGTTTCCGGACCGTCCGGCCACCGACACGCGCGATATCCGGCTGGGAGGCCGCGACCTGCGTTTTTCCCTGACGTCGGCACGCGTCGGCGACGCGGTGTTCGCGGTGGGCTACGCGCCGTTGCCGCCGGCCCTGGCCGCGGATCCCGCGGGCCAACGCGAATTGGCCGACGCCCTGGTGCGTGCGCTGTACGCGAACCTGGGCGCCGAGCCGCCCGCCACGCCGCCGGCCTATGGGACCGATATCGAGGTGCGCGGCCATGCCGGGGGCCGGCCCGTCTGGGCCCTGGGGCGGGTCTGGGTGCAGGGCGGCCTGCTGGTCGAGGCGGTGGCCACCGGGTCGGAGAAGGGCCTGCCCGCGGCGCCGGCGCGGGAATTCGTCGGTTCCTTGCGTTTCGCGCAATGAGGGCGCCTTGCCGGAAGCGCCGTCCGCCGCGCGGATTGCGGCGCTGCGTGCCTGCCGCGCGGGCGGTTGCGGCGGTCCGCGCTTCAGTGGCTGCCGCCGCCGATGCGGCACGCGGCCAGCAGGCCGCAGGTCAGGGCCGTGGCAACCGCCGCGCGGCGGTTGCGCGCGCAGAGTTTTCTGCAGGCGTTCTGCAAGTGGAAGTTCACGGTCCGCTCGCTGACGCCCAGAATCATGGCGGTTTCCCGGCTGGTCTTGCCGGCGGCGGCCCACTGCAGGCAGGCGGCCTCGCGTTCTGACAACTTCATTTCTGGCATCGGGGGATCGCTGCCGTCGCGGCGAGGGGTGAAGCGTGGGAAGGCGGGATGGCGGCGATCTTGCAATAGCGGGGCGGGCACTGCCCAGGGATGACACGAAGGGGAATTGCGGCCGCGATTCCGCGGGCCTGCCCGACCGGCATCCGCGCCGGTGCTAGAATCTGCCATTCATTCGGTTGGCGCCGATTTGCCTGATCCGCTTGCGGGCGCCTGATAAATCCAGCTAAAGAGGTCTGCATGACTGCAACCATCGAGCAATCCCCCGGCGTGGCCGTTTCCCCGGAATCCGCCGGTACGCAATCCAGTTCTTCGCCATCCCCGGTTTCCGGTTCTTCGCCATCCCCCGCCGCGGGCATGGCAGATGGCACGCCCGCGGCCGGCATTGCCGGTGGCGCCGCGGCGGCCGGACCCGAAGCCGCCGCGCGTTCCGTCGGTGTGGTCGCGCCGCTCTTCCTGAAGTTCACCGAACCCCTGCAATTGGCCAGCGGCCAGTCGCTGCCGTCCTACGAGTTGGCGGTGGAAACGTATGGCACCCTGAATGCCCAGCGCAGCAACGCGGTGCTGGTGTGCCACGCGCTGAACGCTTCGCACCATGTCGCCGGTATCTCCGCCGACGACCCCGCGGACATCGGCTGGTGGGACAACATGGTCGGGCCGGGCAAACCGGTGGATACCGAGCGCTTCTTCGTGATCGGCATCAATAACCTGGGATCGTGCTTCGGTTCCACGGGGCCCGCCAGCATCAATCCGGAAACCGGCAAGCCCTGGGGCGCCGCGTTCCCCGTCCTGACCGTCGAAGACTGGGTGCACGCGCAGGCCAGGGTGGCGGACCACTTCGGCATCGAACGCTTCGCCGCCGTCATGGGGGGATCGCTGGGGGGGATGCAGGCGCTGGGCTGGGCCACCGCCTGTCCCGAACGCGTCGCGCATTGCGTGGTGATCGCCAGCACGCCGCGCCTGTCGGCCCAGAATATCGGCTTCAACGAAGTGGCGCGGCGCGCCATCATTACCGACCCGGATTTCCACGGCGGCGATTACTACGCGCACGGCACCGTACCGCATCGCGGCCTGGCCGTGGCGCGCATGATCGGGCACATCACGTATCTGTCCCAGGACGACATGGCCGAAAAGTTCGGCCGCACGCAGCGGGCGCCGGGCGCCAACGGCGAATACCGCTATGGCTATGACGTCGAATTCGAAGTGGAGTCCTACCTGCGCTACCAGGGCGAGAAGTTCTCGCGCTACTTCGACGCCAATACCTATCTGCTGATCACGCGGGCGCTGGATTACTTCGATCCCGCCCGCACGCACGGTGGCGATCTGGCCCGCGCGCTGGCGGCCGCGCGGGCCGGTTTCCTGCTGGTTTCGTTCAGCACGGACTGGCGCTTCCCACCCGAACGCTCGCGCGAGATGGTGCGGGCGCTGCTGAAGAACGGCCGGCCGGTCACCTACGCCGAGATCGACGCGCCGCACGGCCACGATGCTTTCCTGCTGGACGATTCCCGCTATCACGCGGTCGTGCGGGCCTATTACGACCGCATCGCGCATGAATTGGGGCTGCCGCCCCGCGCCATCGAGCACAAGGGGGCGGAATGAGCGCGTCCGCGATGACGACGACCGAATTGCGCGCCGACCTGGCGCGCATCGCCAGCTGGATCACCCCCGGTTCGCGGGTGCTGGACCTGGGGTGCGGCGACGGCGAGCTGCTGGCCTGGCTGCGCGACGAGCGCCAGGTCCGTGGCGCCGGCGTTGAAATCGATGACAACTATGTGATCGCCTGCGTGCGCAGGGGGGTGGACGTCATCCAGCAAAACCTCGAAGATGGCCTGGCCCTGTTCGACGAAAAGCAGTTCGATACGGTGGTGCTATCGCAGACGCTTCAGTCCATGCATCGCAGCGAACACATCCTGCGCGAAATGGCGCGCGTCGCGCGCTACGGCGTCGTATCCTTCCCCAACTTCGGCTACTGGCCGCACGGCTGGTCCATCCTGCGCGGGCGCATGCCGGTGACGGGGCAAATGCCGTACGAGTGGTACAACACGCCCAACATACACCTGTGCACGCTGCGAGATTTCGAGGACCTGGCCGCCAAGCTGGGGCTGCGCATCCTGCAGCGGGCAACCTTCAACGACGACCGCGAGGTGCGGCTGCTGCCGGGCTGGCGCAGTACTCTGGCGGTCTATCGCTTCACCGCCGGCTAAGCCCGCGCGTTCGCGCTACCCGTCACGGAGATCACGTATTTCACAAGCTGCCCACATTTATGCCAGCCGACGTGTCGCGCCCATGCTGGCGCTCGGTTTTTCCAGCGGCCTGCCGCTGGCGCTGACCGGCGGGACCTTGCAGGCCTGGGCCACCGTGGCTGGCGTGTCGCTGCAGGACATCGGATTCCTTACCCTGGTGGGCACGGCCTATACCCTGAAATTCCTCTGGGCGCCGCTGGTGGACCGCTATGCCGTTCCCGTGCTGGGGCGGCGGCGCGGCTGGATGCTGGCCACCCAGCTGGCGCTGGCGGTGGGTATTGCCGGCATGGGGCTGCTGTCGCCGGACAGCGCCCTGTTGCCGCTGGCGATGCTGGCGGTGGCCGTGGCGTTCTTCTCGGCAACGCAGGACATCGCCTTCGACGCCTACAGCACGGACGTGCTGCGCAAGCAGGAGCGGGGCGCGGGCGCGGCGGTCAAGGTGCTGGGCTATCGCATCGCCATGCTGGTGTCCGGCGGCCTCGCCCTGATCCTGGCCGACGGCTGGCTGGGTTGGGGAAATACCTACGTGCTGATGGGCGGCCTGATGGCGGTGGGCATGCTGGCGACATTGTGGGCGCCGGAGCCCGAGCACCCCGCGGCGGCGCCGCCCAGCCTGATGGAAGCCGTGGCCGACCCGCTGCGGGAGTTCTTCTCGCGGCGCGGCGCGCTGGGCCTGCTTACCCTGATCGTGCTGTACAAGCTGGGCGACGCCTTCGCGGGCGCGCTGTCGACCACTTTCCTGCTGCGCGGCGGCGGTTTCACGCCCACCGAAGTGGGAACGGTCAACAAGGTACTGGGCCTGGTCTCCACCATCGTCGGTGCGCTGGCGGGCGGTTCCATCATGGTCCGCATCGGCCTGTATCGTTCGCTGATGCTGTTCGGCGTGCTGCAGGCGGTTTCCAACCTGGGCTACTGGCTCGTGGCGCTCCATCCCGGCAGCCTGCCCTTGATGGTCGGCGCGGTCGGCATGGAAAACCTGTGCGGGGGGCTGGGCACGGCGGCGTTCGTGGCCCTGGTCATGGCCCTGTGCCGCCAGGAATTCTCGGCAACCCAATATGCGCTGCTGTCCGCCGTCGCTGCGGTGGGACGTACCTACCTGGCCGGCCCGCTGACGCCGGTGCTGGTGGAAAGGATGGGCTGGGCGTGGTTTTTCCTGGTGACGGTGCTGATCGCGCTGCCTGGACTCGTCCTGCTTTACCTGCGGCGCCAGGAAATACAGGCGCTGGACCAGGCGTAAATCCGTCGCGGCGGGTGATAATGGTTTCACGGCACTCCGGAGACCATCATGTCGACGTTCCCGCATACGCAGGCCGCTGCTCCCATTCTTCTTGTCACCGATCTCAGCGCACAGGGCGACCGCGCGCTGGACCGCGCCGTGGTGCTGGCCCGGCAGCGGAAAGCGCGGCTGATTGCCGTGCATGTGCTGGAGCCGGGCATGTCCGCCGCCGCGGGCGGCGCGCCGTCGTGGCATCGCCTGAGCGAGGATCACCGCGAATGGGCGCGCTACCGGATGGACCTGGACCTGGCCGGCGCCGGTATCGATAGCGAGATCCGCGTCGAAAGCGGCGATCCGGCGGAACAAATCCTGCTGCTGGCGCAAGCATCGGGTTGCGGGTTGGTGGTGACCGGTGTCGGGCGTAACGAATCGCTGGGCAAATTGCTGTTGGGGTCCACCGTCCGCAAGTTGGTGCGGCACCTGGCCCTGCCGGTGCTGGTGGTCAAGAATCGCCCGCACGGTCCGTATCCGAACGGCATCGTGGCGACGGATTTCTCGCCGGAATCCGGCCAGGCGCTGCGGATGGCCGCGCAGTGGATGACGGGCACGCCTTTGACACTGTTCCATGCCTGCGACACCGCGCTGGGCATGCCCGGCGATGCCGCGCGGGCACCCGAATCGCTGCAGCGCGATCTGGACCACGAAATGCACCGGTTCCTGGAAGGCGTCGCGGGGCTGCCGCCGGGTGTCCCGGCGGATAGGGTCGTGCAGTATGGCGAACCGGAAACGCTATTGTCCGAGTATGTCTTCCGCACGCGTTGCGATCTGGTCGTCGCCGGGGCGCAGCGCATGAAGGGAATCATGGGGGCGATGGTGGGCAGCGTCGCCGAACGGCTGCTGGAATCGCTGCCCAGCGATGTCATGCTGGTGCGCGGGCAAGCCGTGCCGTAGCCGCGCGGCCCGGGAAGGGCGGCCGCGGCGATAACAAGAATGAACCACGGGGGCGGGGAATCATTCGGGGAGACCATCATGCAAAGCTTTTCTGGGCCCATTCTCCTTGCCACGGACCTCAGCGCGCGCGGCGACCGCGCCCTGGATCGCGCGCTGTTGCTGGCCCGTCAATTCGGTACGTCCGTGATCGCGCTGCACGTCATCGATTCGCAGGTGCGCGCGTTGCCCACACCTCAGCGGCCGGCGGCCGAAAGGGAATCCCAGGCGCGGCGCGCGCTGCTGCGCGACCTGGACGGCGTCGATGCCGGCGTGGAAATCATGGTTCGCTGCGGCGATCCGGTCCGTCTGCTGCAGCAGGTCGCCGAAGAGCGGCGCTGCGGCCTGATCGTCGCGGGTGTCGCCCGTGACGAAACGCTGGGCCGCATCCTGCTGGGCACGACAGTGGAAAAGCTGGTTCGCATATCGTCCACGCCGATCCTGGTCGTCAAGCGCCGCGCCCGGCGCCCTTATCGCAACGCCCTGGTCGCCTGCGACTTTTCCGAGGGCGCGCGCGTCGCGCTGCGCGCGGCCCTGGCGCTGGTTCCGGTGGAGGAACTGACGCTGTTCCATGCTTTCGATCTGCCCGGCAATCGGAATGACGCGCTCACGGCCAAGGGGTTTCAGCGCACGGCCCAGGAGGCTGCCGACCAGTTCCTGGAGAACACGCCGGAATTGCACGGGAGCGAAAAACCGCGCATAGAAGTGGCCGCGGGCCTGGCCGAGCGTGTGCTGATCGCATACGCGGACCAGTCCGACTGCGATCTCCTCGTCACGGGGACGCATGGCGCCACCGGCTTGCTGCGTACCGCCATTGGCAGCGTGGCCGAAGCATTGATCGAGAAAGCGCCGTGCGACGTGCTGGTGGTCCGGCAGCCCGATGGACGCGCATAACGTACATAAATTACAACAATATGTTAATGGGATTTAACTTGCCAGGAGGCGCTGCCGATATTCCGTGAGGGGCGGTTCCCGCTTGATAGCGGGCGTGGCCGGATGCCACAGCCCGTGTCTTCAAGGAATCGGATATGTACGGGGCGAGCTATAACAGCGCGCTGGTGTTGTGCTCGCTGGCCGTGGCGGTCCTGGCCTCGTACGCGGCGCTCGATATGGCGGGCCGCATTGCCACCGCACGGGGACATGCGGCGCGGTGGTGGCTGGGTGGCGGCGCCGTCGCGAGCGGGGTGGGGATCTGGGCCATGCATTTCGTGGGCATGCTGGCCTTCAGCCTGCCCATCCCCCTGGGCTACGACGTCGGCCTGACCGCGCTTTCCCTGCTCATCGCCATCGTTTCCGCCGCGTTCGCGCTGTGGCTGGTCTGCCAGCAGACCTTGCCCTGGACGCGCCTGTGCGCCGGCGCATTGCTGATGGGGGCCGGCGTGGCCGGCATGCACTATACCGGCATGGCGGCGCTGCGCATGATGCCCGGTATCGACTACGAGCGGGGGCTGTTCACGCTGTCCGTGCTGATCGCCGTCGGCGCTTCCGGCTGCGCCATGTGGATCGCCTTCCGGCTGCGGGGGGCGGTACGCCGTGCACGGTCCCTGCGCGCCGCCGCCGCGCTGGTCATGGGCGGGGCCATCGTCGGCATGCATTACACGGGCATGGCCGCCGCCCGGTTTCCGCTGGGCAGCGTGTGCGGCGCGGCGAGCGGCGGCGTGGACAGCAACTGGCTGGCCATCGTCATCATCGTCGCCACGCTGGCGGTGATCGCCATCGCGCTGATCACCTCCGTGCTCGACCAGCGGATGGAGGCGCGCACCTCCATCCTGGCGTCGTCGCTGGCCGAGGCCAACGAGGAACTGACATACCTGGCGCTGCACGATAACCTGACCAAGCTGCCCAACCGGCTGCTGCTGGAAGACCGCTTGCAGCAGGCGATCCATACGTCAGCCCGCGAACGCACCAGCTTCGCCGTGATGTTCATGGACCTGGACGGTTTCAAGGCCGTGAACGACGCCTATGGCCATCACATCGGCGACCGTTTGCTGATCGAAGTGGCGGCGCGCATCCGTGCCAGTATGCGCGCGCAGGACACCATCGCCCGCCTGGGCGGCGATGAGTTCGTATTGGTGGCCCAGGTCGAGGGCCCGGCGGATGCCTCCACCATCGCGTCCAAGCTGGTCAGGATCATCGAGGACGAGTTCGAGGTCGATAGCCACCAGCTGCATGTATCGGTCAGCATCGGCATCGCTGTCTATCCGGGCAACGGGAGCGACCACCACGAACTGCTGGCCAACGCCGATGCCGCGATGTACTACGCCAAATCGTCCGGGCGCAATACATACTGCTATTTCGAGGCATCGATGAACCAGGACGTGCAGGCCCAGGTGGAGCTGCTGCGCGATCTGCGCCGCGCCCTGGTGCGCGACGAACTCATACTGCAATACCAGCCCAAATACCACGCGGCGTCCAGCGCCGTGATCGGCGCCGAGGCGCTGGTGCGCTGGAACCATCCGGTGCGCGGCATCGTGCAGCCGTCGGTGTTCATACCCCTGGCGGAAAAAACCGGGTTCATCATCCAGATCGGCGAATGGGTACTGGACGAGGCGTGCCGCCAGATGAAGGCCTGGTATGAATCGGGCCGGACCGAGTGGTCCATGGCCGTGAACCTGTCGCTGCAGCAGTTCAATCACGCCGGGCTGGTGCAGGTGGTGCGCAGCACGCTGGCGCGGCACGGGCTGCCGGCGCGCAACCTGACGCTGGAAATCACCGAGTCCACGGCGATGCGCGATGTGGAGGCCACGCTGGCCACGATGGGCCAGCTGCACGAGATGGGCGTGAAGATATCGATAGACGATTTCGGCACCGGCTATTCCAGCCTGATGTACCTGAAGCGGCTGCCGGCGACGGAATTGAAGATCGACCGTGGCTTCGTGCGCGAGCTGGAGCGCGATCCGGAGGATGCCGCTATCGTTTCGGCCATCGTCGCGCTGGGGCAGACGCTCAATCTGCAGATCGTCGCCGAAGGCGTCGAGACCCGCGAACAGCAGGAATTCCTGACCCGGCTGGGTTGCGATTCGCTGCAGGGCTTCCTGCTGGGCCACCCCATGTCCGCGGAACGCTTCATGCAGGCCGCGGTGGCCGCCGGGGACCTGCGGGTGGCCTAGCCGGGCGAGGGGGCTACAGCGACGTGTCGTAGTCGATCGTCAGCGGGGCATGATCGCTGAAGCGTTCGTCCTTGTAGATGGAGGCGGCCTTCGCCGTGGCGGCGATTTCGGGCGTGGCGATCTGGTAGTCGATGCGCCACCCGACGTTCTTGGCCCAGGCCTGGCCGCGGTTGCTCCACCATGTATAGGCCTCGCCGGTGGCCTCCGGATGCAGGCGCCGGTAGACGTCCATCCAGCCCAGGTCGGCGAATACCTTGGTCAGCCAGGCGCGTTCTTCCGGCAGGAAGCCGCTGTTCTTCATGTTGCCCTTCCAGTTCTTCAGGTCGATCTCGTTGTGCGCGATGTTCCAGTCGCCGCACAGCACGACCTGCCGTCCGCATTTCACCAGCGTGGCCAGGTGGGTGTAGAAGTGTTCCATGAAGGCGAACTTGGCGGTCTGGCGGTGCTCGCCGCTGGATCCGGACGGCAGGTAGACCGAAATGATCGAGTGCCGGTCGTAGACCAGCTCCAGGTAGCGGCCTTCGCTGTCTATCTCGGGCACGCCCAGGCCCTCGATGACCTGTAGCGGCTGGGTGCGGGCGTAGATGCCGACGCCGCTATAGCCTTTCTTTTCGGCGTAGTGGAAATAGCCGTACAGGCCCGGCGGGTTGAGCATTTCCAGGGTCATGTCGGCGGCCTGGGCCTTCAGTTCCTGCAGGCAGATGAAGTCGGCGTCCTGCTTGGCGACCCAGGGGAAAAAGCCTTTGTTGGCGGCCGAGCGGATGCCGTTCAGATTGGCGGAGATGATGCGCAGCATGGCGGGGACAGGTAGGGAGACGGCCGCTAGCGTACCTGAAATTGAGCCCACCCCCGAAGCGCTGCGCGCTTCCCCCTCAAGGGGGCGACGCCAGAGGACCGGCGGAGCCGGATCCTCGGCGTCCCCGGTCGGCTGCACCCGTTTTTTGCGTGGCGGCGTGGTGGCTAATCCCACCCCCGAAGCGCTGCGCGCTTCCCCCTCAAGGGGGCGACGCCAGAGGACCGGCGGAGCCGGATCCTCGGCGTCCCCGCTTGGCCGCACCCGTTTTTTGCGGGCGGTGTGGTGGCTAATCCCATCCCCGAAGCGCTGCGCGCTTCCCCCTCAAGGGGGGAGGCGTCAGCGGACCGGCAAAGCCGGATCCGCGGCGTCCCGGGGCGGGGCGATCTGTTTCGTGCGGCGAGGATGGGGGCGGCTACCCGCAGGCTCGGGATAGGGGGCGGGCGGCACGGGCGGGTTCGGCCTGCGCCGCGGGATGGAGCAGGCATAATTCCGGTTTCTTCCGAATTCCCTCGTCTCCGGTGACCGTATGACCGCTTCCGCCGCCCCATCCGTCCAGTTCGTCCGTTTCGCCCTCGACCAGGGCGTGCTGCGCTTCGGCAGCTTCAAGGTCAAATCGGGGCGCATCAGTCCGTATTTCTTCAATGCCGGATTGTTCAGCGACGGCGCCTGCATGAACCGCCTGGGGGCCTTCTATGCCGGGGCCCTGCTGGATTCGGGGCTGTCCTTCGACATGCTGTTCGGCCCCGCCTACAAGGGCATCCCCCTGGCCACGGCGACGGCCATGGCGCTGGCCGCCGACCCGCGCGCGGCCGGGCGGACCATCCCCTTCGCCTACAACCGCAAGGAAGCGAAAGACCACGGCGAAGGCGGCACGCTGGTCGGCGCGCCGCTGAAGGGCAAGGTCGTGATCATCGACGACGTGATTACCGCCGGCACGTCGGTGCGCGAATCCGTGGACATCATCCGCGCCGCCGGCGCCGAGCCCGCGGCCGTCCTGATCGCGCTGGACCGCATGGAGCGCGCCGGGCCGGACGACGCGCTGTCCGCGCATTCCGCCGTGCAGGACGTGGCGCGCACCTACGGCATCCCCGTCGTCAGCATTGCCACGCTGGCGGACATCCTGAAGCTGATGGAGCACGCCCCGGAATTCGCCGAGCACCGCCAGGCCGTGCTGGCCTACCGCCAGAAGTACGGCGTGGCCGCCTGACCGCGGCGGCGCGCCTAGCCCAGCTTCTGCTTCAACAGGTCGTTGACCTGCTGCGGGTTCGCCTTGCCCTTGGCGGCCTTCATGATCTGGCCGACCAGGGAATTGAAGGCCTTCTGCTTGCCCGCGCGGTATTCCTCCACCACGGCCGGATTGGCGGCCAGCACCTCGTCGATCATGGCGCCGATGGCACCCGTATCGCTGATCTGCTTCAGGCCGCGCGCTTCGATGATGGCATCGGGCTGGCCGCCCTGTTCGCCCGCCCACATTCCGGCGAAGACGTCGCGGGCGATCTTGTTGGAGATCGTGCCGTCCAGGATGCGGCCGATCAGGGCCGCCAGCGCCGGCGCCGCCACGGGCGAGGCCGCCACGTCGATTTCGGAGCGGTTCAGGGAGGCGGCCAGCTCGCCCATGATCCAGTTGGCCGCCTGCTTGGCCTGGCCCGCCGGCAGGGCCCGGGCGACCGCTTCGAAGTAGTCCGCCATGTCGCGGCTGGTGGTCAGCTGGGCCGCATCGTAGGCGGACAGGCCGTACTCGCTTTCGAAGCGCGCGCGCTTGTCGGCCGGAAGTTCCGGCATGGTGGCGCGGACCTCGTCCACCCATGCCTGCGAGATCACCAGGGGGGGCAGGTCCGGATCGGGGAAGTAGCGGTAATCGTGCGCGTCTTCCTTGCTGCGCATGCTGCGGGTTTCGTCGCGGTCCGAATCGTACAGGCGGGTTTCCTGCACCACCGTGCCGCCGTCCTCGATCAGCTCGATCTGGCGCCGCGCTTCGTACACGATGGCGCGTTCCAGGAAGCGGAAGGAGTTGACGTTCTTGATCTCGGTGCGGGTGCCGAATTCCTTCTGGCCCATCGGGCGCACCGAGACGTTGGCGTCGCAGCGGAACGAGCCTTCCTGCATGTTGCCGTCGCAGATGCCCAGCCATACGACCAGGCTGTGCAGCGCGCGCGCGTAGGCGACCGCCTCGGCGGCGGAGCGCATTTCCGGTTCGCTGACGATTTCCAGCAGGGGGGTGCCGGCGCGGTTCAGGTCGATGCCGCTGGCCGGCGCCCCGTTGGCCAGGTGGAATTCATCGTGCAGGGATTTGCCGGCGTCTTCTTCCAGGTGGGCCCGCGTCAGCTGCACCGTTTTGGCGGTTTCGCCGACGAAAAACGAGATGGCACCGCCGACCACGACCGGGATCTCGTACTGGCTGATCTGGTAGCCCTTGGGCAGGTCGGGGTAGAAGTAGTTCTTGCGCGCGAAAATGGAGCGCGGCGAAATGCTTCCGCCGACCGCCAGCCCGAAGCGGATGGCCCGTTCGGCGGCGGCCCGGTTCATCACGGGCAGGCTGCCGGGCAGCGCCAGGTCGACCAGGTTCGCCTGCGTGTTGGGCGCGGCGCCGAAGCGCGTGCTGCTGCCCGAAAAAATTTTCGAGTCGGTGGAAAGCTGCGTGTGCGTTTCCAGCCCGATGACGATTTCCCAGTTCATGTCAGTAATCCATTGTCCTTCGCATCCCCCGCATTAACGGGTATATCCCTATCCCGGGACGCCGCGGATCCGGCTTTGCCGGTCCGCTGGCGTCGCCCCCTTGAGGGGGAAGCGCGCAGCGCTTCGGGTGGGTCTTCCTTCCGGTCCTCCGGCGTCGCCCCCTTGAGGGGAGGCGCGCAGTCCTTCGGGGACTAGGCGCCATTACAGTCCCCCGCAAAAAACAGATACCGCCGATCCGGGACGCCGAGGATCCGGCTTTGCCGGTCCTCCGGCGTCGCCCCCTTGAGGGGGAAGCGCGCAGCGCTTCGGGGGTGGGCTATTCCGGCGCGCGCTGGTGCCAGTCGGTCACGTGTTGGTAGCGGTCGGCGATCGCCAGCAGGCGTCCTTCGTCGAAGTAATTGCCAATGATCTGCAGGCCGACGGGGCGGCGGGCATGGGCGCCGCCACCGAAGCCGCAGGGCACCGACATGGCGGGCAGGCCCGCCAGGCTGACGCCCAGCGTGTAGACGTCGGCCAGCCAGTCGGCGGTGGGGTCGTCGCGGTTTTCGCCGATATCCTTGGCCACCGTCGGCGCCACCGGCCCCATGATGACATCGCATTGCGCGAACGCGCTCTGGAAATCCTGGGCGATCAGCCGGCGCAGGCGCTGCGCCTGCAGGTAGTAGGCATCGTAATAGCCATGCGACAGCACATAGGTGCCGATCAGGATGCGCCGCCGCACCTCGTCGCCGAAGCCTTCGGCGCGGGAGCGGCTGATCATTTCCGTCAGGTCGCCGTAGTGCGCGGCGCGATGGCCGTAGCGCACGCCGTCGTAGCGCGCCAGGTTGCTGGATGCCTCGGCCGGCGCGATCACGTAGTAGGCCGGGATGGCCAGTTCGGTGCGCGGCAGCGAGATATCGACGCGGCGGGCGCCCAGGGCCTCGAATTGCGCCAGGGCGGCCTCGACCGCCGCGCGCACCTCATCGGACAGCCCGGTGCCGAGGTATTCGGCCGGCACCCCGATGCGCAGCCCGGCCAGCGGTTGGCCGCCGGCGGCGCCGTAGGCGGCCTGGGCGGCATCGAAGTCGCGCCGTACGCGGCCCGGTTCGTTGGCGTCCTTGCCGCAGCGTTCGACGCTGGTGGCGTCGCGCGGATCGAAGCCCGCCATGGCGTCGAGCAGGGCCAGGGCGTCGCGGCTGCTGGCCGCCAGGGGGCCGGCCTGGTCCAGGCTGGACCCGAAAGCGACGATGCCGAAGCGCGATACCGTGCCATAGGTGGGCTTGATGCCGGTTACGCCGCACAGCGCGGCGGGCTGCCGCACCGAGCCGCCGGTATCGGTGCCGGTGGCTGCCGCCACCAGGCGCGCCGCCACCGCGGCGGCCGAGCCGCCCGACGAGCCGCCGGGCACCGCCGCGGTATCCCAGGGGTTGCGCACGGGGCCGAAGGCGGAGTTTTCGTTGCCCGAGCCCATGGCGAATTCATCGCAATTGAGCTTGCCGATGGACACCGCGCCCGCCTGGCGCAGGCGTTCGACCACCGTGGCGTCGAAGGGGCTGAGGTAGCCGTCCAGCATCCGGCTGCCGGCGGTGGTGCGCCAGCCGCGGGTGACGAAGGCGTCCTTGTGGGCGATCGGGACGCCGGTCAGCGGCCCGGCGGTGCCCGCCGCCAGGGCGGCGTCGGCTTCCCGGGCCTGTTCCAGGGTCAGGTCGGCGTCGATGTGCAGGAAGGCGTTCAGCGCGGACGCCGATTGCGCGGCGTCCAGCGCGCTGGACGCCAGTTCGACGGCGCTGACCTCGCGCCGGTCCAGGGCCTGCCGCAGGGCGGCGATATCGGCGAATTGGGTATGCAGTGCGGGTTTGCTCATGACTACTCCAGCACCTTGGGGACCAGGAACAGGCCGTCCTGGGCTTCCGGGGCGTTGCGCATCAGGGCCGCCCGCTCGCTTTCCGAGCCGGCTTCGGTCACGCGGTCTTCGCGCAAACGCAGCGCCACGTCTTCGAGCGCGGACAGGGGGTGCGCCATGGGTTCGACGCCCTTGGTGTCTTCCTGTTGCAGGCGCTCGATAATATGGAGCATGCCGTTGAGCTCCTGCAGCGCATGCGCGCGCCGTTCGGGAGTGAGCTCGATTCTGGCCAGCCGGGCGATGCGGGCCACGTCTTCGTCATTTAGCGCCATGGGGAGGTGTAAAAAATGTGGAGCCGCCGGAGCAGCCGTTACATGACAGGCCAGCAGTAGTAACAAAGCCTGGAATAGCCGGGATTTGCGGTCTATTTCCCCTGAAATTATAAGTTATCATTCACGGTTTAATCGCTGCACCCGCAGGCGCGCCGTTCTGGCTGGCGCCCGGTCGCAGTCATGTCCCAAATTCCTTGATCTAGCTGAGCCTATATCCATGTTCGGATTCCTGCGTAGTTATTTTTCCAGCGATATGGCGATCGACCTCGGCACGGCCAATACGCTGATCTACGTTCGCGGCAAAGGCATCGTGCTGGATGAGCCATCCGTAGTCGCGATCCGCCACGAAGGCGGCCCGAACGGCAAGAAAATCATCCAGGCCGTCGGCCACGAGGCCAAGCAGATGCTGGGCCGGGTGCCCGGCAACATCGAAGCCATCCGCCCCATGAAGGACGGCGTCATCGCCGACTTCACCGTTACCGAGCAGATGCTCAAGCAGTTCATCCGCATGGTGCATCCCCGCAACATGCTGGCGCCCAGCCCGCGCATCATCGTGTGCGTGCCCTGCGGCTCCACCCAGGTCGAACGCCGCGCCATCCGCGAATCGGCGTTGGGCGCGGGGGCTTCCCACGTCTACCTGATCGAGGAACCCATGGCCGCGGCCATCGGCGCCGGCCTGGCGGTTTCCGACGCCAGCGGCTCCATGGTCGTGGATATCGGGGGCGGCACGACGGAAGTCGCGGTCATTTCGCTGGGCGGCATGGTGTACAAGGGTTCGGTGCGCGTCGGCGGGGACAAGTTCGACGAAGCCATCGTCAACTACATCCGCCGCAACTACGGCATGCTGATCGGCGAACCGACCGCCGAATTGATCAAAAAGCAGATCGGCTCGGCTTTCCCCGGGTCGGAAGTCCGTGAAATCGAGGTCAAGGGCCGCAACCTGGCCGAAGGGGTGCCGCGCAGCTTTACGGTGTCGTCCAACGAAATCCTCGAATCGTTGACCGATCCGCTGAACCAGATCGTTTCGGCCGTGAAGATCGCGCTGGAGCAAACGCCGCCGGAACTGGGTGCCGACATCACCGACAAGGGCATCGCGCTGACCGGGGGCGGGGCGCTGCTGCGCGATCTGGACCGCCTGCTGCAGGAAGAAACCGGCCTGCCGGTGGTGGTGGCGGACGATCCGCTGACGTGCGTGGTTCGAGGCTGCGGCGAAGCGCTCGAACACCTGGAAAAGCTTGGCGCCATTTTCATCAACGACTGATCCATGCGCCTGGCCGCGGCCGCTTCGCCCGAAGCGGCTACGGTGGGCGGCCGGCACCGGGCCATAAGCCCGTGAGTATCCATGCCCCAACTTAACGCCACCACACCGCGGCTGTTCCGACACGGCCTGCCGGCCGAAGCCAGGCTGGCCATCCTGGTCGTTCTGGCGCTGGCGCTATTGGTGAGCGATTCGCAGTGGCGCGTGCTCGAGCCCGTGCGGCGGGTCGTTTCCGTCGCCCTCTATCCCTTCCAGCGTGCCGTCCTGCTGCCGCGCGATGTGGTCCAGCAGATCAACGAGTGGTACAACGCCGCCAATCTGGTTCGTTCCGAAAACGAAGCCCTGCAGCGCCAGCGCATCGAGCTGGCGCAGGTCGCCACCCATGCCGCCCAGATGGCCGCGGAAAACGCCCAGTTGCGCCGGCTGCTGGGTGTGACCGATACCTTGTCGCAGCAGGCGGTGGTGGTCGAAGTCCTCTACGAACCGCCCAACGCCTTCAATCAGCGGCTGGTGTTCAACAAGGGCAGCCGCCAGGGGCTGGCCCCCGGCATGCCGGTCATCGACGAAGGCGGCGTGGTGGGCCAGATCGTGCGGGTGACGCCCATGACCGCCGAAGCGGCGCTGGTCACCGATGAGCAGGTGTCCATCCCGGTGCAGATCCTGCGAAACGGCCTGCGGCTGATCGCTTTCGGCAGCAACCAGCCCGGCAAGATGGAAGTTCGCTATCTCGCGGCCAATGCCGACATCAAAGAGGGCGATACTATTATCACCAGCGGTGTCGGCGGCCTGTTCCCGGCGGGCCTGCCGGTGGCCAAGGTGACGAAGGTCGAACGCGATACCGCGTCCGGCTTCGCCCGTGCCCTGGTCGAGCCGCTGGCCCATCCGGAACGGTACCGGCACTTCCTCGTTCTGCAAGTCGACGTCAAGCGCGCCGAAGTCAACCGCCAGGAGGCCGACTCCATTGAGTCCGATAAACCGGAGTGAATCCCAGGGCGCGGTCCTGCGCCCGCGCCGGACGGTCGAACCCGAACGCGTCGCGCGCCCCGCGCATCCCGTGATGGTGTGGGGGTCGGTGTTCGTGGTCTGGCTGATCTCGCTGCTGCCATGGCGGCTGTGGGAACAATCGCCCGATATCCTGATCCTGGTGATCGCGTTCTGGTGCGTACACGAACCGCGGCGCATCGGCATGGTGACTGCTTTCGCCTTCGGCCTGCTGATGGACGTGCACGATGCCGGGGTGCTGGGGGGCAATGCCCTGTCCTATACCGTGGTCGCCTACGGCGCCGTCATCCTGCATCGCCGCCTGCAGCGCTTCGACCTGTGGAGTCAGGCGATGCACATGCTGCCCATCTTCTTCGTGGCGCGGCTGCTTACCGTACTGATCAAGGCGTGGATCGCCGGGAGATGGCCGGGCTGGGACTGGGCTGTCGGCACGGCGCTCACCGCCGCGCTGTGGCCCGTCGTGGGCTGGCTCCTGCATCTGCCGACGCGTGGCGCCGACGATGCCGAATCGCCCTCGGTCTGACCCTTTCCAGACATGTTTGAATTCAAGAAAACCGGCGCGCAGCAGAAACAGCGCTTCCGACTGCGCGCCTGGGTGGGCGGCATCGCGGCGCTGCTGTGCTTCAGCCTGCTCATCGGCCGCTTCTGGATGCTGCAGGTGGACCGCTACGAGGGCTTGTCCGAGCGCGCGGACCGCAATCGGATCGCCGTGGTGCCCATCCCGCCGCGGCGCGGCGAAATCCTGGACCGCAACGGCGTCGTGCTGGCGCGCAACTACCGCACGTACACCCTGGACATCGTGCCGGCGCAGGTGGGCAATATCGATGCGCTTTTCAAGGCGCTGACCCCCGTGGTCTACCTGAGCCCTTCGGATCAGCGCAGGCTGAAGCGGCGCATCGCGGAAAACAGCCGCTACGCGACGCTGACGCTGCGCGACAACCTGAACGACACCGAGGCTGCCTGGTTCGCCGCCCATGCCTTCCAGTTTCCCGGCGTGGAGCTGCGCGCCCGCTGGGTGCGCGAATATCCCGAGGGCAAGTCGGCGGCGCACGTGGTGGGGTATATCGGCCGTATCTCCGACAGCGATATCGAGGAACTGGAAGCCAACGGACAGCTGGGCAATTACCGCGGTACCGATGTCATCGGCAAGAAGGGCATCGAGAAAAGCTGGGAAGCCCAACTGCATGGCCGTACCGGGCTCGAAGAAGTCGAAGTGACGGCGGGCGGGCGGCCCGTGCGGACCCTGCGCCGCATCGACCCGGTGCCGGGTTCGGACATCGAGCTGTCCATCGACCTGCGGCTGCAGAAAGTCGCAGAGGAAGCCTTCGGCGACCAGCGCGGCGCCCTGGTCGCGCTGGATCCGGATACCGGCGAAGTCCTGGCTTTCGTCTCGCAACCGTCGTTCGACCCCAATCTGTTCGTCGACGGCATCGACGTGGACAACTGGCGCATGTTGAACGAATCGCCGGACCATCCCCTGATCAACCGGCCCATTTACGGTACCTATCCGATCGGGTCGACGTACAAGCCTTTCGTGGCCATGGCGGCCCTGGAGCTGGGCAAGCGCCGCGCGACCGACCGTATCCCGGATCCCGGCTATTTCGAATTCGGCGGGCAGAAATTCCGCAACGCGGCGGGCGCGGTGTTCGGGCCCACCGATATGCACAAAGCCCTGGTGGTGTCCTCGGATACCTACTTCTTTTCGCTGGGGCCGGAGATCGGCGTGGATGCCCTGCACGATTTCACCAAGCAGTTCGGTTTCGGGCAGATCACCGGCATCGACCTGGACGGCGAAAAGCGCGGCGTGCTCCCCTCGACCGCCTGGAAGCGCGCGGCCTACAAGGACAAGGACAAACAGCGCTGGTACGCCGGCGAATCGGTGTCGGTCGCGGTGGGGCAGGGCTACAACGCCTTCACCATCATGCAGCTGGCGCAGGCCACCTCCACGCTGGCCGACAACGGCCTGTATCGCAAGCCCCATCTGGTGCATGCGGTGGAAGACCCGCGCACCGGCAAGTTCGCGGATATGCCTACCGCGCCCACCTACCAGATACCGCTGCACCAGGCCAACCTGGACATAGTCAAGGGGGCCATGGCGGATGTGGTTCGCGTGGGGACGGCACGGCAGCCGTTTCGCGGCGCCGCCTACCAGGCCGCCGGCAAGACCGGCACGGCGCAGGTTTACAGCCTGCGTGGCGCGCGCTACCACGCCAGTGCCGTCAACGAACGCCTGCGCGACCACGCCTTATTCATGGGTTTCGCGCCGGTGGACCATCCGCGCATCGCCGTCGCGCTGATCGTGGAAAACGCCGGCTGGGGCGCCAGCGCCGCCGCGCCGATCGCCCGCAAGGTGTTCGATGCCTGGCTCGTCGAGGAGCATCCGGACACGCCGCCCAAGCAGCCGGACGTCGCCGCGGGCAAACCGGGCCAGCAGACGGCCGTCGCGGTAGGCAAAGCCGGCCCGCGGCCGGCCGTCGCCGCGGTCAGGCCGGCCGCGCCATCCTCGCCCGCCAGGCTCGCGGACAACAGGCCCGATAGCCCGCCACGCCGGCCCGATGCCGCGCTCAACCAGTCCGACATGCCGCCGCGCCAGCCCGCCGTTGTCGTCAATACGGATGCCGCCATGACGGGAACCGCGCGATGAAGCGCCTGGCATTGATCCTGCTGCGTGTGGTCACGGCCTTCGATTGGCCCATGCTCTTCATCCTGGTCCTGCTGACCGCCCTGGGGCTGACCGTCATGCATTCGGCGGTGGGCAGCACCGATTGGCGTTTCGCCGACCAGTCGCGCAATTTCGTCATCGCTTTCTTTGCCATGTGGGTGGTGGCTCTGATCCCGCCCAAACTCTTGATGAAGTGCGCGCCGCCGGCCTATGTGCTGGGCGTGGCGCTGCTGGTGGCCGTGGAGCTGTTCGGCGAAACGAGCAAGGGCGCCACCCGCTGGCTGAACCTGGGCGTCACGCGCATCCAGCCGTCGGAAATGATGAAGATCGCGCTGCCCTTGATGCTGGCCTGGTATTTCCAGCGGCATGAAGGGCAGGTCCGCATCAGGGACTTCCTGTTCGCCGGCCTGCTGCTGGGCGTGCCCTTCCTGCTTATCGTGCGCCAGCCCGACCTGGGCACGGCGCTGCTGGTGTTTGGCGCCGGCTTCTGCGTCATCTACTTCGCGGGGCTGTCCTTCAAGCTGCTGGTGCCGGTGGTCGTGGCGGGCGTTATCGGCGTGGGCGCGCTGGTCAGCTACGAAGGCCAGCTATGCCAGCCGGATGTGGACTGGGTCGTCCTGCACGACTACCAGAAGCATCGTGTATGCACCTTGCTGGATCCCAGTTCGGATCCGCTGGGCAAGGGTTTCCATACCATCCAGTCGATGATCGCGGTGGGATCGGGCGGCCTGTACGGCAAGGGCTATATGAAAGGCACCCAGACGCACCTGGACTTCATTCCCGAGCGCACCACCGACTTCATCTTCGCGGTCTACGCGGAGGAATTCGGCCTGTATGGCGGCGTGCTGATCCTGGTGCTGTATGGATTGCTGATCGCCCGCGGCCTGACCATCGCCACGCGGGCCACCACGCAATTCGGCCGCCTGCTAAGCGGATCCCTGACGATGATGTTCTTCATCTATGTGTTCGTGAACATCGGGATGGTGACGGGCATCCTGCCCGTGGTGGGCGTGCCCTTGCCGTTCATGAGCTATGGCGGGACCGCCTTGCTGACCGTGGGGGTGGCCTGCGGGATGCTGATGAGCGTGAACCGGCATCGATCGGCCAAGACCTAGGGACCGGTCGCGGCGGCCGGCGCCATCAGTGCTTCCGGCAACCCGGCCGCGAACAGGCCGTCCACGAGCTTGCGCACCGGCGCGGGCAGGGCGATGCGGGCGCACGCCTCCGCGTCCACCCATTGCCATGGCCGCTCTTGTTCGATGCGCGCTTGCGCCACGGCGACGTACCAGGGGCGCACGTGCAGGCGAAAGTGCGTGAACGTATGCGAGAACGCCGCCAGTTCGAAAACCGTGCCCGGCGAGGCGCCCAGGGCGGCGCAAGCCGCCGCCGCGTCCAGGCCGGCGTCGAATTCCGGCAGGCTCCACAACCCCCCCCAGATACCCGGCGAGGGGCGCTGTTCCAGCAGTATCCGGCCCTCGTGTCCCAGCACCAGCATACCCGTGCGCCGCTCCGGCGCTACCTTGCGCGCCTTGGGTGTGGGGAGTTCCGCCTGGCGGCCGTCGCGCCGCGCGACACAGGTTTCGCGCACGGGACAGCGGTCGCACAGCGGCTTGCCGCGCGTGCATATCGTGGCGCCCAGGTCCATCAGGCCCTGGGTATAGGCCGCCATGTCGATGCCGTGTCCGGCACCGTCGGCCAGTTGCGCGTCGGCCAGGGCCCAGAGGCGGATTTCGGTTTCGCGCCGCGCCGGGTCCCCGGCGACGCCGAAATGGCGCGCAAACACGCGCTTGACGTTGCCATCCATGATGGGCGATCGCTCGCCATAGGCAAAGGCAGCGATGGCGGCGGCGGTGGAGCGGCCTATGCCCGGCAGCGTGGCGATGGACGAGGCGTCCGGCGGAAATGACCCGCCCCAATGCTGCACGATGTCCTGCGCGCAGCGATGCAGGTTGCGCGCGCGCGCGTAGTAGCCCAGGCCGGCCCAATAGGGCATGACGGCTTCCTGGTCGGCGGCGGCCAGGGCCGCCAGGTCCGGGAAGCGTTCCAGAAAGCGCTCGTAATACGGGATGACTGTGCTCACCTGGGTCTGCTGCAGCATGATTTCCGACAGCCAGATGCGGTAGGGATCCCGGGTGTTCTGCCATGGCAGGTCGTGGCGCCCGTGGCGCTGCTGCCAGGTGGCGATTCGGGTTGCGAAGTCCATGGCGCGATTATGGCATCCTCGGGAACACCGATTGCGCGGCCGCATGCCCAGGAGTAAAACACCCGTACAGGCAGGATGGAAAAGCCTGGTTGACTGTTTATGCCGGCCGGTAGGCCTTCACAAGAGGCGATCCCCCGCCCGGCACGAGCGATCCAAGACAAACGGAGACTGCATGAATGCCCCCCTTACGCCGGCGCAGCGCGCCGCGCTCGATTCGGTCCAGCTGGACGACAAATACTCCCTCGAAACCGGCCGTGCCTGGATGAGCGGCATCCACGCCCTGGTGCGTCTGCCCATGATGCAGCGCACGCGCGATGCACGCGCCGGCCTGAACACGGCGGGGTTTATTTCCGGCTATCGCGGCTCGCCCCTGGGGGGCGTGGACCTGAACATGTGGAAGGCGGCCAAATACCTGAAGGCCCACCACGTGGTATTCCAGCCGGGCGTGAACGAAGACCTTGCCGCCACCGCCGTATGGGGATCGCAGCAGGTAAACCTGTATCCGGGGGCGCGCTACGACGGCGTATTCGGCATGTGGTACGGCAAGGGCCCCGGCGTGGACCGTTGCGGCGATGTATTCAAGCATGCCAACGCCGCAGGTACCTCGCGCCACGGCGGCGTGCTGGTGGTGGCCGGCGACGATCATCCGGCGAAGTCGTCCACGCTGCCGCACCAAAGCGATCATTTGCTCAAGGCCTGCCTGATCCCGGTGCTGTTCCCCTCCACGGTGCAGGAAGTCCTGGATTACGGCCTGCATGGCTGGGCCATGAGCCGCTACGCGGGCGTCTGGGTGGGCATGAAGTGCATTACCGACATCGTCGAGGTTTCGGCGTCGGTCGAAGTCGACGCGGACCGCGTGGGCATCGTGTTACCGCACGACTTCCAGATGCCGGCGGACGGCCTGAATATCCGGCTGCCCGATACGCCGCTGGAACAGGAAGCGCGCCTGCTGGACTTCAAGCTGTATGCGGCGCTTGCCTATGCCCGGGCCAACGGCCTGAACCGCGAACTCTGGCATGTGCCGCAGGAATCGGCCCGTTTCGGCATCATGACATCGGGCAAGGCATACCTGGATACGCGCCAGGCGCTGGCCGACCTGGGGCTGGACGACGAGACGTGCCGCCGCATCGGCGTGCGCCTGTTCAAGGTCGGCATGGTGTGGCCGCTGGAAGCCACCGGCATGCAGCGCTTCGCCGAAGGCCTGGACGAGATCCTGGTGGTCGAGGAAAAGCGCCAGGTGCTGGAGTACCAGCTGAAAGAAGAACTGTTCGGCTGGATCGGCAGCGGCAAGAAGATTCCGCGCGTGGTCGGCAAGTTCGACGATAAGGACGGCGGCGAATGGGCGGTGCCGCAAGGCAACTGGCTGTTGCCGGCCCACTACGAGTTTTCGCCGGCCATCGTGGCGAAAGCGATCGGCACGCGCCTGTTGAAGTTCGAGCTGCCCGCCGACGTGCGCGCCGGCATCGAGGCCCGCCTGGCCTTCATCGATGCGCGCGAACGCGCCCTGTCGCGGCCGCGCGTGGTGGCCGAGCGCAAGCCCTGGTTCTGTTCTGGCTGCCCGCATAACACCTCCACGCGCCTGCCGGAGGGTTCGCGCGGCATGGCCGGCATCGGTTGCCATTACATGGTTCGCTGGATGGACCGCAACACGGATCTCTTCACCCACATGGGCGGCGAGGGCGTGCCGTGGGTGGGCCATGCGCCGTTCACGGATGAAAAACACGTGTTCGCCAATCTGGGCGATGGCACCTACTATCATTCCGGCCTGCTTGCCATCCGCGCCGCGGTCGCCGCCAAGACACCCATCACGTACAAGATCCTGTTCAACGATGCGGTCGCCATGACGGGGGGGCAGCCGGTGGACGGGCCGATCAGCGTACCGATGATCACGCGCCAGCTGGCCGCCGAGGGCATCGAGAAAATCGTCGTGGTGACGGACGAGCCGGAGAAGTACAAGAACATGAGCGGCATGGCGCCGGGCGTGCCGGTCCTGCACCGCAACGAATTGGATAGCGTCCAGCGCGAACTGCGCGACTATCCCGGCGTGTCCATCCTGATCTACGACCAGACCTGCGCGACGGAAAAGCGCCGGCGGCGCAAGCACAACGCCTATCCCGATCCGGCGCGGCGTGTGGTCATCAACGAACGCGTGTGCGAAGGCTGCGGCGATTGTTCGGACAAGTCCAATTGCCTGTCGGTGGAACCCCTGGAAACCGAATTCGGCCGCAAGCGCACGATCAACCAGTCCAGCTGCAACAAGGATTTCTCGTGCCTGAACGGCTTCTGCCCCAGTTTCGTGACGGTGGAAGGCGGCAAGCTGCGCAAGCCCAAGGGCGTAGGCGCCCAGGAAGCCATCGACGCGGCTTTGCCGGAGCCGGAGCAACCGGCTCTCGATCGCCCGTATGGCGTGTTCATCGCGGGCGTGGGCGGTACGGGCGTGGTGACCATCGGGCAGTTGCTGGGCATGGCCGCGCATCTGGAGGGCAAGGGCTGTTCGGTGCTGGACATGGCGGGCCTGGCGCAGAAAGGCGGCGCGGTGCATTCGCACGTCATCCTGGCCCAGTCGCCGGGTCATCTGCTTAACACGCGCGTGGCGATGGGCGAGGCCGACCTGGTGCTGGCCGGAGACCTTGTCGTGGCCAGCAGCCGCGACGCGCTCGCGCGCATGCGGCCGGAACGCACGCGGCTGCTGCTCAATAGCGATGTGGCGCCCACCGCCGCTTTCATTTCCAATCCGGACTGGCGCCTGCCGTCCGATAGCCTGCAGCGCGATATCGATGGCGCATGCATGCCGGGGCAGGTGGATACGGTCGATGCCGCCGAACTGGCCGTGGGTCTGCTGGGCGACGCCATCTACGCCAATCCCTTGATGATGGGCTATGCCTACCAAAAGGGCTGGATTCCGCTGGCGCGCGAGACGCTATTGCGCGCGATAGAGCTGAATGGCCAGCAGGTCGAAAACAATAAGGCGGCCTTCGCGTGGGGCAGGCGTGCCGCCCAGGACCTGGCAGCGGTCCAGCGCTTGATCGCGCCGGCCGGCGACCCGGCCGACGATGCCGGCGCCACGGGCGCGGAAATTATCGAGATCCGCCGCGGCGCCGCCCTGGCCGGCGGCGATGGCGGCCAGGCTCGACGCTGGCCAGCGGATCTTGCTTCGCTGGTCGGCCGGCGCGAGCGTTTCCTGGCCGACTACCAGAACAAGACCTACGCGCGCCGCTATGCCGATTTCGTCGAGCAGGTCGCGACGGCCGAACTGGCCGCCACCGGGACCACGCGCCTGGCCCAGGCCGTCGCGCGAAACTACTTCAAGCTAATGGCGTACAAGGACGAATACGAGGTGGCCCGCCTGTACAGCGATGGGGTTTTCCTGCGCCGCATCGCCGAACAATTCGAAGGCGACTGGAAGCTGAACTTCCATCTGGCGCCGCCGGCCTTTTCACGCCGCGATGCCCAAGGCCATTTGGTCAAACGTTCCTTCGGGCCGTGGATGATGAAAGCCTTCGGCATCCTGAGCAAGGCGCGCTTCCTGCGCGGCACGCCGCTCGATCCCTTTGGATACACCAAGGAGCGGCGTACGGAACGGGCGCTGGTGGCCGAGTATCGCGACACCATCGCGGCGCTATTGCCTCGTCTTGGCCGCGGCAACCTGGATATCGCCGTGGCGCTCGCCAGCCTGCCCGAAGAGATCCGCGGCTATGGCCATATCAAGGACGCGGCGATCGATAAGGCGCGCGCGCGGCGGTCGGCGTTGTTGCAGCGCCTGGAGGGCGGCGCGCATGCGAATGCCGGAGGCACCGCCCGCGCCGCATAGCGGTTCCCCCTATTCCCGATTCAAGCGACGCGCCCTGCGCGTCGTTTTTTTTGCCGTTTGCCCGCATCGCCGCCGCGGCATGGCATGTGAACCGGGGTGCCCTCGCGGTGCACGGTGCGCGGGACGGGCGGCGCCGTGCCGCATGCGCGACGTGGGGCTGCGCTCGACAGCGCAAATGCCCGACACAAAAGATTATGGTCGCGGACTCGCTTCGCGTACGTGGTGTGACCACAATGGCTGCGACTGGATGGACGGCGCTTTACTGTCTTGTCATCACAGAAGCAGGATCCAGAGAGGCGCTTACTGCTCTGGATGTTCTCACAGCACTTGCCAGGCGTTCGATTTGCAATCCGCCTGACAGAACCGGGAGTTAAAGATGGCTGATCTTCAATACGGCGAGACGTTCCAGTTGGCGTGTGCCGGCAATGAGGTCTCGCTTGCCGCGCCACCCAACGGGGGCTACCTTGCGTTGGACGGAAGTGAGATGGCGATCACGACCGCAACGCCACTGGCATTCTGGAAACTGGAATCCGCGGACGGCAAAAAGGGCGGTGTGTCGGTCGGGGACGCGGTCAGGATTGTGAGTGCGGGCCCGAATCCTCCTTACAAGTCCGCGCTTGCGCTGAAGTGCGGGGCAGCAGTCAACACACAGGCTTCCGGCGCCAATCTATCGTCGAAGGAGGACGACACGATATGGTATGTCGCCATGTGTTCTGTGCCGGGTAGTACCGTCCCGGAAGAATCCTATATCGTCTTGTGCAACAAAGTGGGATGGGAGGGGGTCGGTGCGGTCACCGGCAATTTCCTCAATGTGTGGTACCCGACCGGCATGGTACCGCCCGGTACGACCTATGACGGCGTGAATGTCATCATGAAGGTTTACACGCGCTATCCGCTGGATACCGCTCAGGGCGGGAACACATGGTGGCAGGTCATTAAAGCGGCCGCGCCGTCGCATTCCCCGTCGCCCGCGCCGTCGCATTCCCCGTCGCCCGCGCCATCGCACTCGCCGTCTCCTTCCCCCGCGTTAACGACCGGGAAGAAGTGCTGCTTCGATATTCCGGCCCATACAGACTTCACTGTTGCCTTCACCAACGAGGAAAAGTGGACCAGGACGGTAACGGTGTACATCGACGGGAAGGCCAGCAATATCCCAGTGCCGGTCGGCCATAGCACGGGGTCGAAGGGCTTTGTCTCAGGCGCGGGGACCGCCGCCCATAAAGGCAAGAGCACGGTCTGCATCGAGGTCGAGGACAGCCAGTCGGGGCAGATGCTGTTGGGCTGGCAACCGCCCGTGACCGCGGGCGACAGCAAGTCCGTTCACATCGGCGCGGAAAAGGATTATCCGTCGGGTGGCAATGGCGCGCCGGAAACCCGCTTCAACGACGTGGTGGTCACGGTGTCCTGGGTGGTAAGCCAACCGGCCGGCTCGGCCGGCTAAGTAGCTGAGCAGGCCGTAGCCTCGTGGCTACGGCCTGGCACTTTGCGGAGGACAAGTGCGATATGGGAGGGGGAATGGACGCGGTGAACGCTGAGGCGGCTGCCGAAGTGCGTGGCGATGTGATGGACGGTATCGGTGCCATGGCGTGGTCTGGTTGTCCGGAGCCGGCGCTAGGCCTTTCCCCCCAGCGTATCCACGTGGGGGATCGTGAAGTCCGCGTGTTGTTTGCCATGCGCGATCCCCGCATCGTTCTGTTCGCGGATTTTCTTTCCGACGAAGAGTGCGATGCCCTGATTGAGGCGGCACGGCCCCGGTTGCGGCAATCCACCGTGGTCGATAACGAAACCGGTGGCGACAGTGTGCTCGCCAACGTGCGGACCAGCGACGGGATGTTCTTCCATCCGGGCGAAAACGAACTCGTACGCCGTATCGAGACGCGCATCGCACATATGGTGAACTGGCCCGTGGAACGCGGGGAAGGCATGCAGGTGCTTCATTACCGCGTCGGCGCGGAATACCGGCCTCATTTCGATTTCTTCCCGCCGGATGCCCGGGGGACGCCGGTGATACTCCAGCGCGGCGGGCAACGTCTCGCCAGTGTATTGATGTATCTGAACGAGCCAACGTGCGGTGGCGGTACCACTTTTCCAGAGATCGGCGTGACCGTGGGCGCACAGCGTGGGCAGGCATTGTTCTTCAGCTACGCCGACCCGCATCGGGACACCAAGACCTTGCATGGCGGCCAGCCGGTAATCGCCGGCGAAAAATGGCTGGCGACGAAATGGCTGAGGCAGGGCACATTCACGTGAGCGCGCATCGGGTCTTCGTGCAGATCGGATGGCGGCGCGGATGCGAATGCCGGAGGTGCCGCGCGGCATCGTGCGCACAATGGCCGCGACAGGGGCTAAGCCGGCGCGGCAAGCGTCACGCGGCGGCTTCTTCCGCGTATGAACGTAATGGCATCCGGGGAAGCGCATCTTCCTGCGGGCAACTCAAATTCATCTGCCAAGGCGATTCCGGTTTTGGAATTTTGCATGGCAGGACCGGGAGCTCAAGATGAGTGATCTTCAATATGGCGATACTTTCCAGCTGCAAGGCCTCGGCGATCAGCCGGCTACCAATCTGCCACCTGCCGGCGGATATCTTGCGTTCGATGGGACGGGGAACGCGGTAACGACCGCAAGTCCGGTGGCAACCTGGAAATTCGAATCCTGGGACGGCAAGAAAACAGGCAACGTGATGGTGGGAGACACCGTCAGGATCGTGGGCGTCGCGCCGAAATCCGTTGCCGGGAAGGAGCTTCAGTGCGTGAGGGAATCCAACGCACAAGCACATTCCGGCGCCGGCCCGACGAAAGATTCGAGCTTGACATGGGTCATCTACGGTGTGTCCGGGCCGAGTATCCCACTTGGATACACACCGCAGGTCATCCCCACGGCGAATGCCTTTGTTGCTTTATCCAGCAGTCTTGCGGGAACGCCGGTCCCTCTGGGGACGCAAGATGCCATTGGCGAGTTCCTGTGTATCCAAGGGAGCGCCGCCGGTGTTATCCAGGGCGGGATGTATATGGCCTACACGCGGCAACACTTGAATGCAGGCGTAGGCGGCGACACTTGGTGGAAAATCGCCGACGTCCAACGGGCTTCGTCATCACATTCTCCCTCGCCGTCGCATTCTCCTTCGCCGGCACCGTCACATTCTCCCTCGCCCGCACCGTCGCACTCGCCGTCTCCTTCCTCCGGGGTGACGACCGGGAAGAAGTGCTGCTTCGATATTCCGGCCCATACGAACTTCACCGTTGCATTCACCAACGAGGAAAATTGGACCCGGACGGTAACGGTGTACATCGACGGGAAGGCCACCACTATTCCCGTCCCGGTCGGCCACAGCGCGGGATCTAAGACCTTTGTCTCGGGACCGGGGACCGCCGCCCAGAAAGGCAAGAGCATGATCTGCGTCGAGATCGAGGATAGCCAGTCGGGCCAGATGATGTTGGGCTGGCAACCGCCCGCGGTCGTCGGCGACAGCGAATCCATCCACATCGGCGCGGAAAAGGATTATCCGTCGGGTGGGAATGGCGCGCCGGAAACCCGCTTCAACGACGTGGTGGTCACGGTGTCCTGGGTGGTAAGCCAACCGGCCGGCTCGGCCGGCTAAGTAGCTGAGCAGGCCGTAGCCTTGTGGCTACGGCCTGCACTTTGCGGAGGACGAGCGCGATATGGCCGACCCGCATCGGGACACGCAAGAACGTGCGTGGCGGCCAGCCGGTAATCGCGGGCGACAAATGGCTGGCGACAAATGGCTGGCGACGAAATGGCTGAGGCAAGGCACGTTCACGTGAGCGCGCAGCGGGTCTTCGTGCAGATCGCGAGCTATCGCGATCCGCAATTGATACCCACCCTGGCAGACTTGATCGAGCAAGCGGCGCAACCCGGCACGTTACGTGTCGTGGTCTGCTGGCAGCATGCCAGGGAGGAAACCCTGGATGCGTTCTTCGCCAGCGGATTTGTCGGTGCCGGTATCGACGCCGGCGGGGAACATCCCGTACACCGGCTGGGGCGCGCAGGCGCCATCATCGAACTCATCGATGTGCCGCAGCTGCAATCGCAAGGCGCCTGCTGGGCGCGCCACCTGATCCAGCAACGCTACCGCGGCGAAGAATATACATTGCAGCTGGATTCGCATCATCGCTTCGTTCCTCGCTGGGACGCCATATTGATCGAGATGCTGGAATCCCTGCGGACGGAAAGTCCCAAGCCCGTGTTGACGACCTACCTGCCGGCTTTCGACGCACGGAATGACCCCGACAGCAGGGTAGCGCTTCCCGCGGTATTGACGTTCTGCGAGTTCGACTACGACGGCATCCTCCTGCTTTCCGGCAGGTACGTCGCCGAATCCGAGCATGCGCGTCCCATCCCCGTCGCTTTCTACAGCGCGCACTTCGCGTTCGCGGACGGCGCGTTCGCGCGGGAGGTGCGGCATGATCCCAAGCTGTTTTTCTACGGCGAAGAGATCTCCATCGCGGCGCGCGCCTACACGCGCGGCTATGATTTCTATGCGCCGCATCGCCTGGTTTCCTGGCACCAGTATGGGTGCGAAGGCCGTGTGACCATCTGGCAGGACCATACGGAAGAGGCTAAAGCCAAGGGCGAGGTCGAGTGCGCCTGGGCAGAGCGGAACGACAGCGCACGCCTGCGCGTGCGGCGTCTCTTGGGCATAGACGGAACGCCTGCGGAGGACATCGATTTTGGCCCCTATGGGCTGGGTGCTGTCCGCAGCCTTGCCGATTACGAGCGGTACGCGGGCATATGCTTCGCGCGGCGCCTGGTACACGAAGCCACCCTAGACGGACGCTTGCCGCCCCGGGGCGATGCGACGCAGGACGACGATGTTTGGCGCGCCTGGCCGCGCCGCGCGTCCGATGCCTGATCCGCCGTCCCGGCCGTTTGTGCGGGGCTTGATCGTCCTTCGCCGGACCACGCGCGCGAGACGTGATCGGCAATGCCGGCGCGGTGACGTTTTGTGCGTCGAAGTTACGGGTGCCGCGCGGTCGCGCCCAGGGGTTCGGCGTTAGGCTGGCATCATCGGTGTAGTTCCAGTCAACCTGCGCGCGCCAACCTGATCACCGTAGCGCGCGTGCATTCCGTCAAAGCGTGAGGTATGGCAATGAGCAACAGCAACCCAGGCAAAGAATGCGATTTCACCGTGCCGGCGGACAGGCCGCTGTACATCTCCGTCCATAACGAGGAAAAGTGGAAGCGGACCGTCAAGGTCATCATCGACCGGAAGGAAACGCAGCAGATAGAGGTGGCCCCCGGGGGCATCCAGGGCAGTGTGCTTCGCCCTGCGCAAGGCGCCAAAAGCGGGGATACCCGCAGCGTGCAGGTGCAGATGTACGACAGCCAGATGGGGCAGATGCAGCTGAGCTGGATTCCTACCCAGACCATGGGCCACGGCAAGTATGTGAATATCGGCGCGGAGAAGAACTATCCTTCCGGCGGCAGCACTCCGCCGGAATCGGGCTTCAACGATGCCACCCTCACGGTGTACTGGAGCACGGTGGCGCCGTCCGGCGCCGCGAGCTGAGGCCCCGAGGATAGCCGCGGCGGGGCCGCCGCTTCAGGGAGTGGCGGCGCGCCGCGCCGTGCGGCCGGGCATGTTGAAAAGCTCCAGGCGGGGCTTGGCCGCGGTTTTTTCCTTCAGTGTCTGCACGACGGCGACTTCGCGCTTCGCGATGATCTCCGTGGCCCGGGTCTTGGTGGTCATCTTGCGTACCATGACGCGGCCATCGTGGGGAAAGAAACTGATGCGGCGCGCGTAGACATCGCCCAGGTCCTTGGCCAGCACGGGGATGTTTTCCATCGCCAGGTAATTCAATACGAACTGGCCATTGCGCTCGCCGATGTTCATCTGCTGCATCGCCTCCAGCACCGCGCCGCCGCCAAAGACCTTGGCCTGCAGCCGCTCGCGCGCGGCGCCCGCCTTCAGGACTTCGTTGATCAATACTTCCATGGCGAAGGCGCCATAGCGCATGGTGGCCGAGGCGGGCGACTGGCTGTCGCCTTCCGGCAACATGAAGTGGTTCATCCCACCCACGCCGGTTTGCGGGTCGCGGATACAGGCGGCCACGCAGGATCCGAGCACGGTGGTGATCATCAGGTCGTCGCCTGTGACGTAGTACTCATTGGGCAGCACTTTGACTGCCTGATAGTTGAAGGCACTATCAAAATAGTGGCGCGTCGCGCGGGCGTCACGGGCAGACATGGCGGGGCAGGTTTCTAGAGAGCGATAGGGCGGAGTGCCGATATTACTAAATTTGTCTGAAAGTTCAGCTTTATTTCTGTCTTTGTGAAGATATCCGCCACGGAAGGGTCTCCCACGCGGGGGCCGGCAGGGGGGCACGCCGGCCACCGTTCCACTATTCCACGGAAGCGGCTGCCCGATTTGGTCGATTAAGCGGGCTAAAAGCGGGTACTGCGGGTGACTGACCAGCGCGCGGACAACGCCGCCAGCACGGCAGCCCCCACCACGGCCACGGCCAGCCATGGGGTTTCCGGCAGATGTAGGGCGAAATCGGCCCCGTAGCTGTGCGCCAACGTCGCCAGGGCGTCGTTCAAAGGCGTCAGCGCCAGTACCGCGATCAGTATGCCCAGCAGCGAGGCCAGGGCCCCGGAGAGCGCGCCCAGGTAAAGGAAGGGACGGCGGACGAAGGATTCGGTCGCCCCCACCAGGCGCGCCACCGCGATCTCTTCGCGTTGCGTCAGCGCCTGCATCCGCACCGTGTTGAAAACCGTCGCCAGGACGACGACGGCCACGCAGGCGGCCAGGAATACCAGGCCGATGCGCCCGAACCGCAGCAAGGCTTCCATGCGCTGGACCCAGTCGCTGTCCAGCTGTACCTGGTCGACCTGGTCCAGGGCTTTCCAGGCCTGCGCCAGGCGGGCCGCCCGTCCCGCGAGATCGTCGCCGTCGCGCAGGGTGGCGACGACCGCGTCGGGCAGCGGATTGCCGGGCAGCACGGCCAGGGCCTCGGCCCAGCTGGGATTGCGCCGCAGGGCGGCCAGGGCCGCATCCCGGCCCACGGTGCGGACGTCGCGCACCTGGTCGCTGTAATCCTTGCGGATGCGGTCCGCCACCGCCTGGGCCGCTCCGTCCGGAGCGCCCACTTTCATGAAAACGGTCAGTTCCGGGGTGACCGACAGCTGGCGGGCGACCGGCTGGACCGACACCAGGATCGCCGCGCCCAGCACGGGCAGCGCCAGCGCCAGCGACATGACCATCAGGTTGGCCAGCGAGGAGAACGGTTGGGCCAGCATGCGCCGCAGGGTGATGCCCAGGGCATAGCGATGTTGCCGCAGCCATGCGTTCATGCTTGCCCCTCCTTGGACAGATCGGCGAAGCGGCCCGGTTCGATGCGCAGGACGCGCTGGGCGTAATGCGCCATCAATTCCTGGTCGTGGGAGGCGATCAGCGTCGTGACGCCGACCCGGTTGAAGTCGCGAAACACGTTCATGATGCGTAGCGCGCTTTCGTGGTCCAGGTTGGCGGTCGGTTCGTCGGCGATCAGGATGGCGGGGCGATTGACGATGGCGCGCGCGATGGCCAGGCGCTGCTGTTCGCCGCCCGACAGTTCGATGGGGTTCAGGGTTTCCTTGCCGGACAGGCCCACTTTGTCGAGGGCGGCGCGGGCGCGGGCGGCGGCCGAGTCCCAGGGCTGGCCGATCACCGCCAGCGGCAGCATGACGTTTTCGAAGGCATTGCGGTCATAGAGCAGGTGCGTGTCCTGCAGGATGACGCCGACCGCGCGCCGCAGGTAAGGGCGCGCGCGCTGCGGCAGCTTGTCCAGCCGCTGTCCGTTCACCTGGATGGAACCCCGGCTGGGCGGCTCCAGCCCGCCGATCAGTTTCAGCAGGGTGGATTTGCCGGCGCCCGACGGCCCCGATACGAAAACGAACTCGCCCGCGGTGATGCGGAAGTTGATGTCGGCCAGGATGTTGCGGCCGCGTCCATACGATTTGAAAACGTGCTGGAATTCGATCATGGCGGATAGGCGGATGAAGCCGCAATAGTACCGTGTGCGGCGCGGCGCCACCCGCGCGGCATCTCGCGCGCGCCGTCAGGGCGCGAGATGATGCGTCCCTTATATAAACGGCAAGGGCCGCAGGGATTTCCCCCATGTCCCTGGTTTTTACGCGGGGCTACCATGCGCCGCAGTAAAGGCGATGCGCGCACTGCGGGCGCGAGGCTCCTGCCAGGGTGGGCAGCCCCCCAAGGTGCGCCCTTGCCCCCGACTTCGATCCACTTCGCAATGGAGACCACCATGAAGACCTGGAAAACGGCCGCGCTGGGCGCCGCCTTGCTGGCCCTGTGCGGTGCGGCCCACGCCGGCGCGACCTTCGACAACGTCAAGAAAAAGGGTTTCGTCCAGTGCGGCGTCTCGACCGGCGTGCCGGGCTTTTCCGCCGCCGACAGCAAGGGGGAATGGAAGGGACTGGATGTGGATATGTGCCGCGCCATCGCGGCAACCATGTTCAACGATGCGAGCAAGTTCAAGGTCACGCCGTTGAATACCCAGCAGCGCTTCACCGCGCTGCAGTCCGGCGAGATCGATGTCCTGACGCGCAACACGACGGAAACCCTGACGCGCGACACGACCCTCGGCCTGATCGGCACCGGCGTCAATTATTACGACAGCCAGGGCGTGATGGTTTCCAAGGAGCTGGGGGTCAAGAGCGCCAAGGAGTTGAACGGCGCGACGGTGTGCGTGCAACCCGGCACCACCACCGAACTGAACCTGGCCGATTGGTTCCGCTCCAACAAGATCGACTTCAAGCCGGTCGTCATCGAAAAATACGATGAGATCGTGCGGGCGTTTTCGTCCGGTCGCTGCGATGCCTTCACTACCGACAAGTCGCAGCTTGCCTCCACGCGTACCACGCTGGAGAACCCGGACAAGTACATCATCCTGCCGGAGGACTTCTCCAAGGAGCCGCTCGGCCCCATGGTGCGTCAGGACGATGTCCAGTGGTTCAACGTGGTGCGCTGGGCCCTGAACGCCATGCTGGAAGCCGAGGAATACGGCGTCAAGTCGGATAACGTCGAGGCGATGCTGAAAAGCACCAATCCCAATGTGCAGCGCATCCTGGGCGTGACGCCGGGCATGGGCAAGAACCTGGGCGTGGACGACAAATGGGCCTACAACATCATCAAGCAGGTCGGCAATTACGGTGAAAGCTTCGAACGCAATCTCGGGCAGGACAGCCCGATGAAGCTGCCTCGCGGCCTGAACGCCCAATGGAAGCAGGGCGGCCTGATGTACGGTTGGCCCATCCGTTGATCATCCGTGAGTCGGGCGCGCGCGCGGGTCGGCGCCGCGCCGCATTTCGCCGCGTGGCATGGTGTATGGTGGTGACATGACCCCCGCTCCGAAATCCCCTCCGACTGCGGCACCTGTCCGCAAGCTGTCCTGGAACGATCCGGGGGTGCGCGCCATCGTGTACCAGGTCATCGCCGTGTCGGCCGTGGCCTGGCTCGTGTGGTTCCTCGTATCGAATACGCTGAACAATCTCTCGTCGCGCCATATTTCGACCGGCTTCGGCTTCCTGGGGCGGGAGGCCGGTTTTGCCATCGGCGAGACGCCGATCTCCTACACGCCGGCCGATACCTACGGCCGGGCCATCGTCGTGGGGCTGATCAACACCTTGCGCGCGGCGGTGATCGGGATCGTGCTGGCGACTCTCATCGGCACGCTGATCGGTATCGCGCGCCTGTCGCGCAATTGGCTGATCGCCAAGCTGGCGTCGATCTACGTCGAAGTCATGCGCAATATTCCGCTGCTGCTGCAGCTGTTCTTCTGGTATGCGCTGATCACCGAAAACATGCCGGGTCCGCGCCAGGCGCATCAGCCGCTGCCCGGGGTCTTTCTTTCCAATCGCGGGTTGAAACTGCCGACGCTGCAGGGCGATGCCCTGGACTGGGTGCTCGGCGGCCTGGGGCTGGCGATCGTCGCCATCCTGTTGCTGGCGCATTGGGGCAATAAGCGGCGCGAAGCGACGGGCCGCATTTTCCCGCTGGCGCGCTGGGCGCTGGCGCTTCTGATCCTGTTGCCGGTGCTGGGATGGCTGATCAGCGGCGCGTCGCTCAAGCTGGACGTCCCCGTGTTGCGCGGTTTCAATTTCTCCGGCGGCATGACCCTGTCTCCGGAATTCGCGGCGCTGCTGGCGGGACTGGTCAGCTATACGGCGGCTTTCGTCGCCGAAGTCGTGCGGTCGGGCGTGCAGGCGGTGAACATCGGCCAATGGGAAGCCGCCGGTTCGCTGGGACTGCGCCGCGGCCTGGTGCTGCGGCTGGTGGTCCTGCCGCAGGCGCTGCGCGTCATCATCCCGCCGATGACCAGCCAATACCTGAACCTGACCAAGAATAGTTCGCTGGCGGTCGCGATCGGCTACCCCGATATCGTATCCGTCGTGAATACCACCTTGAACCAGACCGGCCAGGCCATCGAAGGCATCCTGATCATCATGGGCGCCTATCTGACCGTCAGCCTGTCGATTTCCGTCCTGATGAACTGGTACAACAAGCGCATCGCGCTGGTGGAGCGCTAGATGAACGCGTCCGGCCAGCCGCCCCGCCAGGAAGACGTCGATCCGCGCAGCCTGCCGCTGTCCTCGATCGACGGATTGCCGTCACCGGTCCCCGGCGGGCCGGCCGGCGCGGCCTCGCCCGCCGTGGATGCCTTGCCGCCGCCGGCAAGCCAGACCGGCCCGATAGGCTGGCTGCGATCGCGGCTGTTTTCCTCGCCCCTGAACATCCTGCTGACGGTACTGATCGCCTGGTTCCTGCTGCTGGCCGTCCCGGCGCTGTTGGAATGGCTGCTGGTCAAGGCGAACTTCTCGGCGACCACCGCGCAGGAGTGCCGCGCGTCCGGTGGCGCCTGCTGGGCCTTCATCCGGGAAAAGCACCGGCTGATTCTGTTCGGCACCTATCCTTACGATGAGCAGTGGCGTCCGCTGCTGGCCACCATCGTCCTGATCGCGATCATTATCTGTAGCGGCATCCGGCGTTTCTGGACGCCGATGCTGGGCGTGTGGTGGGTCGTCAGCCTGGCGGTGGTGGCGCTGCTGATGTGGGGCGGCGTGTTCGGCCTGACCTACGTGGAAAACGAGCGCTGGGGCGGCCTGCCGCTGACGCTGATACTCGCCACTTTCGGTATCGCCTTCGCGTTTCCGTTCGGCGTGTTGCTGGCGCTGGGGCGGCGCTCGCGCCTGCCCGCCATCAAGGCGCTGTGCGTGGTGTACATCGAACTGATACGGGGCGTGCCGCTGATCAGCCTGCTGTTCATGTCCTCGGTCATGCTGCCGCTATTCCTGCCGGAAGGCTTTTCCATCGACAAGCTGCTGCGTGCCCAGATCGCCATCATCATGTTCGCCGCGGCCTATATCGCGGAGACCGTGCGCGGCGGCCTGCAGGCGATCCCGAAGGGCCAGTACGAAGGCGCGGCTTCGCTGGGCCTGACCTACTGGCAGCAGATGCGCAAGATCATCCTGCCGCAGGCATTGCGCATCGTGATCCCGCCGCTGGTGAGCATTTTCATTTCGCTGTTCAAGGATACGTCGCTGGTGGTCATCATCGGCATCTTCGACCTGACGCTGGCGGCCAAGGCTGCGCTGTCCGACGCCGCCTGGCGCGGATTCGGCGTCGAGGCCTATCTGTTCATCGCATTCATCTACTTTATTTTCTGCTTCTCGATGTCCAAGTACAGCCAGGCGCTGGAGCGCAGGCTGGCCCAGGGTTATCAACGATAGGACCGCGAACCGCCCGGATCGAAGTCCGGAGCGGCGCCGGAGGCAAGGGAGCGCCCGCATGGCCGACGCTATTATCCGTATGCAGGATGTGAACAAGTGGTACGGCCAGTTCCACGTCCTGCGCAATATCAACCTGGACGTCGCGCCGGGCGAACGCATCGTCATTTGCGGTCCATCCGGGTCGGGCAAATCGACCCTGATCCGTTGCATCAACCGGCTGGAAGAACATCAACAGGGCCATATCGTTGTCAGCGGCACCGAGCTCACCAACGACCTCAAGCATATCGAAATCATCCGCCGCGAAGTCGGCATGGTCTTCCAGCATTTCAATCTGTTCCCGCACCTGACCGTCCTGGAGAACCTGACCCTGGGGCCCATGTGGGTGCTGAAGAAACCGCGCGCCGAGGCGGAAGCCACCGCGCTGAAGTTCCTGGAGCGCGTGCGCATCCCGGAGCAGGCCAACAAGTTTCCCGGCCAGTTGTCCGGCGGCCAGCAGCAGCGTGTGGCGATCGCCCGTTCGCTGTGCATGAACCCGAAGATCATGCTGTTCGACGAGCCGACTTCCGCGCTGGACCCGGAGATGGTCAAGGAAGTGCTGGACGTGATGGTCAAGCTGGCCGAGGAAAGCGGCGTGACCATGCTATGCGTGACCCACGAGATGGGTTTTGCCCGCAAGGTCGCCGATCGCGTGATCTTCATGGATCGCGGCGAGATCATCGAGCAGAACACGCCGGACGAATTCTTCGATCATCCGCAAAACGAGCGGACGAAACTCTTCCTTAGCCAGATCCTGCACTGACCCGTCCGGGGCGCATGCCGGTGGCGGTGGCGAAGGCCGCGACAGCGCCGCACGCCAACGCCGTCGGGCGCCTGGCGGTGCAAGCGCGCCAGACGCTAGCGCGCGCTGGCCTGCCGGGCGCGCTGGCGATGCGCGGCGACCTTGGCGCGATTGCCACACACGGCGGTGCTGCACCATCTGCGGCGGTGGCCGCGCGTGTGATCGGCGAACAGCAGGGTGCAACGGGCGCCCTCGCAGTGCTTCACGTACGTGAAATCCTCGCTGGCGACGAAGCGCGCGAGCGCCTCGCCGATGGGCAACAGCAGCGATTCCGGCGAACGCCAGCGGCGCGTGACCTGTAACCGCAACGCGCCGGTCGCGTCGGCGGGCGAAGCGGCCGGCGTGTCCGCGGTGGCGGCGTCCGCATCGTCCGTCCCGGCCGCCGCAAGGCTGCCAACGACCACCTGCGTATAGCTTTCGTCGCGCTCCAGCAGACGATTCAGCGGTTGCAGCGCCTGCAGGGCGTCCTGCGTAAGCGGGCGGCCCATGTGTTGCCGTACGAACTCCCTGAACCATTCCCGTAAGGCCCGGGCCTGGGCGGCGACGCCGTCCAGTTCGCCCGGCATGGCGCGCGCGCGCAGCGCCGCGAGCTCGCCGGACGGTACCAGGCCGGCCTGTTCCAGCCACGCAAGCAATCCTTCCCCGCTATCGATCCAGTCGATTGTCGTATCGACCGGCGTGGCGATCGAGTTCAGGAAATCCAGGGCCGTCGCGTCGGCGATGAAGATCGCCGGCGGGTGGTTGTGCTCGTGCATTCGTGTGTCCTTTGCCGCCTTGGATGGCGGCCGGATGCGGTAACTCATTAAAAAGCTGTTGACAGGTTATCATCCTCGCAAGTAACCTTGCAACAGCTCGCAGATAGGTTACATTGAGTTGGGTCAGAGAAGCAGGCCGGAAGGGTGGGCATAGCGCCTTTCTGCTCGGATTTCCCGGCTGGTACACACAGATTTCAGTTGCCTGGGAAGGCGCTGGATGTGCCGGGCCCGCTGGCGGATCCGTCAGGGAACGCCCCGTGGAATCCGATGGATGATTTTGATTATGTAACTTATTAAAAATAGTTAGATAGGTTTCAAATTCGCCGGCAAGCCGGCACGACCGTTCCGCAATCCATAGACCGAAGGAAAATGCCATGACGACGACTTATCGCCGCACCCAGGCCGGTGGCCTGAATGTGTTCTATCGCGAGGCGGGCACGCCGGGCGCGCCCAAGCTGCTGCTGCTGCACGGCTTCCCCACGTCCAGCCATATGTTCCGCGACCTGATTCCTTTACTGGCGAGGGATTTCCACATCGTCGCGCCCGATCTGCCGGGCTTCGGCCAGACCGACATGCCGTCGCGCGAGGTCTTCGATTACACCTTCGACAACTTCGCGCGTGTGATCGAAGCCTTCACCGAGGCGGTCGGCTTCGATCGCTATGCGATGTACGTATTCGACTATGGCGCACCGACGGGCTTTCGCCTCGCGCTGCGCCACCCGGAACGCATCCGCGCCATCATCACGCAGAACGGCAACGCGTATGAAGAAGGCTTGAGCGAAGGCTGGAATCCGATCCAGGCGTACTGGCGCGATCCTTCGCCGCAGAATCGCCAGGCCTTGCGCGCGCTGCTGGCACCGGAAACCACGCTGTGGCAATACACGCACGGCGTCGCCGATCCGGCCGCGGTATCGCCGGATGGCTATAGCCTGGACGATCATTACCTCGCGCGGCCGGGCGCCGACGAAATCCAGCTGGACATCTTTGGCGATTACAAGACCAACGTCGCCCTGTATCCCGAATTCCAGGCGTACTTCCGCCGTCACCAGCCGCCGCTGCTGGCGGTGTGGGGCAGGAACGACCCCTTCTTCCTGCCGCCTGGCGCCGAGGCCTTCAAGCGCGACATCCCGGCGGCCACGGTGCGGTTTTTCGATACGGGGCACTTCGCCCTCGAAACGCACGCCGGCGAGATCGCCGGCGAGATCCGCGCCTTCCTGCATTCCCTCGCGTGAAAAGGACCGGCCGTCGTCGACGGCCGGCGTGGACTTATTCCCGCGGGGCCGGGCAGGCCGGCCGCTGGGACCTTCATGATCGGAGATCAACAATGCGTGCAATCGTTCTCGAAAAATTCGGCGGGCTGGACAGTCTCGTCTATCAGGACATCCCGGAACCCGAGCCCAAAGACGGCCATGTGGTCATCGAGATCAAGGCCTTCGGCATCAACCATGCGGAAATGCATATGCGGCGCGGCGAATGGGCCGAGGCCGCGTCCGTCAGCGGCATCGAATGCGTGGGTGTGGTGAAGTCCTGCCCCGGCGGGGAATTCCCGGTGGGGGCGAAGGTGGCGGCATTGATGGGCGGCCTGGGCCGCACCATCAACGGCAGCTATGCCGAGTACACACGGGCGCCCGTCTCCAACGTCGCGCTGATCGACGCCGACCTGCCGTGGGACGTGCTGGCCGCAATCCCGGAAACCTATGCAACCGCGTGGACCTGCCTGTTTCGCAACCTGGATCTGCGGGACGGCCAGACGCTCGTGATACGCGGCGCGACCTCGGCCTTCGGCCAGGCCGCGGTGAAGCTGGCGGTCAATGCGGGCGCGCGCGTCATCGCGACGACGCGCAATCCCCAGCGCTTCGAGATGCTGCGGGCGCTGGGCGCCGAGCGGGTCGAACAGGAAGGACCGGACCTGTCCAGGCGCATCGCCGAAGCCGGGCAGCTGGACGCGGTGCTGGACCTGGTGGGCAACAGCACCATCCTGGATTCCCTGGCGATGCTGCGACGCGGTGGCAAGGCGTGCCTGGCGGGTTGGCTGGGTGGCCTGGCGCCCATCGCGGATTTCAATCCCCTGCTGCAAATGGCCAGCGGCGTGTACCTGACGTTCTTCGGCAGTTTCGTGTTCGGCACGCCGGGATTCCCGCTGTCGGATGTGCCCTTGCGGGACATCGCCAGGGATGTGGCGGCGGGGCGCCTGCAAGTGCGGCCGTCGCGCGTATTCGGCTTCGAGGAAATCCATGAGGCCCATCGGGTGATGGAAGCCAATGAAGCCGTGGGAAAGATGGTTGTGGTCCACCGTTAGAGCGAGTCTGGGAGAAGAGAAATGGAAATGCATAAATCGGTGGCGATCGTGACGGGCGCCAGCCAAGGGATCGGGCGAGCGACCGCGTTGCGCCTGGCGCGGGACTTCGACGCCATTGCGCTGGTTGCGCGCAACCGCGCCAACCTGGACGACACCGCCGCGGCGGTGCGGGCGGCCGGAGCCGAGGCCCTGGTCATCGGCGCCGACCTGGCGGACCCGTCCGCGCCCGCCATCGTGGTCGATGCCACCGTGACGGCGTTCGGCGGTATCGACGCGCTGCTGAATATCGCGGGCGCGGTGCCTCAGATCGATCTGTTCGAGATGTCCGACCGGCAATGGGATGACGGCATGGCCTTGAAGCTGCATGGCGCGCGTCGGCTGACCATCGCTGCCTGGCCGCATCTGCGGACGTCGAAAGGGGCGGTGGTGCTGATGTCGGGAAATACCGCCGAACAACCGAAAGCCCCGTCCGCGGCGGTCGGGGCCATCAATGCGGCGATCGCTGCGCTGGCCAAGGCGTTCGCCGATCGCGGGATCGCGGATGGCGTGCAGGTCAACAGTGTCCTGCCGGGAGCCGTCATGACGGCGCGCCGCCGCGCCTTCCTGGAGCAATCGGCGCCACGGCGGAACATGACGCTGGAGCAAGCGATGGCGACCTTCCCGCGGGAGGCGGGGATCGCGCGATACGGCCAGGCCGAAGAGATCGCCGAACTGATGGCGTTCCTGGTTTCGCCGGGCGCGCGCTGGCTGACGGGCGCGGCGTTGCGCATGGACGGCGGGGAAGTCCGGACGGTATGACGCCACGGGGATGTGTCATGGGCGCCCGGCGATAGGGCGCCCGTACCGGGGTCTGGGCGGCCAGATCGGCCTTGTTCTGCAAATAGCGCGCGTAGCTTCTCAGTTATGCTACTGGCTATTTCAAAACATGTGAGGGAGGAGAACATGTCCCCTAATTTGCTCAACCGCCTGGGCCGCGTGCTGGCGTGCGGTGCGGTCGCGCTGGCCGCCCTGGCGCCTGTCGCCGGCCATGCCGCCGACAACTATCCCAGCAAGCCGCTGCGCTTCATCGTTCCCTACCCCCCTGGCGGTCCGCTGGATACGATGGCCCGCATGCTGGCCGAGAAAGTACGCGGCGACCTGGGCCAGCCGGTCATCGTGGAAAACCGCGCCGGCGCGGGCGGCAATATCGGCGCCGACCTGGCGGCCAAGGCGCAGCCGGACGGCTATACGCTGGTGATGGGCGCGGTGGCCACGCATGCCATCAATCCCTGGCTGTTCAAGAACCTGCCCTACGACCCGATCAAGGACTTCGCGCCGGTGACGATCGTGGCGTCGGTGCCCAATGTGCTGGTCGTCAACGTCGACTTCGCCAAGAAGAACCACATCAACAGCCTGGGTGATCTGATCGCCTATGCCAAGGCCAATCCGGGCAAGCTGAACTACGGCTCCGGAGGCAACGGCAGCGCGGGACATCTGGCCGGCGAACTCCTGAAGGCGCGCGCGGGCGTCAGCATCGAGCACATCCCCTATCAGGGCGCGTCCCCGGCCCAGTTGGCATTGCTGTCGGGCCAGTCGGACTTCATGTTCGATAACCTGGCGGCGTCCGCGCCCCTGATCAAGGACGGCAAGGTGAAGGCGCTGGCCGTGACGACCAAGGAACGTTCTTCGCTGCTTCCCGACGTCCCGACCGTCGAGCAATCCGGCGTCAAGGATTTCGACCTGGGCACGTGGTTCGGCGTGTTCACCACGGGTGGCACGCCGGCCGCCGTGGTCGACAAGTTGAACAAGGCATACAGCGCGGCGCTGATGCAGCCGGATGTACGCCAGCGGCTGCTGACCATGGGTTCAGAAATCAAGCCCATGTCGCCCACGCAGTTCGCCGACTTCGTGCGCAACGAGAAGAGCAAGTACAAGGAAATCGTCCAGGTCTCGGGCGCCAGCACGAACTGAACGACGACCGTTGCGCGTCCCGGGCGATCCCGCCCGGGCGTGTGATGGGCAGGCGGCGGCGCGCCGCGTGCCCATCCCGGCCGCTATTTGATGAAGTCCGGCTGCCTGGCCGGCGCCGCGCGCTGGAAGGCCGGCTGCGCGTCGCAATGCGCGTAGACCGCCATGGCGCGCGGATAGGCCGACATATCGCAGCCCATGCGTTGCGCGTTGGCGATCTGCGGCACCAGGCAGACATCGGCCAGCGTGGGCGCTTCGCCGAAGCAGTAGGGGCCGTGCCCATGACGGGCCAGCAGCCCTTCCACCGCCCGCATGCCGTCCGCCACCCAGTGCCGGTACCAGGCATCCTTCTGTTCCGCCGACACGCCCAGCACGTCGGTGAGATAGCGCAGGATGCGCAGGTTGTTGACCGGATGGATATCGCAGGCGATGACGCTGCTCAGCTCCAGCACGCGCGCACGCCGCTCGATGTCGCGGGGAATCAGCAGCGGCTCCGGATGGGTGCTGTCCAGGTAGTCGATGATCGCCAGCGACTGGCCCAGGTCCATCTCGCCATCGCTCAGCAGCGGCACGGAGCCGGACGGGTTCCGGTCCATGTAGTCTGCCGCGCGGTGTTCCAGCGTGCGGATGTTGATGGGCCGGTATTCCGGGTCCAGGCCTTTCAGGGCCAGCGCGATGCGGACCCGATAGGAAGTCGAACTGTTGAAGAAACTATAGAGTTGCATGAAGCCTGTTCCGTGTATTCCCTGACGGGCGTCATTCCGCCTTGATGCCGGCGCGCGTGACGACATCGCTCCAGCGTTTGGCGTCCTTGGCGATCAGGGCGGCGAATTCCTCCGGCGTGGAGGTGGCCGGTACCATGCCCTGGGCTTCGAAGGCGGTGGCCGTGGACGGCGCCTTCAGTGCTTCGGCGATCTGCTTGTTCATGCTGTCAACGATCGCGGCCGGGGTGCCCTTGGGCGCCAGCACGCCGTACCACATATCGACATCCGCACCCGCGAGTCCCGATTCGGTCAGGGTCGGTACGTCGGGCAACTGCGGAATGCGCTTGGGGCTGCCGGTGGCGATGGCCTTCAGCTTGCCTGCCTTGATCTGCGGCAGCGCCACGTGCACGGGCAGGAACATGTAGTCCAGCCGTCCCGCCAGCATATCGGTGACGGCGCCCGCCGTGCCCTTGTAGGGCACATGCAGCATTTCGGTCTTGCTCTGGTCCAGCAGCAGCGCCATGGCCAGATGGTGCGGCGTGCCGACTCCCGGCGTGCCGTAGGTAAGCTTGCCGGGCTGCTTGCGCGCGGCGTCTTCCAGCTGTTGCACGGTGTTCACCGGGTTGGACGGGTGGGTGACCAGCAGCAGCGTGCCCCAGGATGTCAGGCTGACCGGCGCGAAATCCTTGACCGGGTCGTAATGCAGCTTTTCCTTGTACAGCGGCTGGTTCATCACGAAGGTATTCACCGTGACCAGGAAGGTATAGCCATCGGGCGCGGCACGGGCGACTTTCTCCGTACCGATGTTGCCGCTGGCGCCGGCCAGGTTTTCCACGATGACCGATTGCCCGAGCGTCTTGGGCAAGGTGGCGGCCAGTTGCCGCGCCACCAGGTCGATGCCGGTGGCCGGCGTGAACGGTACGATCAGCGTGATCGGCCGGTCCGGCCAGGCGGCCTGGCTGACGGATGCCGTCGCGGCAAGAACCAGCGCGGCCAGGGCGCGAAACAGGGTTTTCATTGTTATCTCCTTGCGGGCGCGGTGTCTCGGCCGCGCCCGTCGGGTGGTACTGCGGGAATCAAAGGAAGGACGGCCGCGAGGTCAGCGTCGCGGGATCGAATCCGGCGACCTGTTTGTAGCGGTCCGAGATGGCTTGCAGTTCGTCGCGGCTGATCACGTCCTCGATACGCTCGAAGCGTTGGTCGTGAGAGCGCTCGTAGGCTTCCCGCAGGATGGCGTCCGGCGGATTGCTGCGATTGGTCAGGACCACCTTGGTGGTCGCCGCCACGCGCGCCTTGTCGTATTCCTGCAGCGCCGCCGGGGTCAGGCCCTGCTTCTTGAGCTGGCCGGCCAGGAACCGCGCGTCGATGATGGCCTGGCCCGCGCCATTGGAACCGCGCGGCACCATGGGGTGCGCGGCATCGCCCAGCAGGGTCATGCGGCCCTGCGTCCAGGTGGGCAGGGGATCCTGGTCCACCATGGGATATTCCAGCACCGAATCGGCGTTCTCGATCAGCGCGGCCACGTCCAGCCAGTCGAAATGCCAATCGGCAAAGGCGGGGAAGAAGTCTTCCAGGCGGCCCTGGCGGGTCCAGTCGCGCACCGCCGGTTCGGGCGATTCGATTTCGGCGACCCAGTTCACCAACTGGTTGCCTTCGGCATCGATGTTGTCGCGGATCGGGTAGATCACCATCTTGCCGATCGACAGCCATCCCGCGCGCACCATGCTGCCGCCGCTGAGGAAGGGCTTGCAGCGCGTGACGCCGCGCCACATGTTGACGCCGGAATAGCGCGGCGCGCCTTCGTTGGGATAGAGCTGCTTGCGCAATGCCGAGTGGATGCCGTCGCACCCCACGACGATGGCGCCGCGCACCGATGGACGCGCCTTGCCGGCGCCGTCCGTCATGTGTACGGTGACACCGTCGGCGTCCTGCTCCACGCGGACGGCCCGGTGGTCGGTCAGGATGCTATCGGCGCCGAGGCGCTGGCGCACGGCGTCCAGCAGGGCCATCTGCAGATCGCCGCGGTGTATGGAGTATTGCGGCCAGGCATATCCGGCCGCCTTGCCCGCCGGTTCGCTGTAGATGAACTGGCCGTGCCGCGTGAAGAAAATCGATTCCTTCGTATGCACGCCCAGCTTGTCCAGCGCGGGCAGCAGGCCGAGCTCGTCGAGCTCGCGCGCCGCGTGCGGCAGCAGGTTGATGCCCACGCCCAGCGGTTTGATTTCCGGAACGGCTTCGTACACCCGGCAGGCGATGCCTGCCTGATGCAGGCTCAGGGCCAGTACCAGGCCGCCCACGCCCGCGCCTACGATGATGACGTCGGTATCTTTCATGATTTACACCACCCGTGCGCGCAAGGTACCCAGACCATCGACCCCGCCTTCCATGAGGTCGCCCTTGACCACCGGCCCCACGCCTTCGGGGGTGCCGGTGTAGATAAGATCGCCCGGTTCCAGGCGGAAGTAGCGCGACAGGTAGCTGATGGTCTCGGCCACGGACCAGATCAGCTTGGACGTGTCGCTGCGTTGCTTGTCCTGCCCGTTCACCTTCAACCAGATGTCGGCCTTCGGGAAGTGGCCCTTGGCGGCGACGGGATAAAGCGGGCCGATCGGCGCGCTGTCGTCGAATGCCTTGCCCAGTTCCCACGGGCGACCGGCCTCGCGCATCTTCATTTGCAGGTCGCGGCGGGTCATGTCCAGCCCGACCGCGTAGCTGTGCACGTGGCCCAGCGCATCGTCCACCGCGATATTGGCGCCGCCCTTGCCGATGGCCGCGACCAGTTCGATTTCGTAGTGGTAGTTCGACGTTTCGGTCGGGTAGGGCAGGTTCAGCGTCTCGCCCTCGGCCACCGGCATGACGGCGTCGGCCGGCTTGCAGAAGAAGAACGGCGGTTCGCGGTCCGGATCGAAACCCATCTCGCGCGCGTGGGCGGCGTAGTTGCGGCCGACGCAGTAAACGCGGCGCACGGGAAAGCTATCGCCGGTTCCGGCGACGGGCACGGCGACGGTCGCCGGCGGAGCAAAGACGTAAGGCATGTGCGAAGAAACCTTAATTGGCAGGACAAAAAAATGGCGACCGACTACATCGCATGAAACCGTGTTCCCATGAAGGGAAGCGCGCAGCGCTTCGGGGGTGAGCCTTCCCCCCCCCCGCAAAAAACAGGTGCATCCAACCCGGGACGCCGAGGATCCGGCTCCGCCGGTCCTCCAGCGTCGCCCCCTTGAGGGGGAAGCGCGCAGCGCTTCGGGGGTGGGCTACCCTCTCTCTTCCCGCAGCAGGCCGAGCGCCGCCTGCACGGGGCGGTCGGAATAGCTGAACAGGATGGCGTCGTCCATGGCTGCCAGTTGTACCGGCTGCCAGGAGGGCGCCACGAAGACATCGCGGGGTCCGAAATGGAATTCCTGGTCGCCTACGCGCGCGGTGCCGCGGCCTTCCACCACGGAATACACGGTGGAGTCGGTGCTGCGATAGGTCTTGCCCTGGAAACCGGCCGGCAGGAATTGCATGAAGGTCGCCATGGTCGGCATCGGATAGCCGCCGGTCGCCGGATTGACATAGCGCAGCTTTACGCCGTCCCATGCATCCAGTTCGCCGTAGCGGTACAGCTGGTCCAGGGCCTCGCGGCTGCGCTCGTAGGGATAGTTGAAGATGGGCGAATTGCCGTTGGCCGGCACATGGCGCACAGGCGCCATGTTGTTGCCGAACCGGGCGAAGCTGTCGCCCTCGTGGCGCGTCACGGGCTGCGTGGCCGAGGGGTAGTTTTCGGCGAAGCCGGCATCCAGCATGCGCAGCAGCGGGATATCGAGTCCATCCAGCCAGACCACGGGCTCGCCGCCCTCGGCGGCTTCGATGTTGCCGTGATCGTGATAGGTCCACGACGGCGTGATGATGAAGTCGCCGGGATGCATGGTGGTGCGTTCGCCGTTCACCGCCGTATAGGCGCCGGAGCCTTCCACGATGAAGCGCAGCGCGGACTGCGTGTGGCGGTGGCTGGGCGCGATCTCGCCGGGCAGGATCAGCTGCAGGCCGGCATATAGCGTTTGGGTGATGCTGGCCTGGCCGGGCAGGCCGGGGTTCTCCAGGATCAGGACGCGGCGCACCGCTTCCTCCGCGCTGATCAGCGTGCCGGCTTCCATGACGTCGGCGCGCACGTCGTTGTAACGCCACATGGCAGGTACGCAACGTGGCGTCGGGGTGCGCGGTACCAGGTTATGCAGGGATTCCCACAACGGCGCCATGTTCTTGCGGGCGATCCGTTCGTAGTACGCGGCACGATCGGCGCGCGTCGATGTTCCTTCGGCCATGGCCTTGTCTCCTGAACGTTTTTTCGTATTATGTGAGCCGCGATATGCCTTCGGAAATGAATTTATCTTATTATCCATACATAAATATGTATGGCTGACGGGCACCCCATGGACTGGACCTACCGACTGCGCCTGCGCAACCTGAAGATGCTGCTCAGCCTGGCACAAACGCGCAATATCAGCCATTCCGCCGCGATGCTCAATACCACGCAGCCGGGCTTATCGAAATGGCTCAAGGACCTGGAAGACGACATCGGCCTGCCGCTGTTCGAGCGGCACGCGAGGGGGCTGCGTCCCACGCCTTACGGCGAAGCCCTGATCGCCCATGCGCAGCGCATCGATGCCCAGCTGGAGCGCGCCAGCGGCGATATGGCCGCGTTGCGCCAGGGCGGCGGCGGGCGGGTGGTGATCGGTGCGTCGGGCGCGTCGGCATCGGACACCGTGCCGCTGGCCGTCATGCGGCTGCTGGAACTGATGCCGCAGGCGCGCGTCAAGCTGGTCGAATCGACCATGGATCACCTGCTGGGCCAATTGGCGCAAGGCGAGCTGGATATCGTCGTCGGCCGCTCCGCGCCGGAGCATCACGACCCCGCCATTCTGTCGGAATCGCTGTATCTGGAGCCGGTCCACATGGTGGCGCGGCCGCGCCATCCGGTGTTCAATCTGCCGGCCATCGCATGGGAAGACCTGATGGCCTATCGCTGGATCGTCTGGCCCAAGGGAACGCCGATCCGCAATGCGCTGGATACGGCGCTGGCCGCCGCCGGCAAGACCATGCCCGCGGATCACGTGGAATCCAACTCGGTTACGGTGAACCTGACCCTGATCAGCAACAGCGATCTGATCGGCGTGGCCTCGCACCGCGCGGCGCTGCGGTTCACGCACATGAATGTCATGCGCATCCTGCCGATCCGCTTATCGGGCTTCGGCGCGGTCGCGATGTATTGGCGGCAGGAAACCTTCCAGCCCGTCGCCGTGGAAATGGCGCTGCAAAGCCTGCGCGACGTCGTGGGAGAACATCAGGGATAGCGACGCTGGCGGCCGCCATGACGGCTGGCATGCGGGCGCATCGATGACTATCGTGGCAAGGAGGAAAGGTCGTTATGTCCTGGGAACATTGGCTGGCCTTCGTGGCCGCTTCGGTCGTCCTGCTCGTCATTCCGGGGCCGACCATCCTGTCCGTCATCAGCTATTCGCTTGCGCACGGACGGCGCGCGCGCTGGCCGCTGGTCACGGCGGTGGCGCTGGGCGATTCCACCGCGCTGTGCGTATCGCTGCTGGGCCTGGGCGCCTTGCTGGCGGCATCGGCCTTCTGGTTTACGGTGGTGAAGTGGATGGGCGGCTGCTATCTGCTTTACCTGGGTATCCGCATGCTGCGCGCGGGCGCGGCGGGCGGCGCCGCCGCCGACGTAGCGCCCGTGCCGTTATCGCGCTGGAAGCTGTTCGCCAATACGTGGCTGGTGACGGCGCTGAACCCCAAGGGCATCGTGTTCTTCGTCGCCTTCCTGCCGCAGTTCATCGACCCGGGCCGCGCCACGGAGACCCAGATGTGGATCCTGGCGACGACGTTCGTGGTGTTGGCAGCGATGAATGCCAGTCTTTACGCGCTGTTCGCCGGTGCCGCCAGTCGCTGGCTGGCGGCACCGCGCGCGCGCCGCGGCTTTCATCTGGCGGGCGGATCGCTATTGTCCGTGGCCGGACTCTGGGCTTTGCTGGCCCGCCGGCCGTAACGCGCGATCGTATGTCGCGGCAACGGGATAAGGCGGGGAGCTTGCCTGCTCCCGCCTCGGCCTGTCGATGCGGGGACCGCGCCGTCGCTCAGTTGGCCGTGATGTGGGCCTTTTCCACGACGGCCTTGTAGCGCACCAGTTCGTCCTGCGTGTACTTCGCCAGCTGTTCGGGGCCCATGAACTCGGCTTGCGCGCCTTGCTCCGCGGCTTTTTTGCGGAACTCGTCGGTCTTCATGATTTTCTCGATTTCACCGGCGAGTTTGTCGACGACGGCCTTGGGCGTATTCGCCGGCGCGTACATCGCGAACCAGGACGACACCAGCAGGTCGGGATAGCCGGCTTCGGCCGCGGTCGGGACATTGGGTAGCGATTCCAGGCGGGTCTTGCCGGTGACGGCCAGCGGGCGCAGCTTGCCGGCGGCGATCTGGCCCAGCAGCGGCGGCGGCGTGGTGATCGTCATGTCGACCGAACCGCTGAGCAGATCGGCCAGGGCCGGACCCGTGCCCTTGTAGGGAATATGCGTGGTCTTGATGCCGGCCATCTGGTTCAACAGCTCGGTGGCGACCTGCTGCAGCGAGCCGTTGCCCGACGACGCGTAGTTCAGTTCGCCGGGATGCGCCTTGGCGTAGTCCACCAGCTCCTTCATCGATTTGATCGGCAGCGTGGGGCGCACCACGACGACCTGCGGCGCCGACAGCACGTTGGCGACGGGCGTGAAGGACTTGATGGGGTCCCAGTTCAAGCCGCTGGTGATCAGCGGCGTGATGACCTGATATCCGGAATATTGCAGCAGCAGCGTGTAGCCGTCGGGATTGGCGCGGCTCACGGCCTGCGCCGCGATGCTGCCCGATGCGCCGGGCTTGTTTTCCACGACCACGGATTGTCCAAGCGCCTGGGCCAGCGGCTGGGCGATCAGCCGCGCCGCGATGTCCGTCGTGCCGCCGGGGGCGGCGGAGACGATCAGCGTGATCGGGCGGTCGGGATAGGCGGCGCCGGCGGCCAGGGGCGCGGCGGCCATGGCGGCAAGGCCCGCGGCGGCCAGCAGGCGGCGCAGGGATGTGGTCAGGGTGCGGTCATGCATGTCGATGTCTCCGTCTTGTTGTGCGGGATGATGGCGGGTACTGCGTCGCCGGTACGATGAAGCGTCGGTCCGCGATGCGCGCGGCGTTGCCGCGCGAAGCCGGTACCGGTTGGGTGCTGATGTGGAAATGATGCCGATTCAGTGCCGAGATAATTTCGATTCGATGCCGATGCGGTGCTGATGCGGTGCTGATGTGATGCCGATGCGGTGCTGATGCGATGTGCGGACGCGGCTTTCTATCCGATGATTCCGGCGGCGCGCAGCGCGGCGCGCTGTTGGTCGTCCACGCCGGCCTCGCGCAGTACGGCATCCGTGTCCTCGCCCAGGGTGGGTGCGCGATCGCGCACCGTGCCGGGATTGCCGGACAACAGCGGAAAGACGGCCGGCATTTCGACCGCGATGCCGCTGGCCGATTCGACTGTCACGATCGCCTGGCGCGCGCGGTAATGCGGATCCTGCGCGATGTCGGCCACGCTGTAGATGCGTCCGGCCGGCACGCCCGCTTCGCGCATCGCGTCCAGCACCTGGTCGATGGTGCGGCCGCGCGTCCAGGCGCCGATGGCGGCATCGATTTCCTCCACGCGGGCGACGCGGCCGTCGTTGCGGGCCAGCGCGGGATCGCGCGCCAGGTCCTCGCGGCCGATGCGCGACATCAGCCGCGTATAGATGCCGTCGCCGTTGCCGGCGATGAGGACGAATCCGTCCTCGCAGGGATAGGCGTTGGACGGCGCGATGCCCGGGAGCGCCGCGCCGGCGGGTTCGCGCACCGCGCCGAACACGGAATATTCCGGCAGCAGGCTTTCCGTCAGGTTGAAGATGCTTTCATACAGCGCCGCGTCGATCACTTGCCCGGTGCCGCCGCGCGCGTCGCGCTCGTACAGCGCCAGCAGCACACCCAGCGCGCCGTGCAGCCCGGCAATGGTGTCGCCCAGCGACACGCCGGCGCGTACCGGCGCGCGGCCCGGTTCGCCATTCAGGTAGCGCAGGCCGGCCATGGCTTCGCCTATCGCCGCGAAGCCCGGTTCACCGGCCTTCGGGCCGGTCTGCCCGTAGCCGGAAATGCGCAGCATGATCAGGCGCGGGTTCAGCGCATGCAGTTTTTCCCAGGACAGGCCCCATTTCTCCATGGTGCCCGGGCGGAAATTCTCGATCAGCACGTCGGCTTCGGCGGCCAGCAGGCGCACGATGTCCTGCCCTTCCGGCTGGCGCAGGTCGACGCAGACGGATTGCTTGTTGCGCGATTGCGCTTCCCACCAGACGGACGTGCCTTCGTGCAGCATGCGCCATTTGCGCAAGGGGTCGCCCACGCCGGGCGGTTCTATCTTGATGACCTGGGCGCCGAAGTCGGCCAGTGTCTTCGCTGCGAACGGGCCGGCGATCAATTGCCCCAGTTCCAGCACGCGGATACCCGCGAGAATTTGTCGTGCCATGTCTCCTCCCCGCGTACAGCCGTCAGGGACCGACAGTGTGCCGTGGGAAGGGAAGCCCCGGGAATGATGCATTCGCCAAAGGGGGTTTCCGGAAACGAGAAAGCCCCGGCCGCGTGCCGGGGCTGGCGGACCGCGGGCCCGCCGCCAGGCGCGCAGGCCATGGCGGCGGCCGAGCGGCGCCTGTACGTAGCGCGTTCTACCCGCTTCAGTCGACCTTTTTCGCCTCGGCGATGATAGCCGCCGCGACGGCGGCCGGATGGCTCAGCATGGCGACATGGCTGGACCGCACGTGGGTGACCGTCGCGCCGATGGCGGCCGCCATCCTGGCCTGCGCGGCGGGGTCGATCATATGGTCGAGGTCGGTCACGACGAAGGCGGAGGGCTTGTTGTGCCAGGCAGCCTTCGAAACCTTATCGTCCAGGGCGCTTGCCGCCCAGGGGCCCTGCGTGGCGGCGAGCACCCGGGCCGACGCCGCGGGCAGGTCCTGCGCGAATTGATGCAGGATTCCATTCGTCGACAGGGTCAGGAAGCCGCCGGAATCCTTGCGCAGTTCGGGCGCCCATGCGGGGGCGGGCGCGCCCCGCATCAGATCGTTGACCGATTGACCGTTGTCCGGCGCGAGGGCGGCGACATAGACCAGGGCTTTTACCTTGTCGTCGTTGCCCGCTTCCGTGATGACCGAGCCGCCCCAGGAGTGTCCGACCAGGATGACCGGCCCCTGCTGCGCGTCGATGACGCGGCGTGCCGCCGCGGCGTCGTCGGCCAACGAGGTCAGCGGGTTCTGGACGGCCACGACGTGGGCGCCGTGCGCTTCGAGCAGGGGGATGACCTTGTTCCAGCTGGAACCGTCGGCGAAGGCGCCGTGCACCAGCACGATGTTCTTGCCTTTCAGGTCCTGCGGCGGGGGTGCCGCGTGCGCGGCCGCGGCCGCCAGGGCGCCGCCCAGGAGCAGGGCGGAAAGGGATTTCTTCAGCTGGGTTTTCATGATGCTATTCTCGATGCGGTTCAAGGAGACGCCAGCTTGACGCATGGGCCGGAATAAATGCATCGGATGAACATCCGATGCCCGCCCATTCCTTCCATGGCTGCGACCCGCGCGGCGTGTGGGGCGGGCGATACGGAGTATTCGCGGATGGACGCGCGTAGCGACCATATCCCGGTTTTCGACGGCATACGGGCATTGGCCTTCATCGGCGACCTCAGCATGGGACAGCCGACGGACCACTCGCCACGCGTGGCATGGCTGGCCTGCCGCATCGCGCGCGCGGCGGGGTGGAGCGCCGACGAGCGGCACGCGGTGCAGGAGGCGGCCTTGCTGCGATGGTCCGGCTGCACCGCCAATGCGGGGGACGTCGCCAACGTGCTGGGCGATGACATCGCCAGCCGCGAGGCGATGCTGGCGATGCGTCCGGGGTGGTCGGCGCCGCTGGCGCGGCACGGCGGGGCGGTGGCCCTGCGTCCCCTGGCGGAAATCCATTGCGAGGTAGCGGCCCAGGTCGCCGCGATGCTGCGGCTTTCCACCGCCGCGCAGGACATCCTGCGCAATACGTTCGAAAGCTGGGATGGCGGCGGCCTGCCGGCGGGCAGTGCGGGCGCGGCGGTGCCGCGCGGCCTTTTCGCCGTCACTTTGGCTGGCGACCTTGATGTACTGGCCCGCGTATATGGCATGGACCGGGCGCGCGAGATGATCCGGGGCAGGGCCGGCGGCGCCTATCCGGCCGACCTGGCGGACATCGTCCTGGCCCAGGCCGGGCAGTGGATGCGGGAGCTCGATGCATGGGAAGGATCGCGCCCACCCGGCCCGGCGTCGGCCGTCGATGCCCCGGACGGCAACCCTGCGGCCGCCGATGCGGATGGCGATGCGGCGGATGGCTTGCCGCCTACGCCCGCCTCGCTGCGGCCCGCATCGTTGGAACTGGTCGCCGATATCGTCGACCTGAAACTGCCGTGGATGACGGGCTTTTCGCGCGGGGCCGCGACGGCGGCCGCTGTCTGTGCCCAACGGCTCGGGGCGGGGGAAGAGATCGTCCGGGCCGTTTACCGCGCCGGGCTGGTACATGGCATCGGCCGCGCCGCGGTGCCGAACGCCGTCTGGAATACCCCGGGCCGGCTTTCCGCCCAGGCCTGGGAAAAAGTGCGACTGGTGCCATACTGGACGGCGCGTGCCGGCAGGCAGACCGGTTCGCTGGCGGATGCCGCGGAGCTCGGTTCGCACGCCTATGAGCGTGCCGACGGCTCAGGCTATTTTCGCTCGATCGGCGCGCCGGCCATCGGTCTGCCCGCCCAGATCCTGGCGGCGGCGGTGGCCTGGGTCGCGCTGCGGTCGCCGCGGCCCTGGCGCGTAGCCATGGCCGACGAAGCCGCCACCGCCTGCCTGCGCGACGAGGCGGATCGCGGACGCTTCGACCGCCGTGTCATCGAGGCGCTGGTTTCCATCCATGCCGCCGACGGCGTGGACTCGCCGAAGGCGTCCACCGTCCTCGCCGGCATCGATGCGGCGTCACGCGCTGACAGCGCCTTGCTGACCCATCGCGAACGCGATGTGTTGCGCGCCATCAGCCTGGGCGCCACCAACAAGGAAGCCGCGCGCCAGCTGGCGCTAAGTCCCAGCACGGTGCGCACCCACGTCGAAAACGCCTTTCGCAAGCTGGAGTGCTCGACCCGCGCCGCCGCCACGTTGAAGGCGACGGCGCTGGGCCTGCTATGAGAAAGTCAGCCGGCTATGAGAGGGTCAGCCGGCCAGAGGGTCAGTCGGCCAGAGGGTCAGTCGCCCAGAGGGTCAGCCGGCCGCGCGCAGCTGTGCCAGCAGCATGCGCGAGGCCAGGGTCAGCGTATCCACGTCGCGCACGCCCAATAGCAGCCAGCGCCGCGTCCAGTCGTCGGTAAGCGGGATCAATCGCAGCTGCATGGAACGCGCATGCGGTTCGGCCGCGATGCGCGGCAGCACGCCCACGCCGCGCGTGGCGACCACCATGCGGCAGATGGCGTCGAAGCTGCGGACCTGGATGCGCAGTTTCATGGCGGTATCCAGGCTTGTGCAGGCCTGCGCCAGCAGGCTGGCCAGCGATGTGCTGGGCGGCAGCCCGACATAGTCGTATTCCAGCGTTTCGGCGAAGGCCACGCTGGCGCGCGTGGCCAATGGATGACTGTCGGGCACGACCAGCATCAGTTCGTCGCGCTTGTACGGAAAGGTCTGCAAGCCCGCTTCGGGCGTGTGTTCGCCGAAGATGCCGATATCGGCGCGGTTCTCGACGACGGCGGCGACGATCTCGCTGCTGTTCTGTTCTTCCAGGTCGATGCGCACGGCAGGATGTTCCGTCATGAAGCGCGACAGGTCATCCGGCAGGAATTGCGTGATGGAAGACGTGTTGGCGGCGATCCGCACCTGGCCCCGCACGCCTTGCGCGTAATCGGATAGCGTGCCCGCCATCTGGTCGACTTCCTGCAGGATGCGGGTGGCGTGCGCCAGGCAGGCCTGGCCGGCATCGGTAAGCTCCACGCCGGCCGCCTTGCGGAACAGCAGCGGCGAGCCCAGTGCGGCCTCCAGGTCGGAAATCCGCTTGCTGGCCGCCCCCACCGCCAGCCGCGCCTGCCGCGCGCCGGCCGATATGCTACCCAGCCGCGCGACGGAAGCGAACAGCGCGAGCGTGACAAGATCGATGCGGGCAAGATTCATATCAATTCCTCCACGCGCGTAGCACTCCCATCACCCACCTCGTGACACTGCGGACCCGACTCCGCCCACCGACGTGCCGCGCGCCCGGAACGGGAAAGCGCATAGCGCTTCGGCGCAGGAACAACCCACCACAGCCCCGCGCAAAAAGCAGGTGCCCCCGACCGGGGACGCCGAGGATCCGGCTCCGCCGGTCCTCCAGCGTCGCCCCCTTGAGGGGGAAGCGCGCAGCGCTTCGGCGCAGGAACAATCCACCCCAGCACCGCGCAAAAAACAGGTGCATCCGACCGGGGACGCCGAGGATCCGGCTCCGCCGGTCCTCTGGCGTCGCCCCCCTGGGGGGGAAGCGCGTAGCGCTTCGGGGGGGGGTCACTTCATCCAGCCTTTGGACAGCTCGACCGCCTGGCTCCAGCGGCGCAGGCGCGCCTCGCGCTGGTCGGCGGACCAGGCCGGCTCGAAACGGCGCTCCGCCTCCCACTGCGCGGCGAAGGCGTCCATGTCGGCCCAGAACCCCACCGCCAGGCCGGCCAGGCCCGCCGCGCCGCGCGCGGTGGATTCCGAGACGCGCGGCCGCACGACGGGCACGCCGAGCAGGTCGGCCTGCATTTGCATCAGCAGGTCGTTGCGGGCCGCGCCGCCATCGACGCGCAGTTCGGACAGGTCTATGCCGCAGTCGGCCTTCATGGCCGTCAGCAGTTCGGCGCTTTGCAGGGCGATCGATTCCAGGGTGGCGCGCGCGATATGGGCGCGGGTGGTGCCGCGTGTCAGGCCGACCAGGGTGCCGCGCGCGTAGGGATCCCAGTGCGGCGCGCCCAGCCCGGCGAAGGCGGGTACCAGGAACACGTCGTCCGTGTCGGCCACGCTGCCGGCCAGCGCTTCGACGTCTTCCGAGCGCTGAATGATGCCCAGGCCGTCGCGCAGCCATTGCACGGCGGCGCCGGCCACGAATACGCCGCCTTCGAGCATGAAGGTGGGCGTCCAGGCGGGCCCGCCGCTGGCGAAGACCTGCGCGTCGGCCGTATCCTGCGCCGGGGCCGGCAGGCCCCAGCCCACCGTGGACAGCAGCCGGTTGCGCGAGGCCACCGGCTTGTCGCCGACGTTCATCAGCATGAAGCAGCCGGTACCGTAGGTGTTCTTGGCCATGCCGGGCTTGAAGCAGGCCTGGCCGAAGGTGGCGGCCTGCTGGTCGCCGGCCACGCCGGCGATGGGAATGGCACCGCCGAACCACTGCGGCAGCGTCTCGGCGACCACCGCGCTGCTGGGCGCCACCGTGGGCAGCACCGAGCGGGGAATGTTCAGGCATTCCAGGAGCTCGTCGCTCCAATCCTGGGTATGGATATCGAACAGCAGCGTGCGCGATGCATTGGTGCAATCCGTGCTGTGGACCTTGCCGCCGGTCAATTGCCAGACCAGCCAGGTGTCGACGGTGCCGAACGCGATCTCGCCGCGTTCGGCCGCGGCGCGCGCGCCCGGTACGTTGTCCAGCAGCCAGGCCAGCTTGGTGCCGGCGAAATAGGCGTCCAGCACCAGGCCCGTGCGCTGTTGCAGGAAGTCGGCGCGACCTTCGCGCCGCATGCGGTCGCAGGCCTCGGCCGTGCGCCTGTCCTGCCAGACGATGGCGTGCGCCAGCGGGCGGCCGCTGGCGCGGTCCCAGATCAGCGTGGTCTCGCGCTGGTTGGTGATGCCGATGGCGGCGACGTCGGCGGCGGTCGCCCCGGCGTTGTGCAAGGCCTCGCGCGCAACCTCCAGCTGGCTGCGCCAGATTTCGCCGGCGTCGTGCTCGACCCAGCCGGGATGCGGGTAGTACTGTCGGAACTCGCGCTGTCCGACCCCGCGCGCCCGGCCTTCGCGGTCGAATACGATGGCGCGCGAGCTGGTCGTGCCCTGGTCCAGGGCAAGAATGTATTCATTCTTCATCGCTGGTCTGCGCCTTCTGTCCGTTGAGTTGACTGCCGGCCGCCGGATCCAGCCGGCGGAAGGAGAAAAACGAGGCCCCGCACAACAGGCCCACCACCAGGAAGCCGGCGACGATATCGGCGATGCTGGCGCGTTCGGAGCCGCGCAGGGCCATGCTGACATTCAGGGTGACGGCCGCCACGCCCACGCCCAGGCTGACGCCCAGCTGTTGCGCCATCGCCGCGAAGCTGCTGGCCCGGCTCATTTTGTCCGGGCCGATATCGGCATAGGTCAGCGCGTTCACGCCGGTGAACTGCAGCGAACGGAAGAAGCCGCCGACGAGCAGCACCAGGATGATCAGCCACGAAGGCGTGTCCGGCTGGAACAACGCGCACACGCAGATGAATGCCCCCGTCAGCACGGCGTTGACGGTAAGCACGCGCCGGAAGCCGTAGCGGCGCACGATCGGCGTGGCGACGAATTTCATCAGCAGGGCGCCGGCCGCGCTGGCGAAGGTAATCATGCCGGCGGCAAACGGCGTCAGGCCGAAACCCACCTGCAGCAGCATGGCCAGCAGGAAGGGCGTCGCCCCCACCGAAAAACGGCAAAGGTTGCCCGCCAGGGTCGAGATCTTGAAGGTGGGGATGCGCATCAGCGACAGGTCGATGATCGGATGCGCGGCCTTGCGCGAGTGATGCACGTACCAGAAGCCGCTGAGCAGGCCGATGACCACCACGCCCAGGGCGTGCGCATTGCCGGCGGCGTCCTGCCCGACGGCCTCGAAGCCCCCGACCAGGGTGGCCATGCTGATACCGCTGAGCACGAAGCCCAGCCAGTCCAGGCCGGGCACGTCTTTTTCGCGGATTTCCTGGATATACCGCAGGATCAACGCGATGCCCAGCACGCCCATGGGCACATTGATCAGGAAGATCCAGTGCCAGGATGCATAGGTCACCAGAAAGCCGCCCAGCGGCGGGCCGATCACCGGCCCCAGTAGGGCGGGAATGGAAAGGAAGGACATGGCCTTGAGCAGGTCTTCCTTGGGTACGGTGCGCAGCAGGATGATGCGTCCCACCGGCACCATCATGGCCCCGGCTATACCCTGGGCGACACGCGACAGGATCAGTTGCGCGACCGTTTGCGACAGCGCGCAGGCCACCGAGCTGAGCGTGAACAGGCCGATGGCGGCGATAAAGACGCGGCGCGCGCCGAAGCGGTCCGCCGCCCAGCCGCTGACGGGAACGAACACGGCGGCCGCCAGCAGATAGGAGGTGATCGCGACGTTCAGCCGCACCGGCGTGGAATCCAGCGACGCCGCCATGGCAGGCAGCGCGGTGGCGACCACGGTCGCGTCCAGCATCTGCATGAACAGGGCGCAACCTACGATGAAGGGAATCATTTTGGCCGCCCGCAAGGCGGCGGGATCGGCGAGCGGGGGGACGGAGGCCAGCGTTTTGGTGGACATGTCGGGGGAGGGCGGCGGGGTGCCGGGTCATTGTAACGCCGCGCTTTCGGCTGCCCTGAAGTAAACTGCCGGGTAACGCAACTGCCCGAAGCATGGTCCCATGGCCAACAACTACGAATCGGAAATCACCCGTTTCCTCAAGGATTTCAAGAAGACGCATCCCGATGTGGAAAAGCGGCAGCGCGAAGGCCGCGGCCTGCTTTGGGATAAGCCGCAGGATCCCGAGCTGCTGGAAGGCTTCCGTGCCGCGCGTGTCCCGCAAAGGCCATACGTCTATCAGAACGACTGAGCGGGCCCTTCTCGCTTATGTCGAAGAACGCTTCCGTGCCGGGGAAGGACCTGGCTGCGCTCGTGGAGCCGCCGGTGGATAGCACGCCCGACACCGTCGACAGCGTGGCTTTCGCGCGGTTGTACGGCGAGCCGCTGTTCCAGTTGCCGCAGGATCTCTACATCCCGCCCGACGCGCTGGAAGTGTTCCTGGAGGCCTTCGAAGGCCCCCTCGATCTGCTGCTCTACCTGATACGCAAGCAGAATTTCAACGTGCTGGACATCCCCATGGCGGATGTCACGCGGCAATACCTGTCCTACGTCGAACAGATCCGCGTGCATAACCTGGAGCTGGCCGCCGAATACCTGCTGATGGCCGCGATGCTGATCGAAATCAAATCGCGCATGCTGCTGCCCGTCAGGAAAAGCGATACCGGCGAAGAGGTCGAAGACCCTCGCGCCGAACTGGTGCGCCGGCTGCTGGAATACGAGCAGATGAAGCTGGCGGCGCAGAAGCTGGACGCGCTGCCGCAGCTGGGCCGCGACTTCCAGCGCGCCCAGGCCGTGGCCGACCTCAGCGTCGAGCGCGCCATGCCGGACGTATCGCCCGAGGACCTGCGCCAGGCCTGGGCGGACATCATGAAGCGGGCCAAGCTGAACGCCCACCACCACATCACACGCGAACAGCTGTCCGTGCGCGATCACATGACGCACATCCTGCGGCGCCTGAGCGACGTGCGGTTCATGGAATTCAGCGAAATGTTCATGGAGCGCATCGATGAAGGCGCGCCTGTCGCCGTGGTCGTGGTGCATTTCATCGCCATGCTGGAGCTGGCGCGCGAATCGCTGCTGGAGATCACGCAGGCAGAGCCTTACGCGCCCATCTATGTGCGGCTGGCTTATACCAGCGTAGCGGCCGAAGCGGCCTGATCTACGGCGCCCGCCACGCGGTGCGCTTATTCCCGGAGACATCCTTGAAAGTCGTACACAGCATCCAGGAACTGCGCGATCACCTGCGCGGCCAGAACCGGGTGTCCTTCGTGCCCACCATGGGCAATCTGCACGAAGGCCACCTGGCGCTGATGAAGCTGGCGCGCCAGCATGGCGACCCGGTCGTGGCCAGTATTTTCGTCAATCGCCTGCAGTTCGGGCCGTCGGAGGATTTTGACCGCTATCCGCGCACGCTGGCCGAAGATGTCGAAAAGCTCGAGCGCGAGCGCGATGTCTACGTGCTGTTCGCGCCCGACGAGCGCGAGATGTACCCGGAGCCGCAGAACTACCGCGTGCGTCCGCCGGATGACCTGGGCGATATCCTGGAAGGCGAGTTCCGCCCCGGTTTCTTTACCGGTGTATGCACCGTGGTGTTGAAGCTGTTTTCCTGCGTGCAGCCGCGCGTGGCGGTATTCGGCAAGAAGGACTACCAGCAGCTGATGATCGTGCGCGCCATGTGCCGCCAGTTCCAGCTGCCCGTGGACGTGCTGGCGCACGAGACCGTGCGCGCCGAGGACGGCCTGGCCCTGTCGTCGCGCAATCGCTATCTCAGCGAAGCCGAACGCGCCGAAGCGCCGGCTTTATACGCCCAATTGCAGCAGATCCAGCAACAATTGGCTGGCGGCCAGCGCGACGCCGCCGCGCTGGAAGCGGATGCCACGGCGGCGCTGGCCGGCCGTGGCTGGAAGGTGGACTACATCGCCGTGCGCCGCCGCCGCGACCTGAAAACCCCGGACGCCGCCGATATGGCCGCGGGCGAACCGCTGGTCGCCCTGGCGGCCGCCAAACTGGGTGCCACGCGCTTGATCGATAATCTGGAGTTGTAACGCAGGACGGGCGGCGTCGGATTAGTCCGATCTCGCGGCTTCGCCGGGCTGGGGCCATTCGGTCTCCGGCCAGCGTTCTCCCTCTGGAAATCCGCCATCTGTACTGGTTCCGTGACGAAATCGTCACCCTGTCAGAACTGACAGCTTTCGGCGTCCGGGTATCCATGCAAGACTACCGGCCCACCTATCACCAGGGAGGCCAGCATGGTTCAGGCGCAGGGGTGCGCAAGAAAACGCGCGGCGGCATTGACGCCCCGCGAACGCGATATCGCGACGTATCTCGTTACCGGCAAATCGAATAAATACATCGCCATCGAGCTGAATATCTCGTCGCGGACGGCGGAGGCGCACCGGGCGCGCATCTTCCGCAAGATGGGGGTGCGCAATGCGATGGAGCTGGCGTGCCGGATGTGCCCCCATACCCGCTGCAATGGCTAGCGAGGGCCAGGCCCGGCGGGCGTGCCACGCCGGCATGGCCGGCGCGCCTGCATCAGGGGCACTTGGGAGGCATCTGCTTGGCCAGTTCGTCGATAGGGTCCAGGTCCGGCTGGCGCGTCAGCGTGTAGTTCAGGCTGGGTGTAACGCCGGCAATGGCGCGCAGGCGCAGGACGTTGTTGGCGGCCAGTACGAATTCCGCACGGGTCTGGTTGTCCGGCCCGATCAGGAAAATGCGCGGCGGCTTTTCATCGGTGACTTGCCAGCAGCCCTGTTCCGCGATGGGTTTGCCGCCACCCGCCGCCGAATCCAGGTAGGCGGAGCGCCCGCGCCAGCGGCCGTTGGGCGCCAGCGTCAGCGTGATGCGTTGCGCCTCGCATTCCATGCCGGCGGCGAAACAGGGCAGGGTGCCCATATAGGTTTGCGGTTGCGGCACCAGGCTGCGTTCCGCCGCGCTGGGCGGCGCTGCGGGTTGGGGCGCGGTGTCGGCCTGCGCCACGGCGGGCGGCGGCACGGGCTGCCCGTCTTCGGCGGTATGGCCTTCCTGGATCGCCCGGGCGCGCTGCGCTTCCATCTGTTGCTGCTGGGTGGGCGTCGGCGGGTTCAGGTCGATCTGCAATTGCGCGGGGGCACGCACCACGGGCCGGTAATCCGCGCCCGTGCCCATGACCTGGGCATCATGGACAGTGTTGCCGCGCGGCAGGTCGTAGTAACCGGCCTGCTTCTGCTCCGCGCAGCCCGCCACGCCGGCCGCGCCGGCCATCGCCAGGGCCAGTACCGCGATCGAGCGGATCCGTGGAAACGGCGCGGACCGGGCCGGGGGTTCACAAGCGGTGGAGAGGGCGGGCATGACAGCGTATCCTGATTAAACACATGCGCACAATTCTCGCATGAATGCCTTGCCGCGGCGCGTCGTCCTTCATGTTGAATCCTGCCGGCTCGCGATACTCGCCAGGGTAAAACGCGGCAGCTATGATCGCGTCGCCTTCCTCCATGGATATTCAGTCGTGTTTCTCGATCCCCATGCCGCCATCCTGCTTGCCGCCGTACTGGGCCTGGCGATCGGCAGTTGGCTGACCACGGTGGTGCATCGCCTGCCCCGCATCCTGGAATACGATTGGGCCGAACCGCCGCTGGAGGGCGAAGCCGCGCAGGGCCAGGCCGCCGCGCGTCCCCACCTGTGGCGGCCGTCCAGCCATTGTCCGGCGTGCGGCGGCGCCATCCGCGGATGGCGGCGGATTCCCCTGTTGGGATGGCTGTGCCTGCGCGGCCGCTGCGGCGAGTGTGGCGCGCGTATCGGCTGGCGCTATCCCTCGATCGAGCTGATGACGGCGGTGCTGTTCGGTCTGTGTGCCTGGCATTACGGCCCTGGCCTGGCGGCCGCGTGCGCGATGGTCCTGGCGGCCTCGCTGGTGGCGATGGCCTGGATCGACGCGGAAACCGGGCTGCTGCCCGACGCCATCACCTTGCCGCTGATCTGGGCCGGCCTGCTTGTCAATACGCTTGGCGTATTCGCCTCGCCCGTCGAATCCATCCTCGGCGCCGCCGTGGGTTATCTGTTCCTGCGCGGGCTGCATCACGCCTTCCTCTGGGCCACCGGCCGCGAAGGCATGGGCTATGGGGATTTCAAATTGCTGGCCGCGTTGGGTGCCTGGCTGGGGCTGGGGGCACTGCCCCTGCTGTTGCTGCTTGCCTCTCTGGCCGGTGTCGCGGTCGGCCTGGCGCTGATACTGACGCGCCGCATCGGCCGCGACCAGCCGCAGCCCTTCGGTCCCTATCTGGCGCTGGCTGGTATCGTTGGGCTTCTGATGGCCCGTCCACCGCTGGGATAGGGCCAGGGGAGGACCATGCAAAGCGAAACGCCGCGCCTGATAATCGGGCTGACGGGCGGCATCGGCTCCGGCAAAAGCCGCGTCGCCGATCTGCTCGCATCGTGGGGCGCCACGGTAATCGACACCGACGAGATCTCGCGCCGCCTGACCGCGGCCGGCGGCGCCGCGATGCCCGGGATCGTGCGCGAATTCGGCCCGCAGGCCGCGGGCCCTGACGGTGCGATGGACCGCGACTGGATGCGCGCGAAGGTGTTCGCCGAGCCCCAGGCCCGCGCGGCCCTGGAGGCCATCCTGCATCCCTTGATATCGCGCGAGGCGCTGGATGCGGGCGCGCGCGCGACAGGATGTTACGTGGTGTTCGTGGTGCCGCTGCTCATCGAATCGGGACGCTGGACCCAGCGGGTGGACCGGGTGTGCGTGGTGGATTGCGACCCCGAAACCCAGATACGCCGCGTGCAGTCGCGCAGCGGGCTGACGGCCGACACCATACAGCGTATTATGGCGGCACAGGCCGCGCGGGATACCCGTCTGGCCGCTGCGCACGACGTTATTTTGAATGACGGCGCCACGTCCGCTCAAACGCTGTGCGCGCGGACGCGAGCACTGCACGACAGGTGGTGCGCCCTGGCGTCGGCATCGGGCCACGCCGCGTGATCGCGGCCGGCATCCATGACAACTTCGGCGCGACTTCGGTTGCGACCGGTTTTACGACGGGCCTGTATCCAGCGTGATCCTTTACGAATATCCCTTCAATGAGCGTATCCGGGCGTATCTGCGGCTGGAATATCTCTTCGACCGGCTGTTCTTCTTCGCGCGCCCGGGTGATCCCAAGAATCACCAGATCGCCGTCGGTACTATTTTCGATATCCTCGACGCCATCGAACGCACGGACGTGAAGAGCTCGGTGCTGCAGGATATCGAACGGCAGCGGCTGCAGCTGGTGGCGCTGCGCGATCACCCCGGCGTGGCGCAGGATGCGCTGGAAGGCATGCTGCGCGATATGGAAAAGACCAGCGCGTCCCTGGTCAGCCAGGGCAAGACCGGCCAGCCGTTGCGGGAAAACGAATGGCTGGTCAGCCTGCGCGGACGCCTGGCCGTGCCCGGCGGCGGTACCCAGATCGAAATGCCGTCGTATTACGCCTGGCAGCAGAAGCCCGAAGCCGTGCGCTGCGCCGACCTGCAATCCTGGATAGAGCCCTTGCTCCCCTTGCACGAGGGGCTGCAGATCGGTTTGCGGCTGCTGCGCGAATCCGGCCGGCGGGTCCAGGCCGTGGCCGAACAGGGTACCTACCAGCAGATGCTGGCAGGCAAGGCGCACCAGCTGCTGCGCGTGTGGGTCGATGGCGAAAGCGGGATCTTTCCCGAGATCAGCGCCAATAAGTACATGATCTGGATACGGTTTTCCGTCCAGGACGGGGAGCTCAAGCCGCAGCAGGTGGCGCGCGACGTTCGTTTCGAAATGTCCCTCTGCGCGTGAGCGGCCAGCCGCCCGCCCGTCACCCGCCGCCACTGTCCCCCCGCCTGAAATACCCCGCCCGGCGCCCTCCGGCTGCTGCCCTGCGTCCTCCGGGGCGGAACTCCCGGGCAGGATACCTGTTGCGGCGGATTTCAAACGGCGCGGCCTTGCTATAAAACCAGAGTTGTCTGATGGACAATAGCGGGTCCCGGTAGCGTCCCCCTTTGGCCCCCATGTCCGACCGTCCCTCCGTTTCCCCAGCTCCCCGGTCTCGCCGGCGCCTTGTCGCGTGGATCGTCGCGATCATCGTCCTGGCCGGCATCGCCTGGCTGGTATTCCGGCCCAAGGCCGGCGTCGAGACGGGCGGGCAGGCCCGCGTGGGCGCCGCCGGCCATCGAACGGGGGCGGCCGCCGGCGGCGGAGGCGGCGGGGCGCGCCATCGGCCCGGCGGCGCGCCGGGCCCCATGGCCGAGCCGCCGGTGCCCGTGCGCGTCTATGCCGCCGCCGTCAAGGACGTGGATATTTCGCTGCCGGCCCTCGGGACGGTTACCGCCTACAACACCGTCACGGTACGCAGCCGCGTCGATGGCGAACTGGTGCAGGTCAATTTCAAGGAAGGGCAGCACGTCAAGGCGGGCGATGTGCTGGCGCAGGTGGACCCGCGTCCTTTCAACGTGCAATTGCAGCAGGCGCTGGGGACGCAACAGCAGAACCAGGCGCAGTTGGAAAACGCGCGGCGCGACCTGGCGCGCTACCAGGCCCTGTTCAAGCAGGATTCCATCGCCAAGCAGCAGGTGGATACCCAGGCCGCGCTGGTCCGCCAGTTCGAGGGCACGCTGAAGACCGACCAGGCCAATGTGGATAACGCGCGCCTGCAATTGACGTTCGCGCGCATCACCGCGCCCATCGACGGACGCCTGGGCCTGCGCCAGGTCGATCCCGGCAATCTGGTGTCCTCCGGCGATACCACGGGGCTGGTGGTGATCACCCAGACCCAGCCCATCGCCGTGATTTTCACGCTGCCGGAAACGCAGCTGCCCGAGGTACGCGACCAACTGCGGCAAGGCAGGACGCTGCGCGTGGATGCCTGGGACCGCGCCAATACCAAACGCCTGGCGACCGGCGTGCTGGAAACCCTGGACAACCAGATCGACGTCAGCACGGGTACCGTCAAGCTGAAGGCGCGCTTCGACAACGCCGACGATGCGCTTTTCCCCAACCAGTTCGTCAACATCCAGCTGCTGGTCGAAACGCGCAAGGGCATGACGGTGATTCCCAACGGCGCGGTGCAGCGCGGGTCGCAAGGACCGTTCGTGTTCGTGGCGCAGCCGGACAATACCGTGGTCGTGCGGCAGCTGAAGCTGGGCCCCGTCAGCGGCGATCTGGTGGTCGTGACCGACGGACTCAAGCCGGGCGACCGCGTCGTCACCGAAGGCACTGACCGCTTGCGGGCCGGCGCCAGGGTCGAGGTGGTGACCGATGCCGCCGACGTCACGCCGCCCACGCCTGGCGCGTCGCTGGGCGCGGGACCGGCTACCGCCACCCCAAGCGCGCCAGCGCGGACCGCGCCGTGAGCCCGTCGCGCCTCTTCATCCTGCGGCCCGTCGCCACCACGCTTTCGATGGTGGCCATCCTGATCGCGGGGCTGATCGCCTATCGCCTGTTGCCGGTCGCGGCGCTGCCGGAAGTCGATTACCCCACGATCCAGGTCGTCACGCTCTATCCCGGCGCCAGCCCGGATGTGATGACCTCGCTGGTCACATCCCCCCTGGAGCGGCAGTTCGGGCAGATGCCGGGCCTGAACCAGATGTCCTCCACGAGTTCGGGCGGCGCATCGGTCATCACCCTGCAGTTCACGCTGGATATCTCGCTGGACGTGGCCGAACAGGAAGTGCAGGCGGCCATCAACGCCGCGTCCAATCTGCTGCCGACGGACCTGCCGCTGCCGCCGACGTATAACAAGGTCAATCCGGCGGATGCGCCGGTGCTGACGCTGGGCATCACCTCGCCGACCATGCCGCTGCCGCAGGTACGCGACCTGATCGATACCCGCATGGCCCAGAAGCTGTCGCAGATTCCCGGCGTGGGCCTGGTCAGTATCGCGGGCGGCCAGCGTCCCGCGGTGCGCGTGCAGGTCAATCCGCAGGCGCTGGCGGCCAACGGGCTATCGATGTCGGACCTGCGGACCGCCATCGTCGCGGCCAACGTCAATCAACCCAAGGGCAACCTGGACGGCCCGCGGCGTTCGACGACCATCAACGCGAACGACCAGCTGAAGGCGCCCACGGACTACAACGACCTGATCATCGCCTACCGCAACAACGCGCCGGTGCGCCTGTCGGACGTCGCCAAGGCGGTGCAGGGCGCCGAGGACGTGCGCCAGGCCGCGTGGGCGGGCGACAAGCCGGCGGTGCTGCTGAACGTGCAGCGCCAGCCCGGCGCGAACGTCATCGATGTCGTCGATCGCATCAACGCGCTGCTGCCGCAGTTGCGCGCATCGCTGCCGGCGACGCTGGACGTCACCGTGGTGGCCGACCGCACGCAAACCATACGCGATTCGATCGCCGACGTGCGCTTCGAATTGCTGCTCTCCGTGGCGCTGGTGGTGATGGTGACCTTCGTTTTCCTGCGCAGCGTGACGGCGACGCTGATCCCCAGCGTGGTGGTGCCGCTGTCGCTGATCGGCACTTTCGGGATCATGTACCTGGCCGGTTTCAGCATCAACAATCTGACCCTGATGGCGCTGACGATCGCCACGGGCTTCGTGGTGGACGATGCGATCGTGATGATCGAGAACATCGCGCGCCACCTCGAGGAAGGCGAAACGCCCTTGCAGGCGGCGCTCAAGGGCGCCGGGCAGATCGGCTTCACGCTTATTTCGCTGACGTTCTCGCTGATCGCGGTATTGATCCCGCTGCTGTTCATGACGGAAGTCGTGGGGCGGCTGTTTCGCGAATTCGCCATCACGCTGGCGGTATCCATCCTGATTTCCCTGCTGGTGTCGCTGACGCTGACGCCCATGATGTGCGCGCGGTTGCTGCGCCAGGAAGGCAAGCGCGTGCGCCGCGACGCAGCCGGCCGTCCCCTGCCTGGCGCCGAAGCCGAAACCGTGGTGCCCGAGCCCGGGCAGCGGGTTGCCCATCACGGCCGTTTCCACGAGTGGACAGGTTCCCTGATCGACCGGACCATCGCCGGCTACGACCGCATGTTGCGGGTCGTGCTGGACCACCAGCCGCTGACGCTGCTGGTGGCGCTGGCCACGTTCGCCCTTACCGCCCTGCTGTATACCGTCGTGCCCAAGGGCTTCTTCCCGTCCCAGGACACCGGGCTCATCCAGGCGATTACGCAGGCGTCGCAGACCATCTCTTTCCCGGCCATGGCGGAGCGCCAGCAGGAGGCCGCGCGCATCATCCTGGCCGATCCCGACGTGCAGACCGTGTCGTCGTTCATCGGCGTGGACGGCAGCAACGCCACGCTAAGCGCCGGGCGCATCCAGATCGCACTGAAGCCGCGGGGCGAGCGCAACGGATCGATGACGGAAGTGCTGGCGCGGCTGCGCCAGGCGCTGGCCGGGATGCAAGGCATGACCGTCTATATGCAGCCGGTGCAGGACCTGACCATCGAGGACCGGATCAGCCGCACGCAGTACCAGCTGACGCTGTCGAATCCGGACCTGAAGCTGCTCAGCGCGTGGACGCCGCGTGTCGTGGACCGGCTGCGCCAGCTGCCGCAGCTGGCCGATGTGACCGACGATCTGCAGGATGAAGGGCTGGAGACCTACATCGACATCGACCGCGATGCGGCCTCCCGGCTGGGCATTACCGCCGCCGTCATCGACGAGGCCCTGTACAACGCATTCGGCCAGCGGCTGATCTCCACCATCTTCACGCAGTCCGCCCAGTACCGCGTGGTGCTGGAGGTGCAGCCGCAGTTCAGCCGCGGACCCGATTCCTTGTCGCAGATCTACGTGCCGACGTCCAGCGGCTCGCAGGTGCCGCTGTCCAGCATCGCGCGCATCAGCGAGTCCAGTACGGTGCTGGCGATCAACCGCCTGGACCAGTTCCCGATGGTGACCGTGTCGTTCAACCTGGCGCCGGGTGCTTCGCTGTCGGACGCGGTGACCGCGATTCATGCCGCGGAACAGGACATGGGCGTGCCCGCCGGCATCGAGACCCGCTTCCAGGGCGCGGCCCAGGCGTTCCAGAATTCGCTGACCAGCACGCTGTGGCTGATCCTGGCCGCGGTCGTCACCATGTATATCGTGCTGGGCGTGCTGTACGAAAGCTTCATCCATCCGGTGACCATCCTGTCGACGCTGCCATCGGCCGGCGTGGGGGCGCTGCTGGCGTTGCTGATCACGCGCACCGAACTGGACATGATCGGCATCATCGGCATCATCCTGCTGATCGGCATCGTGAAGAAAAACGCCATCATGATGATCGACTTCGCCCTGGAGGCCGAGCGCAAGCGCGGCCTGCCGCCGCGCGAGGCCATCCATGAGGCGGCGCTGCTGCGCTTCCGGCCCATCCTGATGACCACGCTGGCGGCGCTGTTCGGCGCGGTGCCGCTGATGCTGTCCACCGGCACGGGCTCGGAGCTGCGCCAGCCGCTGGGCCTGGTCATGGTGGGGGGGCTGCTGGTCAGCCAGGTCCTGACGCTGTTCACCACCCCTGTCATCTACCTGATGTTCGACCGGCTGTCGCACCGCTGGGCCGGGCGCCGCCGCGGCGGACGGGCGGAGGCGCCGCGATGATCCTGTCGGCGCCGTTTATCGTGCGGCCGGTGGCCACCACGCTGCTATCCCTGGCGGTGGTGCTGGCGGGCTCGCTGGCCTTCCGCCTGCTGGCGGTCGCGCCCCTGCCTGAGGTGGATATCCCGACCATCTCCGTCACGGCCAGCCTGCCCGGGGCCAGCCCCGAGACCATGGCGTCCAGCGTGGCGACCCCGCTGGAGCGCGCATTGGGCGCCATCGCCGGCGTGACCGAGATGACGTCCAGCAGCACGCAGGGTTCCACGCGCATCACGCTGCAATTCGACCTTAGCCGCGACATCGACGGCGCCGCGCGCGACGTGCAGGCGGCCATCAATGCCTCGCGCACGCTGCTGCCCAGCGGCCTGAAAAGCAATCCCACCTATCGCAAGGCGAATCCGTCGGCGGCGCCCATCATGACGCTGGCGCTGACCTCGGACACGCACACGCAGGGCGAGCTGTACGACCTGGCCTCCACCATCGTGGCGCAGAAGCTGTCGCAGGTGAACGGCGTGGGCGACGTGACGGTGGGCGGCAGCTCGCTGCCCGCGGTGCGGGTGGAGGTGTTGCCCGGCGCGCTGACCAGCCGCGGGGTGTCGCTGGACGAGGTGCGCACGGCGCTGTCCAATGCCAACGCCAACCGGCCCAAGGGGTTTATCGACAGCGGCCAATACCAGTGGACCATCATGGCCAGCGACCAGCTGAGCAAGGCGGCGCAGTACCGCCCGCTCATCGTCGCGTGGCGCGACGGCGCCCCGGTGCGGCTGTCCGACGTGGCCACGGTCGAGGATTCGGTCGAGGACCTGTTCCAGACCGGCTTCTACAATGAACGCAAGGCCATCCTGCTGATCGTGCGGCGCGAGGCCGCCGCCAACATCATCCAGGTCGTCGATTCGCTGCGCGAGGAACTGCCGCGGCTGCAGGCGCAGATGCCCGGCGGGGTGCAGCTAGCGGTGGCCCAGGACCGCAGCCCCAGCATCCGGGCGTCGCTGCACGAAGCCGAGATGACGCTCATCATCGCGGTGGGCCTGGTCATGGTGGTGGTGCTGCTTTTCCTGCGCCGCCTGCGCGCGGCGCTGATCCCCTGCGTGGCCGTGCCGGTATCGCTGATAGGCACCTTCAGCATCATGTACCTGTGCGGCTATACGCTGAACACCATATCGCTGATGGCGCTGATCGTCGCCACGGGCTTCGTCGTCGACGATGCCATCGTGGTGCTCGAGAACATCATGCGCTACATCGAAAGAGGGATGTCGCCGGTGCGCGCGGCCATGCGCGGCGCGCGCGAGGTCGGCTTCACGGTGCTGTCGATGAGCCTGTCGCTGGTGGCCGTGTTCATTCCCATCCTGTTGATGGGCGGGGTGGTGGGACGCTTTTTCCGCGAATTCGCCGTGACGCTGTCGGCGGCCATCCTGGTATCGCTGGTGACGTCGCTGACCCTGACGCCGATGATGTGCGGCCGGATGCTGCGCGCGCGCGACGACGAGCCGCCGCCGGAACGCCGCCCGGGGCTGTTCTCCCGGCTGGGGCAGTGGTCCGAACGGGGCTTCCAGCGCCTGAGCGACGGCTATTCCCGCTCGCTGCGGTGGACGCTGAACCACGGCCCGCTGGTCATGGTGGTCCTGCTGCTGACCGTGTGCCTGAACGTCTACCTGTACATCATCGTGCCCAAGGGGTTTTTCCCGAACCAGGATACCGGCCAGCTGCTGGGATTCTTCCGCGTCGACCAGGGCACATCGTTCCAGGCGACGGTGCCCAAGCTGGAATACATGCGCAAGATCGTGCTGTCCGATCCCGCGGTGCAGAGCATGACCGGCTACGCCGGCGGGCGCGGCGGCAGCAATAGCAGTTTCATGCAGATCCAGCTCAAGCCGCTGGCCCAGCGCGGCGTATCGGCGGAGGTAGTGATCGAACGCCTGCGCGGACGCCTGCAAAGCATTCCCGGCGCGCGCATGTTCCTGGTGGCGCAGCAGGACATCCGCATCGGCGGCCGGGCCAGCAGCACGGGCTCGTACGACTACGCGTTGATGGCCAGCGACCTGTCGATGCTGCGGACCTGGATGCCGCGCGTGCAGCAGGCGCTGGCCAGGCTGCCGGAACTGGTGGATGTCGATACCGACGTCGAGGATAAAGGCCAGCAGGTCAACCTGGTGATCGATAGGGAAGCCGCCACCCGGCTCGGGGTAAGCATGTCGGATATCTCCGCCGTGCTGAACAACTCTTTCAGCCAGCGCCAGGTGTCGGTCATGTACGGGCCGTTGAACCAGTACCACGTGATACTGGGTGTCCCGCAGAGTTTCGCGCGCGACGCGCAATCGCTGCGTAACGTCGATGTGGTCAGCGCCAGCGGCGCGCGCGTGCCGCTGGCCTCGTTCGCCTCGTTCGAAGTCGGCAGCGCGCCGCTGAGCGTGCAGCACCAGGGGCTGTTCGTGGCCGATACGATTTCGTTCAGCCTGGCGCCCGGCGTATCGCTGGGGCAGGCCAGCGACGCGGTGGACGCGGCGGTGGCGCGCATCGGCCTGCCGACGGACCAGATCCAGGCCAGCTTCCAGGGCACGGCCGCGGCCGCGCAGCAGACCCTGCAGCAGCAGCCCTGGCTGATCCTGGCCGCGCTGGTCACCATGTATATCGTGCTGGGCATCCTGTACGAAAGCTTCGTGCATCCCTTCACCATTCTTTCCACGCTGCCGTCCGCCGGGATCGGGGCCCTGCTGGCGCTGATGCTGATGCGCAGCCAGTTCACCGTGATCGCGCTGATCGGCGTCTTCCTGCTGATCGGCATCGTCAAGAAGAACGCCATCATGATGGTCGACTTCGCCCTGGCGGCCGAACGCGGACGGGGCCTGGCACCGCGCGAAGCGATCTTCGAAGCCTGCGTCACGCGCTTCCGGCCCATCATGATGACCACGCTGGCGGCGATCATGGGCGCGATCCCGCTGGTGCTGGCCACCGGGACTGGGGCGGAGCTGCGCCAGCCCCTGGGCATCACCATCGTCGGCGGCCTGTTCGTCAGCCAGGTGCTGACGCTGTACACCACGCCCGTCGTTTATCTCTATCTGGATCGCCTGCGCCACTGGGCGCGGCGCCGCCGCGCCGCGCGCGCCGTCGCGCCTTCCACGGATTATTCATGACCCGCTCGTTCGAACCCTGCCCGCCCGCCGCGCTGGCGCGGCTGTTCTCGATGATGGCCCTGTGCGGCGCCTTGGGCGCCTGCGCGGTGGGCCCGGATTATGTCCGCCCCGCGATGGACGTCGGCACGCAGTTCAAGGAAGGCCAGGACGATACGCCGGGCTGGAAACCGGCCCGGCCCAACGAGCTGGCCGACCGCGGCGCCTGGTGGCAGGTCTACCAGGACCCGGTGCTGGACGATCTGATGCGCCGGCTGGATGCCGCCAATCTGGATATCGCGCAGGCCGAGGCGAACTACCGCCAGGCCCAGGCGCTGGTGCGCGGCGCGCGGTCGGCGTTTTTTCCGACCGTCGGCGTGGGCGCCGGCGTCACGCGATCCGGCGGCGGGACGGGCGCTTCATCGGGCAACGGCACCGTGGGCAACACCTATTCGCTCAGCGGCACGGTCAGCTGGGAAGCCGACCTGTGGGGGTCCGTCCGGCGTTCCGTGGAGGCCAGCCAGGCCGGCGCGCAGGCCAGCGCGGCGGATCTCGCCGCCGCCCGCCTGAGCGCGCAAAGCACGCTGGCGCAGGATTATTTCCAGCTGCGCGTGCTGGACGAACAGGAACGGCTGCTGCGCGAGACGGTGGAGACCAACGAACGCTCGCTGCAGCTGACTATCAATCGCTACAACGCGGGCGTGGCGGCGAAATCCGATGTGGCCGTGGCGCGCACCCAGCTGGAGAACACCCGCGCGCAATGGGTGGACCTGGAATGGCAGCGCGGCCAGTTCGAACACGCCATCGCGGTGCTGATCGGCGAGCCGCCTTCGAGATTTTCGATTGCCGCCGCGCCCTTCACGCAGAAAGTGCCCGCCATCCCGGTGGGCCTGCCCTCGCAGTTGCTGGAGCGCCGCCCCGATGTCGCCGGCGCGGAACGCCGCACCGCGCAGGCCAATGCGCAGATCGGCGTGGCGCAGGCTGCCTGGTTTCCCGACCTGACGCTGAGTGCCGACGGCGGTTTCCGCAGCGGCCAATTCGCCCAATGGCTGACGGCGCCGGCGCGCTTCTGGTCCATCGGCCCGGCCCTGGCGCAGACCCTGTTCGACGGCGGCCTGCGCGCGTCCCAGGTCGAATCCGCGCGTGCCGCGTATGACTCGCAGGCGGCCGCCTACCGGCAGGTCGTGCTGGGCGCGCTGCGCGAGGTCGAGGACACCATGATCCAGCTGCGCGTGTACGACCGCGAGCAGCAGGTGCAGCGGCGCGCGCTGGAGGCCGCGCGCGAGTCGCTGGAGCTGACGCGCAACCAGTACAAGGAAGGCATCGTGGATTACCTGAGCGTGGCGGTGCTGGAGAACACCGCGTTGAGTTCCGAGCGCCAGGCGATATCCCTGATGGGCAACCGGCTGGTCGCCAGCGTGCAGCTGATCGCCGCGCTGGGTGGCGGCTGGGACGGCAATGTGAACGCGCCGGTCATGTCGCAGGCGGACGCGAATGTTCCGGGGGCCGCTTCGCCCGCCGCCCGGGCGTCCCCATCGGCGTCCACGACGCCATCCCCATCCACGGCCGCGCCACGCCAATAAGGCGCGCGCGCTATGCGCCGAACAGCGCCCTGATCGCGGCGATGCCGTGCGCGCCGTGCTCCTGGGCCGTGGCCAGGGTATCCGGCCCCTGGCCGCCGATGGCATAGGCGGGCAGGCCGGCATCCCGGTTGATGTCCATGAAGGCCGGCCAGCCCAGTCCGGCCTGGCCGGGGTGGCTGGCGGTTTCGGCCACCGGGCCGACGACCGCGAAGTCGGCGTCCAGCCGGCGCGCCTGCGCCATTTGTTGCGCGTCATGCACGGAGACGCCCACCCAGTAGCCGTCCCGCGCCAGCGGGCGCTGCGCGTGCGCGGCGGCATCGGTGGCGCGCAAATGCACGCCGTCCGCTTCCCGCCACCAGGGTTCCGGATGCGCGCTGTTCACCAGCACGCGGGCGCCGCTTCGCCGGCAAAGCTTCAGCACCTGCTGCAGCGCTTCGTGCAGGCTGGCCGATGCCGGCCCGTCGGGCCAGCCCGGCTCGCGCAGCTGGACCAGCCGCAGGCCGTCGTCCAGCGCATGCCGCAGGCGCGCCAGGAAACCCGGCAGGCCCGCCGGCGAGCCGATATTGCTGATGCCGTAGGTATCGGGCAGCCGCAGCCAGCGCAGCGGCGGCAGCGTGGCGGGCAGCAGTTCGCCCACGCTGGCGGCATAGGCCGGGTCGACCCATTCCAGCCGCTGGTTTTCAAGGCCGCGCGGATCGCCCTGCCAGGCGGTAACGCGGCAGAATGCCAGCCTGACGGTGGTATGGGGATAGGCGTGGACATAGGTGACCCAGCGCCGCGCGGCGGTCACCTGGATGCCGAGCTCTTCGTCCAGCTCGCGCGCCAGCGCCTGCAGGACGGTCTCGCCGGGTTCCAGCTTGCCCCCGGGCAGTTCCCACCAGCCCGCCCACGGCTTGCCTTCGGGGCGCTGGCCCAGCAGCAGCTTGCCGTCGCGGCGCAGGATCAGCCCCGCCGCGACGTCGACGATCTGCTCAGACATGGCGGGCCGCCCAATCGCGCGCGAACTGATACGCCACCCGGCCCGACCGCGAACCGCGCTCGATCGTCCATTGCAGCGCTTCGGTGCGCGAGGATTCGATGTGTTCTTCCGGGCAACCGAGTTCGCGCAGCCAGTGGCGCACGATGTCCAGGTAGTCGTCCTGGCGGAAGGGATAGAAAGACAGCCACAGGCCGAAGCGCTCGGACAGCGAGATCTTTTCTTCCACGGTTTCGCCGGGATGGATTTCGCCATCGGGCTGGTGCTTGGCCTGCAGGTTCTCGCTCATGTATTCGGGCATCAGGTGCCGGCGATTGGACGTCGCGTAGATCAGCACATTGTCGCCCGATGCCGCCACCGAGCCGTCCAGCACCGACTTCAAGGCCTTGTAGCCGGCTTCGCCTTCCTCGAAGGACAGGTCGTCGCAGAAGACGATGAAGCGTTCCGGCCGCGTCCCGACCATCTCGACGATATCGGCCAGGTCGCCGAGGTCGGACTTGTCGACTTCGATCAGGCGCAGCCCGCGCGGCGCGTAGGCCGCCAGCATGGCCTTGACCAGCGAGCTTTTGCCGGTACCGCGAGCACCCGTCATCAATACATTGTTGGCGGGCTTCTTTTCCAGGAAGTGCAGTGTATTGCGATCGATGATGCCTTTCTGGCGTTCGATGTGCTGCAGGTCGTCCAGGTCGATGCGCGACACGTGGCGCACCGCGTCCAGCCAGCCGCGCGATCCGCGCTTGCGCCAGCGGAAGGCATGGGCGCTCCAGTCGATGTCCGGCGGCGCCGGGGGCAGATAGGCTTCGAGCTGGGCCAGGACGCGCTCGGCCCGGGCGATAAGGGTGGTGAATTCGGAAGAAACGGTCACTGTAGTGATTCCAGGCGATCGGCTACCCGTTCAGGAGCGGTAGTCCGCGTTGATGCTGACATACTCGTGCGAGAAGTCGCAGGTATAGACGGTGTCGGCAACCTGCCCGCGGCCCAGCGCGATGCGCACGAGGATTTCGGCCTGCTTCATGACGCGCTGGCCGTCTTCCTCGCGGTAGTCGGGATTGCGGCCGCCCTGCGTGGCCACCAGCACGTCGTCCAGCCACAGGCGCAGGCGGCCGACGTCCAGGTCGTCGATGCCGGCATAGCCGACGGCGGCCAGGATGCGGCCCAGGTTGGGGTCCGACGCGTAGAAGGCCGTCTTGACCAGCGGCGAATGGGCGACGGCATAGGCGACCTTCAAGGCTTCGTCGGTGTTGCCGGCTTCTTCCACGCGGATGGTGATGAACTTGGTGGCGCCTTCGGCGTCGCGGACGATCTTCTGCGCCAGTTCGGCGGCCGCGTCGCCGAGCGCGCTGGCCAGTTCGGCGTAGTGCGGGTCGCTTTCGCTTTCCACGCGCAGGCCGGACTTGCCGGTGGCGATGACGATGAAAGAGTCATTGGTCGAGGTATCGCCGTCCACCGTAATGCGGTTGAAGGACCGGTCGGCGATCTGGCGCGTCAGTTTTTCCAGCAGCGGCCGGGCGATGCCGGCGTCGGTGGCCAGGAAGCCCAGCATGGTGGCCATGTTGGGCCGGATCATGCCGGCCCCCTTGCTGATGCCGGTAAAGGTAACGGTGTGGCCGCCGATGGTCTTGCGCGCCGACGAGATCTTCGGCAGCGTGTCCGTGGTCATGATGCCGTGCGCGGCATTCATCCAGTTGTCCGGCGCCAGCGTGGCGATGGCCTGGGGCAGGCCGGCCACGAGGCGGTCCACCGGCAGCGGCTCCAGGATGACGCCCGTGGAAAAGGGCAGGATCTGGGTGGGCCTGACCTTCAGCAGGCCGGCCAGGGCGGTGCAGGTGGCCTGGGTCCGCGCCAGGCCGTCCGCGCCCGTGCCGGCGTTGGCGTTGCCGGTGTTGATCACCAGCGCCGCGATGGCGTCGCCGCCCGCCAGATGGCTTTCGCATACCTGGACCGGCGCGGCGCGGAAGCGGTTGCGCGTGAAAACGCCGGCCACGGTCGCGCCCTCGGCCAGGCGGAACACCGTCAGATCCCGTCGCCCCGCCTTGCGGATGCCGGCTTCGGCGACGCCGATGTCGACGCCGGATACGGGGAAAATTTCGGATTCGGAGGGGATCTTCAGGTTGACGGCCATGGGCGGAGTCTCTGTGGCGGCCCGATGCGACGGGCTGGCGTGGGCGAATCGCCGTCCGTACGGAACGGCGGTGGCAAAGGCGCCTATTATCCCAGCGTTTTGGCCTAGGGCCTGTTAACGCTAGAAGGAGCCTCGCACTGGCCGAGTCCGGGGCGGCAGACTAGGCGCGGACGACGCGGCGTGGTTAATCCACGTGTGGAGTCCGTAACGACGTATGCCGCCCCGGACTCGGCCAGCCCGAAGGGTGAGTACGCAAACCGGCGCCTGGCCGCGTTACGAATGCTCGCCGTGGCATCACCACGACTGCGCTTCGTGCCTTGCCATCCACCGGTTTGCGTACTCATGCGAGGCTCCTTCTAGCGTTAACAGGCCCTAGGGCGTGGTGCCGATGGACGCGACGTCCAGGACGCCGGCGGCGCGGTTGCTCATGACGCCGCGCACGCTGCCATCGGGCGACTGCAGGACCGATTGCCCGGAGGGCACGTCGTCGCCGTCGTTGCGGCCGGCGGAACGGCCGCGCGACGGACTGAAAACCAGATCGCCCGGTTTGGCGCCGGCGACCGTGGCGCTGGCCGTCGCCACCCGCGTGCCGGCCGGGTAGGTCATGGGGCCCAGGGTGTATTCCTTGCCCAGGCTGCCCTCGAACCACAGCAGCTTGCGGGCGCGGTCCAGCCGCAGGTCCGCCTTCAGCAGCGGCATGCCGGCCACCATGGAAGGTTCGCTGCCGTCGGTGCGCAACAGCCAGCCGTCCACATGCTGGAAATCCGTGGCCGGGCGCGGCCCGTGGCGCAGCGCGACCCAGGTGCCCGCCGGCAGCGGCTGCCCATCCACCGTGTTGCCCGCCGCCAGGTGGCAGCTGCTGAAGCGCAGCGCGCCGTTGTCGTCGGCCTTGAATTCCACTTTGTGGCCGCGCGTGCAGCGCCAGCCGTCGGCGCTTTCGTCTTCCGGCAGGGCGCCCGACGCGCCGGTGGCGCGGAATTCCCGCACGCCGGATTGAGCCAGGTAGCGTTCCAGGCTGTTGACCGGGATGCCGCCGACCGGAACGGGACGGGGGAAATACGCCATCTCGAAGGTGTCCGGCCGACCGGGCAGGCGGACCAGCAGCCGCGTGCCCGCCGGCATGTCGATGCCCGCCAGCGTCCGGGAAGCGTCCAGGACCAGGGTATGGGCCGCCTGGTCGGCGGCGGCCTGGCGGGTATCGAACCAGTGCAGGGCCAGGCGGGCCGGGAAGATGCCGCCGACGATGGCCAGGGCCAGCATGGCGACGGCGTTGCTGCGCGGGCGGGCGCGCAGGCGGGTCCGGGCCAGCCGGTTGGTGCACAGCACGGCGATCCAGGTCAGCAGCGTGGCCAGGCACACCAGCGAAACCGCCAGCATGGGGTAGAAGTTGCCGCCGGGCAGCGCGACCGGGATCATCGGGGTTCTGACGGATCGTTGAAGAAATCAGCGCGCCTGCGCGCGACTGGCCACGACCTGCAGTTTAAGCTCTCCCAGGGTTTGAAAGAGTGCGTTGCGGCTGCTTTCCGGCAAACCCGACAACAATTCCTTCACCCAGGCCTCGTGGGCGCGCGCCATCCGGGCGAAAGTCTTGCGTCCCTGCGGGGTCAGCCTGATCAGCGAGGTGCGCCGGTCCGACGCGACCTTGGTGCGCGTGACCAGGCCTTCCTTTTCCAGCTGATCGGTGATGCCGGTGATGTTGCCGTTGGTCACCATCATATGGCGCGACAGTTCGCCCATCTTCATGCCCTTGGGCGCGCGTTGCAATTGCGCCATCAGGTCGAAGCGCGGCAGCGTGGTATCGAATTCGGAGCGCAGGCGGCCGCGGATTTCGGCTTCCACCAGATTTGCGCATGTCAGCAGGCGCAGCCACAGGCGCAGCGCGTGATGGTCGTCCGGCGCGGCCCGCGATTCCAGGTCGGGCGGCTGCGTCATGGCTGCCGCCCGCCGGCCGGGGCCGATGTGCCGGGATGCCCGTCGCCGGCGCCGCCGTCCGGATGCAGTCCCATCTGCGCGAAGATGGCGCGCGTGATGGGCGCGTCGGGGTCGTTCAGCCGCAGCACGATATCGAAATGGTTGCTGCCCGGCATCGGCACATAGCGGGCATCGCCGCCGCGGGCGCGCAGCGCATCCACGTAGTCGCGCGTTTGCCGTTTGAATTCGTCGGTCTCGTTTGCGCCATGGCTGGCGACGACGGGCGGGGGCGTGGCGGGCAGGTGCAGCATCGGGCTGTTGCGCGCGGCCGATTCCGGCGTCAGGCGCATCCATTCGTTGATGTGCGTGTGCACCAGCGGCGTCAGGTCGAACAGGCCCGACAAGGGCGCAGCGCCGCGGACGATATCGGCCGGCACGCCGTAGCGCGCCTGCCAGTCGTCCGTCAGCAGCATGCCGGCCAGATGACCGCCCGCCGAGCTGCCGCCGACGTGGATGCGCGCCGGGTCGCCGCCATGCGCGGCGATGTTCCGGTGCAGCCACGCCATGGCGCGGCGGATCTGGTCCACGATGCGGTCCAGCGTGACCGCCGGCGCCAGGGAATAATTCACCGCGACCAGCACCGCGCCGGCGCGCGTGAACACGGGCGCCATGGCGCTGGAATCGTCCTTGGACAGCAGGCGCCAGTAGCCGCCGTGCAGGAACACGAACACCGGCGCGGCGCCGGGGCGGGCCGATGGGAAAATATCCAGCGTTTCGTCGGCGTGATCGCCGTAGGCCACGTCGGCCACGCAGGGCAGCGTCTGGCGCGCATGCCGGCTTTGTTCGGCATACTGGCGCATGATGTCGCTGAAATCGGGTGCGGTGGCGCGTGCGTTGTATTGGATATCCAGCGCGGCGCGATCGTAGTCGCGATAGAGGGGTGCCATGGGGATATTGGTAAAAACCCTAGACTTGTTCCGCGCATTACTTTAAACCTAAACTATGTCGGACGCCAGCGCGCAGGGGGGAATCTAGGCGCTGGCGGTCCGTGGAACCGCATCTCACACATTCAAGAACCGGCCGGCGCGGCTCGCGCCAGGAGCATCGCATGCGTTTCATCCCGTCTCTCATCGCGGCCGCCGCGCTGCTGCCCGGCATTGCCGCGGCGGACACCATCAAGGTCGGCATCGCCAACGATATTTCCGGACCGTTCTCGGCCCTGGGCGCCGAAGCCCGCGATGGGTTCAACCTGGCCATCAAGCAACTGGGCAACAAGCTGGGCGGCCAGCCCGCCGAGTTCCTGCAGACGGACATGGGCGGCAATCCCGACCAGGCGCGGCAACTGGTCACGCGCTATATCCAGCGCGAAAAGATCGATTTCTTCACCGGCCCCATCGGATCGAACGTGGCGCTGGCGGTCGGCCCCGCGCTATTCGCCGCCAAGGTCCCGTACCTGTCGAACAATCCCGGTCCCAGCCAGTATGCCGGCGAGCAATGCAACACCTACTGGTTCGGCACGGCGTACCAGAACGATGCCTTCCATGAGGTGGCGGGCAAAATGGCGGCCGACCGCGGCTACAAGAAGATGCTGATCATCGCGCCGGACTATCCGGCCGGGCGCGACGCGCTGACCGGCTTCAAGCGCGGCTACAAGTCGCCGGTGGCCGAGGAAATCTATACCAAGCTGGGCCAACTGGACTATGCCGCGGAGCTCGCGCAGATACGCGCCGCCAAGCCGGATGCCGTGTATATCTTCCTGCCCGGCGGCATGGGCATCAATTTCATCAAGCAATTCGTCGGCGCCGGGCTGAAGGGCGGAATCGCGCTGGTGGGGCCGGGGTTCTCCGCCGACGAGGACGTGATCCAGGCCGTCGGCGCCGACATGATCGGCATGTACAACACGGCGCAATGGGCGCATGACCTGGACGTGCCGGCCAACAAGGACTTCGTGGCCGCCTTCCGCAAGGAATACAACGGCCGCTATCCGTCGCTGTACGCGGCGCAGGCCTATGACGCGATCATGGCCATGGACGCGGCCGTCAGGCAGAGCGGCGGCAAGGCCAGCGACCGCCAGGCCATCGTGGCCGCCCTGTCCAAGGCCGACTTCACGTCGGTGCGGGGCAAGTTCACCTACGGCGCCAACCACTATCCCATCCAGGCCTACTACGTGCGCGTGGTCGACAAGGACGGCAGCGGCCGCGTGACCAACAAGCTGGTGGGCAAGGCGGTCGATCACTACCAAGACGTCTACGTCGGCCAGTGCAAACTCTGACCGCGCCATGGGATACACGCTCGTCCTGGAGCAATTGCTCAACGGACTGCAATTCGGCCTGATGTTGTTCCTGATCGCCGCCGGCCTGACCCTGGTCTTCGGCGTGATGGACATCCTGAACCTGGCGCACGGTTCGCTGTACATGGCGGGCGCCTACGTGGCGGCCGAAACCATGCAGCGCACCGGTTCCTTCCTGGCCGCCGTGTGCGTGGCGGCGCTGGCCACCGGAGCCATCGGCGCCGTGCTGGAGCTGGTGTTGATCCGCCGCCTGGCGGTGCGCGACCATCTGGCGCAGGTCCTGGGCACGTACGCGGTCATCCTGATCGCGGGAGACCTCGTCAAAATGATCTGGGGACCGGCGCCGGTCATGCTGGCCACGCCGGCGGCCCTGAGCGGACCCGTGCGCCTGTTGCCGGACCTGATGTATTCCTCGTATCGCCTGATGATCATCGTCGCCGGCCTGCTGGTGGCGCTTGGCCTCTATCTGTTCGTGACGCGCACCCGCGCCGGGGTGCTGGTGCGCGCGGGCGCATCGAACCGGCAGATGGCCACCCGCATGGGCGTGCGCGTGCCGCTGTTGTTCCTGGGCGTCTTCTGCCTGGGCGCGATGCTGGCCGCGGTGGCCGGCGCGCTGCTGGGGCCGCTGACGGCGGTGCAGGTCGGCATGGGGGAAGACATCCTGATCCTCGTCCTGGTGTGCATCGTGATCGGCGGCATCGGCTCCATACGAGGCGCCTTCGTCGGCGCGCTGCTGGTCGGCATGGTCGATACCGCCGGCCGTGCCTTCCTGCCGCTATTGCTGCGCCAGGTTTTCGCGCCGTCGGTGGCCGGGAGCGTCGGCCCCACGCTGGCGGCCTTGTCCATCTACATCCTGATGGCGGCGGTGCTGGTGTTCCGTCCCGCCGGCCTGTTTCCCGCGCGCGGCTGACCATGCGACGTACAACGATGTGGACGATGGTGGGAGTGGCCGCGCTGGCGCTGTTCCCGTTGGTCGCGCCCTTCATGGGCCTGGACTTCTATATCTCGTTCGTGCGACGGGTACTGATCTTCGCGCTGGCGGCCGCGGGCCTGAACTTGGTGCTGGGCTACGGCGGCATGGTCGCGCTGGGGCATGCGGCCTTCTTCGGCGCGGGGGCCTACGCGGCGGCGATACTGGGCGTGGCGGGCGTGCGGTCGGCGTTCATCGTGTGGCCCGCGGCGGCGGCACTGGCCGGGCTGCTGGCCTGGATCACCGGTGCGATATCGCTGCGCACGCGCGGCGTCTACTTCATCATGATCACGCTGGCCTTCGCGCAGATGCTGTATTACGTCTTCATTTCGCTGCGCCAGTATGGCGGCGAGGACGGCCTGAACCTGCCCGGGCCGGCCGCCTTGCCCGGCATCGATCTTGGCGCCGATGTGCCGTTCTACTACGTGGTGCTTCTGGTGTTCGTGCTGCTGTCGGCGGGCTTGAACCGGTTGACCGCTTCGCGCTTCGGCGCCGCGCTGCAAGGCGTGCGCGAAAACGAATCGCGCATGGTGGCGCTGGGTTATCCCGTCTACCGGATCAAGCTCGCGGCTTTTGTCGTCGGTGCCGCGGTGGCCGGGCTGGCGGGGGCGCTGCTGGCCAATAACAATCTGTTCGTGTCGCCGAACCTGATGCATTGGACACAGTCGGCGAACCTGCTGATCATGGTGCTGGTCGGCGGCATGGGGTTGCGCTATGGCGGCCTGGCGGGCGCGGCGCTGATGCTGACGCTGGAAGAAGTCCTGCGCATGTGGACCGAGTACTGGCATCTGCCGCTGGGGCTGGTGTTGCTGCTGGTGGTATTCGGCGCGCCACGAGGGCTGGCCGGGCTGGCGGCCCCGTGGTTCGCGGGCAAACCGCGAGACGAAGACCTTACCGGCATGCCGGCCACGGCGCCGGCAGCGGCCGCGCGGCCCGCCCGGGCTACGGTGCCCGCTTCATCCGCGGCGCCCGCGGCGGCGGCGCCATCGGCCTCGACCCAGTCCCCGGCGCTGAGCGCGCAAACGCTGGTCAAGCGATTCGGCGCCCTGGTGGCGACCGACAGCCTGTCCCTGACGCTGATGCCCGGAGAAATCCATGCCGTCATCGGGCCCAACGGCGCGGGCAAGTCGACCCTGATCCATCTGCTTGCCGGCACGCTGCCGGCCGATGCCGGCAGGCTGCGACTGAACGACGCCGACATCACGCATCTGGCCGCGCATCAGCGCGTCGCCGCCGGCCTCTCCCGGTCCTATCAGATCACCAATATATTCAAGCGCCTGTCCGTGCGCGACAACCTGATGCTGGCCGTTCAGGCGCACGACGGCGGCGGCCTGGGCTGCTGGAGCCCGCGCAGCGCCGATCGCCCCCTGTATCACGCCGCCCACGCGCTGGCGCGGGAATGCGGCCTGGACGAAGAGCAACTGGCCCGCCGTGCCGATACCCTGCCGCATGGCGAGCAGCGCAAACTGGAGTTCGCGCTGGCGCTGGCCGCGCGGCCCAGTGTGCTGCTGCTGGACGAACCCATGGCCGGAATGGGACCGGACGAAACCGCGCGGCTGGCCGACCTGATCGAATCGATGCGCGGGCGCGCCGCCATGCTGCTGGTCGAACACGATATGGAAGCCGTATTCCGTCTGGCCGACCGCATCTCGGTGCTGGTCTATGGACGGATCATCGCCACGGGCACCCCAGAGGAAATCCGCAATGACGCGGCGGTGCGCCAGGCCTATCTTGGGGACGAGATGGACGCAAGTCCGCTCGCGACGACATGAGCGAGGGCGTGGACGGCGCGATGCTCCATCTGCAAGGCGTGCAAAGCGGCTACGGCGCCAGCCAGGTGCTGTTCGGCGTCGACATGTCCGTCAACGCCGGAGAAGTGGTCACCCTGCTGGGCCGCAACGGTATGGGCAAGACCACCTTGCTGCGCACGCTGTTCGGCGAGTTGCCCCTGAAGGCGGGGGGCATCCGCTTCGACGGGCGCGAGATCGGCGGCTGGGCGACCGACCGCATCGCGCGCGCCGGGATCGCCATCGTCCCGGAAGGGCGCCAGTGCTTTCCCAATCTGACCGTGCGCGAGCACCTGACCGCTTTCGCCACGACCCGGCACGGCGCCGTCCCGGGCGCCGCGCCATGGACGCCCGAACGCGTTTGCGAGCTCTTTCCCCGCCTGGCCGAGCGCGCCGGCAATATGGGCAACCAGCTGTCCGGCGGCGAGCAGCAGATGCTTGCCATCGGCCGCGCGCTGGTGACCAACCCGCGCCTGCTCATTCTGGACGAGGCGACCGAAGGACTGGCACCCAAGGTGCGCGAGGAAATCTGGGCCTGCCTGGCGCGCCTGCGGGCGGCCGGACAGACCATCCTGGTGATCGACAAATATGTCGAGCGGTTGCTGGCCCTGGCCGACCGCCACATCATCCTGGAGCGGGGACGCATCGTATGGACGGGCGATTCGCGCCAGCTGGACGCCGACCGCGGGCTGTGGAGCCGCTACCTGGGCGTGTGAGGGCCCCCTGCCACCCGGGCCTTCAGGCCGGCGCCGGTGGGGCAAATTTTCGAAATAAACGCGCTCGCCATCGTATTGTTGCGCCGCAGCGCCGGGCGGATGTGCCCGAAGCCGCTTGGAGCAGCCAATTTTGCCTCGTTTTCAAGGGTAATCCGGTGGATACGCCCCTCTACACTTACAGTCGACCGTACGTGGTCCAACGCGCGGCTGCGGCGCCGGTCGGATACCAGAGCCGTCTTGATTGCCCGGGGGCACCCGCGGCCTGGTAGGGGATAGGAATTCATGGCGAAGTTAGGTTTGCGGGCGAAATCGCTGCTCGCGCTGGTGCTGGCATGCCTGCTGGCGCTGATTCCCACCGCATTGCTCGGTTGGCACGCCATGGAGCAGGTGCGCGAGCATTTCGGCCGCGCCTATGCCGACAACTTCGCGCTGCTTAGCCGCCAGCGCATTCTGGCCCCGGTTGCACGCGAGCTTGCGCTGTCGCAGCGGCTGGCCCAGTCGCAACTGGCCATCGATTGGATGCGGGACGAAAACAACGCCGACAAGCGCGACCGCTTCTTCAAGGAAGCGGAAGGCTACCGCGCCGCGCTGCGTTCCCATGCCTACTTCCTGATCAACGCCGCCAGCGGCAAATATTACTTCAACGAGGCGGGCAAACCGTTTTCCGACGCGCCGCGCTACCAGCTGCATCCCGGCGACCCGGAAGACCGCTGGTTCTACGACAGCCTGCGGTCCAGCGCGGACTACAACATCAACGTCAATCCCGACGGCAAGCTCAAGCTTACCCGGGTCTGGTTCAATGTGATCGTGCGCGACCAGGGCAAGCCCCTGGCCATCGGCGGCGCCAGCCTGGACCTGAGCGACTTCCTGCATGAATTCGTCGGCAGCGGCGAACCCGGCGTCACGCCCATCATCATCGACGAAAAGGGCAGCATCCAGGCGCACCCCGATCCGGCGCTGATCGATTACAACTCCGGCGCCGTCGAGGACGGCAAGCGCGGACGGATATTCACGCTGATCCAGGACGAGGCCGGCCGCGCCGCATTGGCGCAGGCACTGCGCGACGCGCCGAAAACGCCGGACGCCGCGCAGGCGATCTGGGTACGCCTGCAGGGCAAACGCCAGCTGATGTCGGTGTCGTATGTGCCGGAGCTGCACTGGTATGTGCTGGCTGCCGTCGACCTGCACGCGGCGCGCATCGTCGATACCGCCGGCCTGTGGCCGGCCGCCGCGGCCGTGGTGCTGCTGATCTGCGGCCTGCTGGCCGCCTTCGGCTACGCGGTCAACCGCCTGGTGCTGCGGCCGATACGCAAACTGCAGCAGTCGGCGCGCGCCATCGCGGATGGCCGCTACGATGTGGGCCTGCCCAAGGGCGGTGCCGACGAAATCGGCGATCTCAGCCGGGCCTTCGGCGTGATGGCGGAAAAGGTTCGAACCCATACCCAGGAGCTCGAAAGCAAGGTGCGCGAGCGCACGCGCGCGCTGGAAGCCGCCAACCTGGCCATGGCCAGCGCCAACAAGAAGATCGGCGACTCCATCGACTATGCCAGCCTGATCCAGCAGGCCATCCTGCCGCGCCGCCAGATGGCGCAGTCGCTGGGAACGCATCACTTCGTCATGTGGAAACCCCGCGATGTGGTGGGTGGCGATTTCTATGTCTTCCGCGCCGATGGCGATAACTGCCTGCTGGGCGTGATGGACTGCGCGGGGCATGGCGTGCCGGGCGCGCTGATGACGATGCTGGTGCGGGCCGCCGTGGACGTGGCCATTGCCGAGACCGGGCCGTCGGATCCGGCCGCCATCCTGGCGCGTACCGACGCCGCCATCCGGGCGATGCTGGCCGATATGCAGGTACCGCACGCCCTGGCGACCAACACCGACGCCGGTCTGGTCTATATTGACCGCGCATCCGGTAAGCTGCTGTTCGCCGGCGCCAAGATTTCGCTGTACGAAACCGACGGCGTGGACTGCCGCGAGCATCGCGGCGCGCGCCGGGCGCTGGGCGACAAGCGCCAGGGCGAGTACGCCAACCTGACCTTGCCCCTGGCCGCGGGCATGACGTTCTACCTGAGTACCGATGGCTTCCTGGACCAGGCGGGCGGCGACCACGGCTTCGGATTCGGCAGCACACGCTTCACCCGCACACTGATAGAGATGGCGCGGCTGCCGCTGGGCGCCCAGGCCGAGGCATTGGACAGGGTCCTGGAGGAATACCGAGGCGACTTGCCGCAGCGCGACGACATCACCATACTTTCCTTTCGCTTCGAATAACTTTCCAGACCCACATCCATGAAAGCATCGGACCTTTACGCGCTGCGGGAGCGATTCAACCAGGACCGCACGCTGCTTTGCTTCAACGGGCCCATCTCCCGCAGCCTTATCGAGGAGATCGGCAACGCGCTGAAGAACTACCTGGAAACCCAGATGGCGCGTCCCGCGGAAGCCATGGACGTGTTCTCGGCCTATATCGAGATGACGCAGAACATCCGCCAGTACGCCATGCAGCAGGGCTACGGCGATGCCGACGCGGCGGCCACCGTCGTGATCGCCCGCGACGAGCAGGGACGCTATACCGTCAGCGCGGGCAATCGCGTCGAGCTGGCCGATGGCGAACGCCTGGTCGAACGCGTGCGCGAGCTGGCGGCGATGGACAAGGCCGAACTGAAGGCGGCCTACAAAACGCAGTTGCGCCAGCCGCGCGATCCGTCCGCCTCCACCGGCGCCGGCCTTGGCCTGATAGACCTGGCGCGCCGCGCCAGTGCCGGCATCGAGGCCTCGCTCAGCGCGCACGGCGACGGCCGTGGTTTTTTCAGCCTGAGCGTAGTCATCTGATCCGTATTGCTCTCGAGCAACAACCAAAATGAAAGAACTCAATATCCCCGCCTCCCAATCGACGCCGGCCATCGTGACCGACCGCTCGAAGGGAAGCCTGCACCTGAGTGGCGACTCCTATCCCGAGAACTCCTTCGAGTTGTTCGGGCCGGTTATCCAGTGGGTGGACGACTACCTGGCCTCCACCCGCCAGGCGCTGTCCGTCATCCTGGAGCTGCAGTATCTGAACACCAGCAGCGTCAAGGCCGTCATGGACATCTTCGACCTGCTCGAAGCGGCGCACGGAGACGGCCACGACGTGGCGGTGACCTGGTACTACGACAGCCGCAACGAACGCGTCGGCGAACTGGCCGAAGAGTTCAAGGAAGACTGTACCTTCCCCTTTACGGTCGTCGGCCGCTGATGAAAAAGAAGCGCTACCAGGATCTCGAGGCGCGCATCCAGTCCATGCTGGATGAGCCCGGCTACGCGGATCACCCGCTGCGCGGCGTGCTCGATGAACTCTGGCAGCACACCAACGAGCAGTTGGAACGCATCGAGCGCATTTCATATCTGTCGGATGCCTTCCAGATGATGGCGCGACAGCGCGAACTGGGCCTGGTGGCGCGCTACGACCGCGAGCTGAAGCGCCTGGCCAAGCTGGTGCGCATCTCCGACGGCTACCAGGAAATGATGCGCGACATGAATGCCGCGCTGAAGGAATCCTCGATCCGCGATCCGCTGACCAATCTGCTGAATCGCCGGGCGCTGATGGAGCGCATGAAGGAACTGTCCCTTGCCGCGGAAGCGGACCAGCCGGCCTTCGTCGTGGCCATGCTGGACGTCGACCATTTCAAGCGCATCAACGACCGCTACGGCCACGATGCCGGCGATCGCGCCTTGACGCGGCTGGCCGACATCATGCGTTGCTCCGTGCGCGATAGCGATGACGTGGCGCGCTGGGGCGGCGAGGAATTCCTGGTGCTGTTGCCCAATATCAGCCTGGAGGAAGGCGAGGCCGTCATCGACCGCATCCTGGCGGGCGTGCGCGGCAATGCCATCGAAGTCGAGGGCGAGCAACTGCTGCTGACCGTCAGCGTCGGCATGGCCCTGCATCGCAACGGCGAAAGCGTTTCCACCACCCTGAGCCGCGCGGACCGCGCCCTGTACCTGGCCAAGCAGGCCGGTCGCGACCGTGTCGCGCTGGAGCGGCGCCCGGCGCTTTAGCCGTGAAGGTCCGATAAGGCCCAGGTACGCGCCTGTTCGCGCGGATGGGTCGCTATCATATCGGGCTCTCCAAAAGCTGCCATCGCCGCCGAATGATCCCGCCACCCGACCCGGGCGTCCTGCACACGCCACGACTTCGCTTACGCCTGTGGCGCGACGAAGACCTGGCCCCCTATGTCGCGCTCAACGCCGACCCCCGCGTTACGGAATTCCTGCCAGGCCCCGTTTCGCCAGAGATGGCGCGACGTTTCTTCGAGATGCAAAACGCGCTTTATGCGCGGGACAAATGCTGTTATTTCGCCGCGGAACTCACGTCTTCGGGAGCACTCCTCGGCTTTATCGGCTTGAAGTACCAGGATTTCGCGGTGCCGTTCGCGCCATGTTTCGAGATCGGCTGGCGCCTGGACGCCCGGTACTGGGGGCAGGGGCTGGCCAGCGAAGGCGCGCGCGAGGTGCTCGCCTACGGGTTCAATGAGCTGGGGCTGGACGAGATCGTGTCCTTCACCGTTCCCGCGAACGAAAGATCGCGCCGCGTCATGGCTCGGATCGGCATGACGCGCGACCCGGCCGGTGATTTCTCGCATCCTGCCTTGCCGGCCGGGCATCCCCTGGCGCAACATGTCCTGTATCGCTTGAGCCGCCGCACGGCGGCATTGTCGAATGGGTCCGCGCCAGGGGGCCGTCAGGCCAGCACGACCTCCACGCCGGCGCCGCGCCAGCGCCGCAGTTCTTCTTCGACACCGGTGTCCGCGTGCGCGTTGGTAACGATGCGGCTGACGTCCTGAGGGCTGGCATAGCGAACCCGGCTGACCAGGCCGATCTTGCCGTGGTCGGCCAGCAGTACCCGTTCCCTGGCCTGCGCTGCCATCGCTTGCGCGATCGCGGCTTCGTGATGGGCGTAGCTGGTGGCCCCATGGATGGCGCTGAGTCCCACCGGCGATAGCAGGGCCAGGTCCGCATGGTAGCGGCCGATTTCGTTGATGGTGCCGCTGCCGTAGGTCGCCGGTACATCGCCGTGCGGGGTTCCGCCCAGCAGGATGACTTCATGGCGCGGCGCGGCGCCCGGGCCGGTCCGTTCCGAGAGCGTCATGGCGATGCCGAGCGAGTTCGTGATGACGGTCAGGCCGGCCAGGCCGCACAGCGCTTCAGCCAGGTAGCCGGTGGTGGTGCCGGCGTCCAGCAGGATGACCTGTCCCGGCGCCAGCATCGGCAGTACGGCGCGGGCGATGGCCCGCTTTTCGCGGGCGCGCAGGTGCTGGCGCTGGGCGTAGGGCGGCTCGGCGTGAGCCGCCGTCGTCACCACACCGCCATGCACGCGCCGCAGGGCGCCCTGGGCTTCGAGTTCCAGGATGTCGCGGCGCACCGTTTCGCGCGAAACCGAGAGTTCCCGCGCCAGTCGCTCGGTGCTCATGCGCGCATAGGCGCCGAGCAGGGCCTGGATGCGGGCAATGCGTTCTTCCTGCAGCATGTCGGATCGGGTTGTCGTCGGTTGCGCGAGGGGCCGCGGCGCTGCGCGGCCGCCTCACCCCTTAAAGGTCCTGCATGCCCATCGCGGGATCGCTCAGGCCGTCCTGGCCCGTTTCGACGCGGCCGGCGAAACGGCGCGACCAGCCGGGCTGTCCGGCGCAGGTGGCGACGAAATCGTACCATCGCGCGCTGTCCTTCAGATCCCAGTGCAGGTCCTGGCTGGCGCCCGGGGCCACCGTCAGGTTCCATGGCCCGTCATCGCGGTAGGCCTTGGCCCGCACGGTGATGCGCGCATCCTTGCCGCCGGTATTCAGCGCGGTCAGGTAGACGTTGCCGTTCGCCACGTCATAGCAGACGCGGATCTCCGGCACGGCGGCACCGCTGGCGGCCTGCGCCGACAGGTCGCCGGCAAAGGCGCGGTGGTAGCCGTTCGGCCCCAGTACCCAAAGGTCGTACCGGCCATCGTCCGCGGCGTTGGCGTCCCAGCTGTCGTCCAGCTGCTTGCCGGCCTCGACCGCGTAGCGCCGCGGAATGCGGTCCAGGTGTAGCCGGTCGTAGACGTGGAACACCGCGGCGGCGGAACCCGTATTGGCGAAGATCAAGGTCACCTTGCCGCTGGCCGCATCGGCGCGGGCGCTGGTGTGCAGTTCATAGGGCAGGGCGCGCGACGGCCGGGTGCCGCTGTCCTGGCGCGGCAGGTCCTGTGGCGTGGGCAGCGCGACCTGGCCCAGCGCGTCCTGCGAGATGCGCAGGGTGTCCGCGTCGTTGCGGGTGCGCCTGCCGCCCAGGGTGGGCAGCGGGTTGTCGTTCGGCGTGGCGAAGTTGAAGGCCGAGGTCAGGTCGCCGAAGACGGCGCGGCGATACGGGCTGATCTGGGTTTCCGCCACGCCGAAGCGGGCTTCGAGGAAGCGCAATACGGATGTGTGATCGAACTGCTGCGAGTTCACCCAGCCGCCGCGGCTCCAGGGCGAGATCACATACATGGGCACGCGCGGCCCCGGTCCATAGCAGTCGCCATCGGGTGCGGGCATCGAGGTATTGGGCACCGCGCTGTGCGTGTAGTACTCGTAGGACATGTCGGCGGCGCTCAGCGTCGACTTGCCGGATGTGGTGCCGGACGCGATGTCCAGCGAGGGCGCGCATGGCGGCGGGACGTGATCGAAGAAACCGTCGTTCTCGTCGAAGTTGATCAGCAGCACCGTCTTGGACCAGACCTCCGGATTGGCCGTCAGCGCGTCCAGCACCTCCTGCGTGTACCAGCCGCCCTGCACGGGGCTGGAAGGCCCGGGATGTTCGGAATAGGTTTCCGGCGCGACGATCCACGAGACCTGGGCGAGCTTGCCGTCCAGGATGTCCTGTTTGAACGTGGCGAGGAAGCCGCCGTCCGGCATGGTATTGGCGATGCCCTTGTACAGCGGATTGCCGGCGTCGTCCGTCGCGGGGTTGTAGGGCGGATTGACCGGGACGTCGTGATACACCGGTTTGCCCGAGCGCAGGTTGGCGTCGCGATATTGCTTGAAACCGATGAGCGAGTTGTCGGTGAAGTTGTCGGGCATGTTCTGGTAGACCATCCAGGACACGCCGGCTTGCGTCAATCGCTCCGGGTACGTCATCCAGTCGAAGCCGGTGGTGGCCAGGTCGGTGGTGGTGTCCAGCCCGTCCCAGACATTGTTCACGACCACGCGGCCGGCCGGCGTGTTGGCGCCGTTGGTGCCGGTCCAGAAGAACAGGCGGTTGGTATTGGTGCCGCCATGCAGCGAGCAGAAATACCCGTCGCACACGGTGAAGGCATCGGCCAGCGCGAACTGGAAAGGCGCTTCCTGCTCGGTGAAGTACCCCATGGATTGCTGTTTCTTGAAGCGGGCCCATTGGTACATGCGGCCTTTGTCCCAGGCGTCGCGCGCGTCCGTCCAGCCGTGCGGCGTGCCGCTGACGCGTTGCGCGTTGCCCTGCGTCTGGTCCAGGTGGTAGGGCAGGATGGGCTTGCCGTTGGCATTCAGCTGCTGCCACACGTTCAGGGCGTTGGGCAGCGGAATGGTGAAGCGGTCGCCGAAGCCGCGCACGCCGGCCAGGGTGCCGAAGTAGTTGTCGAACGAGCGGTTCTCCTGCATCAGGATGACGACGTGCTCGACGTCCTTGATCGTGCCCGTGCGGTTGTTCGCCGGGATGGCCAGCGCGCGGCGGATGCTGGGCGGAAACATGCTCAGTGCGGTCAGGGACGCGGTGGCCCCCAGGCTGTTGCGCAGGAACTTGCGTTTGGCGTTGTTGATCATTGTCGGTTCGCGGATGGGTTGTGGCGCGAGGGCCTACGCGGCGGAGGCGATGCCGCCGGGCTGCTATCGGAAAGAAGGGGCGCGATGGCTACGGCGCGCAGTGCAGCACCGGCGCCGGCGGTTGATCCGGCGCGGGCTGCGTGGGGGTGTCGGGGGGCGTCGGGGTGTCGTCCTCATGGTCGCCGCCGCAGGCGGTCAGCGAGCAGGCGACGGCCAGGGCGGCCAGCAGCGTGGGCCAGCGCGAGCCGGGACGGGCGTGGGGGCGTCGGATAGGGGTCGGTTTCATGCGGCAAGGGAAGAGGGGTGGCGGAAGCGGCCCACCTGGACGGTGAGCCGCGCGCGGCGTCCGGCGCGTCGAAACGCACTCAAACGCACAATTCCAAAAAAGTGCAAACGCATGATGGGCCCGCGAGGTGACATGGCGGTGACAGGGAAATTTAAGGAACGTGGCGGAAATGTGGCGTTGATATGGCAGGACGCGGCGGCAATGCCTGGAAAGCGGAGGGGATGCGCTGGGGATGCGGGGTGCACCCGTGATGCGGTGATACGCCAGGGATGCGGGATGCGCCAGGATGTCGGATGCGGGACCAGGGCGCCGTGCGCCTGGAATGCGGCGCGCGCCGGGCCGCCGGATCGGGACCCGCGCGCGGCGGGCCTTGCGGCGTCCCGCGTGCCGGGATATATTTGAAGCCTAAACTATCCAGGCTTCAAACTCCCGGCCGCGCGGCCGTACCGGATTGCGAGTGATGCGATGAAGATAGTGTGCCTGGGCGGCGGTCCCGCGGGGCTGTACTTCGGCCTGTTGATGAAACTGCGCAACCCGGACAACCGGGTTACGGTGGTCGAACGAAATCGTCCGTACGACACCTTCGGCTGGGGCGTGGTCTTCTCCGACGCGACCATGGAAAACCTGCGCCGCGCCGATCCCGTTTCCGCGCGCGAAATCAGCGACGCCTTCAACCATTGGGACGACATCGATATCCACTTCAAGGGTCGTACCCTGCGCAGCGGCGGACATGGCTTCATCGGCATCGGCCGCAAGAAGCTGCTGAACATCCTGCAGGCGCGATGCGAGCAGGTCGGCGTCGAGCTGGTATTCGAAACCCTGGTGGACGACGACCAGGCCCTGGCGCGCCGCTACGATGCCGACCTGGTGATCGCCGCCGACGGCATCAACAGCCGCGTGCGCGACACCTACGCGGATACCTTCGAGCCCGACATCGACCTGCGACGCAACCGCTTCGTCTGGCTGGGGACGGAGAAAGCCTTCGATGCCTTTACCTTCGCCTTCGTCCAGACCCCGCACGGCTGGTTCCAGGCGCACGCGTACCGCTTTGAGCCGGGCCTTTCCACCTTCATCGTCGAAACGCCGGAATCGACCTGGCAGGCTGCGGGCCTGGACAAGATGAGCCAGGAAGAGGGCATACGCTATTGCGAATCCCTGTTCGCGCCCTGGCTGGACGGCAAACCGCTGATGAGCAACGCCCGCCACCTGCGCGGATCCGCCATCTGGATCCGTTTCCCGCGCGTGATCTGCGGACACTGGGTGCGCTGGAACACCCTGGACACGCCCAGCGGGCGGCGCGAGGTTCCCGTGGTGCTGATGGGCGACGCCGCGCATAGCGCGCATTTCTCCATCGGCTCCGGCACCAAGCTGGCGCTGGAAGACGCCATCGAACTGGCGGACCAGCTCACGGCCGGCGCGTCCGCCACGCGGCGGCCGGCCGCCGACTCGCCCGCCGGCAACGGCACGCCGGCGCCGCAAGCCGATGCGGCAAGCATCGACGCGCTGCGCGCGGCCCTGCTGCGCTATGAAGAGATCCGCGGCGTCGAGGTCCTGAAGATCCAGAATGCCGCGCGCAATTCCACCGAATGGTTCGAGCACGTCGATCGCTACGCCTGCCTGCAGCCGGAGCAGTTCGCCTATTCGCTGCTGACGCGGTCGCAGCGGATCTCGCACGAGAACCTGCGCCTGCGCGATCCGGACTGGCTGCAGGGCTATGAACGCTGGCTGGCCGCGCGCGCCGGCGTCGACGTCGACGCGCGCGAACGGCCGCCGCTACCCATGCTGACGCCATACGAAGCGCGCGGTGTGCGCCTGAAGAACCGCATCGTGGTGTCGCCCATGGCCATGTACGCCTGCACGGACGGCGTGCCGGGCGACTTCCATCTGGTGCACCTGGGAGCGAAAGCCCTTGGGGGCGCCGGCCTGGTCATGGTGGAGATGACCTGCACGTCGCCCGATGCGCGCATTACGCCGGGCTGCCCGGGCCTGTGGAACGACGCGCAGGGCGCGGCCTTTGCCCGTATCGTCGGCTTCATCCATGGCCACAGCGACGCGCGCGTCGGTATCCAGCTGGGCCACGCCGGCCGCAAGGGCTCCACCCAGCTGGGCTGGCAGCGCATGGACCATCCCCTGCCGTCGGACAACTGGCCGCTGCTGTCGGCGTCGGCACTGCCCTACCTGCCTGGAATATCGCAGACACCGCGCGCGATGAGCCGCGCGGACATGGACCGCGTGCGCGACGATTTCGTGGCCGCCGCGCGGCGCGCCGCGGTGGCCGGATTCGACTGGCTGGAATTGCATTGCGCCCACGGCTACCTGTTGTCCAGCTTCATTTCGCCGCTGACCAATCGGCGCGACGACGAATACGGCGGCGATCTCGATGCCCGCTTGCGCTATCCGCTGGAGGTCTTTGCGGCGGTGCGTGAGGCCTGGCCCCGCCGCCTGCCGATGTCCGTGCGCATCTCCGCGCACGATTGGGTGGAAGGCGGCATCACCGCCGACGACGCCGTGGAGATCGCGCGCCGCTTCAAGGCCGCCGGCGCCGACATGATCGACTGCTCGTCCGGCCAGGTCAGTCCAGACCAGCATCCGGTGTACGGACGCATGTACCAGACGCCCTTCGCCGACCGCGTACGCAACGAGGCCGATATCCCGACCATCGCGGTGGGCGCGATCTTCGAGGCCGACCACGTCAACGGCATTATCGCGTCGGGCCGTGCCGACCTCTGCGCGCTGGCGCGGCCGCACCTGGCCGACTCCGCCTGGACGCTGCGCGAGGCGGCGCGCGTGGGCTATACCGATGTCGATTGGCCGGTGCACTACCTGGCCGGCAAGCGCCAGCTGGAAACCAATTTCGCCCGCGCCGCGACCGCGCCGCAGGCCGATGCCAGGAGCGAAACATGAGCGCCCCCCTCGATGGCCGTCACGCGCTGGTCACCGGCGGCAGCCGCGGCATCGGCCATGCGATCGCGGAGCGCCTGCTGCGCGACGGTGCTTCCGTGACGCTGCTGGGCCGCGACGAGGCCTCGCTGGCAACGGCGGCGGCCGCGCTGGCGCCGCTGGCCGGGCCCGGCGGCGCCGTGCGCTGGCAGGCCGCCGACGTGACGGATCCGCACGCGGTGCGACAGGCTTGCGCCGCCGCGGCCCGCGCATCGGGGCCGATCGGCATCCTGGTGAACAACGCCGGCCAGGCCCGCAGCGAGCGCTTCGACCGCACCGATGCGGCCCTGTGGGAGAGCATGCTGGCGGTCAACCTGAGCGGCCCCTTCCATTGCATCCAGGCGGTGCTGCCCGGCATGCTGCAGGAAGGGTGGGGCCGCATCGTCAATGTGGCCAGCACGGCCGGGCTTGCGGGGTATGCCTATGTCAGCGCCTATTGCGCCGCCAAGCACGGCGTCATCGGACTGACGCGGGCGCTGGCGCTGGAAACGGCAGGCAAGGGGATTACGGTGAATGCGGTCTGCCCGGGCTATACCGATACCGATATCGTGCGCGATGCGGCACGCAATATCGCGGCGAAGACCGGCATGGACGAAACGCGCGCGCGCGAAACGTTGGCGCGCCGGAATCCGCAGGGCCGGCTGGTGCAGCCGGAGGAAGTGGCGCACGCCGTCGCATGGCTGTGCCAGCCGGGCGCCGCTGCGATCAATGGCCAGTCCATCCCCGTGGATGGCGGGGAAATCATGGTGGGATAGCGCCGGGCCCGGGCAGCGCCCGGCGTGCCCGCGAACGCGCGCCGCCCTGCCGGCCGCGCGCGCAGCGACAGGAGATACGACAGTGAACGACAAGCCGCAAAACGCCGCGCCGCGGCACAACGAAGCGCCCGATCCCGCCGGGGAACACGGCATGGCGCATCATCGCCGCCCGCTGGCCGGGAGCCAGCCGCGCACTTTCCGCTGGGACGCGCTCGAGGACGGCAAGGTCGGCCTGATCACGCTGAACCGCCCGGAACGCAAGAATCCCCTGACCTTCGATTCCTACGCGGAGCTGCGCGACCTGTTTCGCGCGCTGGTGTACGCAACCGACGTCAAGGTCGTGGTGGTCACCGGGGCCGGCGGCAACTTCTGTTCGGGCGGGGACGTGCACGAGATCATCGGCCCGCTCACCCGCATGGCCATGCCGGAACTGCTGGACTTCACGCGCATGACCGGCGATCTGGTCAAGGCCATGCGCGCCTGCCCGCAGCCCATCGTCGCGGCGGTCGATGGCGTTTGCGCGGGCGCCGGCGCCATGATGGCCCTGGCGGCCGATATGCGGCTGGGTACGCCACGCGCGCGCACCGCCTTCCTGTTCACCCGCGTGGGCCTGGCCGGGGCGGATATGGGTGCCTGCACGCTGCTGCCCCGCATGATCGGGCAGGGCAGGGCATCCGAGCTGCTGTACACGGGCCGGGCCATGACCGCGCAGGAGGGCGCGGCGTGGGGCTTCTTCAATGCCCTGCACGAGCCGGATGCCCTGATGCCGGCAGCATGCGAGCTGGCCGGCCGGCTCGCCGCGGGCCCGACCTTCGCGCATGGCATGACGAAAAAATTGCTGCACCAGGAATGGAACATGGGGGTGGACGAAGCCATCGAGGCGGAAGCCCAGGCGCAGGCCATCTGCATGCAGACGCGCGATTTCCGCCGCGCCTACGAAGCCTTCGTGGATAAGCGGCAACCCCGCTTCGAAGGCGACTGACGCGCGGCGTGGCGGCGCCGCGGGACCGGCGCGGCCGCGCGGCGATCGCCCCGTAAAGGACACTCGACGTGAACGCAGAAAACGATTGGCTGGATTGGCCCTTCTTCGACGATACGCATCGCGACCTGGCCGCGCGGGCGCGGGCCTGGTGCGCATCGGCCCTGGCCGGGATCGACCACGCCGACACCGATGCCGCCTGCCGCGAGCTGGTCGGCAGGCTGGGACAGGCGGGGTGGCTGCGCTATTGCGTTCCCGCCGGGCCGCAAGGCGGGTGGGGCGGCGTCTTGCCCGCGGTGGACTCGCGCGCCGTCTGCATCCTGCGCGAAACCCTGGCGCGCCATGACGGCCTGGCGGATTTCGCCCTTGCCATGCAGGGGCTGGGCAGCGGCGCGATCGCGTTGGCCGGCTCGGATGCGCTGCGCGCGCGCTATCTGCCGCGCGTGGCGCGCGGCGAGGCGATCGCGGCCTTCGCGCTGTCCGAGGCCGAAGCGGGTTCCGATGTGGCCGCGATGGCATGCGAAGCGCGGCGCGATGGCGACCACTATGTGCTGAACGGCGCCAAGACCTGGATATCCAATGGCGGTATCGCGGACTTCTATTGCGTCTTCGCGCGTACCGGCGAGGCGCCCGGGGCGCGCGGCATCAGCGCCTTCGTGGTCGACGCCGGCACGCCGGGATTGCGCATCGCCGAGCGCATCCAGGTCATCGCCCCGCATCCTTTGGCGACGCTGCGTTTCGAGGACTGCCGCGTGCCGGTCTCCCAGCGCCTGGGCGAGGCCGGACAGGGCTTCAAGCTGGCGATGATGACGCTGGATATATTCCGCGCCTCGGTCGCGGCGGCGGCGCTCGGCTTCGCCCGCCGGGCGCTGGACGAGGCCCTGGACCGGGCACGGTCGCGACGCATGTTCGGGCAGGCGCTGGGCGACCTGCAGCTGACGCAGGCCGCGCTGGGCGATATGGCCACCGCCATCGATGCATCGGCGCTACTGACCTATCGCGCCGCCTGGCAGCGCGACGTGCAGGGACGCCCCACCACCCGCGAGGCCGCGATGGCCAAGATGATGGCCACCGAATCGGCGCAGTCCGTGATCGACCGAGCCCTGCAGATGTTCGGCGGCGCCGGCGTGGTGTCCGGCATGCCGGTGGAAAAGCTGTATCGCGAAATTCGCGCCCTGCGCATCTACGAAGGCGCGACCGAAGTACAGAAACTTATCATCGCCCGCGCATTGCTCAAGGGCGGCCAAGCCGGGGCCTGACTCCGGCATCAAGGGGAACGTCATGCAAGAAACCTTGGAAGGAGCGGCGCGCGGCACGGCGCACGTCGACACCTTTGCCCGGGACAATCTGCCGCCGTCGCAGGAGTGGCCCGAGCTGCTGCTGGAGGGGCCGGATGCCGTGTATCCGGCGCGGCTGAACTGCGCCGTCGAGCTGGTCGATGCCGTCGTGGCGCGCGGGCAGGGCGACCGTGTCGCGCTGCGCTGGCCGACGGCCGACGGTGGCCAGTCCGCCATGACCTACGCCGAACTGGCGGCGCTGACCGACCGCATCGCGCGCGTGCTGGTGGAAGACATGGGCCTGGTGCCCGGCAACCGCGTCCTGCTGCGCGGGCCGAACAATCCCATGATGGCGGCGTCCTGGCTGGGCGCCATCAAGGCCGGCATGGTGACCGTACCGACCATGCCGCTGCTGCGCGCCAAGGAACTGAAGCAGATCATCGACAAGGCGCGCGTCAGCGCCATGCTGTGCGACGTGCGGCTCAAGGACGAGGCGCTGCCGTGCCTGCAACCCGGCCACGAATACCACTGCCCCGACCTGCAACGCATCGTCTATTTCAATGACGCGGGGCCCGACAGCCTGGATACCCTGGCCCGCGCCAAGCCGGATGGCTACACCGCCTGCGACACGGCCGCAGACGATGTCTGCCTGATCGCCTTCACCAGCGGCACCACCGGCAAGCCCAAGGGCTGCATGCATTTCCACCGCGACGTGATGGCGATGTGCGATCTGTTCCCGCGCCATGTCATCCGTCCCACGTCCGACGACATCTTCTGCGGGACGCCGCCGCTGGCCTTCACCTTCGGACTGGGCGGACTGCTTTGCTTTCCGCTGCGCATCGGCGCCTGCGCGGTTCTTGCCGAGAAGCTCACGCCCGATGGACTGCTCAAGCTGGTGCAGGATTTCCGCGCCACCATCGTGTTTACCGCGCCCACCTTCTATCGGCAGATGGCCGGTCTGGCCGCGCGCTACGACCTGTCGTCCCTGCGCAAGAGCGTATCGGCGGGGGAAGCGCTGCCGGATGCCACGCGGCAACTGTGGAAGCAGGCCACCGGCATCGAAATGATCGACGGCATCGGCGGCACGGAAATGATCCACGTCTTCGTCTCCAGTCCCGAAAACGAAGTGCGGCGGGGCGCGATCGGCCGCGTCGTGCCCGGCTACATTGCCCAGGTGGTGGACGAAAACATGCGCCCGGTGCCCCCGGGCCAGCCGGGCAAGCTGGCGGTCAAGGGGCCGACCGGCTGCCGCTACCTGGCCGATCCGCGCCAGCGCGAATTCGTGCGCGCGGGCTGGAACCTGCCGGGCGATACCTTCGTGCAGGACGCCGACGGTTATTTCTTCTACCAGGCGCGCAACGACGACATGATCGTCACGGCCGGCTACAACATCGCCGGGCCGGAAGTCGAGGATGCGCTGCTGCGCCACCCCGCCGTGGCGGAATGCGGCGTGGTCGGGGCGCCCGACGACGAACGCGGCCAGGTCGTGAAGGCCTATGTCGTGCTCAAGCCGGGCTTCCGGGGCGATGCCGGGCTGGCCGCGGCCATGCAGGACTTCGTCAAGGCGGCGATCGCGCCCTACAAATACCCCCGCGCTATCGTTTTCGTCGACGCGCTGCCGCGTACCGAGACCGGAAAACTGCAACGCTTCGTCCTGCGCCAGCAGGCGCAGCGCGAATCACAATAGGATGGACCTTATGCAGATACTGCAACCGCCCGACTGGCTGCCGCCACGCGGATACTCCAACGGTGTGCTTGCCGAGCTGCGGCCGGGCAGCCGCCTGGTCTTCATCGGCGGCCAGATCGGCTGGAACGGAGAACAGCGCTTCGACAGCGACGATTTCGCCGACCAGACGCGCCAGGCGCTGGCCAATATCGTGGCGGTGTTGAAGCAGGGCGGCGGGCGGCCGGAGCACATCACGCGCCTGACCTGGTACGTGATCGACCGCGACGAATACGTGGCATCGTATCCGCGTATCGGCGTGCATTACCGGGAGATCATCGGCCGCCATTTTCCCGCCATGACGGCGGTGCAGGTGGCCGCGCTGGTGGAACCGCGCGCCAGGGTGGAAATCGAGGCCACCGCCGTCATCCCCGCCTGAGCGGACCGCGGCCGCGCGGCGTGGCGCGGAGCCCATCGCCCGGCGGCGGCCGACGCCCCGCGGGCGGGCGCGCCGCGGGAAGGGCGTTGCGGCGGGAAGGGCGTGCGGCGGGAAGGCTGCTTCGCCGGATTACGGCGCTCAGCCCTTCATCGACGCGAACACCTGTTCGGCCGCGTCCAGCGTATGGCGGATCGCCGCCTCGTCGTGCGCGGCCGACACGAACCCGGCCTCGAAGGCGGAGGGCGCGAAATGCACGCCGCGTTCCAGCATGGCGTGGAAAAAGCGTTTGAAGGCTTCGACGTCGCACGCGGAAACTTCGGCCAGCGTGGTCGGGATCTTCTCGCTGAAGTAAATGCCGAACATGCCGCCGATCGCATCGGCGCTGAAGGGCACGCCGGCCGCGCGCGCCCGTTCGCTCAGACCGTCGGCCAGCCGCCGTGTCGCCGCCGCCAGGGCGTCGTAGAAGCCCGGCTGGCCGATCAGGCGCAGCGTTTCCAGGCCCGCCGCCACCGCCACCGGATTGCCCGACAGCGTGCCGGCCTGGTACACCGCGCCCAGCGGCGCGATATGGCGCATGATGTCGCGGCTGCCGCCGAAGGCGCCCACCGGCATGCCGCCGCCGATCACCTTGGCAAGTGTGGTCAGGTCCGGCCGGATACCCGTCAGGCCCTGCACGCCCTGCGGACCGACGCGGAACCCCGTCATGACTTCATCGAAGATCAGCAGCGCGCCATGCTGCGTGCACAGATCGCGCAGGCCTTGCAGAAAACCGGGCTGCGGGCGGACCAGGTTCATATTGCCGGCGACCGGCTCGACGATGATGCAGGCGATGTCGTGGCCGTATTGCGTGAACGCCGCGCGCACGCCTTCCAGGTCGTTATAGTCCAGCACCAGCGTGTGCTCGACGAACTCGGCCGGGACGCCGGCGGACGTTGGGTTGCCGAAGGTCAGCAGGCCCGAGCCGGCCTTGACCAGCAGGCTATCCGCATGGCCGTGGTAGCAGCCCTCGAACTTGATGATTTTCTTGCGAGCCGTCGCGCCGCGCGCCAGCCGGATCGCCGTCATGGTGGCTTCCGTGCCGGAGCTCACCAGCCGCACCTGCTCCATGGACGGCATGCGCGCGATCAGGGTTTCGGCCAGCGTGATTTCGGCCTGGGTGGGCGCGCCGAAGGACAGCCCGTTGACGGCGGCTTCCTGCACCGCGCGCACCACGTCCGGATGCGCATGCCCCAGGATGGCCGGGCCCCAGGAACCGATGTAGTCGACATAGCGGGTACCTTCCGCATCCCACACATAAGGGCCTTGGCCGCGCGCGATGAAGCGCGGGGTCCCGCCCACCGACCGGAAGGCCCGCACGGGGGAATTGACGCCGCCGGGAATGCTGCGGCTCGCTCGTTCGAAAAGTTCGGCGTTGCTGGACATGGACGCTTGCATGGTCAGGGTTGGAACGCCGGCCGCGCGGGCGCGGTGCCGCATGGCGGCCGGCACGGAAAACGATCAGGCGGGCGGGTCGCGCCGCGGCGGCAGGAAGGGGCGCGCGCATTCGCGGGCGGCCAGGCCGATATTGGATGCTTCGAACAGCCCTGTGATCACGGCCACCGCGTCGGCGCCAGCCTGTGCCACCATGGCGGCATTGGCCGGCGTGATGCCGCCGATGGCCACCACCGCCGGCCGAGGGGCCGGCCGCGATTGCGCCAGTTGCGCGGCCTGTTCGAACAGCGCGAGCGGCGCGCGCACGGCGGCGGGCTTGGTCGGAGAAGGAAAGACCGCGCCGAAGGCGATGTAGTCGGCCCCGGCCTGCAGCATGTCGCGGGCACGTCCGATATCGTCATAGCAGGAAGCGCCGATGATCAGGTCTGGCGCGCGCGCGCGTACCTCGGCCAGGTCGCCGTCATCGCGGCCCAGGTGAACGCCATCCGCGCCGACTTCCAGCGCGACTTCCCAATGGTCGTTGACGAGGAACACCACGCCCAGTTCGCGGCAGAGCGGCGCCAGCGCGGCGGCCTGGGCGCGCCGTGTCGCGGGCGGCACGTCCTTGCGCCGCAGCTGCAGCGAGCGCATGCCCCCGGCGGCGGCTTGGGTGACGGCGCGCAGCAGCCTGTCGGTGTCGTCCCATTCGGGCGTGACGCCATACAGGCCGCGCGGAAAGCGCAGCGCCGTCATGGCGCGGGCATCCGGTTGGCCACGCGTCGGCCCATGCCGGGCAGGAAACTTGCCGCGATGCCGGCGTCCGCGTGCGCCAGGGCGCGTTCCACGGCCTGCGGCACGGGCATGCCATGTGCAAGGTAGGCGGTCAGCGCGGTGGCCAGCATGCCGCCGCTGTCGCTGCTGCGTTCCGGGGGCGCCTGCCAGGGGGAATTGCTGGTCGAGCCGTTCGGTCCCACCAGCACGTTCGCATAGTGGCCCGGTCGCAGCGGGCTGCCCAGCACGAGTACCCATTTCGCGCCGGCCCCCTGCATTGCGTGGGCCGGCGAAGAGGCTTCGCCGATATCCATGGCGCCATCCATCAGCCATTGGGCCAGCCGCGCATGTTCGACCACGACAACGTCAGCCTGGGGCAGCACCAGTTCGAGCGTGGCCGCGAGCAGGTCGTCGGCGTCTTCCTGCTCCACGGCGTCTTCCGTCAAGGGCGCGCGGTGGCCCAGATGCAGCACGAGGGGCACATGGCTGTAGTCGGCGGCCACTTGCGCCACGGCGCTGGCCGCTTCGGCGGTGTAGAGCCCGCCGACCTTGATGGCTTGCACCGGCATGTCCTCGAGCAGGCAGCGGGCCTGGTCGTCCAGGAGCTCCGGCGCGATGGCCTGCACGTCCTCCACCGCCGCCGTGTCCTGCACCGTCAGTGCGGTGACGGCAGCCAGTCCGTGACAGCCCAGGCTGGCGCAGGTCACCGCGTCGGCGGGCAGCCCGTCGGAGCCGGTGGGGTCGAAGGGGCCGAAAATCAGTACGATGGGGGGAGTTTGGGAAGTCACTTCGACAGCTTGGCCGACCCCATTTTTTTGCAAACGGGGCCGGTTACCTATTGGGTTTCGGTAAGATCGACCCCATTCTAATGGATCGCGTCCGCTTGGGCGGTTTTATCCCAGCTTGGGCCGTAACTTTGATTTCAGGGAAACTATGCGAACTTGGATGTGTCTGATCTGTGGCTGGGTCTACGACGAAGAGGCCGGCCTGCCGGAAGAAGGTATCGCGCCCGGCACCCGCTGGGAGGATGTCCCGCCGAATTGGGTCTGTCCCGAATGCGGCGCCCGGAAGGAAGATTTCGAGCTGATGGAGATCTGACACCAAACATACCGATTTTCCGGTTTCGATGGATTCCGGTTCCGCGTGATAGGGCGCGAATTGTCCTGGGGGGACATTATGAGCGACAACGACAACAAGCCGGACATCGACGATACGCCGGCCGTCGATTTTTCCAATCAGTTCCTGGTCGCTATGCCCAACATGGTCGAAGGCAGTCTGGCTGGGGCAGTCATATATATCTGCGAGCACACCGCCAAGGGCGCATTGGGACTGGTGATCAACCGGCCCACCGACCTGACGCTGGGCACCCTGTTCGAACGCATCGATCTGGCGCTGGAAATCGCCCCGGTCAAGGAAACGCCGGTCTTTTTCGGCGGACCGGTACAGACCGACCGCGGTTTCGTGCTGCACGCGCCGCCCGGCGATTACACCTCCAGCATCAAGCTGGGCGGGCTGGCGCTGACCACGTCGCGCGACGTGCTGCAGGCCGTGGCCGACGGCAACGGGCCGGCGCGCATGCTGGTGACCCTGGGCTATGCCGGCTGGGGCGCGGGGCAGCTCGAAAGCGAGATGGCGCGCAACGCGTGGCTCAGTGTTTCGGCGGATCCGGACATCATTTTCGATGTGCCGCCCGAAGACCGCTATCCGGCGGCACTGAAACTGCTGGGCATCGATCCGGTCATGCTGGCCGGGGATGCGGGACATGCCTGAGGACGCGCCACGGGCGGCGGGGGCCGGAGCGGAGGAAACCCTGCTGGCCTTCGATTACGGCACCAAGAAGATCGGCATCGCCATCGGCAATACCCTGACCCGCCAGGCGGCGCCGATGGAAATCATCCACAGCGAAGTCCGCGATGTGCGTTTCGGCCGCATCGCGGCCCTGCTGCGCGAATGGCAGCCGCAGCGGCTGGTCGTCGGCCTGGCGTTGAATGCCGATGGAGGCGAACAGGAAGCCACCGGACGCTGCCGCCGCTTCGCCAACCAGCTGCATGGGCGCTTCGGACTGCCGGTGGTTTTGGTGGATGAGCGCGGTTCCAGCATGCAGGCCCAGGCATTGCTCGGGACCAACGAGCCGGACGACGCAATGGCCGCGGCGGTCATCCTGCAGCGTTACCTGGATGCCCTGCAGGCCTAGCGCCTGGCCGTCCGGCGATCGCGGCCATGGCCACGGCCGCCACGCGATCGCCGGGCCGCCAGGAGACGGCCCACGGCCGCCGACCGGTCCGGCCGGTTCAAATCTGAAACATCGCGGCATGGTATGGTGGCGGGCGCCTATCGGCGCCGCCAGTCCCTTGCCTATTTCCCTATGAAAGATACCGGATCGTCAGCCATTCTCCCGGAAACCCCTTCCACGGAAGCCCGCGTCGAAACCGGCCCGGGCGCCGGCTTCGACGCGGGCCGGCAGGATGCGGGCGAGACTTCCCGCGCCGCCCAGGGCGCGCCCCACGACGCCTCGATATTGCCGGTGCGCCTCCTGCGCTTCCTGCCGCGCGCGGTGGTGGTTACGCTGATGGTCCTGGCGGGCCTGGTGCTGGTCGGCACGGTGTACCCCTTGGTCGGCGCAGGCGGCCGCGATCGCCTTAACCGTGGCTGGTCGCGCTGCCTGTTGCGTGTCTGCGGCGTGCGCGTGACCGTAAGCGGGCAACCCTTGATGCGGGGCGCCGTGCTGGTCGTCGCCAACCATGTGTCATGGCTGGACATCTTTGTGATCAACGCCGTGCGGCCCACCGCTTTCGTGGCCAAAAGCGAGATCCGCCGCTGGCCCATCGTCGGCCGGCTGGTGGCCGGGGCCGGCACCCTGTTCCTGCAGCGCGGCCATCGCCATGCCATCCATACCGTCGGCGAGGCCATGAAGGCCCGTTTCGCCAACGGCGAGTCGGTGGGCCTGTTCCCGGAAGGCACCACGACCGAAGGGTTTTCCTTGCTGCCCTTCCACGGCAGCCTGCTGGAGCCGGCGCGCCAGGCCGGCGTGCCCATCCAACCCGTGGCCTTGCGTTTCCTGCGTCACGGCAAGCGGGATTCCTTCGCCGCTTTTGTCGGCGAGGAGACCTTGGTCGGCAATCTGTGGCGGATACTCGGCACCCGTGGCCTGGCGGTGGAAACCGCCTACCTGCCACCGTTGCAGGTGGACACGGCACACACCCGCCTGAAGATGGCGGCCGACGCCCGGGCCATCATCGAGCGGGAACTGGCCGGCGAACCGCCGGCGCGCGGCCACTGACGCGGCCGTTCCGCGACGCGGCATTCATTCCGCGAGCGGGTCCAGTCCCTTGCCGCAGCTCACCTGGACCAGCCTGCGGTCGTGCAGCCGCAGGGCGGTCAGCTTTCCGCCCCAGACGCAGCCGGTGTCCAGGCAAATCACATCCTTGCGCAGCAGCAGTCCCAGCGTGGACCAGTGGCCGAATACGATCGTGATGTCGCGCGTCTTGCGGTTCGGCACGTCGTACCAGGGGATCAGGCCGGCGGGCCAGGCGCCCGGGGCGACCTTGGTGTCGAACTCCATATGCCCATTGGGCGTGCACAGCCGCATGCGGGTCAACGCGTTGATGATGATCCGCAAACGCTTGCCGCCGTGCATGTCGTCGGTCCATGCGACGGGCTGGTTGCCGTACATCTTCTGCAACGCCCGCTGCCAGTTGGGGCCGCGCAGCACATCCTGGATTTCCGCCGCCAGCGCGAGCGTTTTGTTCACGTCCCACTTCGCCAGGGTGCCGGCATGCACCAGCAGATGACCCTGTTCGAAATGCGCCAGCGGCCGGCGCCGCAGCCAGTCGATCAACTGGCCGGCGTCGGGCGCGTCCAGGATTTCCTGGATCGTGTCGGATTTGGTGGGGCGGCGTACCCCCGCCGCCGCGGCCAATAGGTGCAGGTCGTGGTTGCCCAGGACGGCCACGGCGCGGTCTTCCAGCGCCATGACGCGGCGCAGGGTCGCCAGCGAGTGCGGGCCGCGGTTGACCAGGTCGCCCGCGAACCAGAAACGCGAATCGGGTTCGCCCACCAGATCGGGATGCGCCAGCAGCCGTTCCAGCGGCTCGCAGCACCCCTGCAGGTCTCCGATCATCCAAATACTTGCAGTCATACCGGTGAGCGGCGCCAGGGCCAGCGTTGGTCCATCACCCGCGTGACGGTGTGGCGGTACTCCATCATCGTCAGCGCGCCCAGGGCGATCAGCAGCGCCCCCAGATTCGGCACGATGGCCGTGATCCAGGGCGGCCAGTGACTGAGCATGCCGACGTTCAGCGCCAGCTGATTGACCATGAAGAAGCCCACGCCGACCAGGATGCCGATGAAGACCTTGGCGCCGACCCCGCCGCGGCGCGTCTGCATGAAGGCGACGGGCGCCGCGATGGTCATCATGATCAGCAGGGTGAACGGGTAGACCGCCTTGCGCCACACCGCGACGATCTGGCGATCGGCCTGCAATTGGTTGTGGCGCAAGTAGTCGATGTAGTCCAGCAGCGTGACCAGCGACATGCGCTCGGGCGTCAGCACCCGCGCCAGCAGCCGTCCCGGTGTCAGCGTGGTGACCAGCTCGCGTTGCGGGATCTTGATGACCTCGATGACAGGCTGGGTGGGCGGCTTGGCGTTGTCCAGCGCCTGTACCGCGTCATGCGCGATGCGGTTCTCGACGACGTTGTACATGATGAGCTTGCCGTCGGAGAAGCGTCCCTTTTCAGCCTTGGACAGGGCGATCAGCTCCAGGTCCTTGCGGAACTCGTACAGCGTGATGCCTTCGACCTCGCCGTCGGCCTTCAGCGCGGCGATATTCAGGGTGCGCGAGCCGCCATCCTGCGTCGGCTCCTTGAACCAATAGCCGCTTTCCAGGCGGTTGCCCCCGGCGCTGCCCCGGTACAGCAGGTTCGCTTCGCTGCTTTTGATTTCGGCTATCGGCGTGACCCATTCGGACAGGACGGTCGCGCCTATCATGACGGGTATGGTCACCACCCACAGCATGCCCAGCAGCTTCAATCCGCTGACCCCGGACACCCGCAGGATCACCAGCTCATTGCGTTGCGCCAGGCCCGCCAGTGCCAGGATGGAGCCGATCAGCAGGCCGATGGGCAGCAGATCGTACAGGCGCGTCGGCATGGCCAGGGCCTGCAGATAGAACAGCGCGAGAATGGTGAACTTGCTGCCGACGTTGTCCAGATCGTCCACCAGGGCGAAGAACGTGAACAAGCCGAGCAGCGCCAGCAGCACCACGGTGCAGGAGCGGTAGATTTCTCGGGCCAGGTAGCGGCGGGCGGTGCGCATGGATGACGGCAGTAGCGGGTGTAGCGATGGTGCCGGGGTAGCGGCGCCGGATCGGCGAAACGAAGTAGCTTAACAAAAATATGATCGTGGCCCGGCTCGGCCCTGACGAATGTGCAGGCCCCGCATCGGCATGCCCTAAGGTATATCGACCTGCGGCATGCGGCGCTGCAGGATGGCGATGCGCCGCCCCAGGTACGAGGTGATTCCGCGCTTGTCGTAGTAGCGGGGGTTGGGCAGCATCGCCGCCAGGCGGGCTGCCTGCGCAGAGTTCAGGCGGGCGGCGCTGGTGCCGTAGTAATGTTCGGCGGCCGCCTCCGCGCCGAACACGCCCACCCCCCATTCGGCGATATTCAGGTAGATCTCCAGAATCCGCCGTTTGGGCATCACCCATTCGATCATATAGGCCAGTATCAGTTCCTGGCCCTTGCGCAGATAGGTGCGCGACCCGGAAAGAAACAGGTTCTTGGCGACCTGCTGCGTGATGGTGGAGCCGCCGCGTATGCGGCCGTGGCCCTGTTCGGCCTGCTCCTGGTTGTATTCCCACGCCTTGCGCATGGCGTCCCATTCGACGCCGTCGTGGTCGATGAAGTTCGAGTCCTCCGAGGCGACCACCGCGCGCTTCAATGTATTGTTGATCCGGTCGTAGTCGACCCACTCGAAGCGCAGCCGCGCCTTGGGATCGGTTTCATGCAGTCGCGCCATTTCCTGGCGCATGACGGAACTGCTCGCGGGGTTGCGGTGGGCATACCAGACCACCAGGCAGAACAGCCACAACTGGTACAGGATGGCCACGCACAACAGCAGCATCACCCCGGCCGAAATGACCCGGAACCATGAAATGCCGCCTGTCCGCCCGCGCCGCGTCGCCATGCCGGACGTTATCGCGGGGCGGATGCCGCCAGCTCCCGCCGCAGCGCGGCGAGGACGGGCTCGGCATCGGGGCGCACGCCATGCCAGATGAAAAAGCTTTCCGCCGCCTGGCCCACCAGCATGCCCAGGCCGTCGGCCGTGGCAGCGGCGCCTTCGGCCTCGGCCTGGCGCATGAAAGGCGTGGGTTGCGCGCCGTACATCATGTCGTAGGCCAGCGCGCCGTCGGCGTACAGGCCGGTGGGCAGATCGGGTGCCGCGTCGCCCAGGCTGCTGGCGGTGGCGTTGATCACGATGTCCCAGGGCCCGCCCTTGTGCGCCTCCGGCAGGCCGCCGGCGCTGACCGTCGGCGATGCGGCGCCGGTCGCGCGCAGCCATTCGGCGGCCAGCGCGTGGGCGCGTTCGGCGGTGCGGTTGACGATGTGGATGCGCGCGCAGCCGGCCTCGGCCAGCGGCTGCAGCACGCCGCGGGCGGCGCCGCCCGCGCCCGCCATCAGGACGCGGGCACCCGCCAGCTCCGCCCCCAGGCGGCGCAGATCGGCGACCAGGCCCACGCCGTCGGTATTGCAGCCGTGCAGCACGCCGTCGCGCACCCACAAGGTGTTGACCGCGCCCGCCAGGCGGGCACGATCGCTCAGCCTGGGTGCGGCCAGGGACCAGGCTTCCTGCTTGAAGGGCACCGTCACGTTCAGCCCGCGCCCGCCGCCGGCGAAGAAGTCGCGTACCGCCGCTTCGAATCCGTCCAGGGGCGCCGGGAGCAGGCCGTATTGCAGGGCGATGCCGGTCTGTTCGCCGAACATGGCGTGGATGCGCGGCGAGCGGCTGTGCGTCACGGGATTGCCGATGACGGCATAGCGGGGCGGCATCGCCGCGCCCGGCACGGCCGTGGCGGGGGAAAGATCGGTCATGGCGCCCGGGTCTCCAGCGTGTCGTTGACGAAGTTCCAGGTGCGCGTGATGGCCAGTATGTCGGTATCGCGCGCGATATCCGGCGGAAATGGCGCGAACGGCGCCGCCAGCTGGACGATGCGGCGGGCCGCCTGGTTCAGCACCGGGTATTTCGAGGGCGTGTCGATTTCCACGTCGGCGACGCTGCCGTCCGACCGCACGTAGACCGTCATGCGCAAGGTGCCGTAAAGCTTTCCGCGCGCTTCTTCGGGGTAGTTCTGCGTACCGACCGCTTCCACGCGTGATCGCCACGCATCCAGATACTGCGCGTAGCGCGATGCCTCCGCGGACGGTGCCACGAAGGCGCGGCGGGGGCGCTTGTTGTAGGCCTGTACGCGGGCGGCCAGGGCCGCGACCTGGGCGTTCTGCAGCACGCTGTCCTGGTCCTGGTCCTCGCGGCCCGGCGTGGTGGCGTCGGGGACGGGTTCTCCGGACTGGCGCGGCGCATTGGCCTGGGTACTGGCCTGCAGCTGCGACAGCAGGCGCTGCTGGGTTTCCTCCAGCGCCGCCTGCCGCTTGCGCATGGCTTGCAGCACCACCGCGCTGGGCGCGTCCCCGGATTGCGGCAGGGGCGATTGCGCCATGCCCTTTTCCGCGTCGCCGCCGCCTTCCACATTGGCCTGGGCGTGCGCCTCCGGCTTGGCGGGCGCATTGTCGGTCTTGGCGTTGACCAGGATGATTTCCAGCGATTGCGCCGGGGGCCGCGACGGCATGGACGGCGCGAAGCGCACCGCCAGGATCGCCCCATGGACGATCAGCGAGATCGCCAGGGCCAGCCACAGGTGGTGTTGGGCGGGCGCGCCCATCCAGTGGGCGGCCCGCGTCAGGGAGGATTCGGAATCGTCGTGCACGGACGCATTTTAGTCGTCTTGCGAGACGGCGGCGTCCGTGGCGGCGATCCTACCCGTTGGGCGGAAAAATCCACATCTGCGAGGCCGGCAGCGACAGCCGGTGCGCGCCCGGCGCACGGTTTTCCTGTCCGTAGGCCCGCAACGCCATGGCGCTGACCGATTCTTCGCCCGGGGGGCGGAAGACGTATTCCCAGCGGTCTCCCAGATACATGCTCGTCATCAGGCGCATGTCGAGGTGGTTGCCCTGCGCGTCTTCGCCCAGGCGCACCTGTTCCACGCGGATGACGCCGATCGCGTCCTGGCCGGCCTGTACTCCCGCGCCGGCCTTGCCCCACAGCGCCCATCCCGGGCCTTCCAGCCGGGCCTGGCCGTCGCGGATCTCCGTGATGCGCCCGTTCAGCCGGTTGTTGCTGCCCATGAATTCCGCGCAGAACAGCGTGGCGGGCGCCCCGTACATATCCTGGGGCGTCCCTTGCTGCTCGATGCGGCCGTTGTTCAGCAGCAGGATGCGGTCGGAAATGGCCATCGCCTCGCTCTGGTCATGCGTCACCATCAGGGCCGACAGCCCCAGGCGCACGATCAGTTCGCGCAGGAAGGCGCGGGCTTCCTCGCGCAGCTTGGCGTCCAGGTTGGACAGCGGTTCGTCCAGCAGGATGACCGGCGGGTTGTAGACCAGCGCGCGGCCGATGGCCACGCGCTGCTGCTGGCCGCCGGATAGCTGGTGCGGATGGCGCTGCGCCAGATGGCCCAGGCCCAGCTGCTCCAGGACCTCCTGCACCCGCTGGCGGGTTTCGGCGGCCGGTGTGCGGCGCAGCTGCAGCGGATAGGCGACGTTGTCGAACACGGTCTTGTGCGGCCACAGCGCGTAGGACTGGAACACCAGGCCCAGGTTGCGCTCTTCCGCGGGCACTTCGCGCCGGGCGGCGCCGTCATAGACCATGCGCTCGCCGATGGCGATCTTGCCGCGCTTGGGCGCTTCCAGTCCGGCGACAGCGCGCAGCAGCGTCGTCTTGCCGCTGCCGGAGGGGCCCAGCAGCGATACGACTTCGCCCTGCTTCAGGGCCATCGATACCCCTTTCAGGACGGGATTGTCGCCGTAGTCCAGGTGCAGGTCGTCAACGGATAGTTCAATCATGAAGTTTCACTCCGAATCGCAGGGCGATGCCCAGGCCGATGACGACCAGCGCGATATTGATAAAGGAGAGCGCCGCCACGATGTCGATGGCGCCCGCGGCCCACAGCGACACCAGCATGGAGCCGATGGTTTCCGTGCCGGGCGACAGCAGGTAAACCCCGGTGGAGTATTCGCGCTCGAAGATCAGGAACATCAATAGCCAGGAACCGATCAGCCCGTAGCGGGCCAGCGGCACGGTGACGTGGCGGGTCACCTGTCCGCGGCGGGCCCCGGCGCTGCGCGCGGCTTCTTCCAGTTCCGGACCGACCTGCAGCAGGGTGGATGAAATCAGCCGCAGGCCATAAGCCATCCACACGACGGTGTAGGCCAGCCATACGCTGAAGATCGTGCTGCGCACGGACCGCAGCCATTCCACCACGTTGTCCCGCAGCCAGTCCGTATAAGGCAGGAAGGAAAGCAGCCCGCCTTCGTCCAGGGAGTTGTCCAGCCAGAGCGGCACGAACAGGAACACCCACAGGAAGGCCAGGCCGGCCAGCAGGCCCGGTACGGCGCGCGGCACCAGCACGCTGTAGTCCAGGAAGCGCGTGACGTGGTCCGGCTTGCGGTGCATGGCCAGGCCGATGAAGGTATAGCAGACCACCGCGAGCGCCCCGCCGAATACCCCGATGGCCACCGAGTTGACGATGGCGCGCAGCAGGTTCGGCTGGCCCCATACCGAGCGGAAGGCGTCCAGCGACAGCACGTCCAGCAGCGACACGCCCATGCCCCAGTTCGAGACGAAGGCGCGCAGCACGACACCGGCCAGCGGCACGAAGATCGTGACGATCAGCCACAGCCATACGACCGTGCTGGCCAGCCCGCGCCACTTGCCCAGGGGCAGCGGCCGCGCGCGCGAGGCCTTGCCCTTGACCGTGACGAAGCGATTGGCCGTGCGCATCAGCCGTCGCTGCAAGGCCACCAGCGGAATGGTGATGCAGATCAGCACCACGGCCACCGCCGCCATCAGGTGGTACGACGGCGTGCCCAGCTTGTTGGTCAGCTTGTACAGATAGGTGGCCAGCACCAGGTTGCCTTCCGGGTCGCCCAGGACCAGCACCAGGCCGAACACTTCCAGCCCCAGGAAAAACAGCAGAACGGAGGCGTAGAGCAGCGCCGGCCGCACCATGGGCAGGCTGACGGACATCATCACGCGCAGCGGCGACGCGCCGGTTACCCGGGCGGCTTCCTCGACGTCCGAGCCCATGCTGCGCAGCGCGGACGAAATGTACAGGTAGGCGTGCGGCACGTGCGTCAGGCCGGCGATGATGACGATGCTGGTCATGGAATACACGTTCCACGGCACGAATCCCAGCAGCTGCTTCGCCCAGATCGAAAAGAATCCCACCGGTCCGGCGGCCACCACATAACCGAAGCCCAGCACCATCGGCGAGACGAAAACGGGCACCAGGATCAGGGGCTGGATCCAGTGCCGTCCCGGCAGGTCGGTGCGTACCATCAGGAATGCCAGCATGCCGCCCAGCGGCACGGCGATGATGAACAGGCCGAACGCAAGGATCAGGCCGCTGACCAGCGCCTTGTAGAAATCCGGGTCGTCGAAAATGAAGCGGAAGGCATCCAGTCCGATTTCCTTCGACGGCGAGAAGAAGGGCGCGGAAAGAAAGCTTTGGTACACGATCAACGACAACGGCACGTAAATGGCCAGGGCGGTGATCAATACCACTACGCCGCGCGGCAATGATTGCCATTTGGTGCGCAATGTCTGCATGGATATTTCCTGGTGTTCGAGCGCAAAGCGCCGGATGGCCGGCGCCGTGCACCGCGGTACGGCAAGGACGGGGCGGCATGGCTTTTGGCGTTGCCGCCCCGCCCGGCGCACGGTCCATATCGGTCCGCGCGCCGACCGTTCCTTGGCACGCGCCGCGCGGCGGCTGGCGCCATGCCCGTATGGCATGGGCCGCTCATCCTGCCGGCGCGGCGGTCTGTTCCCGGATTGCCGGCGGGCTTACTTGCCCGCGGCCTTGCGCCAGTCGTTGATGAATTCCAGGCGCTTCTTCTGCTGCAGGTAGTCCAGCAGCGTTTCGTTGACGGGGATGGGCTTGAGCGACTTGCCCAGCTTCTTGGTCAGGCCGTCGACGTCGTTGTCGCCCGGGATGTCGTCGCGGATCGACGCCATGTCGGCCTTGTTGGCGACCAGGTCCTGGCCCTTCTGCGACAGCAGGTAATCCAGCCACAGCTTGGCCGCGTTGCGATGCTTGGACTTCTTGCTGATGAAGGCCACGCGCGACAGCACCAGCGTGTAGTCGGTCGGATAGACGATGCCGAGCGAAGCGTCCTTGCGGGCGCGTGCTTCGGCGTACGAGCCCAGGATGTTGTAGCCGATCAGGTTCTCGCCGGACGAGACGCGCTCCATCATCGTGCCGGTGGACGATTGCACCACCAGGCCGCCCTTGGCGGTATCGCGCAAGGTATCGAAGTAGTGCGGATCGTTCACCTTGTCCTGCACGGCCAGCATGAAGCCCACCGCGGACTTCTCGATGTCGTACGTCGTGACCTTGTTCTTGTACTTGTCCGTTTGCGTTGCCACCAGCTTGGCCAGGTCGGCGTGCGTCTTCGGCACGTCGGCTTGCGGGACCAGGCGCTTGTTGTAGATGAACACCGCCGGCTCGTAGGTCGTGCCGTAGGCGGCATCCTTCCACACCGCCCAGGCGGGCAGCTTGCCGCCCTCCGGCGATTTGTATTGCAGCGCGTAATCCTTGGCCAGCTGCAGGGCGGAATCCATCGACGAACTCCACACCACGTCGCCGCTGGCGCCGCCGGAAGCCTGCTCGCTGATATAGCGGTTATAGAGCTCCGTGCTGTTCATGTCGTTGTATTCGACCTTGACGCCCGGATAGGTGGCTTCGAAGCCCTTGATGATGGGGTCGGCGGTTTTGGTGTCCGTCGTCGAATAGATGATCACCGTGCCTTCTTTCTTGGCGCCGTCGATGATCTTCTGGTAATCCGACGGATAGCCGGCGGGCGCTTGGGCCAGCGCGTTCGCGGCAGTCAGGGAGAAAGCGGCGGCGCAGGCCACCGCCAGGCGTGACGGGACGAACATGGTTGTCTTCTCCAGTTGGTATCGTGAAGCTGGACGGGCGCCAGCGTGGGCGCATCTTAGTGGCCGCATGCTGTCGCCGTCCTGTCATGGAGCAGAGGGCCGCCACGGCCGTGGACGGGCCGCCGGACGCGTGCCGGCGGCCCGTCCGCGAGAACTCGCGCGGCGAAGAACGGCCCGCGCCGGCAGAATCGTCCCGCTAGGGACCGGCGGGCTTGCCCACCGCCGGCGTGTCGGTGACCAGCCGGGTCCAGTTCTGCACGAAGCGGGCGTGGCGCTGGCGGTCCAGGCCCACCAGAAGCGCGGGGCCGAGCACCACGGGTTGCACGATGGCCTGGGAACCCATCAGGGCCGTGCCCGTGCTCCATCCCGTACCGCTGTCGTCGACCATGGGCCCCAGGCCGCTGACGTTCGAGATCTCCGTCTGGCCCGCCGGTGAAAGCAGCCAGTCGATGAGCGCGCGTCCCAGCGCGGGATGGGGCGCATGGCGCGCGATGAGCGCGGAACGCGGTAGCACCAAAACGTAATCCTGCGGGAATATCACGCCTATCCTTCGTCCCGCCGCCCGCCGTGCCAATGCATAGGATCCCAGGACGTTGTAGCCGATATCCAGCTCATCGTTTTCGATGGCATTCAGGATGTCGGCCGTGGTGGCGCTCAGGCGCACGCCGACCTGGCCCAGCGCATTGGTCAGGCCCCAGAAGTTGGACGACACCTGTTCGTCCTCTTCCGCCAGCAGTTGTCCGACGCTGCTGCGGCCGATGTCATAGGTGCCGACGCGGCCGTGCAGTTTCGCGCGATCCGTTTCCAGCAGGCGGAGCAGTTCCTGCCGCGAACGGGGCACCGTCGCTTCGGTAAAGCGGCGCGGGTTGTAGGCGATGACCGCGGGCTCGAAGGCGAAGCCGAACACCTCGTCGCGCCAGACGGCCCACGATGGCAGGCGGTCCGCGCCGGGGGCGTCGTAGCGCATGGCGTAGCCGTCATTGGCCAGGCGGATCTGCAGATCCGCCGCCGAACTGATCAGGACGTCGGCGTCCTTCAAGCGGCCGGCCACCGTGGCCTCGTACAGTTCGCGGCTGCCCATCTCGCGATACTCCACCGTCACATCGGGCTGCACGGCCTGGAAGGCGACGATTAGCGGCGCGGCGGCCGGCGTGTCGGTCGTGCCGGCGATCACCAGCACGCGGTCCGACGGCTGCGGGGCGAGGAAGCGGGTGATCGTCAGCGGCGCGGACGCGCCCGCGGGCTGCGCGGCTGGGGGCCGTGGCTGTCCTTCCGTTTGCGGCTGGGGTTGAGGCTGAAGCTGCGATTGCGCCGGCGTCTGCGTCGAGGTCTGTTCCCCTGCCGCCTGCGCCACCGTCTTTTCCCACGCCGCCGCGCGCACCGGCGCCGGCGTCCACGCCAGCAAGCCCACCATGGCCGCCGCCACTGCCAGCAAGGCACGCGGGTACACCGGCCGGGCTCGCGGCAGGATCACGCGCGCCGACAGCCCCCCGCCAGGGCGGTCCTGCAACCACAGGGCGCCGCCGTGCGCCTCGGCCACCGTCTTGGCGATGGACAGGCCCAATCCCGATCCCGGCGTGCCTTCGCCGGTGCTGCCGCGCGTGAACCGCTGCTGCACGGCTTGCTTCTCGTCATCGGCGATGCCGGGCCCGCAGTCGTTCACCGTCAATGCGACACGGTAGCCCGCCACGGGCGTGGCCTGGATCTCTACCGGCCCCTCCGGCGCGTACCGCAGGGCGTTGTCCACCAGGTTGCGCAGCATTTCGCGCAGCGCCACCCGGTCGCCCACCACGCGCGCCCGTCGCACTTCCGGCGCGATGGCGATGCGCAGGCGCTGCGCGTCCAGGGGGCCGATGCGGCGGCGCGTTTCGTTGATGGTCTCGGCGATGCCCACGGACGCATGTCCGCGCATGCCGAGGCGGTGGGTGATGGTGGCATCCATCAGCAATTGGTTGATCAGCTGGCTGGCGTGCGTGGCGTTCTGGTGGATGCGGGCGACGCGGGCGCGCAGGCGGTCAGGGTCCGTTTCGTCCATGGCGACCTCCGCCTGTGCGCGCAGCGATGCCAGCGGCGTGCGCACCTGATGCGCGGCATCGGCAACCAGATTGTTCAAGGAAGACATGATGCCGCCCAGGCGGCGCATAAAGCCGTTCAGCGCCTCGGCCAGCCCCTTGACCTCGCGCGGCACCGGGGCGTCGAGCGGCGTCAGGTCGTCCGGCGCGCGGGCGCGCAGCGAACGTTCGATCAATACCAGCGGCGCGAAGGCCCGCTGGATGCCGAACCACAGCAGCGCCAGTGCCACCGGTACCACGACCAGCAGGGGGAGGGCGCTGCGGTTCAGGATCTCCGCCGCCAGCGCATCGCGCGAGTCGCGCGTCTCGGCTACCCGGATGGTGACCCAGCCGGCGTGGCGGCCGGCGGAGATCAAACGCCCCACGGTGGCGATGCGTATCGGTTCGTCGTGGTAGGTGGCATCCGAAAACACCGGTGCCGCCGACTGCGCCAGCGGCAACCCGGGGGCAAGGTCGTCGTAACCCGTGATCGGTTTGCCGGCGGCATTGAGCACGCTGTAGAAAACGCGATCGTTGCCCGACAGCATGGCCAGCGATGAAAACGGCGGTTCGGCGACGACGTCGTTTTCGTCGATCTGCACCGAGCCCGCGATGGTCAGCGCCGAAGCCGCGAGCAAGCGGTCGAAGGCGCGATCCGCGGCGCGGTGCGCGTAATCGCGCAGGAACAGGCTGACCGCGACGGAGGCGCATACCAGCAGCAGGCAGCCCAGGGCGAATACGCGTCCGCGTATGGAAGATGCCGCGCCGATGCTCATTCGGGGCCTACGAGGGTTCGTGCAGGCGTGCCTGGTAGCCGACACCGCGCACGGTCACGATGTCGACGGTCGCGTCGGCGATCTTGCGGCGCAGGCGCGAAACCAGGAGCTCCAGCGCATTGGGCAGGACGTCGTCCAGGTCGAACAGCTGGCTCATCAATCTTTCCTTGGCGACGGTGCTGCCCATGCGATCGAGCAGGATCTCCAGCAGGCGGAACTCGCGCCGTCCCAGGGTGACCGGCACGCCGGCAATGTGCGCCGTGCGCCCGGCCACGTCCAGGGTCAGGTTGCCGTGCACCGCGACGCTGGTGGTGCGGCCCGCCGGCCGGCGCAGCAGGGCGCGCAGCCGCGCTTCCAGTTCGCGCAGGTCGAAAGGCTTGACCAGGTAATCGTCGGCGCCCAGATCCAGCATATCGATCTTGTCCTCGATCTCCGCGCGCGCGGTCACCACCAGGACCGGCGCGTCCGTGCCCGACGCGCGCAGTTCGCGGATGACGTCGAAGCCGCTCTTGCCCGGCAGCATGATGTCCAGCACCAGGGCATCCCATTCCTCGTGGCGGCTCCATCGCAGGGCGCTTTCGCCGTCACGCACCCATTCCACGCTGTGGCCGGACGCGCGCAGCTTGCTTTCGATGGCGTCGCCCAGGTCGGCATTGTCTTCGACCAGAAGTATCCGCATGGTGTCTTCCTCCCGCATCCGGCCCGGCCACAGAGGCGATCGCCGTGCTGCGTTATTCGGTTTCGGCTTCGCCTTCGTCGGATGCCGCCGCCGTCAGTTCGCCGACAAAGCGGCATTCCACTTCCAGCGTCAGTTCGTCGCGATCCAGCAGGTCGATCTCCACTTGCGTGCCGCGCGCCAGCGCGGGAAGGCCGCCCACGCGCGTCACCAGCGGCGCGTTATTGAGCCGCACCAGGTCGTCGCGCAGCACGCTGGCCGTGGTGCGCGCGATCCCTTGCTGCGCCAGCCAGCGCAGGCACCAGTATCGTTCCATGGTGTTCTGGAAGTCGCCCCACGCGGCGTACTGCGCATCGAAGGCGCCGATGATGGCGAACAGGTCCGCGTCGCGCGGCTTGAAGGGCGCGACCAGGCGCGCCGACACGCCGTTGTCGACGGAGGCGATCAGCTGCCACTGGTTCACCAGGTCGACGTAGCGGCGCAGCGGCGAGGTGCTCCAGGCATATTGCGGCACGCCGATGGCCTCGTGCGGCAGGGGCTGCGTACTCATCCGCACGCGGCCGGCCTGCTGCGAGCGGTAGATGCCCGGCACGCCATGCTGCGCCAGCAGGCCGCCCCACAGATTGTTGGCCAGGATCATGTATTCGGCCACCATGCGGTCCAGGGGCGCGTTGCGCTTGCGCGGTACCAGCCGTACCGGGGTGTCGGGATCGTCGGGGTCGCCGTCCACGTAATAGCTGTATTCGACGCGGCTGTTGTTCTCGGGCTTGCCGCGTACTTCGTCGCGCCTGGCGGACAGCGAGCGTGCCAGCCGCCACAGCGGACGCAGCCATTCGGCATAGGGCAGGGGCGCCTGCGGGTCGTCCAGCGCGGCTTCGGTAACCGTCTCGTCCAACTGGTTGTGCCGCAGGTTTTCCTTCACGACGATACGCTCGATCCGGCTTTCGGACGCGAGGATCTCGCCGGTATCCGGGTCCGCGGTCACATACAGCGACAAGGCCGGCACTTCGCGGCCGGCGTCGAGCGAAAACGCCCGGATGACCGCGTCCGGCTGCATGGGGATCTTGTCGCCGGGCATATAGACGGTGGACAGCCGGGCACGCGCCAGCTTGTCCAGTTCGCTGCCGCGCGTGACGACCAGTCCGGGCGCCGCGACGTGGATGCCGGCGCGTACCTTGCCGTCCGGCAGGACGGACACCGACAGGGCGTCGTCGATCTCGGTCGTCGTGACGTCGTCCACGGAATAGATCTCGGCGTCCGCCAGCGGCAGCTCGCGGTCCGGCATGGGGATCGCGACCTCCGGAAAGCCCGTGCCGCGGGGAAAGTACTGGGCCAGGAAACGATGCTTGTGCAAGGCCAGCGCGTGCGGGAACGCGCCCAGTTCCAGCAGCAGGCGGTCCGGGCTTTTGTGCAGCCGCGAGCAGGCGCTTTCCAGTGCCTTCCACTGCATCGTGTTCTTGTCGGGACGCACGACCAGCGTTTCGGCCATGGCCGCGATTTCCTCCGGCAGCTGGCCGGCGACCATTTCTTCCACCCATTGCTGCTGGCGGGCGGCCTGCTGGGCCTTTTTCTCGATGGCGGCCAGCGCCGCGGCCAGGATGTCGGGCGGCGCCGGGCGATAGCGCCCCTTGCCGCGTCGATGGAAATACGCCGGCGCGCTATGCAGGCGCAGCAGCAGCGCCGCCTGTTCGGTCGGCGAGGGCGCGTGGCCGTAATAGTCGGCCGCCAGCGCGGGCGAATCGAATTCTTCCTGCGGCGCGCATTCCCACAGGAATTGCAGGTCGATATCTTCCGCGGCCGCTTCCGCCTGGCGCAGCAGTTCCGCCGGCTCGGGCGCGGAAAAAGTGAAGATCGCGTTGGCCCGCTTGATCTTGCTGCGCTTGCCCGATTCGGACTCTACCTGCAGGCTGGCGTCCGCTTCGGAAAGGATATGTCCGGCCTTGAACTGGCCGTCGTCTTCGTAAAACACGTGCATGGCGAGGTCCATCTGGGGCGCTGCGCGGCTGCGCCGCCCGCGCCCGATCCTGCTTGATTAGTTATTGGTTAGGGCCTGTCGGTACCGGAAGGGGCGTCCAGGGCGAATCCAAGCACTTCCGGCATCCAGACCGCGAAGTCGGACAGGCCGTGGTCGCTGCCTTCGACGATGCGCTGCCTGCAGCCCGCATACCAGTCCCGCATTTCACGCCAGTCGAGCACTTCGTCGCCCGTGGCGGCAATCAGGAAATAGCGCTCCGGATGTGTCGGCCGTTCCACCTTCAAGGCGGCCAGTTCGTCGACGTAGCTGGCGCGGAATTCGAACGGCGCGCCCGAATGATACATACTCTGGTGGCCCACCTGCGTGGCGAGATCGCGCGGCGCGTGCACCGCCGGGTTCAGTAGTACCGCCTTGCAGTCCAGCTGTTCCGCCAGCCAGGTGGCATAGTAGCCGCCCAGCGAGGACCCGATCACCGTCAGGCCGCGGGGCGATGGCCGGCCGCGGCGGGCCAGTTCGTCCAGTTGCTCGCGGGCCAGCGACATGGCCAGGCGCGCCGCCTCGGTCGGGCTGGCCGGTAGCTGCGGGCAGCGCCAGTCCGCCGACAAGCCGCGCCGTGCCATCTCGTCGGCCAGCAGCCGCGCCTTGAACGATGCCGGCGATGAACGGAATCCGTGCAAATAGAGGATCATGGGTGCTCCACCGCCGTGGAGGCAGCCAGCGCGTCGAGCAGCTTGCCATGGATGCCGCCGAAACCGCCGTTGCTCATGACCAGCACATGGTCGCCCGGCCGCGCGGCGTGCGCGATGGCGGCGACCATCGCCTGCAGGTCGTCGTACGCGGTGGCGCGTCCGCCCAGCGGCGCCAGCACCTGTGCCGGGTTCCAGCCCAGCGCGTGCTTGCCCGTATGGGCACCGAAGCAGAACACCAGGTCGGCATCTCGCAGCGCCTTGGGCAGGCGCTCGGCCATCGTGCCGAGCTTCATGGTATTGGATCGCGGCTCCAGCACGGCCAGGATGCGCGCATTGCCGACACGGCGGCGCAGTCCCGCCAGGGTGGTTTCGACCGCGGTAGGGTGGTGGGCGAAATCGTCGTAGACCGCGACGCCGCGCACCGTTCCGCGCAACTCCATGCGGCGCTTCACCCCGGCGAATGCCGACAGGGCCTGCACGGCCGTGGCCGGCGCGACGCCGGCGTGCTCGGCGGCCGCGATCGCGGCAAGCGCGTTCATGCGGTTATGTTCGCCCAGCAGGCTCCAGCGCACCGTACCGATCTCGCTGCCCTGCCGGCGCACGGGGAACGCGCCTTCCGCGTCGGGGGCGCCGGCCTGCCAGTCGCCATCTTCGCCGAACCGGGTGGTTTCGGACCAGCATCCCTGTGCCAGGACCCGATCCAGCGCCTGGGAACGCGTGGGCAGCACGATGCGGCCGCTGCGGGGGATGGTGCGTACGAGGTGATGGAATTGGGTTTCGATCGCCGCCAGATCGGGGAAGATGTCGGCGTGGTCGTATTCCAGATTGTTCAGGATGGCGGTGCGCGGTCGGTAATGGACGAACTTCGAGCGCTTGTCGAAGAAGGCCGTATCGTATTCGTCGGCTTCGATCACGAAGAACTTGCGGCCGGCGTCGAAGCGGGCGGAGACCTGGAAATCCTGCGCCACGCCTCCCACCAGAAAGTTCGGCCGCAGTCCGGCGTGTTCCAGGATCCACGCCAGCATGGCGCTGGTGGTGGTCTTGCCGTGCGTGCCCGCCACGGCGAGCACATGCTGGCCGGCCAGCACATGGTCTCCCAGCCACTGCGGGCCGGAGACGTACGGCGCGCCCGCGTCCAGGATGGCTTCCATCAGGGGGTTGCCGCGGGTTACCACATTGCCCACGACATACAGATCAGGACGCAGGGCCATTTGCTCGGCGCCATATCCTTCAATCAGCTCGATCCCCTGTTCGGCCAACTGCGTGCTCATCGGGGGGTACACGCCGGCGTCGCAACCGGTGACGCGATGCCCCCCAGCCCGGGCGATCAGCGCCAGGCCCCCCATGAACGTGCCGCAGATGCCTAGAATGTGCAGATGCATACGGTTTTCTCCTGCCGGCATTGTAGATGCTGGAGTGAATGCCAACCCGCGCCCTGCCGACGGTAAGATGACACGATGAAACGACGTACTTTGCTCCGATCCCTGATGGCGCTTGGCGGCGCGGCCGGCACAGGTCCCGCGTGGGTGCGCGCCGCTTCCTCCTCCGACCCGGCCGCGGGCCTGTTGACGCAGACCTTCCCCGACTTGCAGGGCCAGCCCCAGCCCTTGGCTCAATGGAAAGGCAAGCCCATGCTGGTCAATTTCTGGGCAACCTGGTGTCCACCCTGCGTCAAAGAGATGCCCGAGCTCGATGCGCTCCATAAACGGCATAGCGGCGTCCAGTTTCTGGGGCTCGCAGTCGATTCTTCGGCGAACGTCGTTAAATTTGTCGCGAAATTGCCGGTCTCTTATACGCTTCTGGTGGCCGGGGCAGGCAGTATCGACTTGATGCGGCGCCTGGGTAACGCCCCTGGGGGCTTGCCTTTTACCGTCATTTTGGCCGCAGATGGCCGCATTACGAAGCAAATATTGGGGCCCGTGGATCCAGCTGGCCTGGATAAATGGCTGACGGAAGTGGCGGCTTAACCGCAATAGACAAATGCGCGAAATTGTCGTAAAAAGCGGGGTTATTCGCGGTTTTCGCGTCAAAAGCCTTCCGGCGTAACCGGGCGGTCACGATCGCGGGACCAGGATGGGCGGCGATGGCCGCCCGTTCCCGATTCATCCGGCAGGCGGTCCGGCGACGCTACGGCGTGGCCGGCGCCGGTCTCCCACTCTGGCAGCGATGGCGCAACGCATACTGGTCTTGCACGGCCCCAATCTGAACCTGCTGGGTACTCGCGAGCCGGGTATCTACGGCAGCCTCACGCTGGGGCAGATCAATGACGGGCTGGCCGCGCTGGCCGCGGACCTCGGGGTTTCGTTGACGGCCTGGCAAAGCAATCACGAAGGCGCCCTGGTCGAACGCATCCAGGCCGCGCGCGATGACGGCACGGACTTCATCGTGATCAACGCGGCGGCCTACACGCATACCAGCGTGGCGGTGCGCGACGCCCTGGCCGCCGTATCCATCCCTTTTATTGAAGTACATTTGTCCAATTTATATAAGCGCGAGCCTTTCAGGCACCACTCCTACTTGTCCGACCTGGCGGTGGGGCTGATCTCGGGCCTCGGGCCCGACGGCTACGAAGCCGCGGTTCGCTACGCTGCGCGCCATTGACTTCGTTCCAGCGGTTTTTCCTGTCTCCAACAAAGCAAAACTCCAATACGGCGCGGCAGTATTGCCGCCCGTCGTCAACATTCCGGGAAGCACTTCTATGGATCTCCGAAAACTCAAGACCCTGATCGACCTGGTGGCGGAGTCCGGCATTGCCGAGCTCGAAATCACCGAGGGCGAAGGCAAGGTCCGCATCGTCAAGTTCTCGCAGACGGTGCAGCCGGTTGCCTACCATCAGCCGGAGGCCATGCCTGCCGCGCCCGCCGCGCCGGTAGCCGCCGCGGCACCTGCCGCCGCGGCCGCGCCCGCGATCCAGGGCCACGTCGTCAAGGCCCCCATGGTCGGCACGTTCTATCGTTCGCCCAATCCCGGCGCGTCGCCTTTCGTCGAAGTCGGCAGCAGCGTCAAGGAAGGCGATCCGCTGTGCATCATCGAGGCCATGAAGCTGCTCAATGAGATCGAAGCCGACAAGTCCGGCGTCATCAAGGAAATCCTGGTCGAAAACGGCGAGCCCGTCGAATACGGCCAACCCCTGTTCGTCATTGGCTGATTCCTCCCATGTTCGAAAAAATACTGATCGCCAACCGCGGCGAGATTGCCCTGCGCATACAGCGCGCCTGTCGCGAGCTGGGCATCAAGACCGTGGTTGTCCATTCCGAAGCCGATCGCGACGCCAAGTACGTCCGCCTGGCTGACGAGTCGGTGTGTATCGGGCCGCCGCCCTCGCGCGAAAGCTATCTGAACATGCCGGCCATCATCTCCGCGGCCGAGGTGACCGACGCGGAGGCCATCCATCCGGGTTACGGCTTCCTGTCGGAGAACGCCGATTTCGCCGAACGCGTCGAAAAAAGCGGCTTCGTCTTCATCGGGCCGCGGCCCGATTCCATCCGCCTGATGGGCGACAAGGTCAGCGCCAAGCGCGCCATGATCGAAGCCGGCGTGCCCGTCGTGCCGGGCTCGGAAGGCGCCTTGCCGGACAATCCGCAGGAAATCCTGCGGACCGCGCGCGAGGTCGGCTACCCGGTGATCATCAAGGCGGCGGGCGGCGGCGGCGGTCGGGGCATGCGGGTCGTCTATACCGAAGCCGCGCTGATCAATGCCGTGACCATGACGCGCTCCGAAGCCGGGGCTGCCTTCAACAATCCTGAAGTCTATATGGAGAAGTTCCTCGAGAACCCGCGCCATATCGAGATCCAGGTATTGGCCGACGGCGGTCGCAACGCCATCTGGCTGGGCGAGCGGGATTGCTCCATGCAGCGCCGCCACCAGAAGGTAATCGAGGAGGCTCCGGCGCCCGGCATCGCGCGGCGGCTGATCGAGCGCATCGGCGACCGCTGCGCCGATGCCTGCCGCAAGATCGGCTATCGCGGCGCGGGCACCTTCGAATTCCTGTACGAAAACGGCGAGTTCTATTTCATCGAAATGAACACGCGGATCCAGGTGGAACACCCGGTGACCGAGCTGATCACCGGCATCGACCTGGTCCAGCAGCAGATCCGCATCGCCGCCGGCGAGAAATTCACGCTGCGCCAGCGCGACGTGGTGCTGAAAGGCCACGCCATCGAGTGCCGCATCAATGCCGAAGACCCCTTCCGCTTCGTGCCCAGTCCGGGGCGGATCACCAATTGGCATACGCCCGGCGGCCCCGGCGTGCGGATCGATTCGCATGCCTTCAATGGCTACTTCGTGCCGCCCAACTATGACTCCATGATCGCCAAGGTCATCACCTATGGCGATACGCGCGAGCAGTCGCTGGCGCGCATGCGTATCGCGCTGTCCGAAATGGTGGTGGAGGGCATTTCCACCAATATTCCCCTGCATCGCGAATTGTTGCAGGATGCCCGTTTCATCGAGGGCGGCACCAGTATCCATTACCTGGAGCAGCGGTTGGCCCAGCGTCCCTGAGGCGCCCGGGCGCATGCCGCCTTGGGTGGGCGGCCGCGTCCATGCGTCCTAGGGCGCGGCTTTCCGGCCCGCTGCGCGGCGCGAACGTACAATATGCAAACATTGGACGTCCGCCCCGCGCCGGCGGCAGTTGCCGGCTGGCCTATCGCCCCGCGGCGCCGGCGGCATCGCGGTTGCGGGCCGGCCGGCAGTCCCTGGATACTCAGACGGAAGATCGTTTCATGCGTGAGCTCGTGCTCCATTCCTCCGAGGCGCAGGCCGAGGCCTTGTCCGACGCGCTGCTGGAAGCCGGTGTCCTGTCGGTGTCTGTGGAAGATGCCGACCGCGACACCGACGCCGAGCAGCCGCTTTTCGGCGAGCCCGGCACCGAGCCGTCCGTGCAGGCGTGGGAACGCAACCGCGTGGTGGCGCTGCTGCCCGATGGCGCGGATCCCGCGCAGATCATCGAGGGCGTCGGCGCCCAACTGGGCGCCGACTATGCCGCCGTGCTGGCCGAGTGGTCGCTGCGCGACGTGCCGGATGCGGACTGGGTGCGGCTGACGCAGCAGCAGTTCGGCCCCATCCATATCGCCGAACGCATCTGGATCGTTCCCAGCTGGCATCGGGACGACCCCGGCGTTCCGGGACTCGGCCGGCTCGAGGACGCGGCCGGCGACATCCATATCGAGCTGGACCCGGGTCTGGCGTTCGGGACCGGCAGCCATCCGACGACCCACCTCTGCCTGGCGTGGCTGGAGGCGCATCTGGCGCCGGGGGCGACAGTGCTGGACTACGGCTGCGGATCGGGCATCCTGGCCATCGCGGCCCGCAAGCTGGGCGCCGGTCGCACCTGGGCGGTCGATATCGATGAGCAGGCCGTGATCGCCACGCGGGACAATGCGCGGGTGAACAATGTCGAACTCCTGGCCATGCTGCCCGATGAATTGGAAGAGGGCACCAGCGATGTCGTCGTGGCCAACATCCTGTCGAATCCCCTGAAAGTGCTCGCGCCGATGCTGTGCGGGCGCGTCGCGCCGGGCGGTTCGCTGGTCCTGTCCGGCGTGCTGGCACGCCAGGCCGAGGAAGTCTGCGCCGTCTACGCGCAGTGGCTTCCCATGTCGGTCTGGCGCGAACGCGATGGCTGGGTCTGCCTGCATGGACGCAGGGCCTGAGGGCCCGCACGGGATGGTGGCGCACATGGCCATGACCACACGCTGCCCGCATTGCGGTACCGCCTTCAAGGTGGTGGCCGACCAGTTGCGGGTGCGCAACGGCCTGGTACGTTGCGGGGTGTGCTCGCGGGTATTCGATGGCCATGCCTGCGTCGTGGCGGATGCTTCCGCACCGTCCGCCGCGCACAAGGCCGCCGCGCGTCCGGACGTGTCCGCGTGGCAGCAATCCGAGACCTCGCCCGTGCTGTCGGTCCGGGTACCGACGCAGCCTCCGGCATATCCCCCCGCGTCATCCGCGCCACCGGCATATCCGCCTGTGCCGCCGGTCGAGGTGCAGCCGCCGGCATATCCACCTGTGCCGCCGGTCGAGGCGCAGCCGCCGGCATATCCACCTGTGCCGCCGGCCGGGTCGCAATCTCCGGCATATCCGTCCGTGCCGCCCGTACAGTCGCCGCCTGCGGCGCCGCGGTCGCCGGCGCAGGCAGAGTCCGCGCAGCCGCCCATGACCGAGCCGCGGCCATCGCAACATTCCCCCGCGCCGTTCCATGTCTCGCCACGGCCCTATGCGCCGCCGCGGCATCAACCGGCGCAGTCATACGCCGCGCCGGAGGATGCCGCGCTCCCACCGGCCGTGCTGCGCGGCCGCGACGACCGCCGCCGTGCCGTATCCGAGCCTCGCGAACCGGTATTTTCGGCGCCGGCCCCGTCGTTCCCGGCGGATGCGGACGATGAAGACCATGTCATTCGCCATCGCGAACCCTATGCTGCCGATCCCCTCGATGACGATGAGTTCGACGAGGCCGCGCCGCCGGTATCCGATAGGGCTTTGCCGCGGGAAGACCGCGTCCGCCTCTACGCCGATCGCGACATCGCCGAGGACGACAGCCCCGGCTTCATTCCCGTTCCCGGCGAAGCCCGCACCCGCTACGACGACCTGACCGATGCCGGCATGGCGCCTCCCGTCTTCATGGATGAAGAGGTGCAGCGCCGGCGCACGCTGATTTCGCGCCTGTGGATTGCCGGCTGCCTGCTCGGCCTGATCGTGCTTGGCCTGCAGTGCATCTACATCTATCGCACCGCCATTGCGACCGCCGTCCCGGCGTTGCGGCCGGCCCTCGAAGCCGCCTGCGCGCCGCTGGGTTGCCAGGTCGGCTATGCGCGGCGCCTGGAGCGCATTTCGATCACGGCATCTTCGCTGCAGCCGCAAAGCGGTACCGCGGCGGACGACGCCGGCATGCGGCTGACGCTGCGCGTCACCCTGCGCAACCGTTACGACAAGCCGCAACCCTGGCCCGCGCTGGTTCTGCAATTGACCGATCTTTCCGATACGGTCGTGGTGCGCAAGGTGTTGCTGCCCGAAAACTACCTGCCGCCCGGCACGCGCGGCCCGTTCCCCGCCGGCGGCGAGCAAAACCTGGCCGTGCCGCTGCAGGTCGACGGCCTGCATGTGAACGGCTACCAGCTCGACAAGTTTTTTCCCTGATCTCTCTGGATAAAAGGATTTCCTACCATGGCAGCTCCGGTTCTGGTGTGCGGTTCCATGGCATTCGACACCATCGCGGTGTTCGAGGGCCGCTTCAAGGAACACATCCTGCCTGATCGCATCCATTCGCTCAGCGTTTCTTTCCTGACGCCGTCGATGCGCAAGGAGTTCGGCGGATGTTCCGGCAACATCGCCTACAACCTGAAGCTGCTGGGGGGCGACCCGGTACCGGTCGCGACCGTGGGCGAGGACGCCACGGGTTACCTGGAACGCCTGTCCGGGATGGGTATCGACGTCAGCTACGTCAAGGTCATTCCCCAGACTTTCACCGCGCAGTGCTTTATTACCACCGATCTGGACGACAACCAGATCACCGCTTTCCATCCGGGCGCGATGTCGTACTCGGCGGAAAACGACCTGACCGGCGCCCGCGCGCAATGGGCCATCGTCGCGCCTGACGCCAAGGAGGGCATGTTCGCGCATGCCCAGCGCCTGAACGCCGCCGGCATACCGTTCATCTTCGACCTGGGCCAGGCCATGCCCCTGTTCGATGGCGCCGACCTGCAGCGCATGCTGGGCCTGGCACAGGCGATGACCGTGAACGATTACGAAGCCAGCGTTGTCGAGCAGCGCACCGGCAAGACCATTGCCGAGTTGGCGCGCGGGCTGCGGGCCGTTGTCGTCACGCGCGGGGCCGAAGGTGCCAGCCTGTGGACAGAGGGTGCGGAACACACGATTGCTCCGGTCCGGGCCGAGGCGGTGGTCGACCCGACCGGTTGCGGCGACGCGCATCGCGCGGGCCTTCTGCACGGTCTGACCAGCGGCTGGAGCTGGCTGGACAGCTGCAAACTGGCCAATGTCATGGGCGCCATCAAGATTGCGTCGCGCGGGCCGCAAAACCACCAGCCCACGATCGGGGAAATTGGTAAGTTGCTGCAACAAGCCTACGGACTGCAATTGCCGGCGGCGGCCTAGGGTTGGAAGGGCTTCCGGTTGCTTTTATGCCGCGTCGGCCCCATCCCGGGGCCGAGAGGGTGGAATGGAAATTGGGGTGCGGCCTGAAACTTGCGTCAGGCGCGGCAGACTAAGCGAGAACAGTCGTTGCAACGTATTTCCCCGCCCGCAATTTCGGCGAGTCTCACCGAATCGCCGGGGTATTATCCGTAACGCTGGTATATACCGAACAGGAGCCCGCATCATCATGAACAATACCGCCCCCTCCGTTTCCTTCAGCCCCGCGCGGGTTCGCGGCTCGCGCACGGTTCGTTGGGTCGCCATCACCGCCGTGGTCGCATCGGTGGCCTTGGTATCCGGTTGCGCCAACCGCAGCGCGTCCAGTGCAGTCTATAGCTACGATCAGGCGCAACGCGAACAGATCGTACGCACCGGTGTAGTCACCGGCGTGCGTCCCATTACCATCCAGAACGACAAGTCCAGCGGCGCCGGTCTGCTCGCGGGCGGCGCGCTGGGCGGCGTGGCCGGCAACGCGGTCGGCGGCGGCAGCGGCCGCACCATCGCCACCGTCGGCGGCGCCATCCTGGGCGCGCTGGCGGGCAATATGGTGGAAAACCGCGTCGGTACGACCTCCGGCCTGGAAATCACCGTGCGCCTGGATAACGGCGAAACGCGCGTGGTTGCGCAGGAAGCCGACGTGCCTATCAGCGTGGGCCAGCGCGTGCAGGTCATCAGCGGTACCGGCCCGACCCGCGTCACGCCGATGTAATCGGCGCGCACGGCGGCGCGCGCGTGCCGCCTGCCCGGTCCATGTGGCAGCAATAGCACGGGGGCGGGGGCACACGGAACGCGCGCAAAAAGAAAGCCTGTCTTGTACGCAAGGCAGGCTTTTTCTCTTGGTGCCCGGCCCCGACATGCCGCCTTGCGGCTGGGGCCTTTCCGGGCAGCGCGGCAATCGCGGGCGGGCCGGCCGGCCCGCGGCGCGGCCGGGTGCGGCTGGCGGCTACAGGCCGAAAGCCGCGTATGTGACGCGGGTGATGACCATCAATGCCACCTGGGCCAGCACCAGCAGGACCAACGGCGAAAAATCGATCGAGGTACGCGGCAGGATGCGCCGTATGGGGTCGAGCAGCGGGTCGGTCAGGGCCTGCAGCACCGGCATCAGCGGCGCGCCGGGATTTACCCAGGATAGGACCGCCTGCGCCAGCGTCACCCAGACGATCAGGTTGAAGACCCACTTGACCACCGTCAGGAACGAAATGCCCAGTGCGATCGGCAGGGCGGACAAGGGGATGACCATGCCCAGCGACGTCACCCACATCAGCAGCAGGTAGATCAGGGCGGTCAGCCACGCGGCAATCAGCGTAGCCCAATCCACCGCGCCGCGCGAGGGCAGAATGCGTCGCAGCGGGTTCACCAGCCAGTTGGTGGCCTGGTAAATGAAGCGCGCGACGGGATTGAAGGGATGCATGCGAACCGCGTGCATCCATGCCCGTGCGATAAGCGCGGCGCCGAATAGAGTGAAGAGCGTATCGAGCAAGAAACGTGAGATGTCGCCGAACATGGCCGCCTGCTTTGTTGGTAAGTCGTATGAAAGGGGTCTTACGGCAGACCAATTGTCGCACGATGTCACGACCCGCGGCGTCGGCCTTTGTGCGCGCGCCGGCTTGCGCGCGCATGCAAAAAAGCCACCTGGCAGGGCCAGGTGGCTTTCGTACTACAGTGCTGCGGTGTCGACCTTACGGACGGCTACCGGTCGGGAACGGCCACGACGCGGCAGGGTTCAGTGCGGTCTTCGCGCCCGGGGCGGCAGCGGTCGAAGGCGGCGTGGCCGGCTTCTTGGCGGCAGCCTTCTTTGCAGCAGGCTTTTTGGCGGCAGGCTTTTTAGCAGCAGCCTTTTTCGCAGGAGCCTTTTTGGCGGCCGCTTTTTTGGCGGGCGCTTTCTTGGCAGCCTTCTTGGCGACCTTCTTGGCCGCTACCTTCTTGGTCGCGGCTTTCTTGGCCGGGGCCTTTTTGGCGGCGACTTTCTTGACTGCCTTCTTTGCTACTTTCTTGGCAGGCGCCTTCTTGACGGCCTTCTTCGCTACCTTCTTGGCGGCGACTTTCTTGACGGCCTTCTTGGCGACAACCTTCTTGACGGCAGTCTTCTTCACCGCTTTTTTGGCGGGGGCTTTCTTCACAGCTTTTTTGGCTGTGGCTTTCTTAACCGCCTTCTTGGCGGCCTTCTTGGCAGTTGCCATGGCATTGCTCCTTAGGTTCAGGGGTCCCAGAACTTAAACCCGTGCACCGTCCCGCCCTTCGGCCGAACGATGCCCGAGCTATTCATCGGCGCATACCACTGTCCCGTGCAGGCGACAGCTACATCGATGTGCGCTAATGAATGCGGCACTGCCATTTGATATGGCCCCCGCTCCTCATGGCGCGAGCCATTTCAAATGGCGCCGACAGGTGGCACGGCTATCCGCGCCACCTATCGCTACGTTGCTTCCGACACCCTGGCCCGGTTCATTCCCAGCTCAGCGTGCCTCCGGTTTGGTATTCGATGACTCGAGTTTCGAAAAAGTTTCGTTCTTTCTTGAGGTCGATCATTTCCGCCATCCACGGGAAGGGATTTTCTTCCTGTGGGAACAGTGCCTCGATACCGATCTGCTGGCAACGGCGATTGGCGATGAAGCGCAGATACGACTTGAACATCGGCGCATTCAAACCCAGCACACCGCGCGGCATGGTGTCTTCGGCGTAGGCGTACTCCAGTTCGACAGCCTTCAGGAAAAGAGCACGGATTTCTTCACGGAACTCGGGCGTCCAGAGGTGCGGATTCTCGAGCTTGATGGTGTTGATCAGGTCGATGCCGAAATTGCAGTGCATGGATTCATCGCGCAGGATGTACATGTACTGTTCGGCCGCGCCGGTCATCTTGTTCTGGCGGCCCAGCGCCAGGATCTGCGTGAACCCCACATAGAAGAACAGGCCTTCCATCAGGCAGGCAAAGACGATCAGCGACTTCAGCAGTTTCTGGTCGGCTTCCGGCGTGCCGGTATGGAAGTTGGGGTCCGCGATCGCTTCGATGAACGGGATCAGGAATTCGTCCTTGGCGCGGATGGACGGAATCTCGTTATAAGCATTGAAGATTTCCGATTCGTCCAGGTCCAGGCTTTCGACGATGTATTGATAAGCATGGGTATGGATGGCTTCTTCGAATGCCTGGCGCAGCAGGAACTGCCGGCATTCCGGAGCCGTGATGTGCCGGTACGTACCCAGCACGATATTGTTGGCGGCCAGGGAATCGGCCGTCACGAAGAAACCCAGGTTGCGCTTGACGATGCGGCGTTCGTCTTCGGTCAGGCCCGTGGGGTTCTTCCAGAGCGCGATATCGCGCGACATGTTGATTTCCTGCGGCATCCAGTGGTTGGCGCAGGTGGCCAGGTATTTTTCCCAGGCCCATTTGTACTTGAACGGGACCAGCTGATTGACGTCGGTCTGGCCGTTGATGATGCGTTTATCGGCAACCTTCACGCGTTGCGCGGCAGCCCCGGCCTGCGCGGCGGTGGACGCCGGCACGGCCGCGGGCAGCGCGGCATCGTCGAAGGCGCCCGTCGACGCCCGCGCGGGCATGCCGCCCGCCGGCTTGGCGGCGGTCTGGCCCGGTTGCAGTGCGACGTTGTCGTCTTCCCAATTGATCATGTGAAATTCTCCGGATGCGGTCGATTACTGGCAGGCTTCGCACTCTTCGAAACCGGGATCACCCGGCCTCATGGTGCAAACCGCTCCGACGATTTCAGGTTCCGGCAGGGCGGGCGCCGCGGCGGCCGAAGCCGTGCCGGTCTGGCCGCCCGAGGCGACGGCGTTCAATTCGCCGCCGCGGCCGGTGGATTTTTCCGCGCTGGTGGCGCCCAGCGTGCGCAGGTAATACGTGGTCTTCAAACCACGCAGCCACGCCAGCTTGTACGTTTCGTCGAGCTTCTTGCCCGATGCGCCTGCCATATAGATATTGAGCGACTGCGACTGATCGATCCACTTCTGGCGACGCGACGCGCATTCCACCAGCCAGCGCGGTTCGACTTCGAACGCGGTGGCGTAGATTTCGCGGAGTTCAGCGGGCACGCGGTCGATGCGGGATAGGCTGCCGTCGAAGTACTTGAGGTCGGCGACCATGACTTCGTCCCAAAGACCGAGTTTCTTCAAGTCGCGCACGAGGTATTCGTTGACGACCGTGAACTCACCGGAGAGATTCGATTTGACGTACAAGTTCTGGTAAGTGGGTTCGATGCACGCAGATACGCCAATGATATTGGAAATCGTCGCGGTTGGGGCGATTGCCACGCAATTGGAGTTACGCATGCCGTGCGCTTTGATGCGTGCACGCAACGCATCCCAATCCAATGCGGACGACATATCGACGTCGACATTGCCGCCGCGTTCTTCACGCAGCAGATTCAACGTGTCTTGCGGAAGGATGCCGCGATCCCACAGCGAGCCCTTGTACGTCGGATACGTGCCGCGCTCTTCAGCGAGTTCGCTGGAAGCGAGATATGCGTAGTAGCACACGGCTTCCATCGATCGATCGGCGAATTCCACCGCGGCTTGCGAGGCATACGGCACGCGCATCATGTGCAGGCAATCCTGGAAGCCCATGATGCCCAGGCCGACCGGACGATGGCGCTGGTTGGAGTCCTTGGCCTTCTTGACCGCGTAATAGTTGATGTCGATGACGTTGTCGAGCATGCGCATCGCCACGCCGATGGTGCGCTTGAGCTTGTCCAGATCCAGCTCGTAGCCGCCGTTGGCGGTGGGCTTCATGTGCGCGACCAGGTTCACCGAACCCAGGTTGCACACCGCGATTTCCGACTCGTTGGTGTTCAGCGTAATTTCCGTGCACAGGTTGGAGCTGTGGACCACGCCGACATGCTGCTGCGGCGAGCGGATGTTGCACGGATCCTTGAACGTGATCCAGGGATGGCCGGTTTCGAACAGCATGGACAGCATCTTGCGCCACAGCGTGAGCGCCGGCATCTTTTTGTAAAGCTTCAACTCGCCGCTGGCCACGCGGGCTTCGTAGCCCAGGTAAGCCTGTTCGAACTCGCGGCCATATTTGTCGTGCAGGTCGGGGCAGTCCGACGGCGAAAACAGCGTCCACTCGCCACTTTCCATGACGCGCTTCATGAACAGATCGGGGATCCAGTTGGCGGTGTTCATGTCATGAGTGCGGCGGCGTTCGTCGCCGGTGTTCTTGCGCAGCTCCAGGAATTCTTCGATGTCCAGGTGCCACGTCTCCAGATAGGTGCACACGGCGCCCTTGCGCTTGCCGCCCTGGTTCACCGCGACCGCGGTGTCGTTGACGACCTTCAGGAAGGGAACCACGCCCTGGCTTTCGCCGTTGGTACCTTTGATGTGGCTACGCAAGGCGCGTACCGGCGTCCAGTCGTTGCCCAGGCCGCCCGCGTATTTCGCGAGCAGCGCGTTTTCCTTGATGGCGTCGTAGATGCCTTCCAGGTCGTCCGACACGGTGGTGAGGTAGCACGACGACAGCTGCGAATGCAGGGTGCCCGAATTGAACAGGGTGGGCGTCGAGCTCATGAAGTCGAAGGACGACAGGATCTCGTAGAACTGGATGGCGCGCGCTTCGCGATCGACGCCGGGTTTCGTTTCGCCCAGCGCCAGGCCCATGGCCACGCGCATGTAGAAGACCTGCGGCAGTTCGATGCGGCGGCCACGGATGTGCAGGAAGTAGCGGTCGTACAGCGTTTGCAGGCCCAGATAGCTGAACTGCAGATCGCGTTTCGCATCCAGCGCGGCGGCCAGGCGCGGCAGATCGAATTGCGCCAGCTTGGTGTCGATCAGGCCGCCTTCGATGCCGCGCGAAATGAACGTCGGGAAATAATCGGCATAGCGCTGCGCCATCTGCGCCTGCGAGACTTCCTCGCCCAGCACTTCCTTGCGGATCGTGTGCAGCAGCAGGCGCGCGGTGACCTGGCTATAGGCCGGGTCTTTTTCGACCAGCGCGCGCGCGGACAGGATGGCCGACTTGTAGACTTCATCGACCGGGATGCCGTCGTACAGATTCTTGACGGTTTCCTTCAGGATGGCTTCGGCATCGATATAGTTGGACAGCCCCACGCCGGCGGCTTCGATGGTGGCGCGCAGTTCGGCCAGGTCCAGGGGGCGCTTCACGCCCTGGTCGGTCACGTTCAGGACATGCTCGGGCTGCGCGGCGGCGGCCGGCGGGGTGTGCTCGGCGGCGCGCTCCTGCGAGCGCTTCTCGCGATACAGCACGTAGGCGCGGGCGACATCGTGTTCGCCCGAGCGCATCAGCGCCAGTTCGACCTGGTCCTGGATTTCCTCGATATGGAAAGTGCCGCCATTGGGGCGGTTGCGCATCAGGGCGTTGACGGCCTGGCGCGTCAAGGTGTCGACGAGTTCGCGCACGCGGGCGGATGCGGCGCCCTGGCCGCCGTTGACGGCCAGGAAGGCCTTGGTCATCGCGATGGCGATTTTGCTGGGTTCGAAACCGACCACCGCGCCGTTGCGCCGGATAACCTGGTAACCGGCCCATTGGCCGGAAGCAGGTGTCGGTTGATCATTGTCGGAAGGCGGCACGGCGCTCGGCCGAGTCACAGAGGCGATCGAAGTGTGCTGCATGGAAGCTCCTGTGCGTAGTAGAAAGCGCGAGTGACGTCGCGCTCGGGTGTTCGAATATGGTGGAGGAGGGAGGTGGTTACCAAAGGACGCAAGTAGGCCGGAAACGCATCCAGCCCAAGTCCTAACCACAAGATGTTGTGTCTTACCCCGACCCCAGGCCCAATTCTAGTGGTGGATGGGGATGGCTACAAGCGTGAAGCGGAACGCGATACTTCTTTAAGTTGTTACGAAGTATATCGCCGGGGCGTTACCTTGTCCGACGGCGAAGTGCCTGCTTCGCCAGCCCCGTATTGTCGCACGGACGGGGCCGGCCGCTGCTTGACGGGGCCGGCCGCTGCTTCATTGCGGCGTAATCCCCGCCGTCGCGATCCACTGCTTCCAGCGCTCGGCGTCCTGCCGCACGAAGGCGTCGAACTGCGCGACATCCATGCGTTTGGGTTGCAGGCCGAGACGGCTTAGCTTGCCGTGGACTTCCGGATCGTCGACCGCCTGCGCCAGATACCGGTTCATCGCCTGGACGATGGGTTCCGGCGTGCCCGCCGGCGCGGACAGCCCCAGCCAGCCCAGTACCACGAAGCCGGGGTAGTACGAAGCCATGGTGGGCACCTTAGGCCACGCCGGATGGGCCGCTTCGCCCGTGACGGCGATGGCGCGCAGGCCCTTGCCGTCGATCTGGCCCATTGCCGTCAGGTAATCCACGAAGGCGAAGTCGATCTGCCCGCCGCGCAGATCGGTAATGATCTGCGTGACGTTCTTGTAGGCGGCGCCGTCTATCTGCAGCGCGCCGCGCGCCTTCAACAATGCCGACGGTACCTGCGACGACGAGCTGTAATAGCCGTAGAACACCTTGCCCGGGTGCTGTTTCGCGTAATCCACCAACTGGGGCATGGTCTGGAAGGGGCTGCCCGGCGATACCACCGCGACCGATCCGAATGTCCCGAGCATGCCCACCTGGCGGAAGTCCTTCAGCGGGTCGTAGGGCAGGGACTTATACAGATAGGGATTGGCAGCCTGCGTGGAGTTGGTCGACAGCAGGAACGTGTAGCCATCGGCTGGCGCCGACTTCACCGCGTTGGTGCCGACGATGCCACCCGCGCCGGGGCGATCTTCCACCACCACGCTTTGGCCGGTCTTGGCGCCCAGATACTGGGCGAATGTACGGGCCGTCAGGTCGGCCGCGCCGCCGGCGGCAGAGGGCACAACGATGGTCACGGTGCGTGCCGGCCATTCCGAGGCAACTGCCGGCGTTGCCATCCAGGCGCCGCATATCGCGAGCGCCGCCAACAGCTTTTTATGCGTCTTCAAGGTTGTCTCCCCAGTTGTGCGCGGTGGCGATGAGGAAATCCCATCGTCATTCCCGTGCGTCTCCATATGGTGGTCTCTATATATATAGCGATCGCGCCGGCGCCGCGGCGGCCATGCTACGGATCAGCCGGGAAAATGGCGCTCGTACCAATCGCGTATCGCCCCTGCGCTTTCCCGCCAGCCGCGTGCGTACATCATGCAATGGGGCATGTCCGGCAGCAGGCGATATTCGAAGCCATAGAGATCGGCGACGGCCCGGTCCTGGCCCGGCGGATGCCGCGCGGCGTCGTCCTGGCCCGCTTCCAGGCACAGGCCCGGCGCGTCGATCGCCTGCGCAGGGATGGTCAGCCGCAGCAAATAACGGTCGTTCATGGCTTCGGCGCTTTCCGGGCACAGGCGGGCGGCGACCGCGGCGACCGCCTGCCGCTCCATGTCCCCCGTGAATCGCCTGCGTATGTCGTCCAGGCCGGGCGGCGGCCGGCTGGCGCCAACCGGCACAGGGTCCAATGTCCGCGCGCCCGGTACATTGGCCGGCGGCGAAGGGGCCATCAATACGATACCGGCGGTTTTGCGTTGGGTGGCGGCAAAGAGCGCCGGCAGGGCGCCCATGCTGTGTCCCGCCAGCACGATCGGCCCCTCGATCAGGTCCATGGCCTGCGCGACGCATACGCCGAAGGCGCCGACACCATGGCGATGGTAGTCCGGCCCCTGCGGCAGCCCGCCATGGCCAGGCAGGTCCAGGGCCGCGCAGCCGATGCCCAGGGCGGCGAAGTACTCCAGGTAGCCCGCATAGCACCAGGCGCCATGAAATGCGCCGTGCACGAAAAGCAGTGTGGGCCTGCCCGCCCTGCCGCGTGCGCCGACGACCAGCCGGCCCTCGCCGGCCGGCAGCGGCGGCATTCGATCGAGGAGCGTGAAGTCCGGAAGAGAGGCGGAGGAGAGCGTGACGGCGTCCATGCGGCGAATGGTAGGCCGCGGCAGGCGATGAGAAAAATTTATTTTTTCTATCCGATAATAAGTCCGGCAAATACACCAGGGCCACGCCATGAGCCAGCTTCCGGATCTTTCCATCGCGCATTACCGGCATTTCCTATTGGTGGCGGAGCTCCGCAGTTTCCGCGCGGCAGCGGCGCGCGCATTCCGTTCCCAGCCCGCCTTGTCGCTGTCCATCCGCGAGATGGAGCAACGCCTGGGGCAGCCGTTGTTCGAGCGCGGCGCGCGGGTAAGCCTGACGCGCTTCGGCGAGTCCTGCCTGCCGCTGGCGCGCGAACTGGTCGATCATCACGACCGAGTGGCCATGAGCATCGGCGGCATGGCGCGCAGCGAAACGGGCCTGCTGACGATGGCCGCCGTCGCCACGGCCGCCTCGCTTTGGATACCCGACCTGGTCGCCCGCTACCGTGCCGCCCATCCCGACGTCGCGATGCGGCTCTACGACGACAATTCCGAAGGGGTGGAACGCATGGTGCTGGCGGGGCAGGCCGAATTGGGCATATGCAGTCCGGTCCTGAGCGACAAGCGGCTGGTATTCGACCCGTTGTGGCGGGACGAATTCGGCCTGGTCTGCCGCGACGATCATCCCTTGGCGGAGCGGGCGTGGTTAACGTGGAAAGAGGTGGCCGGGCTGCCGCTCATCGGTACCGTGGCGCATCGCCAGTTGGCCGGGCATCGGGCGGCGGCCTTCATGATGAACCTGCCTGTCTTCGTGTCTCACATGATGTCGTTGACCGCGATGCTGGAGCGAGGCGTCGGCGTTACCGTGCTGGCGGAGCTCGGCAAACCGCCCGACGCACGCAATCTGGTCTTCGTGCCGCTGCGCCGCCCGCGCATCGGCCGTGTCTTGGGGATGACCCGGCTGGCGGGTCGCACGCTGTCTCCGGCGGCATCCGTCATGGAGGCCCTGTTGCGCGAGACGGCCGCGACGTCCGCGCATGCCGCCTGATCCCGGCCTGCCCGCCAATCCTCGCGAATCGCCGGACGATGTTGCGCGTTACGCACAACTACCGCATTGCGGGCGTCTATGTTGGGCATGGGCGTTGCGTCTTGCCGCCGCGATATTCAGAATCGAAATATCGCACCGATGCGTTCCTTTTCCGCGCAATGCGGATATCTCGGTGGCCTGTGAGGATTTCATGAGCAGTGCATTTTCGCGTTTCGCCGGCGTAGCCTGCGCCGCGTTCGTTCTGGCCGGTTGCGCAATCAAGAAAAACGAATCGCCCCATCCGGCGCCCCAGCCGCCTTCTCCCCCCAAGCCCGTGGCCTGCGCCGCCAGCGCCGGCGCGGATGCCCTGGCGGGAACGTGGTATTCGGTCTCCACGCCGCGCGGCGTGGGCGGCACGCAGCAAACCCTGCTGGTGCTGGCGCCGGACGGCAAGATGCACTATCGGACCCAGCTCAAGATCCGCAACAAGGCGCGGCCCGGGCTGGACGAAACCGGGTGCTGGACATTCGCCAACGGCGTGTACACCATGCAGACCACCGAATCCAACGGCGATCCCGTCGATCTGTCGGATCCGATCTACACCAACCGCTACCGGGTGGAAGCGCTCGACAAAAGCACGCTGGTCCTGCGCGACGAGAAGCCGGGCGGAGAAGTGCTGAAGGCGCGCAGGATGCCCCCGGGGTACATGCTGCGCTGAGATCCCGGGCAGCCCTACGCCAGCGCGCGTTCCAGGCGGCCCAGGACTTTCTCCCTGCCCAGCAGGGCGAGCACCGCATCGATGGCCGGCGTCTGGGTCTGGCCCGTGACGGCCACGCGCAAGGGAATGGCCAGTTGCGGCATCTTCATGCCGCGCGCCGCCAGTACGCGCTTGATGGCGGCTGACAGGGCCTCTTTGGACCAGTCGCCGCCATCGGCCTCGCTGGCGAATTCGCGCAGGGCCTCGCGGGCCGGCTCGGTCAGATGCTGCGCCGCCAGTTCCTGCGGCACGCCGCCGAACGGCCCGCAGAACAACATGGCGCCGTCGGCCAACTGCTCGAGCGTTTCGGCGCGATCTTTCAGCAGCGCCATGACGGCGGGCAGGTCGGCCGCGGCGGGATCGCCGCCACGCCGCGCGATGCGTGCCGCGACACGTCCGGCCAGGTCGGCATCGGCCATCTGGCGCAGGTAGTGGGCGTTGACCCAGTTCAGCTTCTTCGGGTCCCATTGCGACGCGGATTTCGACAAATGCCGCGTATCGAACCATTCCACCAATTGATCGCGGGTGAAGAGCTCGTCGTCGCCGTGGCTCCACCCCAGGCGGGCCAGGTAGTTGATCATGGCTTCCGGCAGGTAGCCGTCCTTGTCGTATTCCATGACGCTGACGGCGCCGTGGCGCTTGGACAGTTTTTCCCCATCCGGTCCCAGGATCATGGGCACGTGGCCGTATTCGGGCAATTGCGCGCCCAGCGCACGCAGGATGTTGATCTGGCGCGGCGTGTTGTTGACGTGGTCGTCACCGCGCAGCACATGGGTGATGCCCATGTCCCAGTCGTCCACCACGACGCAGAAGTTGTAGGTCGGCGTGCCGTCCGGGCGCGCGATGATCAGGTCGTCCAGTTCGCCGTTGTCGAAGCTGATCGGTCCTTTCACCATATCGTTCCAGCTGGTGGCGCCCGTCAGCGGGTTCTTGAAGCGGACCACCGGCTGGCGGCCTTCGGGGATGGCCGGCAGCGTCTTGCCCGGTTCCGGCCGCCACGTGCCGTCATAGCGCGGCTTCAGGCCCTGGGCGCGGGCGCGTTCGCGCATGGCTTCCACTTCCTCTGGGGTGCAGTAGCAGTGGTAGGCCGTGCCCGCGGCCAGCATCTGGGCCACGACCTCGCGGTAGCGGTCCATGCGGCGCATCTGGTAGAAGGGCCCTTCGTCCGGCTGCATGCCCAGCCAATCCATGCTGTCCAGGATGGCCTGCACGGCTTCCGGCGTCGATCGTTCCACGTCGGTGTCTTCGATGCGCAGGATGAACACGCCGCCATGGTGACGGGCGAACGCCCAGGAAAAAAGCGCCGTGCGCGCGCCGCCCAGATGCAGGTAGCCGGTGGGCGAGGGGGCGAAACGGGTGCGGACGCGGGAAGGGGAAGTTTGGGTCATCGGAAAGCCGGCTCGGTTATCATATTGCGCAATAGCGGCATTTTAGTTCCATGTCGCCGCATGCCATCGCGACGCATGAAACAGATGTAGCCCGACCAGGGACGCCGCGGATCCGGCTCCGCCGGCGTCGCCCCCTTAAGGGGGAAGCGTGCAGCGCTTCGGGGGGGCCCAATCCCTATGCTTCGACACGCACTGGCTTCGCTGTTCGACCCGCGTTCCCTGCTCATCATCGCGGACCGTCCCTTGCCGGGCACGGCGATCCTGCCCGCGGCCCTGCGTGCCCGCACCACCTCGATCGACTGCGCGCCGGGCGTGGCCCCGGACATTCCCGAACGCCTCGCCGGCCTGGACGCCGGCGAACGGCCGGACCTCGCGCTGGTATGCGTGGCGCCCGCGGTCTTCGCCGAAACCCTGCGCCGCCTGGCACCACGCGCCCCGCGTGCCCTGATCGTGCTGCCGCACGAACAACCCGACCCCTATCCGCGCGGCACCATCGCCCTGTGCCAGGCCTGGGCCCAGGAAAACCGCTGCAAGCTGCTGGGGCCGCGCGCCTTCGGCGTCCAGCGTCCGCATGCCAGCCTGAACTTCAGCCAGCATCCCTCGCTGGCGCGCGCCGGGCGCGTCGCGCTGGTGGCACAGTCGCGTTCCATCATCGCCGCCGTCATGGATTGGGCCGAGGACGTGCATTTCGGCTTTTCCACGGCGATCGCCCTGGGCGACGAGGCCATCGTGGGACTGGGCCCGGTGCTGGACTACCTGGCCACGGATCCGCGCACCGACAGCATCGCGCTGTATCTGGAGGACGTCGGCCCCGCCCGGCCCTTCATCAGCGCGCTGCGGGCGGCGGCCAGCGCCAAGCCAGTGGTGGTGCTCAAGGCCGGCCGCGGCGACGATGACGATGCCGTTTTCGATGCGGTGCTGCGGCGCGCCGGCGCGGTGCGCGTGCGTTACTTCGTGCAGTTGTTCTCGGCATTGAAAGTGCTGGGCTATGCAAGGCGGCCGCGCGGCCGGCGCGTCGCGCTGTTCTCCAACGGGAGCGGGCCGCCGCAGTTGGCGCTGGACCTCATCGGCCCGGATGCCGCGGTGGCGCGCGCCGAGCTCTCCCCGGCAACGGAGCGGGCGCTCGAAGCGCTGCTGGAACCCGGGTCGGCCGTCGCCAATCCCGTCATTACCCATGCACCGCTGACGCCGGACGTGGCGCAGGCGGTGCTGGACACCCTGATCGACGATACGGGCGTGGACGGCGTGCTGGTGCTGCTGGCGCCGGACGCGCTGGCCGACCTGCGCGCGGTGGCGCAACGGTTGGCGCTGATCGCGCCGCGCGCGCGCAAGCCCGTCGTGTCCTGCTTCATGGGCGATGCCGGCATGCGGCCGCTGCGGCGCATGCTGGACGACGCCGGCACTTCGGCCTTTCGCACGCCGGAATCGGCCGCCGATGCGTTCGGCGTGCTGTCCACCCACTACTACAACCAGCAACTGCTGCTGCAATCGCAGCCGCCGCTGCCGCAGGGGCCGCAGCCGGACATGGCAGCCGCGCAAGCCATCGTCGACGCGGTCCGGCGCGACGGGCGCCATGCGCTGGGGCCGGCCGAAACGCGGGATATCCTGGCTGCCTACATGGTGCCGATACAGGACACCATGCCCAGCGGCGCGTTCGAGCCTTTGTCGCGTCCCATGGCGATACGGGTCCACCGCGATGCGCGCTTCGGGCCGGTGATCCGCTTTGCCGCCGGCGGACCCGATGCGGTGCTGAGTCCCGCCGACCGCGGCATGGATCTGCCCCCCCTCAACGGCTTCCTCGCGCAGCAGCTTATCGAACGCAGCCGCTTGTGGCGCAAGGTGCTGGCGCATCGCATGGGGCTGGCCGCCTTCGAAACCCTGCAGCAGGCGCTGGTGCGGGTGTCCGAATTGATCACCGACGTGCCGGACATCGAAGCGCTGGACATCGACCCCCTGTACGCCGGCGAGGCCCGGCTGTACGCGCGGTCCGTCCGCGTGGCGTTGACCCGCCAACCGGCCACGCCGTGCCCGCATCTGGGCGGCTATCCGCACATGGCCATCCATCCCTATCCGTCGCGGCTGGTGCAGGTGCGCCACTTCGCCGACGGCACGCCCTGGGTGGTGCGGCCCATCCGCCCGGAGGACGCGGATGCTTTGCAGGCCTTCATCCGCGACCTGTCGGAGCGTTCGCGCTACATGCGTTTCGTATCGATGATGCGCGAGCTGACGCCACGCATGCTGGCCCGGTACACGCAGGTGGATTACGACCGCGAGCTGGCCCTGGTGGCCACCACCGAGCTGCCCAACCCGGCCCATCGCGGCCATCGTCACGACGCCGTGATCGGCCTGGCCCACTATCTGCGCAACCCGGACGGCCGTGGCGCGGAATACGCGCTGGTCGTGGCGGATGCATGGCAGGGCCGCGGCCTGGGCCGTCAATTGATGACGCTGCTGATCGACGCGGCCCGCGAGCAGGGCCTGGAATATATCGAAGGCCTGGTGCTGGCGGACAACCGGCCCATGCTGCGGCTGATGACCAGCCTGGGCCTGAAAAACGACCCGGAGCCGGAGGACCCGTCCCTGCGGCGCGTGTGGCTGGACCTGGGGCGGCCGGCCGCCGGCGCTACTTGAGGACTTCCATCAGGAAATCGCGGATATCGGCGATTTCCTCGGCGCACACGGAGTGCTGCATGGGGTAGGTGTGCCAGCGAACGTCGTGGCCCAGCGATGTGAGCATGTCGCGCGAGGCCGTGGCCCGCGCGATGTTGACCACCGGATCGTATTCGCCATGGGCCAGGAAAATCGGCGTGTCCGCGTTGGCGCCGTGGCGTTCCGCGGACGCGGCGTCCAGCAGCGGCAGGTAGCCGGACAGCCCCATCATGCCGGCCAGCTTTTCCGGTAGCCGCAAGCCGGTGTGCAGCGTGACCGCGCAGCCTTGCGAGAAACCGGCCAGCACGATGCGCGAGGTGGGAATGCCGCGGGCGTTTTCGCGCGCGATCAGGGCGCGCACGGCGGCCTCGGAGCGCCGGATGCCGGCGGCGTCCTCGCGGCGCACCAGGTCCATGACCAGGATGTCGTACCAGGATCGCATGTGCATGCCGCCGTTGATGGTGACCGGCTGCACCGGCGCGTGCGGGAAGACGAAGCGCACGGCGGGGGCGGCGGGCAGCCGCAATTCGGGGACGATGGGCGCGAAATCGTTGCCGTCCGCGCCCAGCCCGTGCAGCCAGATCACCGCGTGCGTGGGTTGCGGGCCGGTCTCGAGTTCGATGCAGTCCAGCAGTTCGGAGGGGGTATCGGAGGTCATGGGGCAGGGCTATGAGGTCGGGCTTGCTCGGGCCGTGGGCGTTCAGGACTGCAAAGTCTTCAGGGCCTGGAACAGCGCCCGGTAGTGCTTGCGCTTGGGCTCCTGCCCTTGCGCCAGGCTGGCGTTGGCGCGGGCTTCCTTGCGGGCCTCGCGGATCAGCGTGCGCAGATGCTGGGCATCGCTGCCCGGGTTGCGGGCCAGCAGGTCGGTCAGCGCGTCATCGTCCTCCAGCAGGCGGTCGCGCAGGCTTTCCAGGCGATGCATCGCCGCGGTTTCCTCGCGCGAGCCGTTCTCCCAGGTGTCCAGCTGGCGCCGGATGTCGTCGGCCGGCGCGTCGCGCATGAGCTTGCCGACGAAGTGCGTCTGGCGGCGCAGCCCTTCGCGGCTGGTGGTGCGCTGGGCTTCGCGGATGGCGTCGTACAGGCGTTCGGCCAGGGGCAACTGGCGCAGTCGTTCCGGGGACAGCCCGATCAATTGCTTGCCAAGATCCGTCAGGGCAAGCATTTCGCGCTTGACCTGGGATTTGCTCGGGCGGTCGTAGCCGTCGTCCTCGTCGCCGGCGGACTCGGTTATTTCTGACATTGTAGGAACAGCAGGTTTGCGGACTTGGCTATGATACCCGTCTCTCTCAAGCGAGTTTCAATGGTCACCTATTCTTCTTCCCTGCCGGTCGCCGAAAACCAGGCGCGATTCAGCGAACTGGTCCAGAGCGTCCTCGCCCACGCGCGCAAGGTCGGCGCCAGCGACGCCGTCGCCGAAGTCTCCGAAAGCCTGGGGCTCTCGGTATCGGTGCGCAAGAACGATATCGAAACGGTAGAGCAGACGCGCGACCGTTCCCTGGACGTAACGGTCTACGCCGGCAAGCGGCGCGGTTCGGCATCCACCTCCGATTTCTCCGAGGCGGCGCTGCGCGAAACCGTGGAAGCCGCCTGGCACATCGCCAGCCATACGGCGGAGGACCCCGCGGCGGGGCTGCCGGACGCCGATATGCTGGCCCGCGACTATCCGGACCTGGCCCTGCACTATCCCTGGGTCATCGGCACGGAAGAGGCCGCGGAACTCGCCCTGCGCGCCGAACGCGCGGCCCGCGCCGTCGACGCCCGCATCACGAACACGGAAGGCGCCTCCATCGGCACCTTCGAAGGCCAGTTCGTGATGGGCAACACCCGTGGCTTCCTGGGGGGCTATCCCTATTCGCGCCACAGCCTTTCGGTGGCGCCGATCGCCGGGCGCGGCAATGGCATGCAGCGCGATTACTGGTACAGCAGCGAACGCAATGCCGCCAATCTGGCCGAGCCGGAAGCGGTCGGGCGCTACGCGGCCGAACGGGCCCTGTCGCGCCTGTCGGCCCGCCGCATCCGCACCGGGAAATTCCCCGTGCTGTTCGAAGCGCCGCTGGCGCTGGGGCTGCTGGGGGCGCTGACGCAGGCGGTCAACGGCGGCGCGCTGTACCGCAAGGCCAGCTTCCTGCTCGATAGCCTGGGCAAATCCATCTTCGCCGATCACATCGATATCGCCGAGGACCCCCATGTCCCGGGGGCCATGGGCAGTTCGCCCTTCGACGACGAAGGCGTCATTACGCAGGCCCGCAACGTGGTGACGGCAGGGGTGCTGCAGGGCTATTTCCTGTCGACCTACACCGCCCGCAAGCTGGGCATGCGAAGCACCGGCAACGCCGGCGGATCGCACAACCTCACGCTGCGCTCGCGCCTGACCCAGCCGTCGGACGACCTGCCCGCCATGCTGCGCAAGATGGGCACCGGTTTTATGGTGACGGAGCTGATCGGCCAGGGCGTGAACTATGTGACCGGCGATTATTCGCGCGGCGCCTTCGGCTACTGGGTCGAAAACGGCGAGATCCAGCATGCGGTGCAGGAAGTCACGATCGCCGGCAATCTGCAGGACATGTTCCGGCAAATCGTCGCGGTGGGCGCGGACACCATTGCCCGCGGTACGAAATCCACCGGGTCTATCCTGATCGAGCAAATGGCCATCGCCGGGGAATAATACGCAGGCCCCGCGCCTTTCCCCGGCCGGCGATGCGGCGAAAACGTCGCGCTTGCGCGGGTTTGGGGCCGTCTCGGGGTTGCAACCCGCAACAAATAACGCAATTCGAGTAATAATGGCGGACTTGCCCACGCCGGCCCTGCCGGCGTGGGCCTGCTCATCAGCGAGGCGCAGACCCTCGCGCACATATATAACGCCCGTGAGAGAGGCCTTCCCATGAAGACGACATACCAACTGCTGGCTGCCGTGGTGGCCAGCGCCTTCCTGCCCGCCGCGCATGCGGCCGACATCAAGCTGGGCATGGCCGAAGCCTTGTCCGGCGGTGCCGCCCAGTACGGCATCTCCATCCGCAACGGCTTCCAACTGGCCGCGGACGAAATCAACGCCGCGGGCGGCATCAACGGCAACAAGATCGCCCTGGTGATCGAAGACGAGCAAGGCAAGAAAGAAGAAGCCATCAACGTCTTCAAGAAACTGATCTTCCAGGACAAGGTCCTGATGACCTTCGGCCCCACGCTGTCGAATTCCGCGCAGGCCGCCGACCCCATCGCCCAGGCCGCCAAGACCGTGGCCTTCGGTACGTCGAACACCGCGGACGGCATTACGTCCATCGGCAACTACATCTTCCGCAATTCCGTGACCGAAGCGGACGTGCTGCCGGCCACACTGACCACCGTGAAGAACAAGGTGGGCCTGAAGAACGTCGCCGTCCTCTATGGCAACGACGATGTCTTTACCAAGAGCGGCTACGACAACTTCAAGAAGGCGCTGGAAGACCTGAAGATCCCGGTCACCACCACGGAAACCTTCGCCAAGGGCGACGTCGATTTCAAGGCGCAGCTGACCAAGATCAAGGGCACGAATCCGGATGCCATCGTCCTGTCGGCCCTGCTGGCCGAAGGCGGTCCCATCATGGTGCAGGCTCGCCAGCTGGGGCTGAATGTGCCCGTCATCGGCGGCAACGGCATGAATTCCGTGAAGATCTTCGAACTGGCGCCCGGCGCTGCGTCCAACAACCTGTGGATCGGCAGCCCGTGGTCCATCGAGAACAAGACGCCGGAAAACACCAAGTTCATCGACGCCTACAAGGCCAAGTACAAGATCGCGCCGGACCAATTCTCCGCGCAGGCCTATGACGCCATGTACATCGTCGCGCAGGCGCTGAAGAAGGTGCAGCTCAAGGGCGACCTGGCAGCCGACCGCGCCGCCCTGCGCGACGCGCTGCCCGCCGTCCAATGGACCGGCGCCACCGGCGCGTTCAAATTCCGTCAGGCCAAGGATCGTGCCGGCAAGCCTGCCGGCTACGACGCCGAACAGGCGCCGATCATCAGCAAGACGGAAAACGGCAAGTACGTCATAGAGAAGTAACCCCTGCGAGCGAGCGCGGCTCCCGCCGCCTCCGACGCCTTGCGGGCTGCGCCTGCCGCGGTTCGCAAGGCGTTTTCGATTCGGATGTCCCGGTATGTTGGAACAACAATTCGTCAATGCCCTATCCCTGGGCTGCGTGTACGCCCTGTTCGCCCTGGGCTTCACGCTGGTCTTCGGTGTGCTGGGCATTATCAATCTGGCGCACGGCGCGGTCTTCATGGTCGGTGCCTACGCGGCCCTGTCCATCATCACCAGGCTGGGCATTCCGCTATGGATCTCGCTGATCCTGACTTTCGTCGTCGCCGGCGCGCTGGGCGCCCTGATCGACTGGCTGGTCCTGAAGCCGCTGCGGCGCCGCAACGCGCCCCATCTGATACCCATGATTGCCACCATCGGCGTGGGCATCGTCCTGAACAACGGCATCCAGGGCATCTACGGCGCCAATAACCTGCGCTTTCCGCCGGGCGTGGTGCCCGACGGCTCGATGGTGATCGCGGGGATACACGTCACGGCGATCGAGCTGGCGATTATCTTCCTGTCCTTCGCCCTGATGGCGGTGCTGATGCTGGTCATGCGCCGCACGCAGTTCGGGCGCGCGCTGCGGGCGATCGCCGAATCGCCCAAGGCCGCCTGGCTGCTGGGCATCAATGTCGAGCAATTGTTCCTGCTCACTTCCTTCCTGGCCGGCGGCCTGGGCGGTGTCGCCGGCCTGCTGATCGGCCTGTATTCCAATGCGCTCTACCCCCTGATGGGGCAGCCCATGCTGCACAAGGGCATTGCCGTCATCATCCTGGGCGGCATGGGCGATATCCGCGGCGCCATGCTGGGCGGCCTGTTCCTGGGCTTCGCCGAAGTGCTGTCCGTCGCGTACATCGGCTCGACCATGCGCGATGCCGTGGCCTTCGGCCTGCTCTTCCTGATCCTGCTGGTGCGCCCCCAGGGCCTATTCGGCAAAGTGGTGCAACGCAAGGCCTGATTGATCATGACTGCATTCGATAGTTTCTGGGCCATCTACGGCAATGTGGTGCTGACGCTGGGCACCAACGCCCTGTTGGCATTGTCGATCTGGCTGACGCTGGCCTGCGGCATGCTGGCCATGGCCAATGCCGCCTTCATGGGCATCGGCGCCTACACGGCCGCCATCCTGACGATGAATTACGGCATGCCATTCGGCGTGGCCCTGGCCGGCGGAATGGCGGCGCCCGCCCTGGTCGCGGCCCTGATCGGGTTGCCGACGATACGGCTGTCGGGCGTGTACCTGGCCATGGCCACGCTCGGCTTCGGCGAGGTGGTGCGCGTGGCGGTGCTCAATACGGAATCGCTTACCGGCGGCGCGCTGGGGCTGAACGGCATTCCGCAATCCACGCAATGGTGGCACGTGCTGGTGGCCGTCGTGGTCGTATTGCTTCTGCTGTGGCGGGTACGGGCCTCGAAGGTGGGTCGTGCCTTCGATGCCATCCGGGGCGACGAGACCGCGGCCGGGCTGATGGGCATCAACGTGCGCGCCAACAAGATGCTTGCTTTCATCATGGGCGGCGCGATCGCCGGCCTGGCCGGCGCGTTGAACGCCCATCTGACCTTTTTCATCGGGCCGGGCGAATACGGCTTCGATCGCGGTGTGGAAATCCTGACGATGGCCATACTGGGCGGCATCGGCGGCCTTGCCGGCCCGGTGCTGGGCAGCTCCATCATCACCCTGTTGCCGGAAGTGTTGCGCGGTTTTAGCGATTTCCGGCTGGTCGCCAACGGATTGATTCTTGTGCTGATCGTGTTATTCCTGCCGCAAGGCATCTGGGATCCCGTACGTTTCGCGCGCTGGACGCGCAGGGGGGCCAGGCGCCATGCTTGAACTCGCTTCCATCTCCATGCGATTCGGCGGCCTGCATGTGTTGCAGGACGTCAACCTGCAAGTGCCCGAGGGCGCCATCTTCGGACTGATCGGCCCCAACGGCGCCGGCAAGACGACGGTGTTCAACATCATCACCGGCCTGCTGCGCCCCAGCGGCGGCCAGGCCCGCTTCGCCGGCCAGAGCCTGGTCGGCATGGCGCCGCACCAGATCACGCGCGCCGGCATCGCGCGGACGTTCCAGAACATACGCCTGTTCAAGGAAATGACGCTGCTGGAAAACGTGGTCGTCGGCGCCTATCGCCATATGCACTACGGGGTGGCGGGCATGCTTTTCAGCCTGCCCGGCTTCCGTCGCCACGAGGCCAGGGCGCGCGAGCGCGCCCTGGAATTGCTGTCCTGGATGCGCCTGGACCACAAGGCGCACGACCTGGCCGACAATCTTTCCTATGGCGAGCAGCGCCGCCTCGAACTGGCGCGGGCGCTGGCCACGGAACCCCGCCTGCTCCTGCTGGACGAGCCCGTGGCCGGCATGAATACCGGCGAGCGCGCCGAGCTGATGCACGAAATCGAGGCCATCCGCCGCCGCGGCTACACCATCCTGATGATCGAACACGATATGCGCTTCGTCATGGGCCTGTGCGAAACCATTGCCGTGCTCAACTTCGGCAAAATCATCGCCAGCGGTCCGCCGGAGGTTATCCGCGCCAATGAGCAGGTCATCGAAGCCTATCTGGGCCGCGACGACGAGGAAGACGCCGCGCGGGAGGTAAGCGCATGACCGCCATGCTTGAAATCCGCGGCCTGGAAGTGAACTATGGCCACATCGAAGCCGTGCGCGGCGTCGACATGTCCCTGCAGGCGGGGGAAATCACCGCTTTGGTCGGCGCCAACGGCGCCGGCAAGTCCACGACGCTGCTGGCGCTGTCCGGCCTGCTGCCCAAAGCCGCGGGTTCCGTGCACTTCGAAGGCGAGGACATCACCCGCCTGGCGCCGCACCAGATCGTCGCGCGCGGCATCGTGCAGGTACCGGAGGGGCGGGCGATCCTCACGACCATGACGGTGCGCGAAAACCTGGAACTGGGCGCCTATCGGCGCGGCCGCGCCGACACCAGCGCCGACCTGGACTACGTGTTCAATCTGTTCCCACGGCTGAAAGAGCGGCTGGACGGCATCGCCGGCAACCTGTCGGGCGGCGAGCAGCAGATGCTGGCCATCGGCCGCGCGCTCATGGCCAAGCCGCGGTTGCTGCTGCTGGACGAACCGTCCATGGGGCTGGCCCCCATTGTCGTGCAGGAGATTTTCCGCGCCCTGCGCGCCATCAATGCCGACGGCCTCACCCTGTTCCTGGTGGAGCAGAACGTGCGCCAGGCACTGAAGGTGGCCGGTCACGGCTACGTCCTGGAAAACGGCGCGCTGGCACTGACCGGCACCGGACGCGAACTGCTCGGCCATCCCCGGGTGCTTGAGGCCTATCTGGGCGCATAGCCTGGGGCCGCACAGCAGGGCGGCAGCGAAGGGCAGCCCGTCCATGGCGGGCCGCCCGCCGCCACAGCATGGCCCCTGTGGCTCCCGTGTTCCCCGCTGCCGGGTGATGTGGGGGGGGCGGCGGTCCGGGCGGCCCCGGGGTGGCCCTCAGGTGCCGGCCGCTCAAACTTTGCGCGTTTTCATGCTAGAATCGACGACTTTCCCTTATTTCGACCGGCACGGGCGGCTGATAACGCTTAGGCAGGACGGGTAACAGGAAAGCCATCCCGGCCGATTCCGGCCGGATGAACATACTCAATTCAGGAACCATCATGAAGACCTTTGTGGCCAAGCCGCATGAAGTCAAGCGTGAGTGGTTTGTGATCGACGCGAAGGGCAAAGTCCTCGGTCGTGTGGCCAGCGAAGTCGCACACCGTCTGCGTGGTAAGCACAAACCCGAATTCACGCCTCACGTCGATACGGGCGATTACATCGTCATCATCAACGCGGCGGACATCGTCGTTACCGGGAACAAGTCGCAGGACAAGAAGTACTTCCGCCACACCACGTACCCGGGCGGCATCCGCGAGACCAACTTCGAGAAAATGCAGCAGCGTTTTCCCGGCCGCGCCATCCAGAAGGCGGTCAAGGGCATGCTGCCGAAGGGTCCCCTCGGCTATGCCATGATCAAGAAACTGAAGGTGTACGCCGGTGCCGAGCATCCGCACACCGCCCAGCAGCCCAAGCCGCTGGAAATCTAAGGAATCGTCATGATCGGTAACTGGAATTACGGAACCGGCCGCCGCAAGACGTCGGTGGCCCGCGTGTTCCTCAAGAAAGGCACGGGCAAGATCGTCGTCAACGGCAAGCCCGTCGACGAGTTCTTCGCGCGCGAAACCGGCCGCATGGTCGTGCGTCAGCCGCTCGAACTGACCGGCCATCTGGAATCGTTCGACGTCAAGGTCAACGTCCATGGCGGCGGCGAATCCGGCCAGGCTGGTGCCGTCCGCCACGGTATCACCCGCGCCCTGATCGACTACGACGCCACGCTCAAGCCCGCCCTCTCGCAGGCAGGCCTGGTGACGCGCGATGCGCGTGAAGTCGAACGTAAGAAAGTCGGCCTCCGCAAGGCACGTCGGCGCAAGCAGTTCAGCAAGCGTTAATGTCCAGCAAAAAGGCCGCGCAAGCGGCCTTTTTGTTTTGGTGGGGTTGGCGCGGGCCCCAGGGGCCGCGCCCATGCGCACGCCGGACATCCCGGCTCATCTGAGTGCCGCGGTTCGGTCCAGGCTCGGGCATGGCGCAGCGATACAATCAAAGCTTCGTTTTTCGGTCCAGCAAGTCATTCGGAACAGCAACCATGGCACAAGCATCCAGCGCACGCGTGAAGGTCGGCATCGTAGGCGGGACGGGGTATACCGGCGTCGAATTGCTGCGTCTGTTGTCCCAGCATCCCAGCGCCGAGCTCACCGCCATCACATCCCGCAAGGAAGACGGCATGCCGGTCGCCGACATGTTTCCGAACCTGCGCGGCCGCGTGAAGCTGGCGTTCTCCACGCCGGAGAAGGCTCCGCTCACGGATTGCGACGTCGTTTTCTTCGCCACGCCGCATGGCGTCGCAATGGCGCAGGCGCAGTCCCTGCTGGACGCCGGCACGCGCATCATCGACCTGGCGGCGGACTTTCGCCTGCAGGACACGGCGGTATTCGAGAAGTGGTACAAGATGCCGCATTCCTGCCCGGCCATCCTAGAAGAAGCCGTCTATGGAATTCCCGAAATCAACCGTCAGCGGGTGGCCAAGGCGCGGGTCGTGGGCAACCCCGGCTGCTATCCCACCACGGTAACGCTGGGCCTGGCGCCCCTGCTGGAAAACGGCGCGCGCCTGATCGATACGCAGACCTTGATCGCCGACTGCAAGTCCGGCGTATCCGGGGCCGGCCGCAAGGCCGAGGTCGGCCTGCTTTTCTCCGAAGCCAGCGACAATTTCAAGGCCTATGGCGTGTCGGGCCATCGTCATCATCCCGAGATCTCGGAGCAGCTGGAACGCCTGGCCGGCGGCAAGGTGGGCCTGACCTTCGTCCCGCACCTCGTGCCCATGATTCGCGGGATGTACTCGACCCTCTACGCCCGCATCCTGCCGGAGGCCCGCGGCACGGATTTCCAGGCCCTGTACGAAAAGCGCTACGCGAACGAAGCGTTCGTGGACGTCATGCCCGCCGGCAGCCTGCCGGAAACGCGTTCCGTACGAGCCTCCAACGATTTGCGCATCGCGCTCCATCGTCCAGAGGGCGGCGATCTGCTCGTCGTTCTGGTTGTGCAGGATAACCTGGTGAAAGGCGCGGCGGGCCAGGCGGTGCAGAACATGAACATCATGTTCGGCCTGTCCGAGGATGCCGGCCTGGGACAGGTGGCCGTGCTGCCTTGACGGTTGCGCCAAGGCTTCGCGGCCTGCCCGGGGAAACGATATGAACCGCCAGCCGCCCGACGCGCCCGTCGTGCCGGCACAGGACAGGCAGTCCTGGAGTTTCCGGGCGGGCGTGGTTGCAGGCGCGCTGGGGCTGGTGGCCCTGGCCGGCATTGTCCTTGGGCTGGCCATGCTCTTCCGGCCGGCCGGCACGGACGGCACCACAACACAGGAACGCCTTGCGGCGCTGCAGGCGCGTGCCGGGCAGGCCGAGGCACAGGTCCAGGGCCTGCGTGGCCAGCTGGCCGCCTCCGATGCCGATCTGGCGGTAGAGCGCGCCGCGCGCCGCACGCTCGAAGACAACGTGGCGGCATTGCAGGCCCAGGCGGGCGAATTGCGCGACCGGGTGGCCTTCTACGATCAGTTGCTTCCGGCCGGACCCGCGGGCACGCTATCCATACGCGCGGTCTCGGTTGCCCGGGTACCGGCCGGCCTGCGCTACCGGGTGCTGCTGATGCGCAGCGCGCGGCCTGGCTTGGCGCCTTTTGTCGGTAGCTTGCGCTTCGTTGCCTCGGGGCTGCGGGACGGTGTCGAAGTCCGGCTGCCCTTGGCACCGCTCCAAACCGCATCGGGGGAACCGGACCGCGCCAGCGGGGCGCCCATGCCGCCATCAGGGTCTTCACCGGATGCCGGCACGGCGATTTCCGATCCGGGAAAAAGCAGCTCGGCGCAGGCCGGTGGGACGACCCTTCCGGGCGGCGGCCAAGCGTTGGCGCCGGACGGCACCAACGCCGTCGCCGCGGCGTCCGCGCTGGTCCCGCTGGAAGTAGACCAGTATCGAAGCAGCGAAGGCATCCTGGCGCTGCCGCCCGATTTCACGCCGACGGAAGTCGCTGTAGAGGTGGTCCAGGACGGCGCCGTGCAGGCGTCTCAACAGGCTGCCGTGGCATTTTGAATCGGCCGGGCGCTGCGCTATAGTAGGTGGTAATCGGGGCGGGATTTTGCGCCCTTCACGAATTTATCGGGCCCGCCTGGGCCCCGCCCATATCGGGCAGGAGTCACCAAATGAACGCAGTAACCGAAACCGTCGATCTGCAGTCGGCCCCGCCGACGCCGCTGATTTTCACCGATGCCGCGGCCGCCAAGGTCAAGGACCTGCTGATTGACGAAGGCAATCCCGAACTCAAACTGCGCGTCTTCGTGCAGGGCGGCGGATGCTCCGGTTTCCAGTACGGCTTCACCTTCGATGAAGTCGTCAACGAAGACGATACCGTGCTGGACAAGGAAGGCGTGCAGCTGCTCGTCGACCCCATGAGCTTCCAGTATCTGGTCGGTGCGGAAATCGACTACAAGGAAGACCTGGAAGGCGCGCAATTCGTCATCCGGAACCCGAACGCCACCACGACCTGTGGCTGCGGCTCCTCGTTCTCGGTCTGACGATCGCGGCGGTGTCCGGCTGCGGCCGGACTCGGGCAAGGCCAGGGTGCGGAAGATGCAACCCGGGCACAAAACAGAAACGGGCGCTCGCGCCCGTTTTGCTTTTCCAGCGATCCGCATGCGATGCGCCTCCTGGCGGGCGTCCACGCCCGCCAGGCCGCGTCGGTACCGCGGTGGAGTCGATCAGGCGGGATAAAGCGCGCCCAGCACCCGGGCGCCACGCGCGCCCGTCACCGTCGGCAGGCCTGCCGCCACGCCGTTCAAATGGGCGCAGGCCAGCCATGCGAACGCCAGCGCTTCCATGGACTGGGCGGGAACGCCGTGGGCATCGGTGCTGGCGACGGGGCGGCCCAGGCACTCCGCAAGGTCACGCATCAATCCGCGGTTGCGGGCGCCGCCACCACAGACCAGGATTTCCCGCGTGTCAGGTGCTTCCCGGTCGATGGCCTGGGCCACCGTGCGCGCCGTGAAGCGCTGCAAGGTGGCCTGGATATCCTGCGGGGTGAGCAGGCGGCAATAGCCATCCCAGGCGTTCAGGCGGCTGTCCAGCCAAGTGGCGTTGAAAAGGTCGCGGCCGGTGGATTTGGGCGGGCGCTTGCTTAGCCACGGTTCGCTGGCCAGCAAATATTCCAGGATGTTGGTGTCCACCTTGCCGGCCGCGGCGAAGGCGCCATCGTCATCGTAGTGTTGCCCGGTATGGCGCCGGCACCATTCGTCCAGCAGCATATTCGCCGGCCCGGTATCGAAGCCGGTCACGGGCCGTCCAGGCGCCAGCAGGGTGACGTTGGCGATGCCGCCCAGGTTCAACACCGCGCGCGGCACGTCGGCCCCGAAGATGGCCGCATGAAAGGCCGGTACCAGGGGGGCGCCTTGGCCCCCGGCCGCGACATCGCGCGCACGGAAATCCGCGACGACCGGGATGCCCGTGCGTTCGGCCAGCAGGGCAGGCGCGTTCAGCTGGAGGGTATAGCCCAGATCGGGCCGATGGCGCACGGTCTGCCCGTGCGCGCCGATGGCCAGGACTTCGGTATTCGTTACGCCGGCCGTTGCCAGCAGCTGCCGGACGGTGTCCGCATAACATTCGGCCAGTGCCAGGGATGCGAGGGCCGCGCGTTCGAGTTCGTCCGGGCCGGGCGCATTCAGGGCCAACAGCGTCTGCCGAAGTTCGTCCGGCATGGGCAGGCTGGCTTCCGCCAGCACCGCCGGACGGCCATCCGGCGCGATGCGCGCCAGCACGCCGTCCACGCCGTCCGTGCTGGTGCCGGACATCAGTCCGATGAACAAACCGGCGGCTGTGGTCATGGCGCTGTCCGGGTGGCGCCCTGGATCAGTTGCTGGCGGCGCTGGCCAGCGTTGTTCCGGGCATGGATTGCTGGAACTGCGCCAGCATATTCAACTGCTGCTTGTAGACCGCGGTTTCCTTCGCGAAGGCGGCCGCTTCCTTGCCTTCGAGTTTCTGCGCCACCGGCAGGTCGACCGAGAGCGGATCGACGGGCTGGCCGTTGATGCGGAATTCATAGTGCAGATGCGGACCGGTGGCCCAGCCGGTCTGGCCGACGTAGCCGATGACTTCGCCCTGCGTGACGCGCACGCCCTTGCGGATGCCGGGCGCAATGCGGCTTTGGTGGGCGTAGAGCGTGGAGAACTTGTTGTCGTGCTTGACGATCACGACGTTGCCGTAGCCGTTCTGCGTGCCGGCGAATTCGACTTCGCCGTCCGACGTGCTGTGGATCGGCGTGCCGGTGGGCGCGGCGTAGTCCACGCCTTTATGTCCCGTCCACGTCTTGTGGATAGGGTGCATGCGCATGCCGAAGGTGGAACTGATGCGGCTGAATTTCAGCGCGGTGCGCAGGAAGGCGCCGCGCAGGCTGGTGCCGTCGAAACCGTAATAGGAGCCTGCCGTGCTCCCGGGCGGCTGGAACCACACCGCGGTGTACAGCTTGCCCTGGTTTTCGAATTCCAGGGCCAGTACGCGGCCCGCGCCAGCGTAGCGCCCGTCGTGCGAGCGCGTTTCGTAGACCACGCGGAACTGGTCGCCCTGCCGCAGGCTGCGCAGGAAGTCGATCTTGGCGCTCAGGATGTCGGCCATCTGCAGCGTGACCGAATCCGGGATTCCCGCCGCATCGGTCGCGGCGAAGAGCGACGATTCGATGGTGCCCATCGCCACGCGGACCTGGCGATCGGTATCTTCCGTCATTTCCCGGGCGGTATAGTTATCGCCGTCGGGTTTGACTTCCAGGAAGCGCGTAACCACCTGGCCATCCGAATCGTTGCCCGGTGTATGGACATAGCGCAGCCAGACCAGGTTGCCGTCACCGTCCGTGGCGGCCTGCACCGTGCGGCCCGGGTACAGCTTATAGATGCTGCGCGCGCTCGGATCGTGGGTCAGGAACGCCTGCAGGCGATCGCCGTCCACATGCAGGCGCTGCAGGATCGCTGCCAGCGTGTCCCCGCGGCGGATGCGGGTCTCGTTGACATAGGGGGAGGTGGACCCGTCGCTGACTTCGTAGTCGGCCGGCGACAGGGCCATGACTTTCTCGATCGTACGGGTCGGCGGCAGGTCGGCGTCGGGATGCTGAACCATGCCGACCGCGGCGGCGGCGGCGAACAAACCCAACGCGGTGGCAACGGCGGCCGCGCGGAAAATTCGGGAACGGCGGGAGGGGAATGCGGAATTCGGCAGGGTGGGGAGCGTGGAGGCGGGCGGGCCGCCGGCCCCGGGTTCGTTGGACCCTGTAGTCATCTTAAGAAAAACCCTGGGGCGGCAGTGCCCCCATGACAGTTGCGTATGATTAGGGCGGTATCCTAGCCGATTCGGCTAGAATTTTCGACAACTTTTGTGAGTTTTACCTCCCCTTTGCCCGTCCGGAAGGGTTAGATCGTTCCCCAATATGTCCCAATCCGAAGCTCCCATTACCGCGGAAGTCGAAGCCGACCTCCGCGTCGCCAAGCGCGGCTGCGACGAACTGCTCGTCGAGTCGGAATTCGTGCGCAAACTGGCCCGCAGCCGCGCCACCGGCGTCCCCCTTCGCATCAAGCTGGGGCTCGATCCCACGGCACCGGATATCCACCTGGGCCACACGGTCGTCCTGAACAAGATGCGGCAGCTCCAGGACCTGGGCCATACCGTGATCTTCCTGATCGGCGATTTCACGTCCATGATCGGCGATCCCAGCGGCCGCAATAACACCCGTCCCCCTTTAACGCGGGAACAGATCGAGTCGAACGCGAAAACGTACTACGCACAGGCCAGCCTGGTGCTGGATCCCGCGCGCACGGAAATCCGCTACAACTCCGAGTGGTCCGACCCGCTCGGCGCCCGCGGCATGATCCAGCTGGCATCCCGGTATACGGTGGCCCGCATGATGGAGCGCGAGGACTTCACCAAGCGCTTCAAGGGCGGCATCCCGATTTCGGTGCACGAGTTCCTGTACCCCCTGATGCAGGGGTATGACTCGGTGGCGCTGAAATCCGACCTGGAGCTGGGCGGCACGGACCAGAAATTCAATCTGCTCGTCGGCCGTGAACTGCAAAAGGAATATGGGCAGGAGCCGCAGTGCATCCTGACCATGCCGCTGCTGGAAGGTACTGACGGCGTCGACAAAATGTCGAAGTCCAAGGGCAACTATATTGGTATCTCGGAGGCTCCGGGATCGATGTTCGGCAAGCTGATGTCGATCTCCGATACGCTGATGTGGCGCTACTACGAGCTGCTGTCTTTCCGTTCGCTGGACGACATCGCCGCCTTGAAAGCCGCCACCGAAGCGGGCCGCAATCCGCGCGATGCCAAGGTCGAACTGGCTCAGGAAATCGTCGCGCGCTTCCATGGCGCCCAGGCCGGCCGCGATGCCCTGGCCGAATTCGAAGCGCGCTTCCGCGATGGCGCCCTGCCGGAGGATATGCCGGAAGTCACGGTGGCCGGCGCGCCGCTCGGCATTCTGAAGGTGCTGCGCGAAGCCGGCCTGGCCGCATCAGGCGCCGAAGCCCAGCGCAACGTCGAGCAGGGGGGCGTGCGCGTGAACGGCGAGAAGGTGGAAGACAAATCGTTGCAATTGTCCGGGGGTGTCTACGTGATCCAAGTAGGAAAACGGAAGTTCGCGCGTGTTACCTTGGCGTCGTAGGGAATCATCCGGCGACGCATACGACCTATCCTTTTGGTTTCTTTAAAGGAGGCATGCCATGAAGCTAGCGAGCTTGTCTTTTTCCGATAATGAGTCGATCCCCGAACGCTATGCCTTCGCGCGGATCGACCCGCAGTCGCATGTCGCGTTGGCGGATAACTTCAACCCCCAGTTTTCCTGGGACGATGTGCCGGACGGCACCCAGTCCTTCGTCATGGTCTGCCACGATCCGGACGTGCCCAGCAAGCCGGACGACGTCAACCAGGAAGGGCGCGTGGTGCCCGCCGATCTGCCGCGCGTGGAGTTTTTCCATTGGGTGCTGGTAGACCTGCCGGCGGACATGCGGGAAATCGAGGAAGGCGCTTTTTCCAACGGCATCACGCCGCGTGGCAAGGGCGGTCCGCTCGCGCCGCACGAGGCACGCCAGGGGATCAACGACTACACCAGCTGGTTTGCCGCCGATCGCGACATGAGCGGCGACTATTTCGGTTATGACGGTCCGTGCCCGCCCTGGAATGACAGCCTGGTACACCACTATATCTTCACGCTGTACGCGCTGAGCGTCCCACGGCTGGACGTGGAAGGCACGTTCAATGGGAAACAGGTCCTCAGCGCCATCCAGGGCAAGATCCTGGCGCAGGCGTCCCTTACCGGTGTGTACACCCTGAATCCCTCGCTGGCACCCAAGCAGATCGGCACCACATCGGCATGATCGCGGGCCGGGCGCGGCCGGGGGGAACCCCGCTCGTCGCCGGTGCCTGCTTCGACACATGACAGGCGCCGCGTCAGCGGCGCTTTTCCTGGCACCATGTCGGTGCCGCCGCCCGCGAGGCCTGCCGGGCTCCGCGCTACCGGGGTATCGGGGCTACCGCGCCCCCACTACGCCCCTACTACGTCCCTCAGCCGCCTTTCCTTGCCGCGGGGCGCCGGAATACCGGGTCGTCGCTGCGCCCCAGCCGCCACGGCTGCGGCAGCATGAGGCGCCTTCACGCTGGCATGAGCGGCTTTTCCGATGGCGCGCCCCGTGGCGAAAAAATCCGCGGACAGGACATTTCCAACGCGTAAATGGGGAAAAAGCACCGTAACTGCACGGTAAACTATCCCGAATACGCCTTTTCCGCTTTTTGACTCCGTTCAGGAACTTCCATGTTTGACCGTACCCGCACCATTTCCCAGGTGGACGAAGCCGTCTGGGCCGCCATCCAGAAGGAAAACCACCGCCAGGAACAGCACATAGAGCTGATCGCATCGGAAAACTATGCCAGTCCGGCGGTCATGCAGGCGCAGGGCACGCAACTGACGAACAAGTACGCGGAAGGTTATCCGGGCAAGCGCTATTACGGCGGCTGCGAGTTCGTCGACATCGTGGAACAGCTGGCCATCGATCGCCTCAAGGAGCTGTTTGGCGCCGAAGCCGCCAACGTGCAGCCGAACTCCGGGTCCCAGGCCAACCAGGGCGTGTACATGGCGGTGCTCAAGCCGGGTGATACGGTCCTGGGCATGAGCCTCGCCGAAGGCGGCCACCTGACTCACGGGGCCTCCGTCAACGCGTCCGGCAAGCTTTACAACTTCCTGCCTTACGGGCTGGACGCCGACGAAGTGCTCGATTACGGCAAGGTCGAATCCCTGGCGCAGGAGCACAAGCCCAAGCTCATCGTCGCCGGCGCGTCCGCCTATGCCCTGCATATCGATTTCGAGCGCATGGCGCGCATCGCCCGCGACAATGGCGCGCTCTTCATGGTGGACATCGCCCACTACGCCGGCCTGGTGGCGGGCGGCGTGTATCCCAACCCGGTGCCGCACGCCGATTTCGTCACCTCGACCACGCACAAATCGCTGCGCGGCCCCCGCGGTGGCGTGATCATGATGAAATCCGAATACGAAAAGGCCATCAATTCGGCAATTTTCCCGGGTATCCAGGGTGGCCCTCTGATGCATGTCATCGCCGCCAAGGCCATCGCCTTCAAGGAAGCCTTGCAGCCGGAATTCCGCGATTACGCCCACCAGGTGGCCAAGAACGCCAAGGTGCTGGCCGAAACGCTGGTCAAGCGCGGCCTGCGCATCGTCTCCGGACGCACCGAAAGCCACGTCATGCTGGTCGACCTGCGCGCCAAGGGCATTACCGGCAAGGAAGCCGAAGCGGTGCTGGGCCAGGCCCACATCACGGTCAACAAGAACGCGATTCCCAACGATCCGGAAAAGCCCTTCGTGACCAGCGGCATCCGCCTGGGTACGCCGGCCATCACCACCCGGGGTTTCAAGGAAGCGGAAACCGAGCTCACCGCCAACCTGATCGCCGACGTGCTGGACGATCCGCGCAACGAGGCCAATATTGCCTCGGTACGCGAGCGCGTCGACGCGTTGACCACCCGTCTGCCGGTCTACGGCTGACCGCGGGGATAACGTGCGCTGTCCGTTCTGCGGCCATGCCGACACCCAGGTCATCGACAGCCGGGTGTTGGAAGAGGGCGAAACCATCCGCCGGCGCCGCCGCTGCCAGCAGTGCGACAAGCGCTTCACCACTTACGAGCGGGTGGAGCTCGTCATGCCGTCCATCGTCAAGCGTAACGGCAGCCGCAGCGAGTACGACCAGGGCAAGCTGCGCGCCAGCCTGTCCCTGGCGCTGCGCAAGCGGCCGGTCAGCACCGAGGACGTCGACGCGGCGGTCGCCCGCATCGAGGAAGCCCTGCTGACCAGCGGCAAGCGGGAAGTCCCTTCCGCCTACGTGGGCGAATTGGTGATGACCGAACTGCGCAAGCTGGACAAGGTCGCCTACGTCCGTTTCGCCTCGGTCTACCGCAGCTTCGAGGACATCGGCGAATTCATCGAAGCCATCCGCGAAATGCAGGGTCCGCTGCTCTCCGGCAAGCTTCGCAAAGAGCCCTGACGTGCCCATAAGCGAAGACCAGGATCTTCACTGGATGCGGCGCGCCCTGGATCTGGCGCGCGGGGTGCTTCATACCACCGCGCCCAATCCCCGCGTGGGCTGTGTGATCGTCCGCGACGGCCAGGTCCTGGGCGAAGGCGCCACCCAACCTCCGGGCGGGCCCCATGCCGAGATCTGCGCCTTGCGCGATGCCGCGGCGCGCGGTGTCTCGGTCGCCGGCGCCACGTTCTACGTCACCCTGGAGCCATGCAGCCATTTCGGCCGGACGCCGCCCTGCGTGGATGCCGTCGTCGCCGCCGCGCCCGGCCGGGTCGTGGTGGCCATGGGGGATCCCAATCCGCAGGTCAACGGCGCGGGCCTGGCCCGCCTGCGGGCCCAGGGCATCCCCATCGCGACGGGCGTCTGCATGCAGGAGGCCCTGGCCTTGAACGCCGGATTCGCGGCGAGGATGAGCAGGGGCACCCCGTGGACATGGGTGAAGATGGCAGCCTCGCTGGATGGGCGCAGCGCCCTGCATAACGGAATGTCGCAATGGATTACGGGCGGCGAGGCCCGCGCCGATGGCCATGCCTGGCGTGCTCGTGCCGACGTGGTTCTTACCGGCATGGGGACCGTGCAGAAGGACGATCCCCGCCTTACCGTGCGGGATGTGGAGGTTCCGCGCCAGCCGCGCAAGGCGGTGGTCGACGGCCGGTTGCAGATATCCGAGGGCGCGCGCCTGTTCGACGGGGAAGAAGTCTGGGTCTTCACCGCCCATGACGATCCGGTCAAGGCGGAACGGCTGGCGCGCCGCAATGCGCGCGTGATCGTGCTGCCCAGCGCCGAGCCGGGGCGGGTCGATTTGCCCGCCATGATGCGCTGGATGGCGCGCCAGCACGTCAACGAAGTCCACGTCGAAGCCGGCGCCGGCCTGACCGGCGCTCTGCTATCGTCAGATTGCGTGGATGAGATCCTGGCGTACATCGCGCCGGTCTTGCTGGGCGATGCCGCCGGCATGGTCAAGCTTCCGATGCTTTCGCATCTGGACAACGCCCGGCGCTTCGATTTCATCGACGTGCGGCCGGTGGGCGGCGATGTCCGGCTGCGTGGGCGTTTCGCGGATCGTTGGCAAGCGCTGCAGAGTGCTGCCACTCCGCGCTAAACGCATATTTCTTCCGGTAGTTCCCACGGCATTCCTGCTCTTCCCAGTGCGCGTATCCTATGGATATCGGGGCCGGCCGGCTCAGGCGCGCCGCATGCGCATATGTTGTCGGGAGGCCGATATTCATGTGGTCAGACCTCTCCAGGAGTTTTTTTATGTTTACCGGCATCGTCACGGCAGTGGGCCGTATCGAGCAAACCCAGCCTTACGAATCCCAGGACGGCAGCGGCGGTATCCGCGTCCGTATCGATGCGGGAAATCTCGGCCTATCCGACGTCCAGCTCGGCGATTCGATTGCAGTACAGGGTGCCTGCATGACCGTCGTGGCACTGGGAGAAAACAGCTTCGATGTCGATATCTCGCGCGAGAGCCTGCGGCTTACCGTCGGGCTGGATCGCGAAGGCGCGGAAGTGAATCTCGAAAAATCGCTGCGAGTCGGCGATGCGCTGGGCGGCCACCTGGTATCCGGACACGTCGATGGTTTGGGTGTCGTGGTGGGCTATGCGCCGGTCGGGGAATCGCGGGAGCTTATCATCCGCGCGCCAAAGGAAATCGCCAAATACCTGGCCTACAAAGGGTCTGTTACGGTTAATGGCATAAGCCTTACAGTGAACCGCGTAAAAGACGGAGGGGAGGGTAGTGACATCACCATTAACGTAATTCCTCATACCCAAAACATGACCACGTTGCGTAACGTAAACGTAGGCGACAAAGTTAATTTGGAGATCGACACCATCGCGCGCTACGTCGAACGCATGATGCAGGTATCCGAGGGCGCTTCCGCCGGTGCCTGAACGCACATGTTTTCGATCGGTTCGTGGCGGTTATCTCGAGGTGTCCGGAGGCCTCGAAAACCCTTTGCAGAAGTCATTTCAGTTGCTTTCGCGAGCGGAACTTGTACCGCTCGAACAAAGACTAAATCGTATGGCCGTAATCCTGTTGCGATAGCTGTGTGTGGGGAAAGCAACATAGCTTTACCGTGAATCTGTACCACTGGCGACACGGAGCCAAATAGGGCACACAATGGGGATGACGCACGGCTAGCCCTTTTCTGATGTTGTTGGAGGTATCCCGATGCTGAACATCGTCGAAGGCTTCAAATCGCAGTACGCCCGAGATCAGGAAACCGAGCTCTCGCTCGAGGAATACCTGAATCTGTGCAAGCGTGATCCGATGGCATATGCCAGTCCCGCCGAACGGATGCTTGCTGCGATCGGTGAACCCGAACTCGTCGACACGCGCAATGACCTGCGCCTGTCCCGGCTGTTTTCCAACAGGGTGATCCGGCGGTATCCGGCCTTCAAGGAATTCTTCGGAATGGAGGACGTGATCTCGCAGATCGTTTCCTTCTTCAAGCATGCCGCGCAGGGCCTGGAAGAGCGCAAGCAGATTCTCTATCTGCTGGGGCCGGTGGGCGGCGGTAAATCCTCCATCGCCGAGCGCCTGAAGACGCTCATGGAAACCTACCCCATTTATGCCCTGAAAGGCTCGCCGGTCAACGAGACGCCGCTGGGCCTGTTTGCCCCGACGCGCTTCGGCGATCAGCTGGAGCAGGATTACGGGATACCGCGGCGCTATCTGACCGGCATCATGTCGCCCTGGGCGGTCAAGCGGCTCAGGGAATACGACGGCGACATTTCCCAATTCCGCGTGGTGCGCCTGAATCCCTCCGTGTTGCGGCAGGTAGCCATCGCCAAAACCGAACCGGGCGACGAAAATAACCAGGATATTTCCTCGCTGGTCGGCAAGGTGGATATTCGCAAGCTGGACCGCTATTCGCAGGACGACCCGGACGCCTACAGCTATTCGGGCGGGCTATGCCTGGCCAACCAGGGCCTGCTGGAATTCGTCGAAATGTTCAAGGCGCCCATCAAGATGCTGCACCCCCTGCTGACGGCCACGCAGGAAGGCAACTTCAAGGGCACCGAGGGCTTTTCCGCCATCCCGTTCAATGGCGCCATCCTGGCGCACTCGAACGAATCCGAATGGCAGACCTTCCGCAACAACAAGCACAACGAAGCGTTCCTGGACCGGATCTACATCGTCAAGGTGCCGTACTGCCTGCAGGTGACCGAGGAAATCCAGATCTACAGCAAGCTGCTGCACAACAGCTCGCTGGCGGAGGCGCCTTGCGCGCCCGGCACGCTGGACATGATGGCCCAATTCTCGGTCCTGACCCGCCTGAAGGAACCGGAAAATTCCAGCATTTACTCCAAAATGCGGGTCTACGACGGCGAAAGCCTGAAGGATGTGGATCCCAAGGCGAAGGCGCTGCAGGAATACAAGGATTACGCCGGCACCGACGAGGGGATGACCGGGGTGTCGACGCGTTTCGCGTACAAGATCCTTTCCAGCGTCTTCAATTACGACCAGACGGAAGTCGCCGCCAACCCCGTGCACCTGATGTACGTGCTGGAGCAGCGCATCGCCCGCGAAGACTTCCCGGAGGACACGCGGCGCCGCTACCTGGAGTTCATCAAGGGTTTCCTGGCGCCCCGGTATGCCGAATTCATCGGCAAGGAAATCCAGACGGCCTACCTCGAATCCTATTCCGAGTACGGGCAGAACATCTTCGACCGCTACGTCACTTTTGCCGATTGCTGGATCCAGGACGAGGAATTCCGGGATCCCGAGACTGGCGAAAGCTTCGATCGGTCGGCCCTGAACGACGAACTGGAGAAAATCGAGAAACCGGCCGGTATCGCCAATCCGAAGGACTTCCGCAACGAGATCGTCAACTTCGTGCTGCGGGCGCGCGCCAACAATAGCGGGCGCAACCCCACGTGGACCAGCTACGAGAAGTTGCGAGAGGTGATCGAGAAGAAAATGTTCTCGAACACGGAAGACCTTCTGCCCGTCATTTCCTTCAACGCCAAGGCGTCGGCGGAGGACAAGAGCAAGCACCAGAGCTTCGTGGAACGCATGGTCGAAAAGGGCTATACCGAAAAGCAGGTCCGCCTGCTTTGCGAGTGGTACTTGCGGGTGCGAAAGTCCTCCTGAGCGAGGTAGTATGAATTCACTTATCGATCGTCGTCTCAACGGACGCAATAAAAGCACCGTGAACCGCGAGCGGTTCCTGCGGCGCTACAAGAACCAAGTCCGAAAGGCGGTGCGGGACCTGATACGCGAGCGCTCGATCGAAGAGATGGACCAGGGTGGGGAAATCAACCTCCCCACCCGGGATATCTCCGAGCCGCGTTTGCGCCATGGCATGGGGGGTGACCGGGAAATGGTGCATCCCGGAAACCGGGAATTCGCCAAGGGCGATACCATCGACCGGCCGGATGGCGGCGGGGACGGCGGCGGCCGCGGCGATCCCGGGGAAGGCGATTCCGTCGACCAATTCACATTCACGCTGTCCCGCGCGGAGTTCCTGAATTTCTTCTTCGAAGACCTGGAATTGCCCCACCTGGCACGTACCCAGCTTGGGGATGTGCACCAGAAAAAATGGCACCGGGCCGGCTACACCACCAGCGGCTCTCCCAGTTCGCTGGCGGTGGGCCGCACGCTGAAAGCGTCGTTGTCGCGGCGCATCGCGCTTAGCATCGGCGCCCGCCGCGAACTGACAGAGGCCGAGGACGCTCTGGAAGAGCTGGAGCGCCAGGGCGCCTCGCTGGCCCTGCTGGAAGCGGCCCGCGCGCAGGTCAAGTCTGCCCGCGAGCGGGTTGCCAGTGTCCCCTTTTTGGACGAAATCGACCTGCGCTACCGGCATCGCGTATCCGTGGCCGTCCCCATGGCGCGTGCGGTGATGTTCTGCCTGATGGACGTGTCCGGCTCGATGGACGAGAACAAAAAGGACTTGGCCAAACGGTTTTTCACGCTGCTCTACCTTTTCCTGATGCGCAAGTACGAGCACGTGGACCTGGTATTCATCCGGCATACGGATAACGCCGAGGAAGTGGATGAGGACACCTTCTTCCATGATCCCAAGAGCGGGGGCACGGTGGTGCTGTCGGCGCTGGAGCTGATGCGCGACATCATCGAAAAGCGCTATTCGCCCTCTACCTGGAATATCTACGCCGCGCAGGCCAGCGACGGCGACTCCTTCGGCGCGGATGCCGCTCGCAGCGCCCGCTACCTTTCCGAACACCTGCTGCCGGCGGCCCGTTATTTCGCGTATATCGAAATCCACGATACGCATGACGTGCGCAAGAGCAGCCTGTGGGCGGAGTACGAGCGCGAGCCCGCCGAGCATTTCGTCATGCGGCGTATTTCCGAGCGCGGCGAGATCTTTTCCGTCTTCCACGAGTTGTTCAGGAAGGAGGCCGTGGCATGAATGGCATCATGAGCAGTCTGGAGGCCTCTGGCGCGGGGCGCCTCGCGTCCCCGATTTCAACGGGGTCGGAATGGACGTTCGAGCTGATCCGCCGCTACGACGAGGCCATCGCCGAGATCGCGGCGGAATTCAAGCTGGACACCTATCCCAACCAGATCGAGATCATCACGTCGGAGCAGATGCTGGACGCCTACGCGTCCGCGGGCCTGCCGGTGGGATATCCGCACTGGTCCTACGGCAAGGAATTCATCCGCAACGAGCAGGCGTATCGCCGTGGGGTGCAGGGCCTGGCCTACGAAATCGTCATCAATTCCAACCCCTGCATTTCCTACCTGATGGAGGAAAACTCCATGGCGATGCAGGCGCTGGTGATCGCGCACGCATGCTACGGCCACAATTCGTTCTTCAAGGGCAATTACCTGTTCCGGCAGTGGACCGACGCCGACGGCGTGCTGGACTACCTGGTGTTCGCGCGCAACTACGTGATGGCCTGCGAGGACCGCTACGGCATCGAAGCGGTGGAGGAAATCCTGGATTCCTGCCACGCCCTGTCGTCCCATGGCGTGGACCGCTACAAGCGGCCCAACCCGGTCTCGTACAAGGAAGAGCTGCAGCGCGTCGCCGATCGCGAGGAATACCAGCGCGTCCAGTTCAACGACCTGTGGCGCACGGTGCCCAAGGCCGAGGCGTCCGAAAGCGGCAAGAAAGAGGTATTCCCGCGGGAGCCCGAGGAAAACATCCTGTACTTCATCGAGAAGTACTCGCCCAAGCTGCAGACCTGGCAACGCGAATTGGTGCGCATCGTCCGCAAGATCGCCCAGTATTACTACCCGCAGATGCAGACCAAGGTCATGAACGAAGGCTGGGCCACGTTCTGGCACTACACCATCCTCAATCGCCTGCACGAAAAGGGGCTGGTCGATGACGGTTTCATGATCGAGTTCCTGCAAAGCCATACCAACGTGGTCAGCCAGCGGGGGTTCGACCAGCGTGGCTACGGCGGCATCAATCCGTACGCACTGGGCTTCGCCATGATGACCGACATCCGGCGGATCTGCGAAAACCCGACGGAGGAAGACCGGCGGTGGTTCCCCGATATCGCGGGCGGCGACTGGCTGAAGACACTGGACTTCGCCATGCGCAACTTCAAGGACGAATCCTTTATCTCGCAGTATCTTTCGCCCAAATTGATCCGCGACTTCCGTTTCTTCGCGATCGCCGACCACGAAGAAAACCCTCAGCTGGAGGTCGTGGCGATCCACGACGACGAAGGTTATCGCCATGTGCGCAAGCTGCTGGCCGAGCAGCACAATCGGGACAATCTGGTCCCCGATGTGCAGGTGGTGCAGTTCAACCGCGATTCGGATCGCTCGCTGGTGCTGCGTCATCAGCAGACGCGCGGACGGCCGCTGGTGGCGGAAGACGCCGACCAGGTGATGAAGCATCTGTCGCGGCTGTGGGGTTTCAAGGTACGCATGGAAGAAACCGATGCCGATGGCCAGACGCTGGCGTTCCGGGAGTTGTCGCACTGACGGCGTGGGTGGACCTGGGGCGCGCAGTCGTAGCGCCCTAATTTTTTGTGCAGCGCAAGAAGGGTTTCCCCGGGGCTGTCGGGCGCGGGGCGTTGTTCAAGATTTACCGATAAATCGTTAACATCGCTGTTTTCCCCAAGCTTCGCTCCTTCCTTGTCTACGCCCGCAGATATGGTTTCCCCGCTGCTCTCCCTGCGCGGGGTGTCGGTGGATTTCCCGACCGAAGACGGCGTGTTCCGTGCCGTCGACCAGCTCGATTTCGATGTCTATCCCGGCCGCACCCTGGCCATCGTCGGCGAATCCGGCTCCGGCAAATCGGTAACGTCCATGGCCATCATGCGGCTGACCGACTATACGGGTGGCCGCATCGCTGAAGGCAGCGTCCTGCTGCGGGATAAGGGCGGCAGGGAAATCGACCTGACGCGCGCCTCCGAGGACGACATGCGCGCCATTCGCGGCAACGATGTCGCGATGATCTTCCAGGAGCCCATGACGTCGCTGAACCCGGTGTTCACCGTCGGCGACCAGGTGGCCGAAGCGATCGTCCTGCACCAGCGCCTGTCGCGCACGGCCGCTCGCGAAGCGGCGCGTGCCCTGCTGGAGAAAGTACGGCTGCCGGACGCGGCGCAAATGCTGGACCGTTATCCGCATCAGCTTTCGGGCGGCATGCGCCAGCGCGTGATGATCGCGATGGCGCTGTCGTGCCGGCCGCGCCTGCTGATCGCCGACGAGCCCACGACGGCGCTGGATGTCACCATCCAGGCCCAGATACTGAACACTATTCGAGAGCTGCAGCGCGATCTGGGCACTGCGGTCATCTTTATCACGCACGATATGGGCGTGGTCGCCGAAATGGCCGACGACGTCGTCGTGATGTTGCGCGGCCGCAAGGTGGAGCAGGGCCCGGTGGAGCGCCTGTTCCGCGCGCCGGAGCATCCCTACACCCGCGCGCTGCTGGCGGCCGTGCCGCGGTTGGGCGCCATGACGGGACGCGACCTGCCCCTGCGTACGCCGCACGTCGTGCTCGAAGATGGCATTCTGCGCGAAGTCGGTTCCACGCATGAGCAGGATACGGCGGACTACACGCGGCCTCTACTGAGCGCGCGCGGGCTGACCACACGCTTCGACATGGGCCGGGGTTTCTTGGGGCGGGTGACGCATCGCGTCCACGCGGTCGAGAGTGTCGACTTCGATATCTATCCTGGCGAGACGCTCGCGCTGGTCGGTGAATCGGGCAGCGGCAAGTCCACCATCGGCAAGACGCTGCAGCAATTGATCGCGCCGACAGCCGGGCAGGTGCTTTATCAGGGCCGGGATATTTTCACCATGGACGCCGCCGGACGGCGGCGGCTGCGCCAGCAGATCCAATACATTTTCCAGGACCCTTATGCCTCGCTGGACCCGCGCAAGACGGTGGGTTTCAGCATCGCGGAGCCCATCGTCACGCATGGCCTGCTGCATGGGCAGCAGGCCATCGCGGCGCGGGTCGCGCAATTGCTGGAGCAGGTCGGCCTGCGGCCCGAGCACGCGCGCCGCTATCCGCACGAGTTTTCCGGCGGCCAGCGCCAGCGTGTGTGCATTGCGCGGGCGCTGGCGAGCGATCCGGACCTGATCATCGCGGACGAATCGGTATCGGCGCTGGATGTGTCCATACAGGCGCAGATCCTGAACCTGCTGATGGACCTGCAGAAGGATCGGGGGCTTTCCTATCTGTTCATCACCCACGATATGGCGGTGGTCGAGAAGGTGAGCCATCGCGTCGCCGTCATGTACCTGGGCCAGATCGTCGAAATGGGCCGCCGGCGCGATGTCTTCGAAACGCCCCGGCATCCCTACACACGCAAGCTGCTCGCCGCCGTGCCGGTGGCCGAGCCCGGCCGGCACATCGATACCACGCTGCTCGCCGGCGAGATTCCCAGTCCGGTGCGCCGCGTCGGCGACGCGCCGCGGGTTGTTCCCCTGGTGGAAGTCGCGCCGGGCCACATGGTGGCCGAGGCGGCCTGACCGCGATGGACCGCGATTTTTCTTCTTTATCGTCATCAACGATCCCCACGTCCCTGGAGGCGCTCATGTTTACCTTCACCAAGACCGCTCGCGCGCTCGGCGCGGCGCTCGCCATCAGCGGCGCGCTGGCCGCCACGGCGCCGGCCCAGGCCGCCGGCACGCTGAGCGTAGCCATCACGCAGGATGCGGGCAGCTGGGACCCCATCGACACCTTCGTGACATGGTGGGGTTCGGTGGGCAGCAACCTGTTCGACGGCCTGACCATGCGCGGCGCGGACATGAAGCTGCAGCCGGGCCTGGCGACCAGTTGGGAGTTCCTGGACAACGACACGCGCATCCGCTTCAAGCTGCGCGAAAACGTCAAGTTCCATGATGGCGAACCGTTCGACGCGAACGCCGTCAAGTTCACCTTCGATCGCCTGCTGGGACCGGAAGGCGCCAAGGGGCCGCAGCAGTCGAACTACAACTCCATCGACAAGGTTGTGGTGGTGGACGCGCACACCGTCGACTTCATGATGAAGCGGCCGGACCCCGTCATCCTGACCAAGCTGGCCGGCTACGGCGGCATGATCGTGCCGCCCAAGTACATCCAGGAGAAGGGAGACGCCTACTTCAACGAGCATCCGGTCGGCACGGGGCCTTTCAAGTTCGTCGAATACAAGCCGAAGATCAGCCTGACCCTGGCACGCAATGACGACTACTGGGGTGGCAAGCCCAAGCTGGACCAGGTGGTGTACCGCTTTATCGCGGAGCCCGCGACGCAGGTGGCGGAACTGCAGGCCGGCCGCGTGGATATCGCCACCGCCATCCCGCTTGGCCTGGTGGATACGATCAAGAAGTCCAGCAATGCCACCATCGTCAGCACCAGCGGCCCCGGTACGGTCGTGGCGCGCTATGACACGTCGCGCGGCATCACGAAGGATCGCGACGTACGCCGGGCGCTGATTATGGCTGTGGATCGCGACGCCATCATCAAGCAGCTGCTGATGGGCTATGCCAAGCCCATCGCCAGCTTCCAGGGCGACCTGTCCTTCGGCTACGACCCGGCCCTCAAGCCTTTGCCGTTCGATCCCGCCCAGGCCAAGAAGCTGCTGGCCAAGGCCGGCGTCAAGCCGGGCGCCGCGATCCAGCTCGATATCCGCGGCAGCGATTCCCAATTCCGCGAGGTGGCGCAGGCCATTGCCGGCTACTTGCAGGGTGTCGGTATCAAGACCACCATCAAGCCTTACGAAACGCCGGTGCTGATCAACGACATCATCCCGCAGGGCAAGACCGGCGAGCTTTGGCAGATGTACTGGGGCGGCTGGACGTACGACTACGACAACACGGCCTACCTGATGTACCACAGCGGCCAGAAATGGAATCCGTACGACAAGGACGCCAAGCTGGACGCGATGCTGGACGCGCAGCGCAATACCTACAAGACGGACGAGCGGCAGAAGACCCTGCGCCAGATCGCCGCCTACGTGGCCGACAACGCGCTTGAGATGCCGCTTTATGCGCTGGACACGGTGGTGGGCGTGAACAAGCGTGTCAAGAACCTGTCCGTGCCGGGCGATATCCGTTTCCGTTTCGTCGACGCCAGCGTCGAATGATTTCGCCAACCTGACTTGCGCTCCGGGCATGGCCCGGAGCGCCCTCGAGATGATCGGTTTCCTTATCAAACGCGTCCTGCAGGCGGTCTTCGTGATCCTGGCCGTGACGCTGCTCGTTTCCTATGCCGTGCGCCTGACCGGCGATCCGGCCATTATGCTCAGCCAGGGGGCCGGCAGCGTTACCGAACAGGATCTGCAGAACATCCGGCAGGCGCTGGGACTGAACCGGCCGTTTTCCGTGCAGTACCTGTCGTACATGCATGGCATCCTGGTCGGCGACTTCGGGCACAGCTTCATGGGTGGCACATCGGTGGCGCGATTGATCGGCGATGCGCTGCCGGCCACGCTTCTGCTGGCCTTCGTGTCCCTGGCGCTGTCGCTGCTGGTGTCCATCCCGCTGGGCGTGCATGCCGCCGTGCATAAGGGCAAGGCGGCGGACCAGGCCATACGCATTTTCTCGCTGGTGGGTCTGTCCTTTCCCAACTTCTGGCTGGCACTGATGCTGGTGCTGCTGTTGTCGATCACGTTTCCGCTGCTGCCGCCGTCCGGATGGGACGGCCCCGCCAGCCTGATCATGCCGGCCCTGACCATGGCTGTGATCCTGAGCGCGACCAATGTGCGCCTGGTGCGCACGACGATGCTGGAAACGCTCTCGGCCCAGTACATCATGGTGGCGCGCAGCAAAGGCCTGCGCGAACGTGTCGTGCTGTACAAGCACGCGCTGCGCAATTGCTCCATTCCCTTGATTACATACATGGGCCTGCAGTTCGGCGGGCTGATCGGCGGCATCGTGGTGATCGAGAAGGTCTTCAACTGGCCCGGCATGGGCACCCTGGCTTTCGACGCCATCGCGGCACGCGATTATCCCGTGCTGCAAGGCGCCGTCACCGTGCTGGCGCTGGTCATCATTATCGTCAACCTGCTGGTCGATATTGCCTACGGCATCGTCGATCCGCGCATCCGTATCCGGTGATTCCATGCAAACGACGCTGACCGAGACAGCGGCCAAGCGGCGCTCACGCAACTGCTTCCGATCCCTGGAATTCGTCATGGGCGTGGTGCTGACCGGCGCCGTGGTGTTGGCCGTCCTGTTGTCGGGCTGGCTTTTTCCCGATGGCGGCGAAGGCATGGACCTGGCGGCGCGCCTGACCCCGCCGTTCCAGAGCCTGGCGCATGTCCTGGGTACCGATCCGCTGGGGCGCGACGTGCTGGCACGCGTGGTGGTGGGTGGGCAGATATCCCTGACGGCGGGATTCGTCTCGGTGTTCTTCGGCGCGCTGCTGGGCACCGTCATGGGCTTGATCGCGGGCTATTACCGCGGCGTCTGGGACGTGATCGTGATGCGCTTCGCGGATGTGCAGCTGGCGCTGCCCTTCATCCTGGTAGCCATCACGTTTATTTCCATCCTTGGCGGCGGCTTGTTCAACGTGATTTTCTTCATGGTCATCTCGCAGTGGGTGCAGTATGCGCGCCTGGTGCGAGGGCAGGTACTTGCCCTGCGCGAGCGTGAGTTCGTGCAGGCCGCGCGCGCGTTCGGCGTGCGCGACCTGGCCATGATCCGCCATCACATCGTGCCCAATCTGCTGGGCCCTTTGATCATCCTGATGGCGCTGAATGTCGCCACCAATATCCTCCTGGAGAGCAGCCTGACCTTCCTGGGGCTGGGCGTGGATCCGACGATTCCCAGCTGGGGCGGCATGCTGGCAGACGGGCGTACCTATTTGCAGACCGCGTGGTGGGTCAGTGTGTTCCCGGGATTGGCGATCATGCTGACGGTGTTGGGCCTGAACTTGCTGGGCGACTGGCTGCGCGATCGTCTGGATCCCACTGGAAAGGTGTAAGCCATGACTGTGTTGCTGGACAAACGTTTCGACCGCACTCTCGATGCGTGGGTACGGGAATTCGAACAGGACGATTACCGTGGCGCGCATGTGCAGGCCTGGCTCTTCGAGGACGAGGCGGCGCGCCGGGCGGCGGAACGGCACTTGGCCGACGCCGGTGTGACGGCGGTATTCCGCAGCGCCTACAAGCCGCTGGTGCATTTCTTCCTGGAAGAAGTCGATGCCGATGGGCTGGCGTCCGTCTCGGTGCGCTATCCGGTGCGCGAAGAGGCGGTACAGCGGCGTTTCACGCTGGAGGCGTACCCGCTGGCCGGGCTGCTGGACGGCGTGGCGCTGGAATTCCTTGCCGGCGACGCGGACCTGCATTACGAAGTGGTCTTGCGGTATGTCGATGGCCGCACGGAAACGGCGCGCGTGTTCGCGCCCAACCGGGTGGCGACGGACCATGCCGGCGTGGCGGCCCTGTCCCCCACGGGCTGGGTCCGCGTCGAGGGAAGGCCGGATGGCGTGGAAATCGACGAGGCGCGACCCACCGAGTATTCCCAGGTGTTCGCCGAGGTCATGGACGCGGTCCGGGCCCACGAATGGGGCGATAAGGAACCGTATTTCCAGCGCCTGGATATCCGCGTCGATATACCCGGCATCGAGCGCGACCTGCGCTATCACGACGAAGTCGCGAGCACGGTCGAGGCCTTGCACGAAGAACTGTACTTCGGGCTGCTGGAAGTCTTCCAGATGCATTCGGGACGCCCTCTGGGCAACCGCGGCCTGCAGCCGGGCCAGATCGTGCCCGATGTGCGCCGTCTGGATGGACCCGCGTGGGCGCGCGTCGAGACCCGGGATTTTCCCGCCGTGGCGGTAACGACGCCGGACGGCGCCGGCCCGCCGCTGGAAGAGGTCGACGGCGCGCTGTCTCTGGCGCGCATTGCTTACGAGATGGCGCGGATCGGTGGCGAACCCTATTCCGTCCCGACGCGGCAGGGGCGGCCGGTGCTCTGTACGTATGTCAAGGGAGCCAACAAGCCTGTCGTGATTTCCGGCGGCCAGCACGCGAACGAGACTTCGGGCGTGGTGGGGGCGCTGCGCGCCGCGCAGGTGCTGCGCCAACAGCCGGACGCGCACTTCGTGCTGTTCGCGTCGGAGAATCCCGATGGCTACGCCCTGCATCGGGAGCTGTGCGAGCACAACCCGCGCCATATGTCCCATGCCGCGCGCTACTCGGCCCTGGGCGACGACCTCGCGTATCGCGAACGCGCGCCGTGGTATGAGCGGGATGCGCGCCGCAAGGCGTACGAAACGACCGGCGCCCAGTTGCATGTGAACCTGCACGGCTATCCCGCCCACGAATGGACCCGCCCCTTGTCGGGGTATCTGCCACGCGGCTTCGAACTATGGACGGTGCCCAAGGGCTATTTTCTGGTGCTGCGCCATCATCCCGGCTGGGAAGACCAGGCCAATGCCTTGCTGCGGCATGTATCCGCGCGCGTCGCGGCGCGGGTGCCGGGGCTGTTGGAGTACAACGCACGGCAGATGCGCATGTTCGAAACCCACGCCTTGCAGCGTGGGTTCGAGGTGATGAACGGCATCCCCGTGCTGCGAACGGAGGGCGTGGGCGAGGACGTGCCGCTGGCGCTTATCACGGAGTTCCCGGACGAGACCATCTACGGCGATCCCTTCCGCTTCGCGCATACCGTGCAGATGGAGACCGTGCTCGCGGCCGTCGAAGGCTATATGGGGTTGGGCGACTAGCTTGCCGCTAGCGTCCCGCCGGCATCGGGGCGCCGGCCACCGCCGCGGACACCTGGGCAGCCTGCCGGTCGCTGACCACGGGCACGAACAGCACGCCGTCGTTCATCGGGCCGCCTAGGGTGGGGGCGGCGGCCAGCTCGCCGTCGATGCTGAGCAAGAGGAACTTGCCGGGATAGCGCTGCGCGATCGCAGCCAGCCGCGGCGCGGCGGCTGGCGCGAACTGAAAACGCACATAGCTTGCCCCGGCGCGGCTTCTGACCGGCGTGACCGATACGATGTCGGTACGTGTCAGGACCGGCTGCTGCAACATCCACAATTGCCGCTCGCCCAGTTGCAGGGCGTGCAATCCCGGTGCGGCCTCTGTCTGTGCCAGGCGGAATTCGACCGTGGGTGGGCCGGCCTGCAGGGCCGTAGGCACGCCGGGCTTTGTTGCCGCGCCCACGGCGCCTTGCGGGTCGGGTGGCATGGCGGCCGGCTCGGCGCGTCCGGCGGACAGCGGCTGGCACGCGGCGACGGCCATTGCGGCCGTCGCTATCAGGCATACCGACAGCAACCTTTGCATGGCGGTGTCCAACAGGGCCGGTTTGGCCCGAGCCGCGATTCGGGCCGGGATGCGGCGTTGCCCGGCGCAGCGTGCCTTGGCGCGCATCATGTCGGCATTCCGGCGGCCAGCCGCGCATGGGTTCCATCGGCGTGCATGGCGTCGCCCGCCACGGTCGAGATCGCTTTTCTCATTGCCGCTTCACATGAAGGTTCGCGCCAATGGGTGCTGCGCACGGTCCGATCGCGGTCGAACAGGATCTTGTACTGGCATAGTTCGTCGCCGGAGGCCGTGCGGACGTGGAGCAGATAGTCCCATTCGCGCACCATCAGGAAACCTTCGTGGAAATGCGGGCGCCCGAGCAGATCGTAGATCTGGTCCTTGTCCATGCCGGGCCGCACCATGGCGAGATGATGCGGATCGGGATAAATCCCCTTGGATCGCGAGGCCCGCGAGATATCGGGCCAGACCAGCGCCGTCGCTTGCCCGTTCTGGTCTACCTTGCTCACGTTTCCGCAGCCGGCCAGGGCGAAGCTGAACATCAACCCGGCGCACGCCAGGATAGGGGCTTTGTATCTTTGCATGCGTCAAACTCCTGCATCGGCCCGCGCGTCGCGTCGGCCTGTCATTCGATGTGTTGGATCCGAAGCGCCTGGCCTACCATTGGTAGCCGACACCCACGGCGCCGCCGTAGTCGCCGCGCGACGAGGTGGCGCCTGACAGCTTCAATACCCACGAACCGTTATCCGAAACGGTGGAAAGCCCGAGCGCATAGCCGCTTTCCCCGTTCCACGTGGCACCGCCCAGACTGACCATGCTTTTGCTGGGCAAATAGGCCTGCGGCAAAGCGGCCATCGCCATCGCGGCGGCGATACCGCCGTTGGCGCGGCTTTGAACGCCATGGATGCGGTTGTTCAGCCGGGCATACTGGCCGTTGACGCGCTGCGTGACGGTATCGAGTTGATTGATGGTGGCGGCATCGCTGGGGGCGACGCCATCGGCCACCCCGGTGACGCGCCGGTTGCCCGCCGTGCCGGACATGTCCACCGTCGTGCCGCCGGTATTGCCGCCTACCGTGATAGGCGCCGTCGCGTCCTGCTGCTGGACCAGCCCGGCCGTTCCCTGCACCAGGTTGTTGACGATGTGCCGGGACTCGCCGATGGCGTCCGTCAGCGTCGCGTAGCTGTTGCCGTTGATGATGAAGCCGCCGGCCAGCGCGCCTGTGGCCACGTTATACGTGACGCCGCCGCCCAGATAAGTGGCCACGCTATTGCCCTGCGTCGATACGATCGCGTTCTGTGCCGCCAAGGCATCGCCGACGGTGTTGTATGTTTGTCCGCCGATAGGGTAGCCCGGCCCGGTGTACGCGCCCGTGGCCGCATCGTACGAGGCACCCCCGCCCAACGAGCCGGCCGTGTTCTGCGCGATCTGGTTCAGCTGGCTGACGTTGACTGCATCAGTGGGCGCGGCGCCGGCCGCGACATTGGTGATCTGCCGCTGCGCCCCTGGGTTGCCCACGGACACCTCGCCTGCCGAGGTTTGCGGCGCCGCCAGCGCGTAGGCGACGTATGCGGTGCGTGCGCCGACCGCAGTCCGGGCGCCCGGGCCTAGCGCGACACTACCGGACTGCGTGGCGGCGGCATCGTAGCCCAGGGCCAGGGCGTCGGGCGCGCTGGCCTGTGCGCCTACACCCACCGCCGTCGCCCTGTCCGCCGTGGCCGCGGCCGCGCCGCCAACAGCGGTGGACCAGAGGCCTGTCGCGGCGCTGGTCCAGCCCAGCGCCGTGCCGATCTGGCCTGTCGCCGTCGCGGCGTTGCCGATCGCGACGGCCTCGAATGTCGAGCCTCCCGGATCGATGGGATTGGGGGAACCATACACGCCGGTCGCATTGGCGTTCGACCCTATGGCGATGGGCGAACCATTGGCCGTGCCGGTGGAGCGTGCGGCGGCGCCACTGCCCAAAGCCACCGCGTAGCCTCCCTCGGCGATTGTCCGGCTGCCGATGGCAACCCCGCTGCCGGACGGCACCAGGGCAAGATAGCCGATTGCCGTGGACTCGATGCCGGCCGCCGTCGTCTGGGGGCCCACCGCGACCGTATTCGCCGGGCCGGCGTTGGACCAGGGACCCACCGCGACCGCGCTGCTGCCGCTGGCCCGCGCGGTGGTGCCCACGGCGATGGAATTGGTGCCGGTGGCGGTGGTATCGACGCCGATAGCGGTCGGGTTGTTGACATTCGTGCCCGCGACGCCGGCGACGGTACCCACGCCAATGGCGATCGCGCTGTCGCTGTGGGCTTGCGTGCTGCTGCCGATCGCGATGTCGTTGGCCCCGGTCGTGCTGGTACCGTTGCCCACGGCGATACCGCCATTGAGTCCGAGTCCCGGCAGGAAATCCGTTGGATCGGTGATGTTGGCGTTGGCGCCGCAGCCGACGGCGATCGCGCCCCAGGCATTCGAGCCCGTGGTGGTGCTGCAGGATGGATCATCGGCACCGATGCCGATGGTTACCGGCGACGATGTCGTGGCCCCGCCGAGGAACGTGGAGGCTTCGCCGGGTGCCGCCCATAGCGTCAGGGAGGTGATGCCGAGCAGCCGATGGGCACGGCGTAACGCCGGGAAGATGCGTCGGCGCTTCGCGTCCTGGCTTGCGGTGCCGGCTTGTTTCTTTGCGGGGGAACGTTGTTCTCTTGCCATCTCACTCTCCGTCTGGGGTATACGGCGGGGTCGGGGAAACACGGGCGCAAGCGCGCCCCTACGCGGCTAACACGTAATCGGTCCTGTGAAGACAACGAGACCGGCTCGCCCGGTGGATCTGGGGCGGCTCGGCGCTTTCAGTGGCTGGGAGAAGCGGCGCGGCCGGCTGCCGCGCCGCGGCCGGTCAAGACGCCTGCGCGAACATCCAGTGGCAGGGGTGGCCGGCTGATAATCGAGTTATGTGTGTCATTTGCAGCGGGTGTGAGCGGAATATCCCCGGTCTGTTGATTTATCGTTGAAAAGATTCCAGCGGCCGCGCCAATAATTCAAAAAAAGCTGCCGCCGTTGCGGCTCGTAGGGGCGAACGCGGCGATCTATCATTTGTCCAAGCAGGCACGCTTCCCGCGCCGTCAACCGTGTTCGATGCCGTGCGGGATGGGGTGTCCATGGCGGCATCCGTTGCGTTTGAGTCTTCAACAATTCTGGGAAAACACTATGCGGCAACCCTCGTCCATTTTTCTCGTACTGGATATGCAGAACGACCTGGTCCATGCGGACGGCCCGAACGGCAAGACGCCGATGGGCGAGCAGGTTCGCGAACGGAATCTTGTCGCTCGGACGGCCAAGGCGATCGCCAAGGCACGCGCGGCGGGTATTGCGGTGGGGTTCGTGCGGGTCGGCTTTTCCGAGGGCTATCCGGAATGCCCGCCCGGGTCGCCGATATTCGCGGCTGCCGCGCAGCATGGGCTGTTCAAGCTGGGCGGCTGGGGCACCGAGATCCATCCCGACCTTGAACAGAAGCCGGGCGATCTGCAGGTCGTCAAGCATCGCGTGAGCCCGTTCTACTCCACCACGCTGGAAGTCCAGCTGCGTACGCGGAATGTGCAGCGGATCTATTGTTCCGGGGTTTCCACGCAGGCGGTGGTGCAGGCGACCGTGCGGGACGGGCATGATCGCGATTACGAAATGATTGTGCTGGAGGACCTGTGCGCGGCCCATAGCGAGCAGGAACACGCGAATTCCATGCAGAGCATCGCGCGCTTCTGCAAGGTGGAGTCCAGCGAGAGTGTGGTGTTCGCCCAGCCTTGATGGCGGGAGGGATGGTCAATGGACGCGGCGACGTGGGTGGCTGTCCAGAGCCGGTTCTCGCGCGAACGGTTGCCGGGTCCTGGCCGGGCGGCCCGGTTTGGGCGGGCAGGGTGGCCAAGACTGGATACATAAAATTCTGCTAGAATCGCGGATTGCCGTTTGGCGGGCCCGTAGTTGCAATTGGCCCCAATCCGCGCGCCGGGGAGGCATTAAAGCCCCGGGGCAAGCATCGTCTGGCGATGGTTGCGTCGAGCGGTGGACAAGCGGCATGCAAGACAAACGGGCTGGCAAAGCCCGCAGCAGTACCGGATCAGGACAGGTGGCCGAGCGGTTGAAGGCGCACGCCTGGAAAGCGTGTATACGTCAAAAGCGTATCGGGGGTTCGAATCCCCCTCTGTCCGCCAATAAATTCCATAAAAATCTATAACTTAGCGAATTTTTGGCTACCTGGTGTCTTTCTATGCCGCAAGCCGAGAAACGTGCATATCGATATGGATATCCACGTAGAGGGGCATGACAGCGCGCCGGATTCCGAACGTTCGATCAGCCCGAGTTCATCCCCATAACGCGCTTGTGAATGGCCTCGCAGTGCTGGACGAGCCCCGGCTGAGATACGACGTACGCACGTAGCGGCGTGTCGATCGGATAGAACAGGATGTTGGCGACGAAGCCGTAGATGCTCGCGTCTACGCTTGTGGGCGTGGCACCGAAGAAGAAAGGGCTGGTATCCATCATTGCCGCGATGGCGCGCAGGTCGTCCAGGCCGCGGCGGTAGGCTTCTTCGGGTGCGTAGCGTCCTATGCCCTGGTAGCGGTAGCGTTCGAAGTTGTAGGCGCGCGCGGCGTCCATGTCTTCCGCGGTGACGTTCGCATGCGTACGCAGCACGGCATCTCGGAAGTCGGGCCAGTAGCGGTCGTCTTTCCAGCGTGAATAAGACATGGACCAATAGAGATCGTCCAGGATGCGGTTCACGCAGAATGCCTGGGTGTGTTGCGACGAACTTAGCGCGCTGTCGATGGAGAGGCCGTGCCGGTCTATCAAGTGTGCGACGATGGCGCTGCTGTCGCCGACGGTGGTGCCGTCGTCATCGATGTACGGCAGCTGGCCGTGCGGCGCCTGTCGGCTGTCGAAAATGTGTTGATGGTTGAAGGGCAGGCCGGCCAGGCGCAGAAAGGCATATACCTTCAGGCCGAATGGGTTGTTGTCGGCGACGCCGAACAGCTCGGGGTAGGAATAGAGTGTGAGCATGGTGGTCTCCATCCGGATTCGGACCTGCGCCTCGCGGCTATGCTAGCCCAGTAAACGATACACCTCTGGCGCCGCGGCTTCCCTGATCGCCTCGACGATGTGCGCCGTCAATGCCGGTACCAGGGGATGCGGTTCCTGCCCCTGCAGCGTGGCGATGCCGAGCCGGTATTCCATGGCGGGACGGAAGGGCCGGCGCTCGATGCCGGGGTTGTGGTCCAGGCTGGCGAGCAGGCCGTTGACAATGGATACGCCCAGCCCTTGCGCGACGAACCTGCACGCCATCTCCACCGAGTGCACCTCGGCGCGTACGCGTGGGCGCGCACGCGCCTGGCGGAAGACGTGATCGATGTCGTCGCGCAGGGGACGTTGGCGGCCTAGCAGGACCATATCCACGTCGTCCAGGTCGGCGGCCGTGATTTGGGGTAGCGCCAGCAGGCGGTGGCCGCGCGGCAGTATGCATACGGCTTCGGTCGACATCAAGGGCACGGTCGCCAGGCCGCTATGCTGCGCCGGCAGGCGCAGGAACGAGACATCGGCCTCGCGGCCCAGCACCGAGATTTCGCCCTGTTCGTAGGCGCCCGCAAAAACTTCCAGGACGGCATCCGGGTGGTCGGACATGAAGCGGCGGGCGACCTGCGGCATGATCAGGTGGGCGACGGTGGTCGGCAATTGAATGCGCAGCAGCGTGCGGCGCGTGCCGCCCAGTCTCAGCTGATTCACGTGGCGTTGAAATCCCGCCGCGCCGGCCATCATCTGTTCCACGTCCGGCAGCAGGTACTCGGCCTCGGCGGTCGGATGCAGGCGGCCCTTGCGGCGCACGAACAGCGCAATGCCAAGATCGGCCTCGAACTGGCTGAGCAGGCGGCTGACGGCGGATTGTGACAGGCCCATCCTGTCGGCGGCTTCGATGGTCGAACCGGCGGCCATGAAGGCGCGGAAGGCTTCCAGCTGCTTGTAGTTCATCGTCATGGCGTAAGAATGCAAAAGGTCCGGTGCTGTCGCGCGGTCAGGGTAAACACTTAAATTCCCGCAAAGCGCATAGGCGCATGCGGCCTAAGCATAGCGTTGCCGGTGGCGGGGGATGATCGCAAGATGCGCATGCCGCCGGCGGATGCCGCGCGTGAGCGCGCAAGGCGCGCGCCGTAGCGAAGCACAGGGAGATATCGACAAATGCCCAAATCGAGTCCGCTGTCGCGATCAGACGCCTGCGTCGGACCGCCTCGTCGCCCCATCATCCGCAACGCCAGGGGGCGTGCGGCGGTTGTCCTGGCCTTGGCCTTGGGATACTGCGCCGCGGGCCTCCCGGTTTCGGCGTCGGCGCGGCCGTTGACCATTGCCGAGGCGGCCGAACCGTCGTCCATGGATCCGCTGTTCTCCCGCACGGGCAACAACCAGGCGGCGGCGGAAAACATCTACGAACGGTTGGTCTCCACCGACGAGAACATGCAGCTCCGGCCGGGCCTGGCCGTCTCCTGGAAAGCCACGGCGCCGGACATCTGGGAAGTGAAACTGCGCCCGGGGGTGATGTTCCATGACGGCACGCCGCTGACACCGGAGGATGTCGTGTTCTCCATGCAGCGTGCCGGCGATATCCCGAACAGCCCCGCGCCGTTTACGGGCGCGGTGCGCAGCATCGGAAGCATGCACATCGTCGACGGCTCGACCATCCGTTTTCAAACCAAGGGTCCGGTGCCGGATTTCATGGAGCAGATAGGGCTGGTGTACATCGTGGCCAAGCACGCCGCGCAAGGCCACAAGAGCGAGGACTTCAACAACGGCACGGCCGCCATCGGCACGGGGCCGTACAAGTTCCGCTCCTGGCAGCGCGGCGATCGCCTGGAGCTGGAGCGCAACGACCATTACTGGGGCAGGAAGCCGGATTTCGAGCGCCTGACGATCCGCTTTATCAGCAACGGCGCCAGCAGGGTGGCCGCCTTGCTGGCGGGGACCGTCGACCTGATCGATAGCGTGCCTCCGAACGATGCGGCCAAGCTGGCGGCCAATCCGGCCCTGAAGGTGTTTTCTTCTCCGTCGGCCCGCCTGATCTATCTGGCGCTGGATTCGGCGCGCGACCGCAGCCCGTTCATCACCGACAGCGCCGGCAAGCCCATGGATGCCAATCCGCTGAAGGACGTACGCGTACGCCGGGCGATCTCCGCGTTGATCATGCGCGAGCCCATTACTGCCCGCCTGCTTAGCGGGGCGGGGGTGCCGGCCGGGCAGATGGTGCCGGAAGGGTTGGGCGGCTACAGCCCCAAGCTGCCCGCGCCGAAGTACGATCCGGCCGGCGCCAAGGCCTTGCTGGCCGCGGCCGGTTATCCGCAGGGGTTCGGCCTGACCATCCATACCTCGAACGACCGTTTCTTCGGCGATAGCGAGATCGGCCAGACCGTGGGACAGATGCTCGCGCACGGCGGGCTGCGGATCAACGGTGTGGTCACCCAGCCCTATAACGTCTACGCGGGGGCCGCCGCGAAGCAAAGCTACAGCGCTTTCATTTTTTCCTACGGCAACAGCACCAGCGATTCCGCCAACGGTTTGACCAATGTGCTGGCCACTTACGATGCCGCCAAGGGTACAGGGGCTTTCAACCGCTCGCGCTATTCCAACCCCGAGTTCGATCGCCTGCTGGACCAGGCCTCGTCGCAGTTCGATCCCGCGCAACGCAATGCCCTGTTGCGGCAGGCCGCCGAAACGGCCTTCAACGACGTTGCGATTGTCCCGCTCTATTTCCCGGTGGTGCAGTGGGCCGCGCGCAAGGGCATCGTCTTCCATGCCAACAAGCTGGAACGCACGTCGGCCCAATATATCGAAGAGGCAAAGCAATGAGAGCGGACACCGCAGAGCCACGGATACTGCGTGACGTCATGGTGCCGATGCGCGACGGCGTGCGGCTGGCAACCGATATCCATCTGCCTCCGGGATACGAGGTCGGCGTCGACGGGCCACTGCCTGTCATCCTTGAACGCACGCCGTACGGCAAGGCCGAGGTCTCGCGATCGGAACGCATCGGCGGCCGTCAGGGCGTGCCTCGTTCGGAAGTGGCGCGCTATTTCGCCGCGCATGGCTACGCCGTGATTTTCCAGGACTGCCGCGGCCGCTACGGTTCCGAAGGCCATTTCGTCAAATATCTGTCGGATGGCGAGGATGGCTACGACACGTTCAGCTGGATCGTGCGTCAGCCGTGGTGCGACGGCAAGGTGGGCACGATGGGCCTGTCGTATGCGGCCCATACGCAGATGGCCGCCGCGTGCCTGAATCCGCCTGGCCTGGCCTGCATGGTGCTGGACTCGGGGGGATTCTCCAACGGCTACCAATGCGGCATTCGCCAGTCCGGCGCCTTCGAGTTGAAGCAGGCGACCTGGGCATTCAAGCAGGCCAGGCTCAGCCCCGCGGCGCAGCGCGACCCGCTGATCGCCGCCGCGCTGGACCGCCAGGACATCCGGGAATGGTTCAAGCGCATGCCGTGGCGGCCCGGCCACTCGCCGATAAAGTTCGTGCCGGAGTATGAGGATTACCTTTTCGAGCAATGGCGCGCGGATACGTTCGATGAGTCGTGGCGCCGCGTCGGGATTTATGCCCAGGGCTACTACGACGCGATTCCCGATATCCCGATTGTGCTGATGTCCAGCTGGTACGACGCCTATGTGCGGACGACCATGGAGAACTACGAAGGCCTGACGCGTGGCCGGCGCGCGCCGGTTCGGCTGATCATGGGACCCTGGCTGCATGGCGACCGCAACACGCCTTATTCGGGGGACGCCGATTTTGGCGCTGCCGCCATGCTGGATGGCCACATCGCCGAACATTGGCTGGCGTTCCGGCTGGGGTGGTTCGACCGATGGCTGAAGGGTGCGCGGGGCGATGCCGGCACGGCGTCCGCGACCGACCCGGTGGCCCGCCTATTCCTGATGGGCGGCGGCAGCGGACGTCGCCTGGCATCGGGCCGCTTCGACCACGGCGGACGCTGGGTCGTCGCCTCGGGTTGGCCCGTGCCGGAAGCGACCGACACGAGCTTCTATCTGCATGCGGACGGTCGCCTGTCACCGGACGCACCGGCCACGCCCGGTGCGCATATCTCCTACGCCGCGGATCCGCGCCGCCCCGTGCCTACCATCGGCGGCTCGTTGACCTCTGGCGAGCCGGTGTTTTCCGGCGGAGGATTCGACCAGCGCGAGGACGAGCGGTTCTTTGGGTGCACACAACCCGGCATGCCGCTGGCCGCGCGCGATGACGTCGTGGTGTTCCAGACGCCGCCGCTGGAACGGGATTGCGCCGTGATAGGCCCGATCGTCGTACGGCTGGCTGTGTCCTCCGACGCGCCGGATACGGATTTCACCGCGAAGCTGATCGACGTGTATCCGCCCGGCGAGGACTATCCGGAAGGCTATGCGCTGAACATAACGGATGGGATCTTCCGCTGTCGCTTCCATGCTTCCTGGGAGAAGGCCGCACCGTTGCAGGCGGGCAAGGTGTATTCGATCACGATCGAACCCTTCGCGACCTGCAATCTATTCAAGCAAGGGCACCGTATCCGGCTGGATATCGCCAGCAGCAATTTCCCGAAGTACGACGTCAATCCGAATACCGGTGAAAGCGCCGCGGATGGGCGCGTGATGCGCGTGGCGGTGAACACCTTGCATCTGTCACCGGAGTATCCGTCTTCCATTGTGCTGCCGATGGCGGATCCGGAGCGGTTGCGGCCGCTGGCGTAATCTGGGTGGGACGACGGCGACTGTCATCGATCGGGACTTGGCATCGCGCTGTCGGTGGCGGGGCCTTCTACCCTTCCAGCTTGATGCCCCCCGCGGCAATGATGTCCCGCCACTTGGCGATATCCGACGCGATCAGCTCCGAAAACTTCGCCGGTCCGTTCGACACATTGTCCGAACCGAATGACTCGATCACCCGCCGCACATTGGGCCGGGCAGCGGCCTGGATGGTGGCATCGGTCAGGCGCGTGGCGGCCGCCTGAGGAATGCCCGCGGGCGCCAGCAGGCCGTACCAGCCGCGGGCCTCGAATCCCGGGACGGCGCGCTCGGACATTGTCGGGACGTCCGGTAGTTGCGCCGTGCGGCCCGGACTGGTGACGGCCAGAGCCTTCATTCGTCCGGCCTGGATATGAGGCAGCACCAGCGCCAGATTCTCGAACGCGTACAGCACTTCACCGCCGATCACGGCCACGACGGCCGGCGCGCCACCCTTGTAGGCGACGTGCGTCGCCTGCACGTGCGCTTTCTGCTTGAGCATCTCTCCGGCCAGATGCTGCGGTGTTCCGGTGCCCGCGGAGCCGTAAAAGGGCGGCTTCTCGCTGGCGCGCAGCTGAGCCATCAACTGGTCCACGGACGTGATACCCGATTTTGTGCCGGTCACAAGCACAAGCGGCGTCGCGGCGAGCAAGGTGATGGGTGTGAAGTCCTTGCGTGGATCGTAGGGCAGGTTCTTATACAGCGACACGTTGATCGCCAGCGGCCCGCTTGCGCCCAGCAGCAGTGTGTAGGGATCGCCGGCGGCACGCGCCACGTAGGCGGTACCGATGTTGCCGCCGGCGCCCGGCTTGTCTTCCACGATCACCGGCTGCCCGAAATCGCGCGTCAGCTCGGCCCCTATCAGTCGGGCCAGGATATCGACGATACCGCCGGGCGGGTAGGCGTTGATGATCTTGATAGGCTGTGTCGGCCAGCTTTGGCCGCTCGAGTCCACGGCGGCAAGTGCGGCCGGGCTGCTGCCAAAGATTCCCGCCGAAAGGATCCCCAGGCTGCTTCCTGCAAGGAAGTCACGTCGCTTCATGTCTGTCTCCCCGTTCTTGTCGAAACGTTGTTGTGTGTGTAGGCGCGGCGCTATGCAGGCTCCAGCTCGAACTTCAATGTCGTCCCCTTGACGATGATGCCCCCACGGGCACCGGGTGTCAGCGATCCGTACCGCGCCGCGAATGACGGTGGCAGTGTGCGCCCCTCCTCGGGCGCCAGCCACAGGCGAAGCAGGTGCCGCTTCCTTTCCGGTTCAGGCCAATCCTCGTAATCCGTGCGGGAGTGAAGGATCTGATGATTGTGCAGAAACTGCATGTCGCCCGGCAGAAACTCCATCTGCAGGCAGAATCGAGGGTCGTTGGCGAGCTCGTCGAGCAGGGCCAAGGCTTCCAGCTCCTTGTCCGTCAAACGGCGCGCTTCAGGGAAGAGGGCCTGCGCGCTGCGTATGTATTGGCCGACATAGATCGTGGTCAGCTTGCCGTCGCACCAGTTGAAGACCGGAACATCGAACCAGGGCTTGGCACCGTCGGGCACTTCGCCGCGGCGATCGGTCGGGAAGGGGTGGAACAGCTCGGCCGCGAGGTCGGGACGTTGTTCCATCATTGCGTTGTACAGCGACACCGAGCTGACGATGCGGCTCTCACCGCCGGACCGCGACGTCTTCAGGCATAGCAATCCGACGATGTCGCATGAATCCGTGTGGTATTCGAGTTGCCGGTTGGTTTGGTAGTAGCGGGTCTGCGGCTTGTTGATGTCCGCGCCGGTGTCGCGGACATGTCCCAACAGATGGCCGGCGGCGTTCTGGGAGCGAAAGCTGCCGAACCAGGCACCCATGCCCAGGTAGGCAATGGCGGCTTCCTCCGTCGAGTAGCGTTCGACGGGAAATCCGCGGATAAGGACGAAGCCTCGGCCGTCGATGACGTCCCGCAGCATGCGCTTCAGCCTTGGGCCCAGCGTAGGCAGCGAGAAACTCGCGACGTCGATGTCGCCGAATGCGCGCCCCGAAGCCTTGTGCCGGGCGATTGCCTGGTGCACCTCGGCCACTTCCGCTTCCGAAAGGTGTTCGATCCATTGGCCGTCGGAGGCCATTTGGGGACCGAGCCAGGCACTGGCGCCGTCGATACGGCGCGGGGGATCTCCCGCCGGCGTGGGGGTCGTTGCCTGCATTGCTGTCTCCTGTATCCAAGTCTTGTCAGGGCTGGTATTTGTCGATATAAGTCTAAGAACACAGAAGAATAGATGCCATCGAATAATATTTATCGACCTATCGTATCGTTGAATAAATGCATCTCGCCAATATCACGCTCAAGCAGCTGCGCGCCTTTGCAGCGGTAGCGCGCGAAGGCAGCTTCACACGCGCGTCAGAGAAGTTGCATGTGACGCAGTCCACGCTGACTACCTCGGTCAAGGCGTTGGAGAGCGAGATCGGCCTGAGGCTGTTCGACCGCTCCACCCGGGCCGTGCAGCTGACGATGCAAGGGGAGCAGTTCCTTCCCGCCGCAGAACGGATGTTGCGCGATCTGCAGGAGTCGCTCGAAGAGATGCGGATGGCCGCCACCCGGCAGCGGGGCTCCGCGGTCGTGGCCGCGGCGGCTTCCTTCATCAACTACGTCATGTCGCCGGCGGTAATAGAGATGGCCGGCACTTATCCCGGAATTACCGTAAGGATGCGCGAAGAGACGACGGAAGGCGTATGCCGATTGGTCCTTTCGGGCGAGGCCGACTTTGGCGTCACCACACTGTTCCGGCCGGAGCCCCTGCTGGATACGGCGAAGATCCTGACGGACCTGTATGGCGCGGTGTTCGAGCCACGGCACCCCTTGGCGCTCGAACACGGGTCGATACCCTGGTCGCGCCTGGCGGGCCACACGATGGTAGGGCTCCATCCTTCGAACGGCATTCGTGCGCTGATCGATCTCCATCCCAGGATCGCCAGGCGTTTCAAGGAGCCGGGCTACGAGGTGGGCTCGATGTCGTCGCTGTTCCCCTTGCTCAATCGGGGCATGGGCTACGCGGCATTGCCGGCGCTGGCCGCGCAACCATTGGTGTCGGCTGGCCTGTGCTTCAAGCCATTGATCCAGCCGGTCCTGAAGCGAAACCTCTACGTAGTGAAGAAGAAGGGGAGGACGCTATCGCCATCCGCAGCCGCGCTATTGGAATCGATGACCCACGCGGTTGAAAGGATGAAACCCCACGCCCAGGTAGAGATCGCCTTTGGGGTGGAGCAGATGAACGCTTTCTGCGCGCCGTAGCGGCGATCGATCAAGACGCCGACTTTCTTTGACCGTGTTCGCCCACTTGGCGACGCTTCATTGATTCGGCCTATCACGCGGTTTATCGAAGGCATGTCAAACGACGAGTCTTTGACGTGGGTCAAAGTGCTTGCGGGATTGCGATTGCAGCATGGAAGGGGCGTGCGGAATATGACGCATGCGTCGGATGCCTCGACGCGGCAATTCCGCGACGAGAGCCACACCGGCGCCAGCCCCTGGGGCGCTAACCGAGAGCGTCCGTTCTGATCGGAGGAGCCATGGGAAACCGGACAGGTGGTGAGCTCATCCAGGATTTTCTTGAGACCTATAGCATTCCGTTCGTGTTCGGCAATCCCGGCACAACGGAAACGTCCTTCCTCGCGGCCGTGGCGGCATCGAAGGCGACCTACGTCCTGGCCCTCCACGAATCCAGCGCCGTGGGTATTGCCGTCGGCTATGCCCTGATCACGGGTGCGCCGTCCGTTGTCAGCCTGCACACCTATCCGGGTCTCGCCAACGGTATGTTCAACATGCGCAACGCGCTCATGTCCGGCGTCCCGCTTCTGGTTATCAATGGCCAGCAGGATTCCCGTTTTCTCATCCATAATCCCGTACTCGGCGCGCCCAACACCACGCTCGCCGGGACCGCCACCAAGTATGCCTACGAGGTGACGCGCACGGACGACCTTGCCGTCGCCTTGCAGCGCTGCTATTTGCAGGCGCGGCTCCAGCCCGCCGGCCCCGTGTTTCTCTCCATTCCCATGAACTTCATGCTGGAGGAAACCGGCTGCACCACCTTCAAGAGGACCCGGATCATCGAGGATGCGGTGCCGTGCGGCATCGGCGAGCTTGCCGGCGTTCTCAAGGGCGTTCCCGCGGGCAAGCTCGTCATCGTCACCGACTATGCAGTGGGGGCGGCGCATGGCATCGACGCCGTCAGCCGCATCGCCAGTGCGCTCGGGGCGGACATCTACGCTGCTCCCTTCCATGTGCAAGGCACGGTCGATCCGCTGCATCCCAACTTCCGCGGCCAACTTCCTCCGACGACGCGCAGGATCAATGAAGCCTTGAGCCGCTATCACACGATGCTGCTGATCGGCGAGAAGGTCGACAGTTTTACCTATGATGGTCTTTCGGCGCTGCCGCCCGAGCTGCGGGTTATCCAGCTCGCGCCCGCGGCCGGCCAGCTGGGGTTCGACTTCCCGTGCGATATCGCCGTACTTGGCGATATCCATGCAACGCTGAATGCGCTCGCGGCAGCGCTGGGCGGCGAGGCAAAGGCGGCTGCCGTGCGGGCGATCGACGAGGCTGCCCTGGACGCCAAGTATCCCGCTTCCGGAGCGCACGCGAGCAATGCGCTTATTCTCTCGGTGTTGCGCCATCTCGACCGCATGACCCACGTCATCACGGAGGGGTCTTCCGAGGATGCGATCGTGCAGGAGATGGCAACGGCGCTGGGATTCCGCAATGTCCATTTCTCGCCTCGCGGCGGCGGGTTGGGTTGGGCGATGCCGCTCGGCGTTGGGATCGGACTCGCGACGGGAAAGCCCGCCGTATGCTTCGTCGGCGATGGTGGCAGCATGTACTCGATCCACGCCCTTTGGACCGCGGCGAAATACGCCATTCCTTGTGTCTTTGTCTGCTTCGTGAACCACGAATATCGCCTGCTGAAGGATCTGTGGTGCAACGAGATGAGGACGACCTTCGAGACCACGCATTTCGTCGGCCTGGATTTCAGTGACCCGAATGTGGACATGCAAAAAATCGCCGAGGGTTTCGGCGCGCGCACCGAGCGGATCTCGAGCCTTGATGTCGTGGGCGGCGTTCTTTCCCGTGCGCTCGCGCATGCCGGCCCGAGCTTCCTGATCATCGATCGCGAGCCCTGAGCTTGCGGCGGAGCCGCGTCTCCCGCGGCATTTCAATCCGGGCAACATACAGGAGACGGCCATGTCTGGCGATTTTGAGCGAGAGCTGACAAAGCGAGTCTGGACGGACGATCAATTCGCCTACCAGGTGGAGAACGATCCAATCGAGGCGCTCAAAGCCATGGGCGTAGCGGTACCGGCTGGCGTCAAGGTCAAGGTGGTGCTGCAGCGTCGAGACAGGGTCTACTTCACCATTCCGCCCGCTCGCGGGCTCCAATCGCCAGTGCCTTCGACACCGCTTAACCAGATGGATCTCTGGTCCAGCCAGGGCCTTTTCATCTGGCTCGTTCCCGTGGAGGCCAAGTTCAAGCTGCTCGCCCTGCGCAATGCTGCCCGAACGGTGGAGAGTCAGCCATGAGCAATACCGACTTCGTCGAAAAGAATTATGAACGTATCGCCACCGACCCAGACTATCGCGCGCGGTTGCTTGCTGACCCGGTCAGGCTCGTTTGCGAAGCGTTCGGCTACACGCCCGGCCCGGATCTTAAGATCGAGATCATCGAGCAGGTATTGGATACCATCGTCATCATGGTGCCTCCGAGGCCGCAGGCCGACGCGGACCTGGAGCAGGAGTTGAGCCAGGTTACGGAACGAGTCTTCGATCTGCTTTTTTCATCCGGAATCGGCGGCTTCTTCATCCCGGACGATAAACAGAAATGGCTGGTGCGCGAGATGCGGCTGGCGGCGCAGAAGAAGATGGGTCTCGACATCTCGCAAATGTAGGAACGCCCGCGCCACGACCAAGGCAAGGGGCGTGTCTCGGCTTCCGGGCGTTGGCGAACCGTCGCTTCCGGTATCGGCGAAGCGCGGATGAATCCGCCCGTGCATTTCTTCGCTAGCGCAGAGCAATAAATCGAAATATTGCGCGCCCCTGACGAAAACACCGCGTTTTCCGGTGTTTTTGCACAAATTAAAGATCGATGACGCACGGTACCTTCTGCCCTCCCCATGCAGCCTGGGCCCTTGTCCCGCGCGTTGCGCGCACGAGCATTGGCCTGCTGTCCACGCAAAACATGACGTCGCGGGGAGCGCGACGCGGAGTAAAAGGCCGTGAAGAAGAAGCACAAGCAGAAGCAGGGCAAGCAAGGCAATCACTCATTTCGACATGGCGCCATGCCGAAGGCCGGCATGGCCTTGCGGCAGACGGGACCTTTGCAGATTCTGACCGGCTCGCTGCTGGCGGCAAGCCTGCTTCCCGGCATCGCAGCGGCCGTTCCCTGCACCACGGCGGGGACGGGCACCATCGTGAATTCGTCGACGGGATGCTATGAGTGGACTGGCGGCGATTTTTCCGTCATGGCAACGGGAACCATTTCGGGCGCGTCCTTCGCCATCCAGGCTAACAACACCCTATCCGGCCGGGAGCTGTCCAACTTCGGTACCATCGTGGGCGTGGATCTGGGTATCCAGAACCTGGGCAAGATCGACTCGCTGAAGAACAATGGCGCCGTGGTGGGGACTGGGAGTGCCTGGACAACGATGGGCGTCCAGAACACTTCCACCGGTTCGATCCGCTCCATGATCAACTCGGCCAACGGATACATCACGGGTACCGGTGTGGGCGTAAGCAACGCCGGTACTATCGTGCGGTTGAACAATCTGGGGTTTATTGCGGGTACCAGCTCGGCTGGCAGCGGGATCGCGGGGGTGGACAACAATGGCGGCACGATAAGCACCCTGGCCAACAGCGGGACCATCCTGGGTTCCCAGACCAATGTTTCCAACGTCGGATTCGCAGTCGTCTCCCAGAACGGCGGCGGTATAGGAAGCGTCGACAACAGCGGTCTGGTGAACGGCATGTTTGGCGTCCTCGCGCTCAATACGAGTACCGTGGGCAGCCTGACGAATACCGGCACGATCTCGGGCAGCCTCTCCGGCGTGGCCGCGGTGGCCGGTACCATCCAGGCGATCGACAACTCCGGCCTGATCTCTGGCGGCGCGGGCGGCACGATCATCGGCAACCCCTCCGGTCCCTATGCCGGCATCCTGGCCCAGGTGGGCGGTAGCGTCGGTTCCGTCACGAACAGCGGCACCATCACCGGCCTGTACAACGCCATCGAGGTCGATAACATCAGCACGATCGGGCCGATCGCCAACAGCGGTCTTATCGCCGGCGACATCACGTCCGCCAGCACGCAGGACCTGACGATCGCGGGCGGCAGCGGCACGGCCATCGGTACGCTGACCGGCCTGAGCGGCGGCCTGGCCGAAACCGACAAAGGCTTCATCAAGCTCACGGGGGCCAACCTGGTTTTCACCAGCGGCAATCTGCTGTTGAACGACGACATCGGGGTGAATGCCGGCTATGCCGTGATCAACAACGGCGCGACCCTGCAGATCAACAATCCCATCACCGTGCACGGCGACTACACCCAGACCGGCGGCGGCCTGGCGATCAACGCGGCCAACGCCACGACGTACGGGTATCTGGACGTCAGTGGCAGCGCGTCGGTCAGCAACTCGGCCATCAGCCTGAGCGGAAGCAGCCTGGCCGCGGGACAGACCTACTCCGTCGTGCGCGCGGCGGGCAGCGCCGCCTATAGCGGCAACACGGCATTCGTCTCGGTGAACAACGGCCTGCTCGCGCAGCTGAGCACGGTCGGCGGCAACCTGGTCGCCACGCTGGCGCCCGATGCCCAGCATCATTACTGGGACGGCGCCAACACCGCCGCGGACGGCACCATCGCCGGCGGCTCCGGCACCTGGACGGCGACCGGCACGAACTGGACCAGTACCGATGGCACCAGCAATGGCAAGCTCGATACCGCCGATGTGCGCCCGGTATTCGGCGGCACCGCCGGCACCGTCACGGTGGACAACAGCCTGGGCGCGATCAAGGTCAGCGGCATGCAGTTTTCCACCGACGGCTACCGGGTCACGGGCAGTCCGATCAACCTGACCGCCGCCGCCTCGGCCATCGAAGTGGACGACAACGTCAACGCCACCATCGATTCGGTGCTCCAGGGCAACGGCGGGCTGGCCAAGACGGGCAACGGCCTGCTGATCCTGAACGGCGCGAATACCTACTCCGGCGGCACGACGGTCGATGCCGGTACGCTGGAGATCGGCGATGCCGACCACGCCGGCGCCAGCATCCTGGGCGACGTTGCCGTGGGATCGGCCGGGACCCTGCGCGGACACGGCACGATCGGCGGCAGCGTCACCAACAACGGTGTGGTGCGGCCGGGCGGATCCATCGGCACGCTGACCATCGCGGGCAACTATACGCAGTCGCCCTCGGGCACCTTGTTCGTCGATGTCAGCCCCACCGCGGCCTCGCAGCTGAAGGTCGGCGGAACGGCGACGCTGGGCGGGACCTTGAACGTGCTGTACGGGCCGGGCACCTATAGCGCCGCGTCCTACCGCATCATCGATGCGTCCAGCGTGAGCGGCCAGTTCTCCAGCGTGACCAGCAACGCGCCGGCCGAACTCGCGCAAAGCGTGCAGAGGCTGGCCGATGGCAGCACGCTGACGCTGTCGCCGGCGGGCACCGATAACGGCGGTACGGATAACGGTGGCGGCACGGGCGGCGGCACGGTGGTCGTCAAGCCCACCAACGCCACCATCTTCGGGGCCATGGGCTCGGCCGCCATCCGCGAAGGCCAGCGAGTGAACGAAACGCTGCTCTCGCGCCTGGGACAAGCCTGCGCGGACGCCGCGTCGGCGGCCGACTGCGCACGCCCCGGCCGCCAGGCCTGGGCGCAGATCGTCTCGGATACGGCGCATGTGCGCGGCAACGACGACGCGCCCAGCTACAAGGACAGCCACTACGGTTTCCTGACCGGGCTGGATCACCAGGTGGGCGACTGGACGCTGGGTATCGCCGGCGGCTATAGCCACACCGATGTCTCCGAGGACGATGCCAGCGGCAAGATCGACACGGTGCGCGTGGCCGGCTATGGCAGCCGCCGGCTGGGGCCGGTCGACGTGGCTGCCACGGTGGGCGCGGCCTACGACTTCCTGCAATCGCGGCGCTCCTTCGCGGGACTGGGCAGCGCCAAGGGCGATACGGACGGCCAGGAGATCACCGCCGGGCTGCAGGCCAGCCTGCCGCTGGCGACGGGCCGCTTCACGATCACGCCGCGCGTGGGCCTGCGCTACCAGTACTTCCATGCCGACAGCTTCGGCGAAAACGGTTCGACCAGCCAGAACCTGCACGTCGGCTCGCAGGACATCAACAGCCTGCAGCCGTACGCGCAGCTGGCCGTGGGCCTGCCCTTCACCACGGGGGCGGCGCGGCCCGCACTGGTCGAGGCGCGGGTGGGCTATGCCTATGAAACCCTGGACGCCAGCCGCACCGTCGCGGCCGCGGCCAGCGACGGCACGCGCTTCACGCTGCCCGGCGTGGCACCGTCGCGCGGCATGCTGACGGCGGGCGTGGGCCTGACGCTGCCACTGGGCAAGGCGGTCGATATCACGGCGAGTTACGATCGCCTTTTCGATACCGGCAATGTCTCGGCGCAGGCTTTCCAGCTGCAGGGGCGCTACCGGTTCTGACCGCGCCCACCGCCATACCCGAGATGACCCGCAAACGCCCCGCGCCGCCACCCGCCGCCGAACCGCAACCGGACCTGACGCAAGTACTGCAACAGGCCTATGCACACTGGAATGCGGGCCAGGCGGCGCAGGCGGAGATGCTGGCCCGACGGGTGCTGGAGGCATGGCCGGGGCAGGCGGACGCGCTGCATTTGCTGGGGCTGATCGCGCACGCCTACGGCAAACTCGAGCTGGCCGTTGAGTACCTGCGCGGGGCTTGCCAGGCGCCGCGCGCCCCGGCGGTGTACTTCAGCAATCTGGCGGAAATGTGCCGCCAGCAGGGCCTGCTGGCCGAGGCGGAGGCCGCGGGCCGCCAGGCCACCCGGCTCGCGCCCGAGCTTCCCACCGCCTGGAACAATTTGGGCATTGTCTTGCAGGAATGCGGACGCTACGACGAAAGCGCGACGTGCCTGGAGCGCGTCGTTGCGATCCTGCCCGATAGTCCCGAGGCCCACAACAATCTGGGCAATACCTACAAACGCGCCGGCCGGCTGGCCGATGCGCGGGCCGAATACGGCAAGGCCCTGGCGCTGCACCCCGCTTACGCGGAAGCGCACAGCAACCTTGCCTTCCTGCTGAGCGATCTGGGCGAATACGCAGAAGCCGCCGAGGCCGCACAGCTGGCCATCGACTACAACCCCCGCCTGGCCGACGCGTACATCAACATGGCTGGCATCGAAGCCGCGCGGCAACGCCCGGACCAGGCCCTGCATTGGATCGAGGCCTTGCTCGCCTTCGCTCCCTTGCATGCAGGCGGGCTGCTTGCCAAGGCCAGGCTGCTGCTGCAATGCGGCCAGCTCCAGGCGGCGCTGGAGGCAGCCGGCCAGGCCGTGGCTGCCGCGCCGCAGAACGCCGACGCCTACAACATGCTCGGCGAGGCGCAGCAGGCGCAGGATCGCTTCGAAGAAGCATTGGATTCGTTCGATCGGGCGATGTCGCTCCCCGGTATCGCGCGAGAAGCGGCGTGGCTGAATCGGGCGCGGCTGCTGATGATCCTGGGCCGTGCCGGCGAGGCCCGCGCCGTGCTGGATGGGCTGCTCGCGTGCTACCCCGACAATGCGCAGGCGTGGAGCGCGCGCGCCGATATGACGCGCTTCGAGCGCGGCGACCCGGCGATCGACGCCATGGAAACCCTGTTGCGCGAAGACCGCGTGGGGGACGTCCCACGCCGGACCGCCCTGCGCTTCGCACTGGGCAAGGCCTACATGGACTGCGGCGCCACCAAAGAGGCCTGGGCGCATTTGGTGGAGGCCAATCGCGAAAAGCGCGCCAGCTTCGATTTCGACATCGGCGTGGCGACCGGCGGGATGACGCGCATCGCGGATGCCTTCACCGCATTGCCGGCTTCCGCGCAAGCCGGCAATGCCAGTGACCTGCCCGTCTTCATCGTGGGCATGCCGCGATCCGGCACGACGCTGGTGGAGCAGATATTGGCCTCGCACTCACGGGTGCATGGCGCGGGAGAGTTGCCGCTGATGCGCGATCTGGTCTCGCGCATTGCCGGCTTTCCCGAAGGCATGGCGCAAGCAGACCCGTCGGCGCTGGACGCGCTTGGCGATGCCTGCGTGAAAAGGCTTGCCGCCCTGTCCATGGGAAAGGACCGCGTCATCGACAGGACACCGTCGAACTTCCTCTATGCCGGGCTGATCGCGCGCATTCTTCCCCGTGCCCGCATCATCCATTGCCGGCGCGATCCGGTGGATACCTGCCTTTCCTGCTTCAGCAAGCCCTTCGGCGCGGAGCACGCCTACAGCTGCGATCTGGTGGAGTTGGGGCGCTACTACCGGGCCTACGATGCCTTGATGGCATGCTGGCGGCGGATACTGCCGGCGGACCGCTACATCGAAGTCGATTACGAAGCGCTGGTCGATGATCCGGAAGGGCAAAGCCGGCGGCTCGTCGAGTTCCTGGGCCTGCATTGGGAGCCCGCCTGCCTGGCGTATCACCGATCGCCGCGGCCCGTGCGCGGCGCCAGCATGAACGAGGTGCGGCAGCCCATTTATCGGCACGCCAAGGGCCGCTGGCGCGCCTACGCCCATTATCTTGGTCCCCTGTTGTCCGAACTGGGTGTCGAGGCGACGTGATGCGGAATGCCGAGGAGCTGGCGCGCCAGGCCGGCAAGCTGCTGGACGACAGGCAGTATGCGGAGGCCGAAGGCCTGTTGCGGGCCGGAATCGATCCCGCGGGCGCGCCGAGCGAACTGTGGCGCCTGCTGGCGCAGGCCGTCAAGCACCTGGGCCGTGTCGCCGAGGCGGCGGCAATCCAGGAGATGCTGGTCCGCGCCGTGCCCGGCGATCTGTCTGCGCGCTTCGATCTGGCCGAAACGCTGTTGCTGCAAGGCGATTTCGCGCGCGGATGGCGCGAGTATCGCTGGCGCTACAGCCTGGCGCATACCGCCGCGATCGAACGCAAGGTGCCGCTGCCCCGGTGGGACGGCCGCCGTATCGCCGGGCAGACGCTTTTGATCCACGACGAGCAGGGTTATGGCGACACGCTGCAATTCATCCGCATGGTCGCCTGGGCCAAGGCGCGCAGCGCCGCGCGCATCGTCCTGGAAATCCATCCCGACCTGCTCGGCATTGCGCGGCGCGCCGCGGGCCACGACGCGATCTCCACGCGTGGAGATCTTCCGCCACCGTTCGACCAGCATTGCGAGCTGATGTCCCTGCCGATGGCGATGGGGCTGCGTTTGCAGGATCTTCCTGGCGAAACGCCTTATCTGTCGCCGGATCCGGCTCGCGTGTCCAAGTGGCGCGCCCGGCTGGCGGCCCTGCCGCGACCGTGGGTGGCGCTGGTGTGGGCGGGCCGGCCCTCGCATCCGAACGACGCCAACCGCTCGCTGGCCCTGTCCGACCTGGCGCCGCTGGCCTTGCCGGGCATCACATATCTGGCCATCCAGAAGGGGCCGGCCGCCGGGCAGGCCAGGACGCCGCCATCGGGCATGAGTATCGTGCCGTTGGACGACGAGATCCACGACTTCGAGGACACCGCCGCCATCCTGGCGCTGGCCGATCTGCTGATCTCCATCGATTCGTCGCCAGTGCACCTGGCGGGCGGCTTGAATCGTCCCGCATGGGTCATGCTGCCTTTCTTGCCGGACTGGCGCTGGTTGATGGACCGTACCGATACGCCGTGGTATCCGTCGCTGCGCCTGTTCCGGCAGCCGGCGCCCGGCGATTGGACGGCGGTGCTGCGCGATGTCGCCCAGGCGCTCGCGCGGACATTTCCCGGCGGCCGGCCAGCCCGATAGGGGCGTCCAGTCGCGCCGAACTGCTGGACGAAAGGCCGCTCAGGCGGCCGTGAGGAGCCCGTCGCGCAGGACGTTCAAACCCGCGGAGCATTCGGACCAGGTCATCGCGCCACCCAGGCAGACCCGCGCCGCCGACGGCGGATCGCCGTCCGTCGCGAAGGCCGCGCTCGCGACGACCCATACGCCCTTGTCCCTCATGCTTTTGGCGAACCCCACCGACGACAGGTGGGACGGGAGTTCCAGCCAGAGATGAAAGCCGTCCGGGTCGGCGGTGTAGGACATGCCGTCAAGCACGTTGCGCGCGAGGTCCTGGCGGTCCGCGGATTCGGCGCGCACGGCTTCCAGCATGGCTTCGGCCGTGCCGTCGTTCACCCACCGGGTCGCCAGCGCGTTCGTGATGGGCGAAGACATCACCGTAAAGGCACGCATCGTCGCCGCCAGCCGTTCGCGACGCAGGGTGTCTGGCGCTTTGACGTAGGCGGTTCGCATGCCCGCACCCAGGCACTTCGAGAAACCTGTGATGTAGTAGGACAGCTCCGGTGCGAGCAAGGTCAAGGGCTCGGGCATCTGCGCCGGCAGCATGGCGTAGGGATCGTCTTCGATGATGGCCACGTTATAGCGTTGCGCCACGTCGGCCAGTGCTTCGCGGCGCCGCGCCGGAATCGTGATCGCAGTGGGATTCTGCACCGTCGGATTGCAGTAGAGCGCTTTGGGGCGCAGGGATTTACAGACTTCCTCGAAGGCGTCGGCGCGTATGCCGTCGCTGTCCATCGGCAGCGGCAATAGTTTCACGCCGAGTTGTGTCGCGATGGCCTTGATGCCGGGATAGCTCAGCGATTCCACGCAGAGGTATTCGCCGTGCGGCACCAATTGCGAGATCAATGCCAGCAGCACGCTGTGTATGCCGGGACACACCAGGACCAGATCGCCTTTCACGCCGGGCAGCTGACGGCGCAGCCATCGCGCGCCCGCATCGCGATCCGCTGCCATGCCGCCGAATTCCTGATAGCGCAGCAAACCATAGAAATCGTCGGCGTCGAAGATGGAGGAGGCGCTTTTGCGCACCCGCGCCAGCAAGGCGGCCGATCGCGGCTCCGGAGGCAGATTCATGCTCATTTCCGCGCTGATTCCACCGCGCGAAACCAGCGAGGGATTACCCCCTTTGACGTAGGTGCCCGCGCCCGGATGCGATTCGACCAGGCCGCGTTTGCGTGCTTCGGCGTAGCCGCGTGCCACCGTCGTGTAGTCCAGGCTGAGTGCTTCCGCCAGTTCCCGCAAAGGGGGGAGGCGGTCGCCCGATGTCAGGCGGCCTTGCTCCATGTCCTGTTCGATCAGTTCCGGCAGCAGGAGGTAAACGGGGCGTTCGCTGCGAGCGAGTTTCCCTATCCAATGGCGCGTGGAATAGCTCATCTCTTGTTGCTCCGGATCGATGTGAACGGCGGATGGCGCAATGGTGGCACAAGGAAGATGACATGAGTAGCACCCCGGGCGCGAGCCTCGCCGGGCTGTTTTGCACCGTACCGGCGCGCCACGCACCGGCACGGTTCGCGTTAGGCCGCCAGTCGCACATCGTCGGTGCATGCGGGCGCTCCGGCGGCGCGGACGTGGGCCGCGCGGACGGCATCCGACCGGCACCGATGGCGTGCGCAAGCCAAATCCACTCCGCTTGATTGGATGTTGATCGCATTTCATACCACCGTCGATGGCATGGGCGTTGCAAGACTTGCCGTACGCAGCCCCGCGTATTTCGTTCATCTCTCTGGAGAACATCCCATGCCCGCCGTCACCAAACCCGCTCACGAAAAAGGCGACTTCCTGGTCGACTATGAAGAAAAAGTATTCGAGGACGTCAAGGCCGAGCCTGGAGAAAAAGCGCTGGTTACGTTCCATACCGTCGCCTTCGAAGGCTCCATCGGTTTCGTGAACCTGCTCCAGGCCACGCGCCTGCAGCGCAAGGGCTTCGAAACCTCGGTATTGCTCTACGGGCCTGGCGTGACGCTGGGCGTCAAGCGCGGCTTCCCCACATTGGGCGACGAGGCATTCCCCGGGCACCAGAACTTCAATAAACAGATCGAGAAATTCATGCAGGAAGGCGGCAAGGTCTACGCCTGCCGCTTCGCATTGCAGGCGCTGTACGGTCATGGAGAGCCCTCGCTGATCGAAGGCATCCGGCCCATCAATCCGCTGGACGTGCTGGACCTGGTCCTGCTGCACCGGCGCGACAACGCCTTCATCCTCGACACCTGGACGCTATAAGCCACGGGAAACAGCCATGTACGACAAACGTGTCATACGGGTCGCCGCGGTACAGATGTCTCCGGACCTGGAGACGCCGGGCGGTACGCTGCGCAAGGTATGCGAGGCCATCGACGATGCCGCGCGCCAGGGCGCGGGCCTGATCGTGTTTCCCGAAACCTTCGTGCCGTACTACCCGTACTTCTCGTTTGTGAAGCCGCCGGTGCTATCGGGCGCGGAGCATATGCGGCTGTACGAAGGCGCCGTGGTCGTGCCTGGCCCCGACACCCAGGCAGTGTCGGAGCGGGCGCGCGCGAATGGCATCGTCGTGGTGCTGGGCGTGAACGAACGCGATCATGGATCGCTCTACAACACCCAGCTGGTGTTCGATGCCGACGGGCGGCTGTTGCAGCGGCGCCGCAAGATCACGCCGACATTTCACGAGCGCATGATCTGGGGGCAGGGCGACGGCAGCGGGTTGGAGGTCGTGCAGACGGCCGTCGGCCGCGTCGGCGCGCTGGCCTGCTGGGAGCACTACAACCCGCTGGCGCGCTACGCCCTGATGACGCAGCACGAGCAGATCCACTGCAGCCAGTTTCCCGGCTCCATGGTGGGGCCGGTCTTCGCCGAACAGATCGAGGTCACGATCCGGCATCATGCGCTGGAATCGGGCTGCTTCGTGGTCAACGCCACGGGGTGGCTGACGGATCGCCAGATTGCCTCCATCACGCCCGACCCCGCGCTGCAAAAGGCGCTGCGAGGCGGCTGCAATACCGCCATCGTGGGGCCGGAAGGCAACCATCTGGTCGAGCCCCTGCGTGAAGGCGAAGGGCTGCTCGTGGCCGATCTCGATCTTTCTTTGATCATCAAGCGCAAGCGCATGATGGACAGCGTGGGGCATTACGCGCGCCCGGAACTGCTTAGCCTGGCCATCGATCGGCGCGCGGCGCCGCACGCATTTCCCAAGAATCCCGGCGAACGTCCCGCCGACACCGCTACGCCGTTCTCCGAAGAGGCCGATCATGGAAACACCGCTTTCGCCGGTCAGTGCGAACCGCCAGCTGATGACGGAGCTGCAATCGTCAGGGCTCAGGCTGCTTGACCCCAGTGCCGGCGCGGCCAGCCGCCGGGGCGGCGCGGGTCCGTCGGATCATAAGGCGGTCCTTGTGGAGGACCGCGCCTTCATGGTGCCGGTCCATACCTCGACCGCCTGGAACTCGCCGTTCGTGGCGATGCCGCCGGATGCCAATGGCCGCAGCACGCTCATGCGGGACGCCATACCCATCGCCACGATTTCGTTTCCCAAGGCGCCGCGTTTTTATGCGATGCAAACGCTGGACGGCATTCCGTACTCGCATATCGCGACCCTGCATGGTTCCGATGTGCTCGCCACCACGGTGCTGCAAACGTGCATCCGTTATGAAAGCCGCCGCAAGGCCTGCCAGTTCTGCGCGATAGGGCAATCGCTGGCCGCGCGCCGCACCATCGCGCGCAAGACGCCGGAGCAGCTCGCCGAAGTCGCGCGCGCCGCGGTGCTGCTGGACGGCGTCAAGCATATGGTCCTGACCACCGGGACGCCCAACGCCACGGACCGGGGCGCTGCCATCCTGTGCGAAAGCGCCTTCGCCATCAAGGCCGCCGTCGATTTGCCGATACAGGGGCAATGCGAACCTCCGGACGACGACAAATGGTTCGTTCGCATGCGCCAATCCGGCGTCGATGCGCTGGGCATGCACCTGGAGGCCGTTACGCCGGAGGTGCGGGCGCGCATCATGCCCGGCAAGGCCACGGTGCCCGTGGAGCGCTATCTGTCGGCATTCGAGGCGGCGGTGGGCGTCTTCGGGCGGGGGCAGGTCAGTACCTACATCCTGGCGGGGCTGGGCGATACGCCGCAGGCCATCCTGCAGATGTGCGAAAAGCTGGTCGGGCTGGGCGTGTATCCCTTCGTGGTCCCCTTCGTGCCGATAAGCGGCACGCCGCTGGAAGACCATCCCGCTCCCGCGCCTGCCTTCATGCGCGAGATCCTGGAGCCTTTAGGCCGGCTGGTGGGCCAGGCATCGCTGCACTCGCGCGACATCAAGGCGGGCTGCGGCAAGTGCGGCGCCTGTTCCTCGCTCGCGTTGTACGAGGCCTGAGATGAAACATCCCCAAGCGCACGCACCCTTGTCCGCGCCGATGGCATTCGCGAGCACGGTCAGCGACCTGCCCTGCGATTTCCGGCCGGTGGAGTTCCGGATCAAGCACGCAACCCAGGCCTGGGAGCGCGCCGGCGCCTTCCAGTTGCGCCGCGATGTGTTCTGCGAGGAGCAAGGCATCTTCGACGGCGATGACCGCGACGCCATAGATGGCCACGCGCATCTGTTGGTGGCCCTGGCCTGCGTGGGGGGCATGCCCGAGGAAGTGGCCGGCACGGTACGCATCCACCTCGACGATAGGGGGCGGTGGTGGGGATCGCGCCTTGCAGTGCGCGGCGACTTCCGCCGTCATGGCAGCCTGGGCGCCGCGCTGATCCGCCTGGCGGTGTGCAGCGCCAGCGCGATCGGCTGTCACACGTTCCTGGCGCATGTGCAGCGCCAGAACGTGCCCTTGTTCCGGCGCTTGCACTGGCGCGCGCTGGAGGACGTAGCGTTGCGAGGGCGCCCGCATACGCTGATGCGCGCCGACCTGGATGCTTATCCGCCGTTCCACGACATGAGCGTGGGCTTTGTCGTCCGAGGGAGGCACTGATGTCCGAAACGCTCGCGGACCTGGCCGCGCAGTTGCGCGGCAGCCGGGGATTCGCCCACAAGCGAGACATCGCGGCGGTGTCCCGCGCCTTGTCGCGGCACCTGCCCGAAGGGTGGGCGGCTGCCGGCCAGGCCACCGCCCTGGGCGACGATTGCGCGGCCTTGCCGGATGGCGATGGCCATCTGCTGTTCGCGATCGAGGGCTTCGTCGAAGACTTCATCGAAGCCATGCCCTGGTTCGCGGGTTACTGCGGCGTGATGGTCAATGTCAGCGACATCTATGCCATGGGCGGCAGGCCGATCGCGGTCGTCGACGCGCTGTGGAGTGCCGGCGCCACCCCGGGCGACGCGGTGCTGGAAGGCATGGCGGCGGCATCGCGTGCCTACGGCGTACCCATCGTGGGCGGTCACAGCAACTATCGCAGCGCGCGCGGCCAGTTGGCCGTGGCCATCCTGGGCCGCGCGCGCCACCTGATCAGCAGTTTCGCGGCACGGCCCGGCGATGTGCTGGTGGTCGCGACGGACCTGCGCGGCGCGTACCAGGAGCCCTTTCCGTATTGGAATGCGTCGACGGACGCGCCGGGCGAACGCTTGCGCGCGGACCTGGAGCTGCTTCCCCTATTGGCCGAAGACGGCCTGTGCGACGCGGGCAAGGACATCAGCATGGCGGGCCCGGTGGGCACCGCGCTGATGCTGCTGGAATGCTCGGGTTGCGGCGCCCGTATCGACCTCGACTCGCTTCCCCGGCCGCCGGACACGCCACTGTCGCGCTGGCTGGTGTCCTTTCCCAGTTATGGCTTCGTCCTGAGCGTACGGCCCGGCAATGCGCAGGCGGTCCTCGCGCGCTTCGCCAGCCGCGGCATCGAGGCGCGGACGTGCGGGCAGGTGACGAAGGACCGGTCGGTGGTATTGACGATGGGTCGCGAAAGCATGCCGTTCTGGGATCTGGACCGCGAGGGATTCATCCTGGATGGCGATATGCCCGCGCCCGTGGCGGCCGCCGAGGGGCAATCATGAAGATCGGCTTGCTGACCCATTCGGTCAATCCGCGAGGCGGCGTGGTCCATACCCTGGAACTGGCCGACGGCCTGACGGACCTGGGGCATGACGTTACGGTTTTCGCGCCCGCAACGCCCGGGCAGGCGTTCTTTCGTCGGCCTCGGTGCCGGACGTCGTTGGCGGCGTTGGCGCCGCACGGTCCGGGCATGCGCGCCATGGTCCGGGCACGCATCGATGCCTACGTGGCCCACCTGCGTCATCACTTGCCGGGGCAGGGCTATGACATCCTGCATGCCCAGGACAGCATCAGCGGCAATGCGCTGGCGGATCTGGCGGACCTCGGCATCGTCCCGGGCTACGCACGCACGGTGCATCACCTGGACGAGTTCGACGATCCTTGCCTGACGGCCTGGCAGGCTCGTGCTTTCGAGCGCGCCGCGCATGTTTACTGTGTCAGCGATACCTGGGTGGAGTACCTTGCCAGGCACCATGGGATCGAGGCGCGGCGCGTCGCCAACGGCGTGGATCCGCGGCGTTTCCATGCGCGCAGCGACGCCGGCGACGCGTCGGTGGCCGAGCGCCATGGCATCCGGGCGGATGGCCCGGTATTCCTGGCCGTGGGAGGGGTGGAGGCGCGCAAGAATACGCTGGCCATCCTGCATGCCTTCATGGAGGTCCGCCGCACGCATGCCGACGCGCAGCTGGTGGTGGCGGGCGGCGCCAGCCTTCTCGACCACGACCGCTATGCGGACGAGTTCCGCCGCGTGCTGTCCGGCGTGGCGGGGCACGGCGTGACGGCACCGGTCGTGCTGACGGGTGCCGTGCCCGACACCCACATGCCGGCGCTCTACCGGCTGGCCGATGTGCTGGTCATGCCGTCATTGCGCGAAGGCTTCGGCCTGGCCGTGCTGGAGGCGCTTGCGTGCGGTACGCCGGCGGTGGTGTCTAACCGCCGGCCGTTCACGGAATACCTGACGCCCGCCGATTGCCGTTTCGCCGATCCCGAATCCGTCGATTCCATCGCGCGCGCCATGCAGGACGCTTTGGACGACACCCCCGATGCGGCGGCCCTGCTGGCGCGCCATTCATGGCAGGCCAGCGCGTCGCGGCATGCCGAACTCTACGAAGCGGCGCATTGCGTCGCGACGTGAACCGGAGACGCACCATGCCCGCCATGCATTTCCTCGTCCGTTGGCCCGACGGCAGCGAAACCGAGTGCTATTCGCCTTCCCTGGTCATCAAGGACTACTTCGTTCCCGGTACCGCATACGAGGTCGACGACTTCATGTCGCGCGTCCGCATCGCGCTGGAGATCGCCAGCGAACGTGTCCGGCTGAAGTTCGGCTTCGCCTGTTCGCGCGCGGCGGACCAGCTGGAGATCCTGGAAGCGCGCGGCGCGCTTCATACGAACGAACCCGGCCGCGTGACCGTGGTGTCCTTCTCGGACGCCCCCTGACCATCCTTCCCACAGGCAGCCATCATGTCGAATTCCAGCAGCTCCGATCCGCTCGACGCCCACTATCCCGTCGCCATCGTCGGCGGCGGGCAGGCGGGGCTTTCCCTCAGCTATTACCTGACGCGCCAGGGGATCCCGCACGTCGTCCTCGAGAAGCACCGCCTGACGCATACCTGGCGCACGCAGCGCTGGGACGCGTTCAGCCTGGTCACGCCGAACTGGCAGTGCGCGCTGCCCGGGCACCCTTACGATGGCGACGACCCCCACGGTTTCATGACGCGTGACGCGATCAACGACTATCTGGCCGGCTTCGTCGCCAAGGTGGCCGCGCCCGCCCTGGAGGGCGTGGAAGTCACGCTGGCGCGGCCGTCGGGCGAAAGCGGCTTCGAGCTGCGTACCAGCGCGGGCGAGTGCACGGCCGGGCAGGTCGTGGTGGCTTCCGGCGGTTACCACACGCCTATCGTGCCGCGCGCCGCGGAAAGGATCGATAAGGCCATCGTGCAGATCCATTCGAATGCGTATCGCAACCCGGGGCAATTGCCCCCGGGAGGGGTCCTGGTTGTCGGGTCCGGCCAGTCGGGCGCCCAGATCGCCGAGGACCTGCATCTGGCGGGACGCCAAGTGCATTTGGCCACCGGCGACGCGCCCCGCTGCGCGCGCTTCTATCGCGGACGCGACGTGGTCGATTGGCTGGCGGACATGCGGTACTACGACATGCCGGTGGAGAAGCACCCCCTGCGGGAAGGCGTGCGGGACAACACCAATCACTACGTGACCGGCCGCGATGGCGGACGCGACATCGATCTGCGCAGGTTCGCGCTGGAAGGCATGCAGCTCTATGGCCCGCTCACGGACGCGGATGCCGGTGTCGTTCGATTCGCGCCGACCCTGGCGGACAACCTCGACCGGGCCGACCAGGTCTACAACGGCATCAATGCCTCCATCGATAAGCACATCGCGGCGCGCGGCGTTCCCGGGGTGCCACCGCCATCCGTTTATGAACCGGTGTGGCGGCCGGCGGGCGAACGCACCGAACTGGACCTGCATGCGGCGGGGATCGGATCCATCATCTGGTGCATCGGCTTCCGCCCTGACTTTGCCTGGGTCGATGCGCCCGTCTTCAACGGCCGCGGCCAGCCGGTGCATGCGCGCGGCGTGACGGGACAGAAAGGCTTGTATTTCCTGGGACTGCCGTGGTTGCACACCTGGGGATCCGGGCGCTTTTCCGGCATCGCCCGCGATGCGGAATACCTGGCCGGGCATCTGTCCCGGCTGCACGCCCAGGCCGACGGCCGGCAATCTCCCGGGGCGATGGCCGCATAGGCGCTTCGCGAGCATGACGATGGATACCTCGCTTTCACGCTGCTATACCGCCGGCATGCCGCAACTGGCATATTCCGGCCTGTCCGAGAATTGGTTGCTGAAGGAGTGCGGTGACGTGCATTGGGAACGTCTGGCGCAAGCCCATGGGCTGCCGTTGCCGGACTTCCGCGACGCTTCCGGCAAGCGCGCCTATGCCGCCTTTACCCGCGTGCGCGTATCGGAAGGCGCCCTGGATCGCATCGCGGTCAATGATGCGTTTCACATCGATAGCGGCCTGGCGCCGGCGGGTCATGCCCAGTTCTTCAGCCGCCATCTCGCTCGCGGCCCGAGCGGCCGGCTGGCGCGCGTGGAGATGCTGTCGGCGTTCGTCTATCGGCAGGCGCGGGGCGATAACCGGTCGGTGGCGCGCGCGGCGCTGACGGCGGTCGAATCGTGGCGGCCGCGGGCTCACAGTCCCGGCCCGGACGAGGCGCAAGACTATGCGGAGGCGGCTCGCGTGCGCCGGCGCATCGCGCGGGACGATCGCGACGCCCGCACCGCGGCGGCCGGCCCCGCCGGCATCCCCCTGGAATGGCGGTGTTCGCCCTGTCCTGACACCGATTTCAATGGTGCCAGCTTTCTGTACTTCGCCACGTTCGCGGCCCTGGTCGACCGGGCGGAATGGCAGTTTTTCCGGCCCTTCCCCTTGCTGGCGGTCACATCGCGCGACGTGCATTACTACGGCAATGTGAACCTGGGCGAAGACGTGGCGGTGCGCTGCCTGGAGTGGACGCGCGAACCGGACGGTGCGCTGGCGCACCGCTGCGGCGTCTTTCGAGCGACCGACGGTGCATGGATAGCCGAGGTCTTCACGCGCAAGCGGCCCGCGGCGCCCCTGGACAGCGACTAGGCGGCCCGCGCGAACTTTCCCGATTCCGAAGAACCATTCCATGCCCAATCCCTATCCAGGCACCACGGCAATGCCGCCTCGCAAAGACCTGTACACGCCGCGGGACCTGCGGGATATCGATCATCTGGATACGCGGCCTGGCGCCTATCCTTTCGTGCGTGGGCCCTATGAAACCATGTACACGGAGCGTCCCTGGACGATACGCCAGTACGCCGGCTTCGCCGGGGCGCGGGAATCGAATGCCTTCTTCCACGCGCTACTGAGCGGCGGCGCGCAGGCGCTGTCCGTTGCCTTCGACCTGCCCACCCACCGGGGATACGATTCCGACCACCCGATGGCGGCCGCGGACGTGGGCGTGGCCGGCGTCGCGATCGACAGCGTAGAGGACATGGAACGCCTCTTCGACGGTATCGCGCTGGACCGCGTATCGGTATCGATGACGATGAGCGGCGCGGTTCTGCCCGTGCTGGGCAGTTTCATCCTGGCCGCGCGCGAGCGCGGCATTCCGCAAGAGCGGCTTGCGGGCACCATCCAGAACGACATTCTGAAAGAGTTCATGGTGCGCAACACCTATATCCACGCGCCCGGGCCATCGATGCGCATCGCCGGCGATGTCGTCGAGTATGTGGCGCGCCATATGCCGCGCTTCAATGCGATGTCGATTTCCGGCTACCACTTCCAGGAAGCCGGCGCCGACGGTCCTTTGGAGTTGGCGTTGACCCTGGCCAACGCCCGTGCCTATCTGCGCATGCTGGCGGAACGGGGCATGAAGGTGGACGATTTTTGCAGGAACCTGAGCTTTTTCTTCGGCGTCGGCATGGATTTCTTCGGGGAAATCGCCAAGCTGCGCGCGGCCCGCATCCTCTGGTCGGATATCGTGCGGGCCCACGGCGGCAGTACCCCCCGGTCGCAAGCCATGCGGATGCACTGCCAGACGTCGGGCTGGTCCTTGACCGCCGCCGATCCGTTGAACAATGCGGCGCGTACCACCCTGGAGGCCATGGCCGCCGTGTTCGGCGGTACCCAGTCCCTGCATACCAATGCCTGCGACGAAGCATGGGCGTTGCCCTCCGACGCCGCGGCGCGGCTGGCACGCAACACGCAGTTGATCCTGCAACACGAGGCGGGCCTGTGCGGGGTGGTCGATCCTTGGGCGGGATCCTACATGATGGAGCGGCTGACTGCCGACACCGTGCAGACGGTCCGGGTGCTGATGGAGGAGATCGATGCCGCGGGCGGCGTCCTCGCCGCATTGGAATCCGGGTGGCTTACCCGGCGCATCCACATCGCCGCCAGTCGGACGCAGGCGGCGATCGATTCCGGCGAACGCAGGATCGTCGGCGTCAATGCGTTCCAGGACGACGCCGCGCAAGCGTTATCGGGGCTGCGCGGCGATGCGCAGCCGGTGGAGATGCGGCGCATCGACGGCCGGCAGATCCGGGCCGAGCAGGCCGCGCGCCTGGCGGCGCTGCGTGCGCGGCGCGACGGCGGCAAGGTGGAGGCGGCGCTGGATCGCCTGGCCGGTCTCGCGGAACGGGGAAACGGTAACCTGCTGGAAGCCACGATCTCGGCATTGGAAGTCCGCGCCACGGTCGGCGAATGCACGGCGGCCCTGGAGCGTGTCTGGCCGCGTTACCGGGCGCGCCCGGAGTTTTCCGCGGGCGCGTATTCCGGCGCCCGACCGCCCGATGACCCGGCATGGTCCGCCGCGTGCAAGACGGTCGACGCCATGCGCCGTCGCGACGGGCGCGGACCTTCCGTGCTGATCGTCAAGCTGGGACAGGACGGTCACGATCGCGGCGCGAAGGCGGTTGCTGCGGCATTGGCCGACGCGGGCTTTCGGGTTCATTTGGGCGGTCTCTTCGACACGCCGGAATCGGCCGCGGACGAGGCCGCGCGTCTGGGCGTGGAGGCGGTAGGCGTGTCCAGCCTGGCCGGCGCGCATCTGGAGCTTGTGCCCCGTCTGGCGCGGTGCCTGCGCGAGCGCGCGATGGATCATGTGCCGTTGGTCCTGGGCGGTGTGGTGCCGGATGCGGATCGCGCGGCCCTGGTCGAGGCCGGGGTGGCGGCGATCTTTACTCCCGGCACGCCGATGGACGCCGTGGTCCGCGGCCTGGCCCGCGTTATCGAGGCGGCCCGTGCGCGTGGGGAGCACGCGGGCACCCGGCACGGCGTCGACACGGCCATTCCGTTGGCGGATGCGGCCGGCCCGGCGTGGGAGCAGCAATGGCGCGGGCGTTGATGGAAGCCAGGATGCCGCCCGTCGGCGCCGATACGCGCGTCGCGGTGGTGTTGGCCGGCGGCATCGGCAGCCGGCTATGGCCGCTTTCGAACGGCGAGGAACCCAAGCAGTTGGCGCGCGCGCTGGCCAGCCCGTCCCTGTTGCAACGTACCGTCGCGCGGCTTCGGCGCTGTGCCTCGCTGCCGGGACACGACACGCCGATGCTCGTGGTATGCGGTGCGGCGCATGCGCAGCTTACTTCGGAGCAGTTGGACGAGGCGGCACCCGGGCAGTGGGAACTGCTGCTCGAACCGGTACGCCGCAATACGGCGCCGGCACTCACGGCCGCGGCCCTGTGGGCCGCTCGACGGTACGGCGATCCCATTATGATCGTCTCGCCCGCCGATCATCACATCGACGATGAACCGGCGCTCCAGGCCAGCATCGCCCAGTCATGCCGGCTGGCATCGGCGGGCAAGGCAGTGTCCCTGGGGGTCGATCCGCGTCACCCGGAGACCGGGTACGGCTATATCGAGATAGGCGAATCCGCGGACGAACACGGCGCCCGCGTCATGCGCGCATTCCGCGAGAAGCCGGACCGGGCGACGGCGGCGGGCTATGTCGAAGATGGTCGCCACTTTTGGAACACCGGTATCCTGATCCTGCGGGCTTCGCTGTGGCTGTCATTGGTGGGGCAGTATGAGCCCGCCATCCTGGCCGCCTGCGAGGCGGCGTTGCCGTCTTTGCCGAAGGAGTCGGTCCGCCACGCGCTCGACGCACGGGCCTTCGGCGCCAGTCCAACCCGTTCCATCGACCACGGCGTGATGGAACGCCTGCCGGCACGGATGCCGCACCTTCCCGTCGTCGTTCCCTTGCGATCGGCATGGTCGGACCTGGGTTCCTGGGACGCCTTGTGGCGTGTTGCCGGGCACGATGGGCGCGGCAATGCAAGCCGGGGCGAGGTGGCGTTGCGGGACGTCGAGGACAGCCTCGTATACGCTCATACCCGTCAGGTTGTTTGCCTGGGGCTCAAGGATATCGTCGTGGTCGAGACCGCTCAGGCGGTCCTGGTGGCCGAGCGCGGCCGGGCCCAGGAACTGGGCCAGTTCGCGCAGGGCGAGGCGGTGGCGGAGCGCGCCGGGGACACACAGGGCGGCGCCGTGCGTCCCTGGGGCCGTTACGAGGTGCTCTCGGAGAGTACCGGTTACCGGGTCAAGCGTCTGTTTGTGGAGCCGGGGCACAGCCTTTCGCTGCAGCGCCACCGGCATCGCAGCGAACACTGGATGGTGCTGCGCGGACAGGCGCAGGTGACACTGGACGGCCGTATTTTCACGCTGGCGCCTGGGGGATCGGTCTCCATCCCGGAGGGTGCCTTGCACCGGCTGGCGAACGCAGGCAGCGCTTGCCTGGAAGTCCTGGAAACGCAGCTCGGCGACCACTGCGACGAGCGCGACATCGAACGCGTCGCCGACAGGTACGGCCGCGCCTGAGGCGGATGCTCCGAATTTCCGCCTTATCACGCGAATGTCGGCGCTTTATGGTTTTCGCTCCAGGAGTACCGATCCATCCATTCCATCTTCCGTTCACTTCCTGCTCGACCAGATGGACATGGAGCAGGTCGTCCGGAAATCGCATCGCGGGGGCGTGTCGGGATAGGTGCTCAGTGCCGCCCGGCACGCAACACACAGCCGACAGCCAGCGCGGCCAGCGCGCCCATGGCGAACGTCGCCACGGGCATGCCGCGCGCCATGTCGCGGGCGATCTGCGGCGCGCGCGGCCCGGCCAGCCGCAGGCGACGCCGCGTCATCTCGCCGCCGAGTTCCTGCAGGCGCGTTTCGGAAAACAGGCGCTCGGCCGCGGGCAGCAACACGGTCTCCTCATCCGCCACATGGTGGATGACGTCGCGCATCAGCGCCATCACGGTTTCGTCGTAGCGCGGGTCGGTCGGCGCCATGGCGCGCAGCTCGTCGATGAGGCGGCGCATTTCCATGTGCTCGGGGACGCTTTTGCGCAGCACCTCGTCATCCGTAACGGCGCGCAGCGCGGGATAGAAGATTTCTTCCTCCAGCGTGGCGTGGATTTCCAGCGCCGTACAGATCACGCCGACCAGGCCGGCCTTGCGCGAAGGCGGGATGCCGGCACGGTAGCGGTGGAAGGTGGTCAGGACATGCGTGTGATCCAGGCGGATCATGCTGGTGGCGCGGGGGATCAGGCGCTGATACAGGGGCTGGCCGCCGCCTTGGGGGAAGCCGGCGGAGTCGGAGGGGAAGTCGGTCGCGTTCATCGGGATGGCTCCAGGGGCAGGGCGGCCGCAATCCGGCCGGGACCGCCCGTGGCGCAAGCCGCATTCCCATGTCGATGGGTCTTCGCGAATGAAATCAAGCCACGTCGCGAGGCGGCTTTCGTCCGTTAAAGGGTAGCGGATCGCATGCCGGCGGTACCGCCCTGCCTGCCGGGGCGCAGGGACTCCGGGCCCGGAACCTGCTGGTGCGGCACGCGCCCGACCGCCGGCGACACCGGCAACGATTGCATCGCCAGCACCCGCTGGCAGGGCGCCAACGCCAATATCATCACCCGCACGGGAACGACATGGACGGCATCGTTTCGAGACGCAGCGCGGTCACGCGCTATTCGGGTTCCTATTCCTGGGCCGGCTACACGCTGGGATTCGCGATGAGCGGCTTCTTCGACGGGATCCTGCTGCACCAGATCCTGCAGTGGCACCATCTGCTGTCCGGCCTGCAGGATGCGCGCTTTCGCGACTTGCGCATACAGATCCTGGCAGACGGCCTGTTCCATGCCGCGATGTACGTGATCGCGTTGGCCGGGTTCTACATGCTCTACCGCGCCCGCGCGGACCTGTCGCTGCCGCGCGCGGGCCGGCGGCTGATGGCCAATTTCTGGATCGGTTTCGGCGTGTGGCATGTGCTGGATGCCGTGTTGTCGCATTGGATCACGCGCATCCACCGGATACGCATGGACAGCGCCTATCCGCTGGCCTGGGATCTGGCCTGGCTGGCGCTGTTCGGCCTGGTCCCGCTGGCCGTGGGGTGGTGGATGCGGCGGCGTCCCGGCGGCGCGCCGCCGCGGGCGGGCGTGGCGCTGGGGCTGGCCGGCGCCTGCCTTGTCGCCGGTACGATGAACCTGTTGCCGTTGCGCGGCGGCGGGGACACGCTGACGGTGGTCCTGCGCCCCGGGGCTTCGGGGGCCGCGATGTGGCGGGCGCTGGAGGACACGCGCGCGCGCGTTGCCTGGACAGATCCATCCGGCGCCGTATGGGTGCTGCGCGGCGACGACGGGCTGGACGCCTGGCGGTTTTACCGTCATGGCGCGATGTACGTCGGCGGGCAGGGGGCGCTGGCGGGATGCGCGGCGTGGTTGTCGGCCGCCGACGGCCGGGGCGCCGCCCGGACGGCCGGCCTGTTTCGCTAGCGGACGGCGGTTCCCCGCATCCGGTCCACCATCGCGGGCGCGGCCCCCAGGTAATTGGCCGGATCGCACAGCCTGTCGATGGCGGCGCGGTCCAGGTGGGCGGTAACCCGCGCCTCGCGCGCCAGTACCTCCGCTAGGGGCTGCTGCCCGGCCAGCGCCACCCGGCACGCGTCGTAGACCACGTCGTGCGCCGTCTGGCGGCCCAGATGGGGCGCGAGTCCCATCATCACCGCTTCGGCGACGATCAGGCCGCCGGTCAGGTCCAGGTTGCGGCGCATGCGCTGCGTATCCACTTCCAGGCCGCCCAGCATGAATTTGGCCTGGCGCAGTGCGCCAGCGGTCAGCACGAAGGATTCTGGGATGGCGGACCATTCGATGTGCCACGGCCCGGTGGCGCGTTCGAAGTCCTGCACCATGGCATCCAGCGCCAGGCCGGCGTGTTGCCGCACCACCTTGGATGCGCTAAGCATCAGCTCGCAGGAAATCGGATTGCGCTTTTGCGGCATGGTGCTGGACGCCCCGCGGCTTTTGACGAAGGGCTCGAAGGCCTCGGCAAGCTCGTTGGTCATCATCAGCATGACGTCCAGGGCGATCTTGCCCAGCGAGCCCGTCACCAATCCCAGGAACTGGATGGTTTCCGCCAGGCCGTCGCGTGCCACGTGCCAGGTTACCGGCGCGGCATGCAGGCCGAGCTCTTGCATCAGCGCCTCGTGCACCGCGATGCCCTGGTCCCCCAGCGAAGCCAGGGTGCCGGCCGCGCCGCCGAACTGGCCGACCAGCGCGCGCGGACGCAGCTGCGACAGCCGTTCGCGGTGGCGCCGTATCATCAGCAGCCAGACCGCCGCCTTGTAGCCGAAGGTGATGGGCAGAGCGTGCTGCAAATGGGTGCGCCCGGCCATCGGCGTGTCGCGATAGCGTTGGGCCAGCGCATCGAGGATGCCGTCCAGCTCGGCCAGGTCGGTGTCGATCAGGTCCAGTGCCTCGCGCACCTGCAGTACGGTGGCGGTGTCCATGATGTCCTGCGTGGTCGCGCCCCAATGCAGGTACTCGCCTTCCGGGCCGCACATGCGCGCCAGCTGGTGGACCAGCGGCAGGATGGGATAACCGACGATCTCGGTCTCGTGCTTGAGGACCTCCATGTCCAGCCGCGACGCGTCGGCACGGGCCGCGATGGCGTCGGCCGCGGCCCGCGGGATGATGCCCAGGCCGGCCTGTACACGCGCCAGTGCGACTTCCGTTTCGACGTAGCGGCGCAGCGTGGCGGCGTCGTCGAACACCGCGCGCATCGCGGCGGTGCCGAACATGTCTTTGAACACGGTGGATTCGATTACGGAGATAGGCATATGAGGGTGTGTCGCTGGTGATGAAAAGAAAGCCCGGCGGTGGACGCTCGCCGGGCGGCGAGGCTACTGGAGCTTGATGTCGGCGTCCTTGATGACCTTGGCCCAGCGCGCCGTTTCCTGCTGGATGTAGTCCATGAAACCGGATGGCGTGGACGGCGACGGGATATAACCCAGTGCTTCCACGGTCTTGACGAACTTCGGATCGTTCACCGCCTGGGTGACGGCCTTGTTCAGCACCCCGACGACGCTGTCGGGCGTGCCGGCGGGCGCCAGCAAACCATACCAGCCCTGCACCTCGTAACCCTTCAAGCCGGCTTCCTGCACGGTCGGTACGTCCGGCATCAGGCTGATCCGCTGCGGGCTGGTAACCGCGACCTTGTTCAGCCGGCCGGCCTTCGCCAGGTGCAGCGAGTCCGGGCCAGCGAAGACGGCGTCGACCTCACCGCCCATCGCCGCCGTGACCGACGGGCCGCCGCCCTTGTAGGGAACGTGGAGCAGCTTGACGCCCGCCGTGGTCGCGAGCAGTTCGGTGGCAAGGTGGCTGGTATTGCCGTTGCCTGCCGACGCCACCGACAGGCGGCCCGGGTGCTCCTTGGCGTATTGCAGGAACTGCGGCATGGTCTTGGCCGGGAACTTGGGGCTGGTATAGAGCACCAGCGGCAGCTTGGCGACCATGCCGATGGACGCGAAGTCCTTCACCGAGTCGTAGGGCAGGTTCGGATAGAGGCTGGGATTGATGGCGTGGGAGGCCAATACCATCACCAGGGTATAGCCGTCGGGCTTGGCCCGCGCGACGTACTGCGTGGCGATGACACCGCCGGCGCCGGGCTTATACGACACCACGATCGGCACACCCAGCTTTTCCTGCAGCGCGGCGGAGAGCGGTCGCGCCACCGCGTCGGCGGTGCCGCCGGGCGGATACGGAATGATCATCTCCACGGGGCGGTCGGGGAAGGGCGCGGCCTGCGCCGCGGTGGCCAGGGCCAGCGCCGCTGCGCCGACCAGATGTTTGACTGCGTGTTTCATTGCTTGTCTCCGGTTGTCGTGTCCTGGCCGCGCCGTCGCCTTGTTGCTGTCGTGTGCGTTCGTCGTGGCGGTGGTGCTGCGGTAGGTTGTGGTGTCGTTAAAGGAAAACCAGGTCTTCGGCATAGTCCAGCGGCGCATCGGTCGCCGCTTCCAGCGCCGCGCGCGTCAGGCCTTCGGCCATGGCGCGCACGACGAATCCGCGCGCCGGATCGACGTCGATCACGGCCATGTCGGTATAGACGACGTCGACGACGCCCTTGCCGGTCAGCGGGAAAGTGCAGGTGCGCAAAAGCTTGGGGCGGCCATCGCGCGTGGTGTGTTCCATGACGACGATGACTTTGCGGGCGCCCGCGACCAGATCCATGGCGCCGCCGATGCCGGGTACGGCATCGGTATCGTCGGTCGCCCAGCTGGCGATGTCGCCGTCGCAGGAAACCTGGAACGCGCCCAGGATGGTGGCGTCCAGATGGCCGCCGCGCATCATGGCGAAGGACAGCGATTGGTCGCAGATCGATGCGCCGGCGATCAGTTGCAGCCGCGCCTTGCTGGCATTGATCAGGTCTTCGTCTCCCGGGTCGCCGGGCGTGACGTCTTCGATACCGAGGATGCCGTTCTCGCTGTGCAGGATGATTTCCTTGGCGGGGTCCAGGTACTTCGCGACCAGCGTGGGCATGCCCAACCCGATGTTGACGTAGCTGCCGGCGGGGATCTCCGCGGCCACTTGCTGCGCAACGCGGTCGCGGCTGAGCTTTTTCAGGGTGTTCATCATTTGCTGTCCTTGCGCACGACGCGTCCGACGAAGATGCCGGGCGTGACGATGGTTTCGGGATGGATCAGCCCCAGGGGCAGGATGTCGTCGACCTGCACGATCGCCGTACCGGCCGCCATGCACATCACCGGCCCGAAGCCGCGACCGGCAAGCCGGTAGGTCAGGTTGCCCCAGCGGTCGGCCTGGTAGGCCTTGACCAGGGCGAAGTCCGCGGGCAGCGGTTCTTCCAGCACGTAGCCCTTGCCCTGGTAGACGCACTGCGGCTTGCCCTCGGCGATGGGCGTGCCGTAGCCGGTCGGCGTGTAGAAGGGGCCCAGCCCGGCGCCGGCGGCGCGCATGCGCTCCAGCAGCGTGCCCTGCGGGACGAGCTCGAGCTCGATCTTCTTTTCCCGGTACAGCGCCGCGAACACATCCGCGCCGGACGATTTCGGGTATGTGCAGATCATCTTGCGCACGCGTCCAGCGGCCAGCAGCGCCGCCAGTCCGGTGCTTCCGGTGCCGGCGTTGTTGCTGATGATGGTCAGGTCGGTGGCGCCGTGATCGATCAACGCGTGCAGCAGCTCGCGCGGCAGGCCGGAGTCGCCGAAGCCGGTCACCATGACCGATGCCCCGTCGCCGATGCAGGAGACCGCGTCGCGCAGGCTGGGGGATATTTTGTTAATCATGGGTTCCCTCACAGAAATGAAACACGCGCCGGGGTGCCGTTTGTCCGCGTGGCCGCGCGCCACGGTCCATGCGCCACAGGCGCCGGCAACCCGTCTTCACAATGCCGCGGCGCTGCCGAGGATGGCCGTGGACTGGCTCGACAGCGTCGCGCCGTTGCCGTGGACCAGGGCTACATCGCAGCGCTGTTGCCGCTCGCCGGCTTGACCCCGCAGCTGCCGCACAGCCTCGATCACCAGGAACACGCCGTACATGCCCGGATGGCCGAACGACAGGCCGCCGCCGTTGGTGTTGACCGGCAGCCTGCCGCCGGGCGCGATGGCGCCGTCGGCGACGAAGCGTCCGCCTTCGCCCTTGGGGCAAAACCCCAGGTCCTCCAGGAAGAGAATGGTGTTGATGGTGAAGGCGTCGTACAGGCACAGCAGGTCCACATCGGCGGTGGACAGGCCGGCCATGCGCAAGGCGCGCGGCCCGGATTCCGCGGCGGCGGTCACCGTCAGGTCTTCCATGCTGGAGATCTGCCGGTGCCAGACGGCGGTGGCGTTGCCCAGGACGTAGGCCGGCGGATGCGGCAGATCGCGGGCGCGTTCTGCGCGTACCAGCACGAAGGCGCCGGCGCCGTCGGTAAGCAGACAGCAATCGCGCACGGTCAACGGGTCGCACACCATGCGGGCATCTAGTACGTCGCGTACCGAAAGCGGATCGCGCGAGTAGGCTTCGGGATTGAGCCGCGCCCAGGCCCGCGCCGCCACCGCGACTTCGGCGAGTTGTTCGCGCGTGGTGCCGTATTGCGCCATGTGGCGAGCCGCGGCCAGTGCGTAGGCACTGATCGGCTGCATCGGTTCGTAGGGCGTCTCGTAGGGTTGGGGGTCCAGGACCTGGCGCATCTTGCCGACGGCGGCGCGGTTGACCGTTCCCGTGCGCTGCGTGCTGCCATAGCAGACCAGCACGGCGTTGCATACGCCGGCCGCCAGCGCCTGAATGGCGGGGAGCAGATGCGCGACGAAGCTGGATCCGCCCAGCATGGTGCTGTCGATGAAGGCCGGGCGTATGCCCAGGTATTCGGCGACCGGCATGGCCCACATCGTCGCGGAGGCGCTGCAGGTGCAAAGCCCGTCGATATCGGACATCCGCAATCCGGCATCCGCGACGGCGCGGGCGGCGGCCTGCGCCAGGATTTCCATTTCGGTATAGCCGGCGGCGGAACCCATGCCCGCCTGTCCCACGCCCACCACCGCGGCGGCGCCGCGCAATGCGTTCGCGTTCATCGTGCCTGCTCCGTCAGCGTGAAGACCACCAGGTTCTGTTCGCCCTCGCGGCGCACCTGCGCGCGCACCCTGTCGCCGATGCGCGGGACCGACGGGTCGACGTCCTCGACGCGGCTCATCATGCGCACGCCCTCGTCGAGATCGACCAGGCACAGGTTGCGGTCGCCGCCGGCCTGCGGCGGGCGGCGCATGACCGTGGTGGAGTACACCGTGCCCAGGCCCGAGGGCGGGCGCCAGTCGAATTCCTGTCCGTCGCAGGCCGGGCAGGCGACGCGAGGGTAGAACACGGCCTTGCCGCAGCCCCGGCAGTGCGGGATACGCCAGTCGCCATCGCCCAGATAGCGGAAATAGGTCTGTTCGGGGCCGAGCGGGCCCGGGGACGCGTCGCCGCGTCCGCTGGATGCATTCGACATACGGGGTACCTCGCGAAAGTCAGATGGGATCCCAGCTCACCACGTCGGGCGACCGTTCCAGCGCATGGAAGCTGGAACGCATCGCCGGTATGGCGATCCGCGCGATGGCCTGCGGCGTCCAGCCTTCGCTCATATGGACGGAACGCACCGGACGCGGCTGGCTGAACAGCAGGATTTCATTGGCGCGCACGCCGAATATCTGGCCGGTGACGTCGCCGGCGGCGTCGCTGGCCAGGAACACCGCCATGGGCGCGATCTTGCCGGCTTCCATCTTCTTGAGTTTTTCGACGCGCGCCGCTTCTTCCGGCGTGTCGGCCGGAATCGAGTCCGTCATGCGGCTCCAGGCGAAGGGTGCGATGCAGTTGGAGCGGACGCCGTACTTTTGCATGTCCAGCGCGATGGATTTCGATAGCGCGACGATCCCCAGTTTGGCCGCGGAATAATTCGCCTGGCCGAAGTTCCCTATCAGCCCCGATGTGGAGGTCATGTGCACGTAGGCACCGCCGCGCTGGGCGCGGAAGTGCGGCGCGGCCGCGCGGCTGACGAAGAAGGTGCCATGCAGGTGCACGTCGATGACCGAGCGCCACTCGTCTTCGTCCATGTTGTGGAAAAAGCGGTCGCGCAGATTGCCGGCGTTGTTGATGACCGCGTCGACGCGGCCATAGGTATCGAGCGCGCAGGCGACGATGCGCTGGGCGCTGTCCCAATCCGCGACGCTTTCGGCGCAGGCGACCGCGGTGCCGCCGCCGGCCCGCAGTTCCTCGGCCAGCGACTGCGCCACGCCGCTATCGCCGCCCTGGCCGGACAGCGATACGCCGACGTCGTTGACCACAACGCGCGCACCGGCCCGGGCCAATGCGTGCGCGATGCCGCGTCCGATGCCGCCGCCGGCACCGGTGAGTATGACTACCTTGTCTTCCATGTCGCCCGTCCACCGCTCAGGGGATGCGCGGCGCGTCGGGATTGTGTCCGGGCCGCTCATCTCTAATATGTATGTACATAATATTAAGTACAGTACATATTCCCTGTCAACTGGCGGGTGCCCCCCGCGCGGGGCGGAGGGGCGGCCGGTGCGTGGCCGATGTATGCCTTATCGGGCGTCGACCCGTCTAGCTCCAGGCTTTCGGCGCCGGGACAGCACAGGGCCCGCTGACCGGGATGCTGGTGAAGTCCGCCGGGCCCACGATCTCCAGGTATTCCATGTCCCTGGAATAGTCGAACAGATAGTGGCGGATTCCGGGGCGCTGGTGCACGCAATCGCCTGCGCTGACCAGCGTTTCGCGCTCTTCGTACATGAAGCGCGCCCAGCCCTTTAGCATATAGACGATGTGGAACTGCGCCTCGTGGATATGCCAGCCGGTCCCGGCTTCCGGCGCCTCGTTGGCCCTGACGAGCTGGGCGATCACCTTGCCACGCGTGGCCTTGGCGATGCCCAGGTCCCGGTATACGAAGAAATCCCGCAAGCCTCCGGACCGGAATTCCGTATCGCCCGGACGGACATGTGAGAATAAAGTTTCCGAATCCGCGTCCGCTTTGTCGTTGTCCATGGCCCTGTCTCCAAGAAGAAAGATGCGAGCGTCAAGCTCGAATCGACTGTAGGAGTCCGCCAGGCCAGCGGCAATACCGTAAAACTACTTTGGCGGGCGCGGATGATGTCCCTTCCCGGTCCGGAGATCGAACGATGAGCCCGCCCGACATAGACTACAAGGAAGTCCTGATGCGCGCGCCGGTGGGGATGTGCGTGTCCCGCAACCGTGTCATTCAGTTCGCCAATCCGGCGCTCGAAAAAATGTTCGGTTATGGCGAGGGCGCATTGAACGGCATTTCCTTCGAGTTCCTGTACCCCAGCGTCGCGGAATTCACGCGCACGGGCCGGCGCCTGCTGCGCCTGCTGGGCCAGTCGGATGCCTACTCCGATGAACGCATCATGAAGCGCCTGGGAGGCGAGCTTTTCTGGTGCCATACGAACGGGCGCTCGCTGGTGTCGCGCAACCCGCACGCGTCCGTCATCTGGGTATTCGAAGACCTGAGCGCCAAGCGGCCGGTGGCGTCGGGGCTGACCGCGCGCGAGCGCGAAATCGCGGCCCTGATCGCCGAAGGCAAGACCAGCAAGGTCATCGCGCGGCAGCTGGACCTGAGTCCGCGTACCGTCGAAATGTACCGTGCCAGGCTCATGACGAAATTCGCGGCCAAGACCTCGGCCGGCCTGATCCACAAGCTGATGAGTTTTTCCGCGGCATAGGCGCCGGCCCCGAAACCGCGCGCGCGGGTGTCCGGCATCAGGTCACGGAAGGCGAGCCGACCTGCGTGGCCGCCAGCGAGGCGTTCAGCGTGTAGATCGCGGTCAGGGATGCTTCTTGCAGCACCTGCCCCCGTATCGCGTCCAGTACGTCGCCGGCCCGGAATACCGGCGGCAGCGCGAGCGTCGGGACGGCCAGCGCATACACCGTAAAGCGGTAGCGATGCGGCCGGGCGTCGTTCCATGGGGGCGCGGGCCCGCCATAACCCTGGCCAGCCGCGCGGCCCAGCCCAGGCATATCGGCATAGTCGTTCAGGCCCTGGCGGCAGGGCGGCGTGGCGCGGACGGCCGCCGCGCCATGTTCCCGGATCGGGACAAATGCCCCCTCGTCGATTTCACGCAGGGACGCGGGAAGATCCACGACGACCCAATGGTAAAAGGCGCGGCGGGGCGCGTCGGCGTCCAGCGTCGCGCCTGCGTCGTTCAGCCGCGAGCGATCGACGGGCGCGTCGAGGTCGGCGCACAGCAAGGCGAACGAGGCCGTGCCGGCCGGCACGTCGTCCCAGGCCAGATGCGGATTCAGGTTCTCCGAAGGTTCCAGCGTGGTAGGGCTGGTGTTGCGGGACAGGGCATACCGGTCCGGAATGGCCTCGCCATCGAGGAACGAAAGACTGTTGAGTTTCACTATCGCGCCGCCTTGTCATACCGTGGACGGATGTCCACCCGGTTGCGCGACGCGCGATCGCGCGCCACGTCGGGGCGTCGCGTGCAAGCCCCGTTCCTAGCGCGGTTGGCGCGGTATGCCTTCAACAGGAGGCCAATCGCGCCAAGCGCGCCGAAGTAACCGGCCTATGCGCCGCCACTGCCCCTGGTCTGGCGCGGCTTCGCGGCGACAGGAACAGCCGTTACGCCGGCGTCCACGCGAAGGTTTCTTCCCGGGACGGCCGGATGGAATAGTATGTCGGACCGCTATCCAGCAGTTTTTCCGGCTCGCGCGCGGCGGCGTCGAGCAGCGTCACCATGTCGAGCACCTTCTTGTTCGCCGGTGTCGTGCCCGTATCGCGGGCGTCGCGATGGACGGATGACCGGGCCTGCGACCGCGGTACGTGCGCCGAAGCAAACGTGGAGTCTGTGTAAAGAAGAGAGTTCGGGGGCGAAGATGTGATGTTGGGCATGGTGCCTCGATAGGATGCAAGGGCTGAAAAAAGTGCCCAGCCGCAAGGGCTGGCCACCGGGCCTGCTCCGTGGCCGTCCGGCGCCGTGCATTCCTTCCTCGATGCCTTCCCAGGCCGGTCCGCGCCCAAATGCCGGCAAAGTCCGAGGCGGCGGCGAACGTGGTACAAGCATAGGCGCCGGCGCCCATGCGCCGGCAAGCCGCCATTTCCGGACCCCCGATGAAGAAAACCGATCTCGAAAAAAACAAAGCTCTGAAACTGATGGGCAAGCTCAATGCGGCTGTCCCGCCGGGCCGCTATGCGGGCACCGAATCCGTGCCGGACCGCCGCGAACAGCGGCGGCTGGACCAGGCGGCGGGCCTGGTTCCCTTTCCGGTCAAGCTGCGGCAGCCGCTGGCCGACGCCCTGCGCGCCAGGGCGCAGGCGGAAGGAATCAGCACGAACGATCTGATCAATGCGCTGCTGGCCGAAGCGCTGAAAGACTGACGCGTATGCATATCTGGGTCGATGCCGATGCCTGTCCCGCGGTCATCAAGGACATCCTGTACCGTGCGGCGCAACGCGCGCAGCGGCATCTGACGCTGGTGGCCAACCAAATGCTGCGCACGCCGCCGTCGCCATGGCTGCACGCCGTCCAGGTGCCGCGCGGCTTCGACGTGGCGGACGACTATATCGTGCTGCACGCCAACGCGGGTGACCTGGTCGTCACCGGCGATATCCCCCTGGCGGCGCAAGTGCTGGAAAAAGGCGCGCTGGTGCTCAATCCGCGCGGCGAACGCTATAGCGTGGATACGATACGCGAGCGCCTGTCGATGCGCGACATGATGGAGGAACTGCGCAGCGCCGGTGTGGACACGGGCGGCCCGTCGGCGTTCAGCCAGGCCGACCGGCGCGCGTTCGGCAATGCGCTGGACAGCCTCATCGCGGCCCGGCTGCGCGCCGACCGCCTGGCCGGGCCGTAATGCATCGTTGACGAAGTCCCCTGGCGTGGCGATAGCCCGGCCGGTCAAGCGTCCGGTTCGGGGCTTCCTCCCAATTGGAAACGCTCGAAAGGGCCCAGGGCTTCTTCGATCGCCGCCTTGTCGCCCGCGCGTCGTTTCTTCAGCCAGGTCCACTGCTTGACGATCAGCTTGCCCGCCTGCCGGTCCGCCTTCAGGTCGATGGCGGCGACGACCTCGTCGCCCATGAGCACGGGCAGCGCGAAATAGCCCAGCACGCGCCTGGCGGGCGGCACATAGGCTTCGAAACGGTGCTCGTAGCCGAAGAAGTGTTGCAGCCGCTTGCGTTGGATCACCAGGGGGTCGAAGGGCGACAGGATGTGGACGAGCGGCGCGCCTTCGCGCGCCGGCGGCGTCTCCAGCGCCGCAGGCTCGGCCCAGTGCTGAAGGCCGTCATGGCCGTCGATATGGACGGGCACCAGCTGCTTGCGACGGATCCGGGCGGCGATCAGTTCGGCCACTGGGGCCTTCATCGCCGCATTGCCGTAGCAGATCGAGTCCAGGCTGGCCATGCCCTGCGCGCGGATCGCGCGGTCCAGCAGATACTGTGCGAACTGCGCCTGCGTGGCCGCCCGGGGGCGCGGAGGCCAGCCGAAATGGCGGGGCGCCAGCTCGTAGGTCTTGACCATGCCGGCGCGCCGGCTGATGGCCAGGTCGCCGATCAAAAAGCCCAGGCGCAGGGCCCGCTTGGACGGCTTGCGGCTGTCCCAGGGATGGGTCTTTTCGACGAGCGCTTCATCGATATCGCGGATGGAGAGCGCGCCTTCCTTGCGTATCCGCTTCAGCAGGGCGGCATAGTCGGCGTCGGCGACGGTCGTGAACGCGGTGCGCGGACCGGCGCGATGCTGCGCCATGGCCGGCATGAAATAGCGATAGTCCGCCGTCGGCACATACGACAGCGCATGCGTCCAGTATTCGAAGACCGATTTATCGACGGACTGCGCCCGTTCCAGGTCGGCACGCGCGTAATCCGGTATACGGGTGTGGAGGATGTGATGATGGCTGCGCTCGATCACATGGATGGTATCGATCTGCACATAGCCCAGGTGCTCGACCGCCTTGCGGGTAGCGTCCGGGCCGGCGCCGAAGGGCGCCACCCGGTCCAGGCACTGGGCGCGCAGCCATATCGCCCGTGCATGGGCGGGCGCGACAGCGAAGGACGGTTTGCTCAAGGGGACTCCGGTCATGCTGTTGACGGCGTGGGCCATGCGCGTCCCCGGGTGCCGCGATTGCGCGTTTCATCCCGCGCAACCGCGTCCCGGCCGATGCCGCCGCCTATTTCGCCGGCGCGGAAGTCGCGACCAATTGCGCGAAATCCTTGTCCAGGCGGCCCAGCGCATCATCGATATGCGCACGGTGTTCCTTGATCCAGTCGGCCTGGGCGGACAGCCGTTCATGCGCTTCCTTAAGCATGCGCTCCATTTCCGCCGGTTGCGGTCCGCCCGACGTCGCGCGATTCCTGACGATGGCGACGGGATCCAGCGATGAACGGAACTCCGCCTCGCTCATGGGAAGCTCCTGCGGATACTTGCTGCCCTTCACGACGTCGGCGTAGATACGCTTGGCGTCCGCGTACGGAAAGTCCAGCGGCTTGATATCTTTCTGCCGGGCATACTCCACCACTTCGGATGCGAAATGGTGGCCTTCGCGGAAAGGCAGCTTGTACTTGCGCATCAACAGATCGGCCAGCTCCTGCGAAGCCGTCCAGTCGCTGTTCAGCTCTTCCAGCGCGCGGTCCGGGTTGATGACCAGCGCTTTCATCACGCGATCCCATTTCTTCAGGACCTTGATGGCACTGTCCACCATGGCGGAGTTCTGCGCCACGTCCTTGGGGTCCGGCATGCCCGGCGTGATGTTGTGGGTCTGGATGATGGGGCCCATGGCCAGCGTGATGGCCGTCGATGCGTCGCTGCGCGTCGAGTTCAGCAGGCCGGGATTGCGCTTTTGCGGCATGGCGCTGGACACGTAGGTATTGCCGCCGCCTTCCTGCAGCAGGATCCACGGCCGCGATTGCGCGTACTGCGTCATGATGTCTTCGATGAAGTTGCCCGTGTGCAGCGCGATGCTGGTCACGATGGAGGACACTTCCACCGGCTCGTCCATGGAGGAAATCTGCGAAGCGTCATAGGCGTTATCCACCAGTTTGGCGAAGCCCAGGTAGTCCGCCATGCGCTTGCGGTCCAGCGGCCAGCTGGTGCCGTTCAATACCGTGGTGCCCATCGGCGAGCGGTCCACGCGGGCGTAGGTTTCGCGGATGCGTTGCGCATCGCGATCCAGGGCAGCGGCGTAGCCCAGCAGGTAGTGGCCATAGCTGTTGGGCTGTGCGGCCACGCCGTTCGTATAGTTGGGAACGATGGTATCGACGTGCCTGGAGGCCAGGTTCACCAGCGTGGTCGATGTCGCGTTCAGCTGTTCGGCGAGTTCCAGCAGTTTGTCGCGCAGGATGGCCGCGCGATAGGTGGCGTGCATGTCCTGGCTGGAGCGTCCCGCGTGCAACAGCGTCACATCCAGGCCGCCGGCCTTGATCAGCAAGGGTTCGAACGTAATGACGGTGGAAGGACGCTTGCCGCCGGGCTGGTTGCCGTCCTGGATGACCTTGGCGACGGCGGCCGCCAGGCGCGGTGCCATGGATTTGTCCAGCAGGCCTTCGTCGGTGTTGATGACGGCGGTCGCCTTGTTGATTTCGCCCAGCCAGAAGAACTCGTCGCGCCCGGGGGCCTTGGTCAGTTTCCCGCTGGCGGCCGGCTGTGCCGGCGCGCTGCCTTGGGCGGTGGTGGCCGGTTGCGCCGGCGCGCCGGCTTGGGGCGACGCGGAAGCGCCAGGCTGAGGGGAAGGCGCCGCGCCGGCCGGCGCGGTGGCGGTGGCCGGTGTGCCCTGGGCGGCGGCTATCGCGCTGCAGCAGGCAAGCGCGATGGCAAGACAGGTCGGGGCATAGCGTTGCCTCATGGGGAGTCTCCTTTTTGATCGGGCTTCATTCTAGCGAAGTCCCTTCTTATTGCTACACCCCGATGCGCGGGGATTGCCGCCCCGGTGTCCGGCAGTACCGGGGCCTACAGTATCCCTTCCTCGGCATACGGCTGGTTGGCCTCGATGCGTTCGTATCCCAGGCGGGAGAGATCGATGGCCAGGAAGCGCCCGTGGACGACCAGTTCCGCGATACCGCGGCCGGCAGCCGGCGCGTGCATCATGCCGTGCCCGGAGAAGCCGGCGACGGTCAGCAGGTTGGGCATGCGGCTCCAGCGTCCGATGACCGGATTGCCGTCGAATTCGTTCTGTTCGTAAAGACCCGACCACGTGCGATGGCACCTGGCGGCTTCGAAGGGCGGGAAGCGGTGGGCGACCGCGGGCCAGACGACGGATTCGAAATAATCGTGATCGACGTCGAAGTTGTAGCCGCGCGCCGCGTCGCCGGCCACGAGTCCCCCGGAGAATCCCTTGCCTTCCGAACGGAATGCCAGCCGGGCGACATCCTTGACATAGGGTAGCGGTTCGACGGGACTGCCCGCGGTGAAATAGTGTTCGAAGCGCCGCAAGGGCGAAATCGGAAGGTCCATGCCGAAGAAGCGGGCGACGTCCCCGCTCCAGGCTCCGGCGGCATTGACGAAGGTGTCCGCCCGCAGGACCGCGCCGCTTTGCAGGCGTAGGGATGTGGCCTTGACGCGGTCGGCATCGGCGCCGATGACGCGGTCCTGAATGTACTGGACACCCAGCTCCGCCGCCTTGCGGCGGAATCCCCACAGCAGGCCATGGGGATCGCACCAGCCATCCAGGGGGGTGAGCGCGCCGACGCCGAGATCGTCGACGTTCATGGAGGGATAGCGCCGCTTCAGTTCGGTTGGTGTCAGCAGGTCCACCGTGCAACCGTGCGCCTGCTGGCGCCTGACATTGCGTTCCAGCGCGGCGGCATGCCCGGGCGGGACGATGAACAGGTACCCACCCTGGACCCAATCGACGTTCGCCGGCTGCGTGGCGGTGGCCATGGTGCGTTCGAACGACTTGATGAAGTCGATGCTGAAAAGCGACATGGCGATGTTTTCCGGGCAGGTGAACTGCACGCGGCAGCCCCCGGAGGCCCTGAGTGCCGACGCGAACTCGTAGGTCGGGTCGGGCTCGATCACGCAGACGGAGAGGCCGGGAGCGGCCTGCTTGAGGAAATAGGCGGTACTGGAACCGACGATGCCACCACCGATGATGGCAACGTCATAGCGGGAGTGTTCGGCGGGCGTCATCTTTTCATCCTGTGACGGAGACCCGCCTATCATGCCACCGCCGCCGGGATCCTGGCAGCCGGAGCTTGCCCTGCGCCAGCCGGCGACCGCGGTGTCAGGGCATGGCGTGCGCCCGCGAAGCGCTACGCGCCGGTACCGAAAGAATCGCCTCGATGGTCAACCCGATGGCGAGCAACTGGCGGTCGGCATGCGGAGGGCCGTCGATTTCGATCCCGACCGCCTGGCCCTGCGCCGTATATCCCGCCGGCATGGCCAGGCCCGGCAGACCGGCATTGCTGGCGGGCAGCGTATTGCGCAGGTAGGCGTAGTTGGCGGATACCGGCTGGTCGTTCAACGCGACAATGCCATGGGCCGACGCCAACCGGCCCGCCACCGTGATGGTGGTGGGCAGCAGGATGCCGTCCAGCTTGTGCTGGCAGAACTGCTCCAGGAACATGCGGCGCAGCGCGGGCCTGTGCGTGCGGATGGCGGCTTCGTACAGGCCGGCGGACACCCGGTGCGGCGATCGCGGGCCGATGAAGTCGTCAATCAGGGCGCGGACATCGTCGCCGGCGGCAGCGCGCGTCAGTTGGGGCATGGTCACGCCCGTTTCGTGGATGCGCAGGTAGCGCTCCATGGCCGGCCAGAACTCCGCGAAGCCGATGGCCGTGCCGGTGGCCTCGCTGAGCGCACCCAGCCCCGGCATGCGCAGTTCGATCAGCTGCACGCCGCTTTCGTCCAGTCGCCGCAGCGCGGCATGCACCAACTGCCGGACTTCCGTGTCGAGTCCTTCGAAGTAGAAGCCCGGGACCACCCCCAGGCGTATGCGTTCCGGCCTGGCCGCCACGACGGGACGCTGGGAACCGGTGATGACCTGATCCAGCAAGGCCACGTCCGCCACGGTGCGCGCCATCGGGCCCGCCGTGTCGCGCGTGGGACTGACGGGCGTCACGCCCTCACCGGGATATCGCCCGACGGTGGGGCGCAGTCCCACGATGCCGTTCAAGGCCGCGGGAATGCGGATCGATCCCGCCGTATCGGTGCCGATGGCCGCGTAGGCCAGCCCCAGCGCCACCGCGACCGCGCTGCCGCCGCTGGAACCACCGGCCAGCCGCGACGGATCGCGCGCATTGCGTACATCGCCGAAGTGCGCGTTGTGCGAGGTGACGCCCAAGGAGAGTTCATGCATATTCGTTTTGCCGACGAACAGCGCGCCTGCCTGGCGCAAACGATGAATCACCGCCGCATCGCGCGTGGGCCGGAAGTGTTTCAGCCCCGGCGTGCCCGCGGTATTGGCGAAGCCCGCCACATGGACATTGTCCTTCACCGCGATGGGCAGGCCCTGCAACGATACGGGCGCCAGCGTGCCGGCCGCCGCGCCGGCGCCCGCCTGTTCCAGCACGTCGTCGTACGCGGAGGCAATGAACGCGCCGAAGCCCTGGCATTGCGCGTGGCGCCGGCGTGCCGCATCGATCAGGTCGTGGGTGCGTATGGTGCGGCGGCGCAGGGCGGCGACCGCCTGGGTAAGCGTGAAGTCGGCGACATCCGCGGGCAGCGATGCGGAACGGAACGGCAATAGCACGATGTTTTTCCTTCAAGCAAGGCGTTTGCGAAGCGCGAGATAAAGCGCGAAATTGGCCACGCCGAAACCCAGCATGACGTAGCCGAACGCGGCGGGCCGATGCCCGGTCAGCGGACCGATCGCCTGGGCGGCCAGCGCCGCGCAGGAAAGCTGCAGGAAGCCCGCCAGGCCGGACGCGCTGGCCGCATGCCCCGGCACGGCCCCGACGGCGGCGGCCGTGCCCAGCGGCAGCAGGAAACCATTGGCGAAGGTCAGTGCGGATATGCCGGCCAGCAACAGGGCGGTGGACGCCGGCAGCAAGGCCAGCCCCGCGCCCAGCGCCAGCCCTGCTCCCAGGAACAGGCAGCAGCCGTAACGGTAGAGCGCCGCGCTGCCGACACGCGAGGCGTATGCCCGCGCGACGGTATTGCCGACGACATACGCGATGGACAGGCTGATGTAGGCGTAGCCCAGCCCGCTTGCCGGCACGCCCTGCGCCAGCAACAGGAAGGCCGACTCCGACAAGTACGCGAAATAGGCAGCCTGCGATACCGCGATGATGGCGGTATTCAAGCGAAAGGCCGGAGCCCGCAGCAGGCCGAGATAGCCTTCGAGCGTGCGCCGTGCCCAGCCGCCGGATGCCGCCGGCCGCGGCGGGCTTTCGGGTAGCGTCGCGTGCGCCAGGAGCGCCAGTCCCGCCCCGAATGCCGCGGTGAACAGAAAGCATGACTGCCAGCCCAGCGACGCATACAGCAGCTGGCCCAGCACGGGCGCCAGCGCGGGCGACATGCCCACCGCGATGGAAACGCCCAGGAAGAAATTGCGCAGGCTGTCGCCTTGGAGGAAATCCGCCGCGATGGCGCGGCCGACCACGATGGCGCCGCAGGCGCCGGCGGCCTGCAGGGCCCGCCAGGCCAGCACGGTGTCGAAGTCGTCGGTATAGGGAATCGCCAGCGACGCGATGGCATACGCGGCCAGCGACGCCAGCAGCGGGACGCGCCGGCCGATCGCGTCCGACAGCGGGCCGTGGACCAGTTGGCCGGCGGCCATGGCGTACAGGAACACGCTGAACATTGCCTGGATGTCCGTGGCGCTGCGTTCGTAGACCCGCGACAGGGCGGGAACGGCGGGCAGGAAGATGTCCGTGGCGACGAAGCCGCACACGGACGTCAGTGCGACCAGCAGAGACAGATGGCGTGGGGGCGCCACGGCGGTCCCGCTACGCCATGGCATGAACCTTCCTCTGCATCGAACGCTGAATCGCCGCCTCGATCAAGGCGGCCACTGCCGCTGCGGTCGGTGTCTGGTACACGGTGTAGTGATCCGCCGCGACGTCCTGAACGTGCAGCCACTTCAACAGCGAGGGCCACCCTTGCAGGCTGTCGCGGGTATTTCCCGTACATCGGATGAACAGCGACGGGCCTTCGAAGATTTCCGTGGGCTCGTGCGTTTCGGCCGCCTGGTTATTGGCGATCCACATCGCCAGTCCCTGCTCGACATCGCGCAGCGTGGCGCCCGCCGGCAAATGGCCGCCGTGGATGCCCATGTCCAGCAGCAGCAGATTGCGCCTGCCCACGGGCATGGCGCCGAGCTCGCCGCGGGAAGGCGCCTGCGGGCCGCCGTTGACGAGCTTGCGCGCATAGCTGGCGATGAAGTCCAGCGTATCGGCGCCGGTGGGGCGGCTGATGTAGGTGTCCAGCAGGACCAGCAAGGCGGGCTCGATACCCAGCGACTGCAGGTGGACGGCCATTTCGTAGGCGACGTTGCCGCCGAAACTGTAGCCGCACAGAACGACGGGCCCATCCGGCTGCTGCGCCAGCACCTCTTGCGCATAGCGTCGGGCCATGCGCCGCATGTCCGTTTCATAGGCGCCGGCATCGTCCAGCGGTTCGCAGGCAATGCCGTAGGATTCCATCGCGTTGGCGGATTGCGCGATGTCCCGGTAGCACCAGATACCGCCGCCGGCCGGGTGTACGAACCATACCCGCTGCGCGCCGGCTGGCCCCCCGAGCCTGGCGACGCTGGCGGGCAAGGGGCGCGTGCCCGTATCCAGGACGGCGGCTTCGACCATCCTCGTCAAGGCCCCCAGCGTGGGTTGCGCGAACAGGGCGCCGGCGGAGAGTTTCAAATCGAAGTCGCGGTTCAGCGTGGCGATCAACTGCATCGCCAGCAACGAATGGCCACCGGCGCGGAAGAAATGACTGTCGTCGCCGCGGTCCAAAGGCAGCAGCCCGGCCCAGGCGGCCCGCACGCGCGCCGCCACGTCGTCCGGGACGGACGGGGACTGCGTGGCCTGCGCGCTACCGCCGGCGGCAGGTTCGAGCGAGGTCGCGGCGGGTACCGGCCGCATCGACCGCGAGGCGCTCAGCAGGCGCACGGCGGCGCGATCGCGTTTGCCGTTCGGAAGCGCGGGCAAGGAATCCAGCCGCGTATACAGGAGCGGCTGCATGAAAGCGGGCAGGGCCGCCGCCATGGCGGCGCGGGCGGCCGCCTCGTTCCAGTCCGCCGCCGGGATGTCCAGGAAGACCTCGATCTGCTGCGCGTCGTTGACGATGGCAACGGCCGCCCGCAGCGCCGGGATGGACCGCAGCAGCGCATGTTCGATTTCCTCCGGCTCCACGCGCAGCCCGCGCAGTTTTACCTGGTTGTCCGTGCGCCCGAGGAACACATAATCGCCGAGCGGATCGCGCATGACCCTATCACCCGATCGATACGTGCGCCCTCCGGTCGGCGAGATGCCGAAGCGGGCCGCCGTCAGTTCAGGCTGGCCGTGGTAGCCGCTGGCGACGCCGGGACCATCGATGATGAGTTCTCCCGATCCGTCCGCCGCGTCGGCGTCGATATGGAACGAGGTGCCCGGCAACGGTCGTCCCAGTGGGACCGGATCGCGCATATCGGTGTCGCCCGGCCTGCACGCATGGTAGGCGCATTGCACGGTGGCTTCCGTGGGCCCGTACAGGTTGACGACCGGGATGGGCAGGTGCGCCTGGATTCGCGTCACCAACTGGCGCGGCAAGGGCTCGCCGCCGCTGAAAAGCAGCCGCAGGCTGGCCAGGTCGCGCAGCGCCGCCGGCTCGGCCAGGACCTGCAGCATGGCCGGTACGGCCTGCAGCAACGTGGCGCCGTGGCGGCGTGCCGCCTGCGCGATGGCGTCGGGCGTGTTGTCGGCGATGACCATGGTGGCGCCGACCATCAACGGCGCAAGATATTCCCAGACCGAAGCGTCGAAAGCGGTGGGTGTCTTGTGCAGGAAAACGTCTTGCGCGCTGCACGCGAATTCGCGGATGAACCAGTTCATCTGGTAGGCGAGGGCATCGCGGGATACCACCACGCCCTTGGGCCGGCCGGTGGACCCGGAGGTATACAGCAGGTAGCCGGGGCATGCACCGTCGACCGGCTCGCCGGCGAGCCGCGCCGGCGCGGTGCCGGGTGCGGCCAGTTCGTCGATCGGGAGGGCGTTGCGCGGACTAAGGCGGCGGGTCGCGCCGTCGCAGATCACATGGTGCGCTCCGCTATCGGCGATGTACAGCGCAAGCCGTTCCTCGGGGTAGGCGGGATCCAGCGGCAGGTAGGCGGCGCCGCACTTCAGTATGCCCAGCATCGCGATGACCCATTCGATGGAGCGGTCCAGCGCGATGCCGACCGTGCTGCCCGGCCCGGCCCCGTGGGCGTGCAGGCGCGCGGCCACTCGTTCGGCGGCAAGCTGCAGTTCAGCGTACGAACATGTGCGATCGCGATGCAGGATGGCGGGGCGCGCCGCCATGGCGCGCGAGACGAGGTCGAAGTGATCGAGAGGAGTAGGCGTGCGCATGGCGGACTTCCTTTCAACCATTGACGATGCGGGGCCGGTCGTCGGCGAGATATTTCGCGTGCTGTGCGAGCGAACGCACATTGACTGTCTTCATCAGCCAGCGATTGCGCTGGGCTTCCGGGTCGCGCACGAGGCCGACGTCCTTGTTGTGCAGGCAATCGTTGTTGGCGGCGCCCACCAGATCGCCCGGCAGGATTTGCACGCGCTTCTTCAGCTTGTGCAAGGCCGCGATCAGCGCTTCGACGGCGCGGCTGGCACGCGGGGTCAGGCCGCGCGTGCGGTTCTCGAAGAAGCGGATATCCGTGGGAGTGGCGCCGCCCAGCACCGGATGGACGTCGGCTTCGCCCAGCCTGACCTTGCTGTTGTGCATCGTCAGGTCGTCATACGGCGTATGGAATTCCTCGCGCCGCAGATCGGCGCGGATCTCGTCGCCCACTTCGGCCAGCAGGTCCTTGTTGCGGACGTAGGACGTATAGATCTGGTTTTGCGGCGAAGCACGCAGGCCCAGGATGTTGACCCAGTCCGGACGCACGAAATGATTGGCCAGGTCCTTGTGGAAGTAGATCGGATTGATCGCCTTCTGGGACTGCGTCTGCGCCAGGCTTTTCTTGGGATGGATGTCCTGGAAGATGTCGCCATCGTTGACGTTGGCGTAGCCGATCGGCTCCTGGCCCATCAGCCGGGCATACAGCAGCAGGAAGGCTTCCGCGACGTAGGTTGTCTTGCGGGCGCGCTTGTCGCCCACAGGGTCGTCGAAGTCCAGGTAGGGGAGTTCGGGGTCTATCGGGCAATTTCGCAGCACGACGTAGGGATCTTCGTAGCTGTCGGCATCGCGCCGCCCGGCGCAGCAGTCCAGGAAAGCCGCCGGCACATGGCCGTCGCGGATCACGGCATCGACGTGCGCTTCAAAATCGCTGTAGCGCACGTAGGGATTGGCCTCGATCGCCATAAGCGCGCGTTGCAGGCGCGTGGAGTCCTCGGGGGTGAAGCAAAAATCGACGGTTAGTTCCATCATGGGCAGACCTCGTGCGGCGGGATGACCGGATGGGGCATCCGGTTTGGCCGCGGCAGAGTAGGAGAGGCTCCGCGCCCAGCCTGGCTAGACCGTGGAATATCGGACCTGCTTACCCAGGCCCTTCCAGATCCAGGACTAATCCCCGGTACATGGACATCGGTCCTATCAGAGGTATCCCTAGCTTTCCGCTGTGGCTACGCAGGGCTACGATTTCGTTCAGTTAAAAGTCAGTTAGTTGTTTGTTTTTTGAAAGGAAGTTACCGCCGGGGATGACGCGCCCCGCCCGCCCCTCGGCGGCGACGGCATGCAGCGAGACAGAAGATCCGCACAGCGTCCAGGGCGACCGCCCCCCGGCCCGGCCTGATCGCCGGTTGCGCATATCGATAATCAAGGGAGGCAGCGTGGATCTTCTGCAGAATCTCGCCCTGGGTTTTTCGGTCGCGGTATCGCCGGAGAACCTGCTCTATGCATTGCTCGGCTGCGTCCTCGGCACCCTGGTCGGCGTGCTGCCCGGCCTGGGGCCGGTTCCCACCATCGCGATGCTGCTGCCCATCACTTACGTGCTGCCGCCGATCGCCGGCCTGATCATGCTGGCGGGCATTTACTACGGCACGCAGTACGGGGGTTCCACGACGGCCATCCTGGTCAACCTGCCGGGCGAAACATCGGCGGTGGTGACCACGCTGGACGGGCATCAGATGGCGCGCAACGGGCGGGGCGGGGCCGCCCTGGCATTGGCGGCCATCGGGTCTTTCTTCGCCGGCACGGTCGCCACCACCATCATCGCCGCCTTCGCGCCACCGTTGGCGGAGGTGGCGTTCAAGTTCGGCCCGGCCGAATACTTCTCCTTGATGGCCCTGGGCCTGATCGGCGCCGTGGTGCTGGCGTCCGGTTCCATCCTCAAGGCCATCGCGATGATCATTCTCGGCCTGCTCCTGGGCATGGTGGGTACGGACGTCAATTCCGGTGTCGCGCGCTACGACTTCGGCATCGCGGAACTGCAGGACGGCATCGACTTCGCCATCGTGGCGATGGGCGTGTTCGGCTTCGCCGAGATCATGAGCAACCTGGAGTTGAAGGATAAGCGCGTCGAGGTCTCGGACAAGGTAGGGTCGCTCTATCCGAGCCGGCGTGAATTCCGCGAAGCGGCGCCCGCCATTCTGCGCGGCACGGCGCTGGGATCCTGCCTGGGTATTCTTCCCGGCGGCGGGGCGGTGCTGTCGGCATTCGCGTCCTACACGCTGGAAAAGAAGGTGTCGCGTGAACCGGAGCGTTTCGGCAAGGGGCACCCGGCCGGCCTGGCGGGACCGGAATCGGCCAACAACGCCGGCGCGCAGACCTCGTTCATTCCGCTGCTGACCTTGGGCATCCCTGGCAATGCGGTGATGGCGCTGATGGTGGGCGCGATGACGATCCATAACATCCAGCCCGGACCGCAGGTGATGTCCAGCCACCCCGACCTGTTCTGGGGCCTGATCGTGTCGATGTGGATCGGCAACATGATGCTGGTGATACTGAACCTGCCGCTGGTGGGGCTGTGGATCAAGCTGCTGAAGGTGCCGTATCGCGTCCTTTTCCCCGCCATCCTGGTGTTTTGCACCATCGGCGTCTATTCGCTGAACTACAACGTCTTCGATATCTTCGTCACGGCGGTGTTCGGTGCCATCGGCTATCTCTGGTCCAAGCTGAAGTGCGAGGGCGCGCCCTTGCTGCTGGGCCTGGTGCTCGGTCCGATGATGGAAGAAAATTTCCGCCGCGCGCTGCTGCTCTCGCGAGGCGATTTCCTGACCTTCGTGCAGCGCCCTCTTTCGGCGAGCCTGCTCGCCGCCGCGCTGGCGCTGGTGGTGATCGTCGCGCTGCCGTCGATACGCAAGAAGCGGGAACAAACCTTCGTCGAGGACAACTAGGCGCACGCCCCCTCCGCTTCATATCGTGCCCTGCAACGCCAGCCGTTGCAGGCATTCCATATCGAAGGTCTCCACGCATCGCACGACCTCGTCGTAGAAGCCGGTGTATCGCGGATATACCGCGCGCGTCTCGACAACCCAGTTTTCGATTTCGGACAGCTCGCCGTCGCGGGCGAGCCGCGACAGCACCAGGCGCACGGCCAGCGGCGGCGCTTCCAACTGCGGCGTGGCCGTGGCCTGCGCGGGTGCCCGGCCTATCTGGCGGGTAGGTACCACGGAGGGATCGGCCAGTGTGACGGGGATCGTCAACGAGAACCGGTTGCCGCTTTCCGGCGAGCTGTCCAGCTGCACGGTGCCGCCCATGCTCTGAACGATGCGTTCGACTATGAACAGGCCCAGGCCCGTGCCGGATTCGCGCCGATGAAGCTGCTTGAACGCGACGAAGATCCCGGCCTGGTCGCGCGCCGGGATGGGCGGCCCGTCATTGAAGACGCTTACATGCAGATCGGCCTGGCGGTCCGCGCGGCGGTGTACCTGCGCATCCAGCCGCACGATGCCTTCGGTGGTGAACTTGGAGGCATTGCTCAGTAGATTCAGCACAGCCTGCCGCAGCCGCTTGCCGTCCACCCATACCGCGGCCGGCAACGTGGGAGCGGGCAGGTATTCGAATGTGTTGCGCTGCTCCGTGCACAAAGCGATTCCGAAGTGTGCCAGTTCTTCCATCAGCCCGGGCAGGCGCGTTTCTTCCGGCCGCACGGCGAAGGGTTGCAGCTCGGACTTGCTGTAGGCGAGAACCTCTTCGATCAATCCGAATTGATGGCTGATACTGCGCTCGATGATGTCGAGATAGGCGTGCTGCGCCGGCGCGGCGGCTTGCCGCAGCAGGCGGATATAGCCGCTGATGATGGCGAGCGGCGCGCGCAGGTCATGCCCGACATAGCTGAGGATGGTCGCCTGGCGCTCGGCGTCCGTCGCGGCGGACGCGGACAGCGCTTCCCTGGCGGGCGATGGCGCAGTAACGGGCGGGGGCGCAGGGGTGGACGGTGACGCAGGGGCGGGCTGTGGAGTAGGGAAGCGCTGTGGGGTAGGGGCGGACTGTGGCGCGGGGGAGGGCGGCTGGGACCCCGCCGGGGAAACGCGGGGCGTGGAAACCGTTCCCGGATCCGGCGGCGCAGACACACGGTGCAAGGCGAGCATCCGGAACCGTTGCGATGGCCCTAGTTGACGCACGGCCCACAGCGCCAGGGCGGTAAGGGTGGCGGCCATGGCCAGCAGCGCGAGGCTGGGCGAGCCGGAACTCAGAATGAAGGAAATCGGGACCAGCGGCGTGTCCAGCAGCGGGCCGGTGGTCCTGATCATCGCATCGGCGACGATGAGCAGGGCGGAGGTGCATAGGAGGGCGGCAGTCGGAAACGCATGCCGCGCCAGTGCCGGGGAGGGCGACGTGCGAGCCCTGCGCACCAGCAGGACGGCAGAGGCCACCATGCATGCACCGAATGCGCCGGACAAGGCCTGGAACAACCCGACGGTGGCGGGTAGCGATAGCAGCGCGCCATGGGCGGGGAAGAACATGGAGAGCGGCAATCCCGCGCACAACGCCACCGTAACCCCGGTGTAGACGCCCGAGCCGGGCACCGGCACCAGTTCGCGCCGGCTCGCGCTGCGGACGAACAGCGCGCACAGCGCCAGGTAGGCGAAGTCCAGTGTCAGCTCCAGGCGATAGCCCCATGTGGCGTCCAGCGGCCACAACAGTTGCTGCAAATATTCGCGAGCCGCGGCTTCGCGCGTAAGACCCGCGGCGGTGATTCCCGCTATCCACAGGAACGGAGGGCGCCCGGCCATGACGCCGATGATCAGCATGCACCAGACGAGGGCGCCGGCCGCGCCGGCCAGGAGGCCGTCGGCGCCGCCTGTTATGGTTCCCGCCATGGAAAAAAGATGCGAGGTGTACAGGATCGGATATAGCCGGGAAGGGGTCTGGCTTTTGATTTTTATCCAAATGCGCACCGATTCGCCCGGCGCCATGTCGAGCAGAAGGGTAGGAAAGCGACCCAGGTCGTCCTGTTCCAGGATAGGGACAAGCGTACCCGCGCGCCCATGGTGGATCCGGTCGCGTTGCTCCAGGTAGAAATCGACGTTTTCCAGGTTGGGCGGTCCGGCCACCAGCACCAGGTGACGCGTCACATCGGACGCATTGGTTATCGCGGTCCGCAGCCACCATGCCGAATGTGGGTGCCGGTCGGTGCGGACATGGCTTTCCACTTTGTGGAAAACGTCGGGCTCGTCCATCGCGAGCCTTCGAACTCCGTCGAAATCGAGCCGCCCGGTACGGTCTTCGTAGGCCTCGACAGCGGGCCGCAGGGCAAGCGCGAACTCCGGTTCGCCGGGTAGCACCAGCGCCGCGGCGACGGGCGGCACCCATATGCCGAACCAGAACGCGAGCAGGAGAGCGCCATTGACAAAGCGTGTTTTGGGTGCCCGCATCTGGGGATGGCCTGTGCGTCGAAGTGACGCGGTACGCAATCACGTTGTGTCGGGTCCTTTATGGCGTATTCCAATGGACGTCACCATAAGGACAGGTATCGGGGAATACTGCAATAAATCGTCGCGATACGCCAGTTGTTCTTCCCACGGCGTGCCGGTAACGCGATGTGAGGGGTATAGAACTGCAATGAACCGCGATGCGCGGTGCACATTTTTGGCCTTGTACGACGGCGCAGGTATGCGACTTGCCGACATGGGCGGTTTTGTCTGCCTTCCTGGAGATCGACATGCCCTCAACTACGCCACACGCACCGTCCATCGGCGACGACGGCTTGAACCGGCCGGCGCGGCGCAACTTCCTGGCCGGCATCGGCGCGGCCGGATTGTCGGCCAGCGCGGCGGCGCATCTCGTCGCCGACGCCGCCCCGAGCCCGGCCGACGCATCCCTGAAAAATCCGCCCGCATCCGGCGTGCCGGAAGGAGCCATTCCCATGCGCTTGTCAGTGAACGGTCAAACTCATGACGTGAATCTCGATCCCCGCACGACGCTGCTGGACGCCCTGCGTGAACATCTGCAACTGACGGGCACGAAGAAGGGCTGCGACCACGGGCAATGCGGCGCGTGCACGGTGCACGTCAACGGACGGCGCGTGAATTCCTGTCTTAGTTTTGCCGCCGCGCATGAAGGCGACACCATCACCACCGTCGAGGGACTGGGCCAGCCCGGACACCTGCATCCCATGCAGGCGGCCTTCGTGCAGCACGATGGCTACCAGTGCGGCTATTGCACCTCCGGACAGATCATGTCGGCGGTCGCCATGATGCGCGAGCCCTGGGGGCCGGACGACGCCGCCGTGCGCGAAGCCATGAGCGGCAACATCTGCCGCTGCGGCGCTTATCCCAACATCGTCGCCGCCATCCAGGACGTGCGCCGCAAGGCCTAGGAGAATGCCATGGAAATGTTCCGATTGACACGGGCGGCCGATGTGCAGGACGCCGTGCGCGCCGGGGCCGCCGCGCGTACCGCGCAGCAGGGCGCCGATATCCGCTTTCTGGCGGGCGGCACCACCCTGGTCGACTTGATGAAACTGGACGTGGAGCGCCCGGGGCAGGTCATCGACATCAGCCGCCTGTCGCTGGACCGCATCGAGGCCGCGGACGACGGCGGCTTGCGTATCGGCGCCATGGTCCGCAATGCCGACCTGGCCAATGACGAAAGGGTCAAGCGCGATTACGCCGTGTTGTCCCAGGCGCTGCTTGCCGGCGCCTCGGCGCAGTTGCGCAATATGGCGACCACCGGCGGCAACCTGCTGCAGCGCACGCGCTGCGTGTACTTCCGCGATACGGCGGCGGCCTGCAATAAACGTGATCCCGGTTCGGGCTGTGCCGCCATCGGCGGATACAACCGCAATCTCGCCGTGCTGGGCACCAGCGATCACTGCATTGCCAGCAACCCTTCGGACATGAACGTCGCCATGGCCGCGCTGGAGGCCACCGTGCACATACAGGGTGTGCAGGGCACGCGGGCGGTGCCCATCGGCGACTTCCATACGCTGCCGGGCGATACGCCGGAGCGAGAGCATGTGCTGCTGCCGGGCGACCTGGTGACGCACGTAACGCTGCCCGCGCCGGTACCCGGCAGCCGTTCGGTCTATGTGAAGCTGCGCGACCGGGCCTCGTACGAATTCGCGCTGGCATCGGCTGCCGTCGTGTGCGTGGTCAGCCAGGGAACGATCTCGCACGCGCGCGTGGCCCTGGGCGGTGTCGGGACAAGACCGTGGCGCTCCCCCGAGGCCGAAGCCGTTCTGCTGGGCAAAGCGCCCGGCGAGCAAACCTTTCGCGCCGCCGCCGATGCCGCCTTGAAAGATGCGCGCCCGCAAAGCCAGAATGCGTTCAAGATCGAACTGGCGCGGCGTTGCCTGGTGCATACCCTGAAACAGGCCACGCAGGCCGCCTAAGACAGGAGTCCGAGTCATGAGCACAGTCGCAGAGGGCGCGCGCTCGCAGGCCGCGCAGATCATCGGCCGCGATACGCCGCGCGTGGATGGCCCGCTGAAGGTCAGCGGCAAGGCAATGTACACCTCCGATTTTCATTTTCCGGGCATGCTTTACGCCGTTCCGGTATGCAGCACGATCGCCAACGGGCGTATCGAGGCGCTGGACACGTCGGCGGCCCAGGCCATGCCCGGCGTCCGGTTGGTTCTTCACCAGGACAACATCGGCAAACTCTACCGCGTGCAGGGCGCCAAGGTGGACGAAGGACGTCCGCCCTTCCATGACGACGTCATACGCTACTACGGTCAATATGTCGCGGCGATCATCGCCGATACGTTCGAGCAGGCGACGGCGGCCGCCGCGGCGGTCAAGGTGCGATACAAGGAGGACACGCCTAACGTGGCCACGCGTTTGTCCGCGGACACGCCGCCCAAGGTGGGCAGCGAGCGCGGGCAGGCACAGTCCGCTTTCGATGCCGCCGAAGTCAAGGTGGACCATACCTATGTCACACCGGTGGAAACGCACAACCCCATCGAACTGCATGCCACGGTCGCCGTGTGGGACGGTTCAAGCTACACCCTCTACGAGACATCGCAGGCGGTGGACAACCACAAGGCGGTTATGACGCAGTCGCTGGGGACGACGCCGGACAAAGTACGCGTGATCACGCACTTCCTGGGATCGGGCTTCGGCGGAAAGCTGTGGCCCTGGCCGCACTGCATGGTGGCCGCGGTGGCGGCACGGCAGCTGGACCGTCCAGTCAAGCTGGTCGTGTCGCGGCAGATGATGTTCCAGAACGTCGGCCATCGGCCCATCACGCAGCAGCGTATACGCCTGGGCGCGACGGCACAGGGAAAGCTGGTGTCGCTGCAGCAGGACTATGTGAACCAGACATCGATCCTGGACGATTACGAAGAGGATTGCGCCGAGGCCACGCCGCATATGTACAGCACGCCGAATCTGCGCGTGACGGCGGCGCTGTGCCGGCGGCATATGGGCACGCCCACGGCGATGCGCGGTCCGGGCGCGGTGCCCGGCCTTTTCGCCCTGGAATCGGCGATGGACGAGCTGGCGGTGGCCCTGAACATGGATCCCGTCGAATTGCGCCTGAAGAACGAACCGGACCATGACGAGGGTAACGGCCTGCCGTTTTCGTCGCGGCATTTGACCGAATCCGTACGGCAGGGCGCGGAGAAATTCGGCTGGTCGCGGCGTACTCCCGGCATCGGTTCCATGCGGCGCGACGACAGGATCCTGGGATGGGGCATGGCGTGCTGCTCGTGGCTGGGCGCGCGCCAGCCCACGCATGCGCGGGTGGAGCTGCGCGCGGACGGTTCGGCGCATGTCGCCTGCGGGACGCAGGACATCGGCACGGGCACGTACACCATCATGGCGCAGCTGGTCAGCGCCGAAACCGGTATTCCCGTCGATCGCATCGATGTGGCGCTGGGCGATACGGCCTTGCCGCCGGGACCGGTCTCTGGCGGGTCAACGGTAACGTCATCGGTGATTCCGGCGGTGTTCAAGGCTACGCGGGCAGCGGTGAAGTCCATGCTGCGCACGGCCTGCACAGGCGACGGCGCGGCGTTTTTCGGTCACAAGCCGGACGAGCTCGCGTTTACGAACGGGCAGGTGCACTTGAAGACCCAGCCCGCCGACAGCGGCAAGCCGTTCGGGCAGATCGTGGCGGCGGCCGACCTGCGCGCCATTGCCGGCGAGGGCAGCGAAACCGAGGGCAACTTCGGCAACGATCCGCTGAAGCGGAAGTACTCCATCAATTCCTATGGCGCGCATTTCGCCGAGGTCGAATGGCAGCCGGAAATCGCCCGCCTGCGCGTCAGCCGGGTCGTGACGGTGATCGATGCGGGCCGCATCCTGAATCCGCCGGCAGCCCGCAACCAGATCGAAGGGGCCGTGGTGATGGGGGTGGGCATGGCGCTGTTCGAGCACACGATGTACGACGAGCGCACGGGCAAGCCGATCAACAGCAACCTGGCGGATTACATCGTGGCGTCGAATGCGGACACGCCGGATATCGATGTGACCTTCCTGGATTATCCCGACCCGGTGTTGAACGAGCTGGGCGCGCGCGGCGTCGGTGAAATCGGCCTGGCCGGTACGGCGGCCGCGATCGCCAACGCCATTTACCATGCCACGGGTGTCCGGGTGCGCGAGCTGCCCGCGACCATCGAGGACTTGATGCGGGCGTGACGGGTGCCTGGCGGGAATCGACGTGCCACCGGGGCGGTTCCCGCCGGTATCAGGCCGTCACGGCTTCGTCCGGTTGGATTTCCGTCAGCACGCCGTTTTGATGTATGGCGGGCGCGCAGGCGTGGGCGATGTCCAGCAGGCGCGAGTCGGCGAAGCGCGGCCCGACCAGCTGGATGCCCAGCGGCAGGTTGCGCGCGCTTTTCCCCACCGGGATGCCGACGCAGGGAACATGCAGCAGCGTCCACATGGCATTGAAGGCGGGATTGCCCGTGTCCTGCAGCCCTTCCGGCGCCTCGCCGGTAGACGCGGGCGTGAGCACCGCGTCCAGATCCGCGCCGAACAGGCCATCGAAAGCCCGCCGGCACGATGCCGCCAGGTCGTAGGCCTGTACCAGCTGCGCCGGCGTGATCGCCCGCGTGTTCTCGACCATCTCGCGGAAGTCCTCGTGCAGCAGATGATGGCTGCCAAGGTAAGCCGGCAGGAATGCCGCGCGGCCTTCTCCGCGCATGATCGTTTGCTGCGCGGCATCCATGCCGTCGAAGGCGGGGGGCAGGTCCAGTTCCCGGACGATGGCGCCCTCGGCCTCCAGCCTGCGCGCGGCTTCCATCAAGGCCGCGCGTCCATAGGCGTCGGCCGAGGACCAGACCGGTGTGCGGCACAGCCCTATTTTCAGCCCGCGGACGCCGGCCGGCGCGGGCCCATCGGACTCCACCACGCGGAAGGCCCGGGCGACCAGTTGCAGGTCCTCCACCGAGCGGCCGTACCAGCCTATCGTATCCAGCGTGTGCGAATACATCTTCGCGCCTTCGCGGCTGACGATGCCGTGCGTGGGCTTGATGCCGTAGATGCCGTTGAAGGCCGCCGGACGGATATGCGAGCCGCCCGTCTGCGTTCCGAAGGCCAACTGCACCTGCTTGTCCCCTACCGCCGCGCCGGAGCCGGAGGACGAACCGCCCGGCGTATGCGCGGGGTTGTGCGGATTGCGCGTGACGGCACGGCGTCCGCCGGATGCGAATTCCACCGTATCGGTCTTGCCGACGATCAGCGAACCGCTGTGCCTGACCACGGCCACGCAGGCCGCGTCCTGGCCGGGGCGATGGTCGACGTGGATGGGGGAGTTGTGCTGCGTCGGCATATCGACCGTGTCGATCACGTCTTTCACGCCGAAGGTCAGCCCGTGCAGCGGGCTGCGCGGCAGACGCTTGTCCAGTTCGCGCGCATTGCGCACGATCATGTCTTCGTCGAACCAGCTCCAGGCGCGAACGTCCGCGTCGCGCGCGCGGATGCGGTCCAATGTCGATCGAGCCAGTTCCTCGCAGGACAACTTGCGCGCGGCGATCAGGGCGGAGGCCTCGGTGGCGGTCAGTTCATACGGTTCCATTATGGTTCCTCGCGGTTGGGCGATGCGACAGGAAGGTCGAATACAAAAGCCGGTTCGTGTTCCTTGGACGGCATGCGCGGGATCGCCATGCCGGTCCGGGTTACGGCGGATGAAAGCTCATGCATGCGCCGCATCATGGGTTCTGACAGGCGCAGGCCGTAGCGATCGCAGTGTGCCTGGATGTCGGCGGCGTTCCATAGCGGAGGGGAAGTCATGGCGAGGCTCCTATGATCAAAGGGAGGGGCGGCGGTCGCGCCAGGGCGTGGCCCGTTCGTAGGCGCGCGCGACCTGGTACACGCGCGCTTCGTCGAACCAGCGGCCGACGATCTGCGCGTTGGTCGGCAGGCCTTCGGCGTCGTGGCCGGTGCACACCGTCATGGCAGGGTGGCCGGATGCATTGAATGGCGGGCAGGCGTTCTCGCGCGTGTATGCGCGCATTGCCGGTTCGTCGGAGAACGGCGGCGCGACGCGAAACGCACAGGGGGCGACAAGCGCATCGACGGACCGGACCAGCGCATCGGTAGCGTGAGCCAGTTCACGCCTTCGCCGCTGCGCCGCCACATAGTCCACCGCGCGGGTCATGGCGCCGGACATCAGTTTGTCGCGCAGCGCGTAGCCCATATCGCCGGCGCGCCGGAGGAAATCGCCTTCATGTATGGATAGGGATTCGGTCCAATTGATGACCGAGGTGACGCTGCGGTATTCCGCAATGGGTTCGGGTAGCGCGACGTCGATCATACGTGCCCCGGCGTCGCGCAGTACCGCGACCATGTCCGCGAATGCGGCGGTATTGGCCTCGTCCATGACGCCGGGGTCGGCGCCGAGGTCGCGGACCACGCCTATCGTCATTCCGGCGACGCCGGTGTCCAGGCTGCGCAGATAGTCCGGGACCGGGCGATCGGCGGTCGCGTGGTCGCGGGCGTCGCGGCCGGCGATCACGCCGAGCACGATCGCGCTGTCTTCCACAGTCCAGGTCAAGGGCCCGGGCGTGTCCATGGTGTAGCAGTTGGGCAGGATGCCGTGCCGGCTTACCCGGCCGTAGGTCGGCTTCATGCCTTGCAGGCCGCAGGCCGCGGCAGGCAGGCGTACCGATCCCGTGGTGTCCGAGCCCAACGCGATCATGGCGGTGCCGGCCGCCACCGCCGCGCCCGCGCCGGTGGACGAGCCGCCGGTGAACCGATCAAGATCCCACGGATTGCGCGCGGGCTCGAAGGGCAGGTCGAAGTAGACGCCTCCATTGCCGGTACCGTACTCCCAGGTATTGAGCTTGCCCAGCATGATCCCGCCGGCCTCGTCGAGCTTGCGGACGGCCGTGGCGTCGTGTCCGGGGACGAAATCCAGCATCAGGCGGGAGGCGGCGGTGGTGCGGATGCCGCGGGTGTAGTAGTTGTCCTTGACCGCGTAGGGTATGCCATGCAGCGGCCCCCGATAGCGGCCGGCAGCGATGTCGCGCTCGGCCTGCAGGGCCTGGGCCCGGGCGCGGTCCGCGGTCACCAGCAGGTAGCTATGGACCTTATCGTCCACTGCGGCGATGCGATCGAGAAAGGCATCCACCAATGCCACCGGCGACACTTCGCGGCGCTGGATCAGGCGCGATGCCTGGCCGACGGACAAATGGAACAGCGGGGTGTTCATGGGCGTTGGTCTCCGGAGTGCGGGGAAGCGCCGGGCGGGCCGGCGTCGATCTATAGCGCCGGACGGCGGTCGCGCCAGCGCGTGGCGCGCTCGTAGGCGCGGGCGACGCGGAAGACCGTGGCTTCGTCGAAGTAGCGGCCGGCGATCTGGGCGTTGGACGGCAGGCCCGTGCCATCGAAGCCGGTACACACCGCCATCGCGGGATGGCCCGACAGATTGAATGGCGGGCACGCGGTATCGGCCGTATACGCCTTGACGCGGTCGAAATCCTCGATGGGCGGCGCGGTGTGGAAAGCACACGGCAGGATCAGTGCATCGACGCCGCGTATCAGCGCGTCCGTCGCGGAGGCGAGTTCGCGGCGTCGGCGCTGGGCCGCCAGATAGTCGACGGCGCGCACCATGAATCCGTTCATCATCTTGTCGCGCAGTGCCTGGCCCATCTGGTCGGCGCGCGTCATGAAGTCGTCTTCGTGGATGGAAAGGGACTCGGTCCAGTTGATCACGCTACTCGCCTGGCGATAGTCCGAAACGGCGGCGGGCAGCATGACGTCCACAATGCGCGCGCCGCCGGCCTCCAGGACGCGAGCCATGTCCTCCATCCCGATGCGATTGGCCTCGTCGACCTGCTCGCCTTCGGGGCCCAGGTCGCGGACCATTCCTATCGTCATGCCGCTAACGCCCGTTTCCAGGCCCGCGACGTAGTCGGGCACCGGCTGGCGGGCGCTGGCCGGATCGCGCGGATCGTGGCCCGCCATGGCCCGCAGCATCAGCGCGCTGTCTTCGACCGTCCACGTGAGCGGCCCGGGTACATCCAGCGTATAGCAGTTCGGCAGGATGCCGTGCCGGCTGACCCGGCCATAGGTGGGTTTCATGCCCTGCAGTCCGCACGCTGCGGCCGGCAGGCGCACGGAGCCGCCGGTGTCCGATCCCAGGGCGGCCATGGCCGTGCCGGCAGCCACCGAGGCTCCGGCTCCCGTCGACGAGCCTCCGGTGAAGTGCGCCAGGTTCCAGGGATTGCGCGCCGGTTCGAAAGGCAGATCGAAATGCACCGCGCCGGTTCCGGTGCCGTACTCCCAGGTATTCAGCTTGCCCAGCAGGATCGCGCCGGCCGCGCGCAGGCGCGTTATCGCCGTGGCGTCATGGTCGGGGACATGGTCCAGCAACAGCCGCGATGCCGCGCAGGTTCGCACGCCGCGCGTGTAGTAGTTGTCCTTGACGGCATAGGGAATGCCATGCAGCGGTCCGCGCCAGCGCCCCGCCAGGATGTCCTGTTCGGCGGCTTTCGCCTGCGCGCGCGCGGCATCGGCCGTCACCAGCAGGTAACTGTGCAGCCGGTCGTCCAACGCCGCGATGCGCGCCAGGAAGGCGTCGACCAGCTCCACGGGTGAGACTTTGCGGGTTTGCAGCAGGCGCGACGCTTCGCCCACCGAGAGAAAACACAGTTCATCGCCCATGCCCTGGACTCCTTCGTGCGGACCGCTCGCCGGTCCTGGATACATCGATCGCGCCGCTCCATCCGCCCGGTATGGCCGGCGCCATGCTTATCGCCATGCCACGGCCTGCGCGCGCGGGGGCGCCGCCGCGCCCATGCGGATGCAGCGGGCCGCATGGCCGCCACCGTGCAGGGCGAGCAGGCCGCGGTCCGCCGCGCCCACCGGTTCGCGCAGGGCAGGTACGCCGGCATCGCACTCCGGCTGGCGCAGGGTGCAGCGCGGCGCGAAGCAGCAGCCCGGCGGAAGATCGGCCAGGTCGGGCGGCGCGCCCGGGATCGGCTCGAGATCGTTGCCGCGCAGTCCGCCGTGCACGGTCGACTTCAAAAGCCCGCGCGTGTAGGGGTGGGCGGGCCGTTCCATGACATCCTCGATCGTTCCGGTTTCGACGAAGCGGCCCGCATACATCACGGCGACTTTGTCGGCGACCTCGCAGGCCACGCCCAGGTCATGCGTGACGAACAGGGTGGCCATGCCCAATTCGCGCTGCAGTTCGCGCAAGAGCAGCAGCACCTGGATCTGCACGGTGGCGTCGAGCGCGGTGGTGGGTTCGTCGGCCAGCAGCAGCCGGGGCCGGCAGGACAGGGCCAGCGCGATCATGGCGCGTTGCCGCAATCCTCCCGACAGCTCGTGGGGATACGCGGCCAGCCGGCGCGCCGCGGACGGTATCTGCACCAATTCCAGCAGATCCAGCGCCCGCCGCATGGCCTCGCGGTGGGTGGCACCCTCGTGCTGGCGCACCGTTTCGGCGATCTGCTGGCCGATGGTATAGACCGGATCCAGCGCGGTCAGCGGTTCCTGGAAGATCATCGAAATCAGCGAACCCCGTATACCTGGCAGTCTGCTCCGGGGCAGCGCGAGGATGTCGTGGCCGCCCACGCAGACCTGTCCGCCCAGGCGGGCGTTGTCCGGCAGCAGACGCATGAGCGCGCGCATGGTGACACTCTTGCCCGATCCGGACTCTCCCAGCAGGCACAGGACCTCGCCTTCGCGCAGCGAGAAGGAAACGCCGTTGACCACCGGCACGTTCATGTCGCGGTTGACGAACCGCACGGTCAGGTCGCGCACCCGGACAAGGGAATCGTCGATGCCTTCGGAAATAGCGTTCATGGTCGAGGTCTCCCTTCAGGCGCGCAGCCGCGAGATTGCGTCCGCGGCGATCGCGCTCGCCGTGCCGTCGCCTTCGCGCGCGTCGGGCCGAAGGCGCATGGCCTGGCTACGGTCGAGCGGGTAATGACAGGCGCTTAGATGGCCAGACTCGTCGTCCGCGGGCGTCAGCATGGGCATCTCGGCCGCGCAGCGGTCCTGCGCCCGCGGGCACCGGGTACGGAAACGGCACCCCGACGGCGGATCGATCGGATTGGGTGGATCGCCCGATAAGGGCGGGCTGCTGACGCGGCGCCGGGGATCCATCGACGGGCGGGATGCCAGCAGCGCGGCGGTGTACGGATGGCGCGTTGCTTCGTAGATGCGCGCGACAGGGCCGGATTCCACGATCTGGCCCAGGTACATCACCAGCACGCGGTCGCTGATGTATTGCACGACATTCAGGTCGTGCGAGATAAAAAGATACGTCAGGCCCAGCTCGCGCTTGAGTTCGCGCAAGAGATTCAATACCTGCGCCTCGACCGATTTGTCCAGCGCGGACACCGATTCATCCAGGATCAGGACGCGGGGTCCCATCGCCAGGGCGCGCGCGATGTTGACGCGCTGCCGCTGGCCACCGGATAGTTCGTGCGGATAGCGGCGCGAGTGGGTGTCGGGATCCAGCCCGACCATGCGCAGCAGGCTCGCCGCGCGCGCGCGCGCCTGTGTGCCGGACATGCCGGCCACCGTGGGACCGAAGGCGATGCTGTCGGCGATGGTCAGGCGCGGGTTCAGCGAGGCATAGCTGTCCTGGAATACCATCTGCATTTGCGCGCGCAGGTCCCGCACGCTGATCCCGCGCACTTCCGATACTTCTTCGCCGTCGAAGATGACGCGTCCGGAATCCGGACGCAGCAGGTGCATCAGCAGGCGTCCGGTGGTCGATTTTCCGCAGCCCGACTCGCCGACGATGCCGACCGTTTCCCCCTTGGCCACCTGGAAGCCGATCCCGTCCACGGCGCGCACGACGGAGCGCTGGCCGCGCAGGCCGGTCCTTCCGAGGTCGAAATGCTTTTTCAGGTTCTCCACGATCAGCATGGGTTGCGCCGGGCCGCCGCGGTCGCGCGGGTCGGGATGCCTGTCGAGCAGGCGCAAGGCGTCGGACGGCGGTGTTTCGCCGCGGGTTCTGAAGCGTGCGAACATGGCGGACTCCTCTCAGGCCTTGACGTCCATGGCGCTGCGCAGGCCATCGCTCATCAGGTTGAAACACATGGAGGTGACGAAGATCATGATCCCGGGCAGGATGGCGTTCAGGGGCGTGACGTAGATCGCCTGGCGCAGCGTATTCAGCATCAGCCCCCATTCCGCGTTCGGCGGATTGACGCCCAGTCCCAGGAAGCTCAGTCCGGAAGCAATCACGATGCTTACGCTGATCAGGCTCGACGCGTAGACCAGGATGGGCCCGATCACGTTGGACAGCACGTGTCCCCGAACCACGCGCAGGGCCGACGCGCCGGTGGCGCGCGCCGCTTCGACGAAATCCTGCTCGCGCACCTGGGTCGTTATGCTTTCGGCGATGCGGGCGATGGGCGGGATGAACACCAGCGTGAGCGATACGAGGCTGTTGAGCAATCCGGCGCCCAGGGCGCCCGAGATCGCCACCGCCAACAGCACGGAAGGGAAGGCATAGAACACATCGATCAGTCTCATGATGACCATGTTCCAGCGGCCGCCGGCAAAGCCGGCGGCGATGCCCAGCGTCCCGCCGATCAGCGTCGCGAGAACGACGGGAGCGAAGCCCGTGAACAGCGAAAGCCTGCCGCCGTAGATCAGGCGCGACAGCATGTCGCGGCCCAGTTCGTCCGTGCCCAGCAGGTGGCCCTGGTAGCCCGGCGGCTTCAGGCGCCGGATCATGCTCATTTTGTAGGGATCGTCCAGCCCCAGCCATGGCGCGGCGATCGCCAGCGCAATAATGGCCAGCAGGATCACCGCGCATCCGATGGCCACGGGGTCGCGCGACAGCCGCCGCCCCACCGTATGCCAGTAGCCGCGGCTGGGCCGGCGAAAGCTTTCCTGCGAAACCATCGGACGGGCAATGCCGGATAGGGAAGCGGTGTTTTCGCTCATGGCGTTTCCTTCAAGCGCGCTTGACGCGGGGGTCCACCAGCATCTGCAGGATGTCCACGACCAGGTTGGTGAGGACGAACAGCATCGCCAGTACCAGGATCGTGCCCTGCAGGATGGGCAGGTCGCGCGTAAAGATCGCCGCATTCAGCAGGAAGCCCGTACCGGGCCACGCAAAGACGGTTTCCACCAGGATCGAGCCGCCCAGCATCTGCGCGAATTGCAGACCCATGACCGCCATCACGGCGGGCGCCACATTCTTCGCGACGTGCGCGAGCACGCGCCTGCCGCTCAGCCCCTTGGCATACAGCGTCTGCACGAACTCCTGCTTGCGGATTTCGCCGACCGCGGCGCGCACGGACCGGGCGACGATGCCCATGGGGATGACGGACAGCGTGACCGCCGGAAGAACAAGATGCGCGATGTCCGGCGGCCCCATGCCGGTGGCGGGCAGCCAGCGCAGCTGCACCGAAAACAGCACGATCAGAACCATGCCCAGCCAGTAGTGCGGCAGCGATACACCGGTAACCGCCAACGCCGTCACGGCGCGGTCCACGGTGGGCCGCCGGGTATAGCCGGCCAGCGCGCCAAGGGTGCAGCCTCCGACGAAGGCAAGCGCGATGGCCACGCTGGCGAGCAGCATCGAGTTGCGTATCGCGGGCGCGATTTCCCATAGCACCGGTCGTCCCGTCTTGATCGACGTGCCCAGATCGCCGGTGGCCACGCGCTCCAGCCAAATGAAATACTGGACAGGCAGCGGCTTGTCGAAGCCATACGCCGCGCGAATTTCCTGGATGACCGCGGGCGAGGCATTTTCGGGCAGGACGGCGCTGATCGGGTCGCCCGGCGCCAGGTGCACCAGCGCGAAGCAGACGAGCGAAACGCCGATGGCGATGGGCAGGGTGTACAACAGCCGGCGTAGCAGATAACGCAGCATGGCACGATCCTCCGTGTAGGCGGTGTGGTCACTTCTGCAGGTATACGGGCGTCAGGTCCTGGAACCAGCTCTGTGCCTGGACGAAACCCTTGACGTTCGGCGCGAGCGCGCGCGGATTCAGGTCGTGGACCACCCATATCCACATGGCCTGGTCGACGATGCGCGTGTGCAGCTGGGCCAGCAGGGCGTCCTGCTTCTTGGGATCGAACTCCACCTTCGCCTTGGCGGCGAGTTCGTCGGCTTCCTTGTCGCTGAAGCCGCCCCAGTTGTAGCCGGCAGGAGGACGCATCTTCGACCACGACGTACCGATCAACCCGATGTCGGGATCCCAGTAGCCGAAGCTGTTGTTGATGCCGTCGACGCCCTTGTTCTCCGGCGCGTCCGATCCCGCGCGGCGCCGCGCCCGCAGGGCCTCCCACTCCATCACTTCGAATTCGACGTCGAAGCCGACGGCTTTCAGGTTCTCCTGCACGAATTCATTCATGGGCAGCGGCTGCATCTGTCCCGACCCCGACGTGGAGATCGCGAATTTCACGTGCAGGGGGTGCTGCGGGCTGTAGCCGGCTTCCTTCATCAGGCGGCGCGCTTCGTCCGGGTCGTAGCGCAACTTGAAGTTCGGGTGGCCGAACCAGGGATGCTTGGGGTCTACCATGCCCTCCGACGCAATGGCGGTGCCGCCCAGGAAGTCCACCAGGCCCTGGCGGTCTATCGCCAGGTTGGCCGCCTTGCGGATGCGGATGTCGCGGAACGGCGAACCCTCGGAGTAGCTGAGCTGGTAGGGCCAGTTGTGCGGATAGATGTTCGTGACGATCTGCATCCCGGCTTCCTTCAGGCGCGGAATGGTGTCGGGCGGCGGTGCTTCCACCCAGTCGACCTGGCGGGAAAGCAGCGCGGCAACGCGCGTATTCGAATCGGGCATGGTCAGCAACACCATGCGGTCGGACTTCGGCACGCGCTGCGGGTCCCAGTAATTGGGGTTGCGAATCAGCTCGGCGCGTTCGCGCGGCACCAGCTTGTCCAGCATCCACGGCCCCGTGCCGGAGGGCTTCGACGCGACCTTGGTCCAGTCGCCGCCCAGCTCCTTGTAGCGGGCGGGGCTGGAAATCATCACGTCGGCGATCAGATACGGGAACACCGCGTCGGCGGACTTGGTCGTGATCTCCACCGTCATGGGGTCGACCACGCGGTACGAGGCAATGCCGGACACGTACTGGCTGGCCTGCGTGGCCTGCGCCTGGTCGAACTGCGGCGCGTCGCGCTTCAGGAGTTTGTCCAGATTCCACACCACCGCTTCGGCATCGAAGGTGGAGCCGTCATGGAACTTGACGTTGGGCCGTAGCTTGAATGTCCACTTCGTATGGGTGGCGTCGTCGACGGACCAACTGGTCGCCAGTCCAGGTACCAGCTTGGCGGGCTGGTCCGCCTTGGATAGATCCCAGCGGATCAGGGCGTCATAAAGCGTAAAGCCGATGAAGCGCATGCCTTCGCCACCCTGGCTGGGCTGGCCTGTGGTCAAGGGAATGTCCGACATGGTGGTCGCTACGCGCAGCACCATTTCGGCGCGCGCCGGCTGGGCCGTGAACAGGACGAGAGAGGCCGCCACAAGCGGGGCCGCGAGTTTCTTCAGTATCAAGGCGCATCTCCGGTGGATATTCGCCGTGGCGCATGGGCGCGCCGACGTATGGCGGATACAGCACGAAAAGTGGAAAGCCTGTCTATGCCGCGGAAAATTCGGCGGTCGTTCCGGTGCCGGCCGCGCGGCAAGCGGCGGCTTCGGTGGTCAGCGCCGCGATATCCGGGCGGCGCGCGCGCCAGGCGGTTGCCTTTTCATAGGCGTCGCCCACGCGCAGCACGGTGGCTTCGTCGAAGAGCCTGCCGGCGATCTGCAGCGAGAAAGGCATGCCGTCCGCGTCGAACCCGTTGCATACCGACAGGGCAGGGTTGCCCGACGTATTGAAGGGCGTCGTGTAGTTGGGGTGCGTGAACATCCAGTGAGGCGATGTCGGTTCCAGCTTGCCCGCCGGTTCCGCGCAATGCGTCACGATCACGTCGACGTCGTCAAAGGCCGCCTGTGTGGCCGCTGCGAGTTCGGCGCGCATGCGCATGGCCTGCACATAGTCCTCGGCGCGCAGGAGGGCGCCGCCGATGATGCGGTAGCGCAGGCTGGCTCCGAACAGGTCGGGCTGGGTGCGCAGTGTCTGCTGGTGGATGGAGAACAGCTCCGACATCGCGATCACGCGCTTGCAATCGTTGTAGGCCAGCAGGGACGGAAGCGCGATCGGCTGCACGGTGGCGCCGAGGCCGCGCAGGACCTCCAGCGCCGTGTCCAGCGCCTGGCGCGAGCCCGCCGAAATCGGTGCCTCCTGTTCCATCCAGGCCCAGGGCACGCCTATCTTCAATCCCTTTGCATGGCCGCACAGTGCGGCGCGGTAGTCGGGCACGGGCCGATCGGCGCTGCCGGGATCGAGCGGATCGTGGCCCGCGACCGCCGCCAGCAGGATCGCCAGGTCTTCGGAAGTCCAGGCCATCGGCCCGGTGTGGTCATGGCTGAACGAGTTCGGCAGCACGCCGCGGCGGCTGACCCGGCCATAGGTAGGCTTTATCCCCGCGATGCCGCAGGCGGCGGCGGGCATGCGAATGGAGCCTCCGGTGTCCGATCCCATGCTGGCCAGGCACAGTCCCGCCGCGATGGCGGCGCCGGATCCGGATGATGAGCCCGCGGGATGCCGGGCGGTATTCCAGGGATTGCGCGCGGGCGGCGCCACGACATCCCATGAGGGCCCGCCGTGCGCGAACTCCCACGTCGTGGTCTTGCCGAGTAGAACGCCGCCGGCGGCGTTCAGCGCCCGTTGCGCGGGGCAATCGTGGGCGGGCACATAGTCCGCCAACGAGCGGGATTGGCCCGTGGTGCGGATTCCCGCCGTTTCGTAGATGTCCTTCAGTGAATAGGGAATGCCGTGCAATGGCCCGCGCGGGCCGTCGCGCATGATCTGCGCTTCGGCGGCGCGGGCCTGCGTGCGCGCGAGTTCGGGCGTGGGGGTGATGTAGCTGCAGAGGACGGCATCCACGGCCTCCATGCGTTCCAGGCAGGCTTCGGCCAGCTCCACCGGGGACAGGGCCTTGTCGGCGATCAGGCGGCTGGCCTCCGCGATGGTCAGAAAGGCAGGGTCGCCGCTCATGTCGTCTCCTTGCCGGTCGCCTGGAAGACCGTCGGCACGAAGGTATGCGCCGGCTCATCCGAGAAGGGGCGCTCGCGCCGGATGCGGCCCAGCATGGGCGCGATATAGCGCCACGCGTCGGCCAGTTCGGCAAGGAGGGTCGGGGAAAGCGGCAGGCCGGCGTGGGCTGCCAGGATCTGCAAGTCTTCCGGGCGCGGTGGCACCTCGGATAACACCGATGTTTCTGACATGGAAAAGCCCCTTGAGTGCATGGATATGCCGCGTGGAAGGCGGCATTCCATTTGTTTTCAACACCTTAGCGCATGTCGTGCAGATAAAACAGTTGTTTGATTCTAGGAACGGTCCCCAGGGGCGTCAAGGCCAAAATCGCGCGGTAGTGGTAAATCCTAGTGCGCCGCAGCAAACTGGCGGTGCAGGGAAAAAGCGTGCGAGAATCCGGAATCTCGAAGAGATATCATGGACTTGCATGCTGGAATCGCTGTTCTCGCGCAAGCCCGCTTTGAAGCAAATTAAAACAATTGATTGATCGATGGAGGACGACATGACGGACGCCCACGCCGCGGGCCTATCGGAAGCCAGCGGAGAGATCCGCGGCGAAGATGCCATGGAGATCCCGGTCCCGGATCGCCTGTTGCGCGTCGCCAAGGAATTGATCGCCCGCACCGGGCCCTTCAACACGACCGTGCGCGACATCTGCGACGCGTCCGGTGTCAATGTGGCGTCCATTCATTACTACTACGGATCGAAGGACGCCCTGGTCAAATCCGTGCTGCTTTCGGTCATGGAACCGGTCAACATCGAGCGCCGCATCCGCCTGGAGCAAGCGCGGCTGCGCTTCGGCGAGGGGCCCTTGCCCATTCCGGTCATTCTGGAAAGCCTGTTGCGGCCGCTGATCGGTTGCGAGCGCGGCGAAGACGGCGGCCGGCTATTCGTGCGTATGGAGCACCATCTGCGCGCCGTCCCAGACAGCGATTACACGCTTTTCGTGGCGCGGCACCTGGACGGCTATGCGCAGATCTTCATCGATGCGCTGGCGCAGACCCTGCCGCGCTACAGCCGCGCGGAAATCATCTGGCGCTACGAGTTCGTGCGCGGCTCCGCCATGCACCTGCTTGCCAATTGCGACCCGCTATCGCGCAAGTTCCAGGTCCTGGCGGGCACGGGCGGCATGATAGACCTGAACGACGACGAGCTGATCTTGCGGGAATTGTTGGGGATCGCGGTGCTGGGCATCGGCGCCCCGGCGGTATGGACGGCCGGTTCGGGCGCCTAGCGGCGCGCGGCGCGCGGCGGCATGCCGCGTCTCGCCGCACGCGCGCGGCGCTCAGACCGGGAAGGGGTTGCGTTCCGCGAAGCCGGCCTGGTGCCAGTACGGATAGGCGCGGTTCACGGTGCTGGCTTCGTCCAGCCTGGCCACCTGTTCGGCCGTCAGGTTCCAGCCGACCGCGCCCAGGTTCTGTCGCAGCTGGGTCTCGTCCCGCGCGCCGATCAACACGGTGCTGACGGTGGGACGCTGCAGCAGCCAGTTCAGCGCGATCTGCGGGATGGTCTTGCCAGTCTCAGCGGCCACCTGGTCCAGCGCGTCCACCACGCGGTACAGATACTCGTCGGGTACCGGCGGGCCGTAGTCGGCGGTCTTGTGCAGGCGGCTGGTCGCGGGCAGCGGTTGGCCGCGGCGGATCTTGCCGGTCAGGCGGCCCCAACCCAGCGGGCTCCACACCACCGCGCCCACGCCCTGGTCCACGCCCAGCGGCATCAGCTCCCATTCGTAGTCGCGGCCGATCAGCGAGTAATACGTCTGGTTGGCCACATAGCGCGGGTAGCCGTAGCGGTCGGCCGCGGCCTGCGACTTCATCAGGTGCCAGCCGGAAAAATTCGACACCCCGGTGTAGCGGATCTTGCCCGCGCGTACCAGCGTATCGAGAGTCGACAGCACTTCCTCGACCGGCGTGCGGGCATCGAAGCCGTGCAGCTGGAACAGGTCGATATAGTCCGTGCCCAGGCGCTTGAGCGCGTCATCGACCGCGCGGATCAGGTGAAAGCGCGACGAACCGACATTGTTCGGTTCGTCATCGAAGCGGAAGGTTGCCTTGGTGGACAGGATGACCTTGTCGCGCCGGCCCTTGATGGCTTCGCCCAGGATGGATTCGGAGGCACCGCGCGAATAGATGTCGGCGGTGTCGAACATCGTGACGCCTTCGTCCAGGCAGATGTCGATCAACCGACGCGCCTCGGCCACGTCGGTCTTGCCCCAGGCCTCGAACAACTCGCCCTTGCCGCCGAACGTGCCGGTGCCGAAGCTCAATACGGGAACCTTGAATCCCGATGCACCCAGATGTCGATATTCCATGTATAGCCCCTACGGAAAAGTTCACGAAACGCGCGCCCGGCCGCCAGGCCGGCGCGTCGCAAACAGGCATTGTCGGGCAGGCGCGCCCGGGGAGTAACCCTGTCCGCCATGAAACACTTGTTCGCCGAGGTCAACAATCGCCGGCGCGGCGCTCGCCATGTTTTGCGCCATGACGGCCCCGTATAATGCCGTGGCCTGGAAAGCGCTCGCGCTGGCGGCCCCCGCCGGGAGCGATGCGTCCAGGGTTGTATCTCCATCGCGCCCCGCGCGCCCGACTGCCTTTCCCTGTCGACCCTTTGACCGAATCCATCGAAAGCCGTGTCTCCGCCGAACTGGTTGCCGTCCTGGTGGCGGTCACCGATGGCCAGCCGCGCGTGCTGACGACGGAAGATGCCCGCGCGCTGCCGGCCGGTCCGTTCCAGTCGGCCCATCGGTCCTTGCAGGCCGGCCTGCGCGCCTGGGTAGAGGCACGCACGCACCATCCCTTGGGCTATGTCGAACAGTTATATACCTTCGCGGATAGCGACCGCGCCGATCATGCCGATACGCGCATCATTTCGATCAGCTACCTGGGGCTGACGCGGGAGCAGGCCCATACCGGCGCGGACGGGGTGGGCTGGCAGAGCTGGTACCGCTATTTCCCATGGGAGGACCGGCGCGATGGCGCCGCGCCTTTCGTCGCGTCGGTGATCGAGCCCCGCCTGCGCGCCTGGGCTACCGGCGGACCGGCGGCCCAGCGTGGCCGCCGCTATGATCGCGCCGCCATTACCTTCGGGTTGGATGGGGCGGCCTGGAACGAGGACATGGTGCTGCAGCGCTACGAGCTGTTGTACGAGGCCGGGCTGGTGCCCGAGGCCGGACGGCGTCCGGTCCGCCCGGCATTGCCCGGCACGCCGATGATCCACGATCATCGGCGCATCCTGGCCACGGGCATCGCGCGGCTGCGGGCCAAGATCAAGTACCGGCCCGTGGTGTTCGAATTGATGCCCGAGGAATTCACCCTGCTGCAATTGCAGCAGACGGTCGAGGCGCTGGCCGGGCGGGGATTGCACAAGCAGAATTTCCGCCGCCTGATCGAGCAGCAGGAACTGGTCGAAGAGACCGGCGGCATGACCAGCGGCACCGCCGGGCGGCCCGCCAAACTGTTCCGTTTTCGCCGCGACGTGATGCTGGAGCGCGCGATTTCGGGCAGCAAGCTGCCCCTCGCGCGGGAACCGCATCTGGTGTGAGCGCGGCATCTTGCCGCGCGGCACAAACGAGCCGGCTATAGGAAAACGGGCGCGGAATGCGCCGCTTTTTGCCGCACTGCGATAGCGGGAAGGGCGCGCTCACGTCCTCGAGTACCGTGCGCGCCGGACGGGCGGCGCCGCAAAAAAAGCGTTGACAGTGCATTATGCTCAGAAATAGTATAAGTCCATCGCTTCCTTCCGCCGATTTAATACTCAAAATGAGCATAAGCATATTACCGCGAGGCGCTGCCTCGCCCGCCGAGGTTTCTTCGTCCATCGCGCAGCCGGGTATCGATGCATGGCGCCGGCCTTCTCCTTTGCCGGCCGTGATGCTGGAGCCGGTGGTGCGCGCCGCGCTGCTGGAGGACCTGGGCCGTGCCGGCGATATCACCACCGATGCGATCGTCGATCCGGACACGCGATCCCGTTTGCGCCTGGTGGCCCGCAAGGCCGGCGTGCTGGCGGGATTGGATCTGGCGCGCATGGCGTTCACGCTGACCGATCCCCGCATCGAAGTATTGCCGGGCATGCATGACGGCACGCGCCTGCAACCTGGCGACGAAATCGCCGTTGTGTCGGGCCCCGCGCGAGGCATCCTTACCGCGGAGCGCACGGCGCTGAATCTGTTGTGCCATCTGAGCGGCGTCGCATCCGCGACGGCGGCCATCGCGGATGCCATCCGGCCGTATGGAACGCGCGTCACGTGCACGCGCAAGACGCTGCCCGGCATGCGGGCGCTGCAGAAGTACGCCGTGCGGGTCGGCGGTGGCAGCAATCATCGCTTCGGGCTGGATGACGCGATGCTGATCAAGGACAACCATGTGGCCCTGGCCGGCGGGATCCGTCCGGCGGTGGAGCGCGCGCGTGCCGCCGCGGGCCACCTGGTCAAGATCGAGCTCGAAGTCGACACGCTGGCCCAGCTGGAAGAGGCATTGAGCCTGAACGTGGACGTCGTGCTGCTGGACAACATGGAGCTGGACCAGCTGCGGCAGGCGGTCGCCATGGCCAAGGGTCGCGCCGTCACCGAAGCCTCTGGCGGCGTCACGCCGTCTACGGCGCCCGCCATCGCGGCCACGGGCGTGGACCTGATCGCCATCGGCTGGATCACGCATAGCGTGCAGGTGCTGGACATCGGCCTGGACGCGTGACGGAGCCGATCATGGATACCTTGCAGCGGCGCGCGCAGCGCCGTACCGTCGCCCGGCGCGTGCGCGGCGCGATGCTGGCCGCGGCCGCCTTGCTGGCGGCCGCCGGATGGCTACGTGCCGCGGGAAGCCCGGCCGTCAAGCAGCAACCCGATAGCGTCGCCTCGATCGCGGCCGATGCCGCCGCGCGCGCTTATCCTTCCCATCCGATTACCATCATCGTCACCTTTCCGCCGGGTGGGGGCACCGACCTGCTGGCGCGCCGGCTGGGCGCGGTCTTGCAGCATGACCTGGGCCAGACCGTCATCGTGGAAAACCGGCCGGGCGCCAGCGGCAATATCGGCGCGCGCGAGGTGGCGCAAGCCGCGCCGGACGGCTATACGCTATTGATGGTCAACAGTTCGTACGCCATCAACCCCGGCGTGTACCGTGACCTGCCGTTTTCCCCCAAGCACGATCTGAAGGGCGTGATCAACGTGGCCTTCGTGCCTTCCGTGCTGGCGGTGCCCGCATCGTCGCCTTTCCATGACCTTGCGGATGCCATGGCGGCGGCGGGGAAGGGCGGCAAGGCACTGAACTACGCGTCGTGCGGCAACGGTACGCCGCAGCATCTGGCTGGCGAGATGCTGCGCATTGCCAGTGGCCGTTTGCTGCAGCACGTACCCTATAAGGGTTGCGGCCCGGCGTTGACGGACCTGCTGTCGGGCCAGGTCGGCATGGGGATCGTGACGGCCTCCAGCGCGGCGCCTTTCCTGGCATCGGGCAAGCTGCGCGCGCTGGCGGTGACCTCGCCCGAACGCACGGAGGTCCTGCCGACGGTGCCGACGGTCGCGGAACAGGGATATCCGGGATATTCGCTGGACCAGTGGCACGGGCTACTGGTTCCTTCGGCGACGCCGCCGGCGATCGTCGCGAAGCTGAACGCGGCGGTGGCCGCCATCATGAACCGCGCCGACATCCGCCAGGCCTTGCTGCAACTGGGCTACAGCCCGACGGCCAGCACGCCGGCGGAATTCCAGGCCCTGATCGATAACGACATCGATCGCTTCAGTAAGTTGACCGCGCGTATCGGCCTGCACGCCGACTGACGGGCGCCCGGCCCGCGAGCGCAGTGTGTGCGCCCGCGGGTCCAAGGCATTCGGGCCATGCGGGGATGGCCCGGCCCGTTACTCCATGCCGGCGACGACGGTGGAAAAGCCCGCGTCCACGTGCGTGATTTCGCCGGTCACGCCAGCCGCCAGATCCGACAGCATGAACGCGGCGACATTGCCGACATCGTCGATGGAGACATTGCGGCGCAAGGGCGCGTTGCTCTCGACGAATTTCAGGATGGACGAGAAGTCCTTGATGCCGCTGGCCGCCAGGGTCTTGATCGGCCCGGCCGAAATGCCATTGGCGCGGATACCCAGCGGACCCAGCGCCGTCGCCAGGTAGCGCACGCTGGCTTCCAGCGACGCCTTGGCCAGCCCCATGGTGTTGTAGTTCGGAACGACCCGTTCGGCGCCGAGGTAGGTCAGCGTCAGCACCGAACCGTTGCGGCCTTTCATGAGCGGCAGCGCCGCCTTGGCCATGGCCGGGAAGCTATAGGCCGATATGTCGTGGGCGATGCGGAAGCCTTCGCGGGACAGACCCTCCAGGAAGTCGCCCGCGATCGCCTCGCGCGGGGCGAAGCCGATGGAGTGCACCAGGCCGTCCAGGCCGTCCCAGCGCTCGCCCAGTTGCCCGAAGGCGGCGTCGATCTGCGCGTCGTCGCCGACGTCGCAAGCCAGCACGATATCGCTGCCGAATTCACCGGCGTATTCGGTGACCCGGTCCTTGAAGCGATCGCCGACGTAGGTAAAGGCCAGCTCCGCGCCCTCGCGGTGGCAGGCCCGGGCGATGCCGTAGGCGATGGAGCGGTTGGACAGCACACCCGTGACCAGTATGCGTTTGCCGGCAAGAAAGCCCATGTGTCGAATCCTCGAGACTGAAACCTGAAAGCGCTATTTTAGGTGAACGCCGCGGGAGGCGCCCCACGCCCATGCCGCGCGACCTCGCCGGCCCCGCCGTGGGGCATCCGGGCCGGTCCGGCCAGACCGGCGCGGCCTGCCCCGGCCAAGCCCTGCTGGCATGCCATCGTGCGGCGAAGGCCAACAAAAACGCCGGCGCGAAGGCCGGCGTCGGGTCTGGCGCGGCGGGGCCGCGCGGCACGGTTCGATCAACCGCGCACGTTGGTGCCGGGCACGCGCAGAATGCTGCCCACCTTCAAGGCACTGCCCTTCAGGTTGTTCAGCGCGCGCAAGGCGTCCACCGTGGTGCTGTACTGGCGCGCCAGGGAATAAAGGGTATCGCCGGCCCTGACCTTGTGCTGGCGCACATTGGGCCGCGGCGCGGCCATCTTGGCCGATGCCATCTGGGCGGTGGCCGACCGCACGGAGCCGCGCTGCGCCGGATTTTCGCCGGCCGGACCGATCGCCTCCAGCGAGGCGACCTGCACGCCGCCACGGGCCGGCACCAGCAGGTGCCGGGCCGCCGCGATGCGTTTCTCGCGCGCCGGGATGTCGTTCAGGCCCTTGAGCTTGGCTTCGGTGATCCCGAAGCGGCGCGCGATCGATGCATAGGTGTCGCCGCGCTGCGGCTGGTAGACCTTCCAGCTGGAGAGCTCGCCCTTGTAGTTCTCCATGTTGGCGTTGAAGATTTCCACCCGGTCTGCGGGCAGGATCATGGACTCCTGCTGGCCACGGATCACCGGCCGGTTGAACGAGGGATTCAACGCCTTGAATTCGTCCACGGGCATTTCGGCCAGGCGCGCGGCGACCTCGATATCGATATCGCGGTTCTTCTGCACCGTGGCGAAATAAGGGGTATTGCTTACCGGAGGCAGCACGACCGCGTATTTCGCCGGATTGGCGACGATGTTCTTGATCGCCTGCAGCTTGGGCACGTAGTTGCGGGTCTCGTCCGGCAACTGCAGCGACAGGTAGTCGGTGGGCAGGCCCGCCGCTTCGTTCTTGGCCATCGCGCGTTGCACGGCGCCTTCGCCCCAGTTATAGGAGGCCAGGGCCAGGTACCAGTCGCCCTGCATTTCGAACAGGTTTTCCAGGTAGTCCAGCGCGGCGTTGGTCGAAGCGATCGGATCGCGGCGCTCGTCGCGCCACCAGTCCTGCTTCAGGTTGTAGTGCTGGCCGGTGGCGGGCACGAACTGCCACAGGCCGGAGGCCTGGGCGCGCGACAGCGCCTTCGGGTTGTAGGCGCTTTCCACGAAAGGCAGCAAAGCCAGCTCGGTAGGCATGCCGCGCTGGTTGATTTCGTCGGTGATGAAGTAAAGGTACTTGCCAGCGCGTTCCGCCATGCGCTGCATCGCCTCCGGATGCGAGGCGTAGTAGTCGGTCCATTGATCGACCAGCGCGTTGTGCAGGTTGGGGATGGCGAAACCGCGGCGGATGCGGTCCCAGACGTCGCGCGGCGGGTGGGTCAGGTCGATGGTGCGTGACGTGACCGTGGCGACATAGCGGGTCGGATATCCGGGTTGCTGGGTGTCGAGATCGGCGGCTTGTAGCGGTGTCTGTTTGTGCGTCGTTCCCGCGCATCCGGCCAGTACGGCCAACACGACGGGAAAGATGAGCCGGAACAATTTCATCGATGGGTCACTTGAAGTTGTTTTTCCATTCGCGAAGTACGGCGAATACTTCGACAGGCGAGTTTAGCGAACGCCCGGCTTGTGCCGCGGCAGCTTGGGTAATTTCAACTTGCCGGGTGCGCAAGAATGGATTGGTGTCCCGCTCCAGCCCGATGGACGAGGGAAGCGTGGGACGGCCTTGCTCGCGCAGTTGCTGGGCCCGCTGGTACCACTGTTGCAGGGTGCGGTTGGCCGGATCGACGGCCTGTGCCCATCGCAAGTTGGCAAGAGTGTACTCGTGTGCACAGCAAACTTGTGTTTCAGCCGGTAATGTTACGAATTTCCCCAGGGAATCCGCCATTTGGGCCGGGGTGCCCTCGAAAAGCCGTCCGCATCCGCCGGCGAATAGGGTATCCCCGCAGAAAAGTACCGGTTCCACGCCCGCAACACGCCCGAAATAGGCAATATGGCCGGCCGTATGGCCCGGAACGTCCAGCACATCCATCGACAGGTCGAGCTCGGCGATCTCGACGCGGTCCCCTTCCTTCAGCGCGATATCGCAGCGCGGCAGGGCCTCGTTCGCCGGGCCGTATACGACGGCCCCCGTGGCGAGCGACAATTCCAGCACGCCCCCGACATGGTCCTGGTGGTGGTGCGTGAGTAGAATGGCGCGCAATTGCAAGCCTTGCTCGCGCAGGACGCGCAGCACGGGCTCGGCCTGGCCGGGGTCGACCACCGCGGCCAGCCCCTGCCGGCGCGCCATCCAGATGTAGTTGTCGGAGAACGCCGGCACCGGCAGCAGTGAAGAGAACGAGGAAGGTCCGGGCACATCGACGTCTGCGGGGGCGGAGGTGGCTTGCGTCATCAAAGGAACCCATAGCGTGGCAGAAGATAGTGCGCCGATTGTAGAACTGGCCGAGTGGTTTCAAACGCCGCCCGGCCAATATGTGCTGCGTTGGGAGCAAACCCAGTTCGATGCCGTGGTGGCCGATGTGTTCGGCTATAACGCCTTGCAAGTGGGTCTGGCGGAGCTCGACCTGCTGCGCAACAACCGCATGCCCTTCAAGGCCTACGTGGGCACGGTCATGCCGGAGCCCGATGTCGTGGCGCGGTGGCAGGCCTGCACGCTGGCGGATCCGCACGCGCTGCCCTTCGCGTCGCAGAGTATCGACCTGCTGGTGCTGCCGCATGCCTTCGAATGCACGGACGCCCCGCATGACGTGCTGCGCGAGGTGGAGCGGGTGTTGATGCCGGAAGGGCGCGTCGTGATTTCCGGTTTCAACCCCTGGAGCCTCTGGGGCGCGCGCAACCGCATGCCCGGCATGGAGCCGTGGCTGCCGCACGCCCCTTCGGCGCAGGTCTCGCTGGCCCGGGTCAAGGATTGGCTGAAACTGCTCTCCTTCGAGGTCGACCGGGGCCGTTTCGGCTGCTACGCCCCCGCGTGCCAGACCGATATCTGGCTGCAGCGCTGGCGTTTCATGGAAAAGGCCGGCGACCGCTGGTGGGCGGTATGTGGGGCGGTGTACATGGTGTCGGCCGTCAAGCGCGTGGCGGGCATGCGATTGATCGGCCCGGCGTGGAAACAAAAGCGCAAGCCCGCCGCGGCTGCGTCCGTGGTGGCGAATCACCGCTCCGGGCCGGTGGGGCCGGTCTGAGGGCGCCGCGGGCGATGGCTTCGGGATATCCTCCCGTCCCCCCGTGCGGATATGCATGGAATATTCTTATCGCCTCGCATCGGCGGCCCCGCGCGATGGCGGTAACAGGAACACTGGCAGGAACAGCAGATGAATGAAGGCGGTATGGCGGGCGCGGATGCCACGCAGGAAGTCGTGGAACTGTGGACGGACGGTGCATGCAAGGGCAATCCCGGGCCTGGCGGCTGGGGCGTCCTCATGCGCTCCGGCGCCCATGAGAAAACCTTGCACGGCGGCGAAATGGCGACCACCAATAACCGCATGGAGCTGATGGCGGTGATCCAGGGCCTGACCGCCCTGAAGCGGTCCTGCACCGTGACCATCCACACGGATTCGCAGTACGTCATGAAAGGCATGACCGAATGGCTGGCCAATTGGAAGCGGCGCGGCTGGGTCACGGCGGACAAGAAACCCGTGAAGAACGCGGAATTGTGGCGCGCGCTGGACGAGCAGGTCTCGCGCCACCGCGTGTCGTGGCGCTGGGTACGCGGCCACGCGGGCGATCCCGGCAACGAACGGGCGGACCAACTGGCCAACCTGGGCGTGGAAGAGGCACGGCGGGGCCGCGCGGCGTAGCGGGCACGGCGCCGGCCGGTACCGCCGCACCGGGCGCTGCCCGGACAGGTACACTAACGGCCATCCCGTTCGTGGCCGCGCGTGCGCGCGGTTCCGGACCGCCCACCGATTCCCGCCTTGGAGTCGGGCCGCATCTTCCGGACTATTTGCACTTCCCGCCTTACACATGCGCCAGATCATTCTCGATACCGAAACCACCGGCCTGGAACCATCCCAGGGCCATCGCATCGTCGAGATCGGCTGCCTGGAAATTGTCAATCGCATGGTCACGGGCAACACCATGCACGTGTACCTGAATCCGGACCGCGAAAGCGACCCGGAAGCCTTGGCGGTGCACGGCCTGACCACCGAATTCCTGGCCGACAAGCCCCGATTCGCGGATATCGCGGACGAGCTGACGCGCTTCCTGGATGGTGCGGAAATCATCATCCACAACGCCGCCTTCGATACCAAATTCCTGAACGCCGAGCTGGCGCGGATCGGCCGCTCGCCGATGCAAGAGATCTGCGCCACGATCACGGATTCGCTGATGCACGCCCGCGAACTGCATCCGGGCAAGCGCAATTCGCTGGATGCGCTGTGCGAGCGGTACGGTATTTCCAACGCGCACCGCACATTGCACGGTGCCTTGCTGGATGCGCGGCTGCTGGGCGAAGTCTGGCTGGCCATGACGCGCGGCCAGGACGCGCTGCTGATCGACGTTGACGAGTCCGAAGGCAAGAGCGGGGCGGATGGCCTGGTATTGGGCCGCTTCGATGCGTCCGGGCTGCCTGTTATCCGGGCCACGGCGGAGGAGCTGGCGGAACACGAGGCCTATCTGGGCGCGCTGGACAAGTCCGTCGGCGGTGCCTGCCTGTGGCGGCAATGGGATCCGGCGCCGGCGCCCGTCGCCGCCCCGGCGGAAAGCCAGGCGGCGTAACTCGCGCGAGGTCGGCTCGATTATCGGCCTTTGGCGGGGGATGCCGCTTCGTCGCATTCGCCGGCCATGGTCACGCAATGCCCCCGATTTGCGCCTTCGGAAAACCACATGCTAGAATCGCTGTCTCTCTTGGGCGGTTAGCTCAGTGGTAGAGCACTGCCTTCACACGGCAGGGGTCACTGGTTCGAACCCAGTACCGCCCACCAGGAATCCCGAGAGGAAAACCCAAGAGAAAAAATTGCCGGCAAATGCCGGCTTTTTTCGTTTCTGGCCTGAATAACTCCGATGGGCCAGGGCGCATTCATGAGCTGATGCATATGAGAAGCTTGCTGCCGGCGCTACTGCGGGCTTGCCTGTCAGCGTATTGGAGACACGGTATTTCTCAGGCGCACCAGACAAGCCCATTGACAACGACGCAAGAGAGCGTGGTGGTGCCAAGAAGGATGTAGTTGTACTTGGTGGCATCGAAGCCGTATGCCTTCGCAAGGATGAAGGTATTTTTGGGCGAGGGCATGGCCGCCACCAGTGACCTGCCCCCTTTTGCCGTGCCATTCATAACGAGGAAGTCCGGGGTTGCAAGATTAGTTGATCTCGATGGTGGTTGAGCTGGTTTGAGCTGCATCGCCAGCGCGCTGGCGATGCAGCTCGGCGAACTTGGCCGGTGGCATTCGCCCGCAGCTGCTATGCGGGCGGACCTCGTTGTAGTCCTGGCGCCAGAGCGTGATGGCCGACCGGGCCTGCTGCAGCGTCTCGAACCACTGCTCGTTCAGGCACTCGTCCCTGAACTTGCCGTTGAAGCTCTCGATGTAGCCGTTCTGCATGGGGCGTCCCGGCTCGATCAGGATGTGACGGATGCCGTGGGCCTGCGCCCAGCCCATGAAGGCCCGGCTGGTGAACTCCGGACCGTTGTCGGTGCGCACGGCCTGCGGGTAGCCCCTGAACACGGCCGCTTGATCCAGCAGTCGCGTAACGTATTGCCCCGAGATTCCCCAGTCCACCGAGATGCTCACGCACTCGTGGCTGAAGTCATCGGCCACGGTCAAGCACTTGATGCGCCGTCCCGTGCTCAGGCTGTCGCTGACGAAGTCCATGCTCCACACCTCATTGACCGTCGTGGCCAGTTGCAGCGGCACGCGTTCGTTGGCGGGGCGTTTGACCTTCTTGCGCTTGCGCACCGCCAAGTTGGCGGCGCTGTACAGGCGGTAGACGCGCTTGTGGTTCACAGCCGGGAAGTGCGGGCGCAGCATGTCGTGGATGCGCCGATAGCCGAAGCGCCGGCGTGCATGCGCGATCTCGACGATCTTGCTGCTGAGCTCTTGGGTCATGGCATCGGTCTCGGGTGGGTGGCGGTAGCTGTCGCGGGAGAGCCCCACAAGCCTGCAGGCGCGCCGCTCGCTCAGATCGCATTGCTCGATCATGGTGGCGATGGCCGCGCGCTTGGCCTGTGGGGCTAGCGCTTTACCCCGAAGGCCGTATTCAGCGCGTGGATGTCCAGATGGGCCTCTGCCAACAGCTTCTTGAGCTTGTTGTTCTCGGCCTCGAGTTCACGCAGCCGCCGGGCGTCGGGCACGTCCATCCCACCGTACTTGGCACGCCATTTGTAGAAGGTCGCGTCGCTGAAGCCGCCTTTGCGGCACAGATCCTTGATCGGCAAACCGGCCTCGGCCTGCTTGATGAAACCGATGATCTGCTCCTCGGTAAATCTGCTCTTTCTCATGTCCGTCATTCTCCAAGTTGACGGACTTCGCTGCCATTACGCTGGTACGGCTGGGAGGGGGCAGGTCACCAGAATCAACGCCAGCAGCGTTTCGCCACGCAGTCCAAGCAAGTAGCCGATCAGCAAGGCCACGGCGGGATGCAGGAGGGATTTGATGAATATGCCGGACACGACTTCCAAAGAGCGCGATATGCCCAGGGATGAGGCGGTCTCTTCATTGAAAGAGGCGCCCAGAGCAATCAGCGCGATCGGGGCGGCTGTTGCGGAAATCATGTGAAGCGCACTGCCGATAATCTCTTCCTGGGTGATCCTTACGCCGCACAGCGCGAGTCCGACGCCCAGGAACGAGGAGACTATCAAAGGATTTTTAAACGACGCCCAAAGGGGGCGGTAGAAATTTTCGAGTGTTGATCTTTTCCGCGCCCTTGATCCAAGTGCCTCCATCAGGTAAACGCAGATAGCGGTAAGAATGAGCGACTGAAACAGGATGATCGGAAGCAGCAGTCTGGGGGAACCGAACAACACGATAAATATCGGAAGCCCGAGAAATGCCGTATTCGTTTGGCCGATTGAAAGCAGCGCCATGCCTATCTCGTTCCGCGATTCGCGGAACTTCATGGTATACGCGCAAGCGATGGCTGCCCAGATAACCGCGATGCTCAGCGCATAAGCCAGCAGGAAAATCGAGCTTTCCGAGACGGAACCGATATCCGCGCCCGAAAGGGAAATGACGATCTCTGCTGGAAGCGCAAGAAAATACGCGTAGTCGCCAAGGGGTGAAGAGTAGCTTCTCTTGGTGATCCTGGAAATCGCGAAGCCGACTACGATGAGCGAGAAGATCGAGCACGTGATGACGAGAGAGTGCTGCGAGAAATTCATGTGGGCATTGTCTGGCGCGCCGCCAACGGTTTACCGATTCTCCCGCGCGAACGGAATCGAAACCCTTGAGTAGCAGGAAGAAAGTTGCCTATCTCGAAATGTTCGAACGGGTTTTTTTTCTAATTTTGCGGCATCGATCTGGGTGATAAGGCTGTCGTATTGCGTGCCTGCCATGGTGATCCGCGCAAGCGATTGAAGTCGAACGCAAGATCTTCTCACCGAGAAGTTTTACGACTCAAGGCAAGCGAGGTTTTCGGACAAAATCCGACCATCCGCGCAATTCCGAGAGAAAGTAATTGCCGGCAAATGTCCGGTTTTTCTTTGGATTTTTATTTCCGGCCTTTTTTATTCTGCCGGATTCTGGGTTTCCGCAAGATTGCCTTCCACGTTGCTTTATGGGCTGGGCAACGGCTCCGAAATCGTCTCTGGCGTTGCTTCGACGACGTGGGGGGAGCAATGGATGCGGCATCGGTCGGCATAAGCCGACCGCCTGGATGCGGATACGGCGCATCGGATAGGCGTCGTTAAGGGTTTTCACTGATCATGCCCCCTGTCGATTTCGGCGAGATTGAAGCGTCGTTCTGATGCAACCATCACCTACCGCTACGAAGAGGCAAACCATATGGCTACCGGAACCGTCAAACTCCATCGTGTCCTGCGTGCTCCCCCGGAGCGCGTCTACCGTGCTTTCCTGGAGCCGGACGCGATCGCGAAATGGATACCGCCTTACGGCTTCACATGCCAGGTCCACCACATGGATCCCAAGGTCGGCGGGACGTACAAGATGTCGTTCCGCAATTTCGGCACGGGCAATAGCCACTCTTTCGGGGGCGAGTATCTGGAGCTGGTGCCCAACGAAAAGATCCGCTATTCCGACCGGTTCGACGATCCGAATCTGCCTGGCACGATGCAGGCGACTATTTCGTTGCGCCAGGTGGCTTGCGGCACCGAGCTCAATATCCTGCAGGAAGGACTGCCGGAGGTCATTCCGGTGGAGATGTGCTACCTGGGGTGGCAGGAGTCGCTGGCGCAGTTGGCGAAGCTGGTCGAGCCGGACATTCCGGAATGATGGGAGACTCGTTCAGCGCTTATGGATGCCGCTGGCTCCCGCGGCGCGCGGCATCTGGCCAAAAGTATCCGGCGCGTTCGGGGGCGGCGCGTTTGCCAGGTCTCGGCGCGAGCCGTGTTCGTTCGCGTACACGCAGGTGAATTCGGCGCCCAGCAGGAAGACCTGCGCGGCGTAGTACACCCAGATAAGCACGACGATCAACGAGCCGGCGGCGGTGTACGAGGACGCGACGGAAGCCTTGCCCAGGTACAGGCCGATCAGGAACTTGCCGATTTCGAACAATACGGCCGTCACCACGGCGCCCGTCCATACGTCGTGCCACGCGACGGACGCGCGCGGCATGAAGCGGTAGATCAGCGCGAACAGCACGGTCATGATGGCCACGGCCACCGCGGTATTGATGACCTGCAGCAGGATTTCCCATCCCGGCATCAGGCCTGTGGCCCAGCCTCCCAAAGCGCTGAGCATCGCGCTGACGACCAGGGAGACCATTAGCAGGAAGGCCAGCGCCAGCACCAGGCCCAGCGACAAGAGGCGCGCGCGGATCATGTTCCAGATGCCGGATTGCTTTTTGTCCACGGGGACTTCCCAGATCCGGTCCAGGGCGCTTTGCAATTCCGAAAACACCGTGGTCGCGCCGACGACCAGGACCCCCACGCTGATGACGGTGGCGGCGATGCCCTGCTTGGGTTCCTGCGCGCCCTGGACCACGCTTTCGACGGCTTTCGCGCCGTCCGGGCCGACCAGGGCATTGATCTGCTCGAACAGTTGTCCCTGCACGGCGTCCCGGCCCCAGAAGAAGCCGGCCACGGCGATGACGATGATGATCAGCGGCGCCAGGGAGAAGACGGTATAGAAGGCGATGGCGGCGCCCATGCTGGGCGCATAGTGATCAAGCCATGCGTTGACCGCTTTTTTGGCCAGGCCGAAGAAGCGCTTGATATGCATGGCAGGCTCCGCGCGGTTGCTCCGGCGCGCATGGCGCAAGCCCTGTGCCGCGGGGCGCCGCGCCCGCGCCGAGTTCGCCAGTGCCGCCGTTCCCAGCACGGAGCGCCACAGCACTACCGCGGCGGCGCCTCGACGGACTGCCGGGCGATGTTGCGCCCGCGCTGCTACGCGTCTCTGTCCTTGTCCTGTCCCAATATCCGCTGGTTGCGGTTCTCGATCACGCGCGCGGTGGTCGACGTGGCCCCCGGGCCGGGCCGGAAACGTAAATCGCGGAAGGACAAGGGGGTGCCGTCCTTGCCATGCACGGAGATCCTTTCTATGGGGTCGCCGGTTTTCTCATCCACCAGCTCCAGCGGGGCTTTGCCGTCGGGCGCCAGCCAATCGTCGCCCCATTGCTTCAGGGCGATCAGTACCGGGTAGAGCTCTTCTCCCTTTTGGGTCAACCGGTAGCCGTCGGTATTGGCGCGGTCCTGTAGGGGGAAGCGTTCGATGATGCCTGCTTCGATCAGGCGCTCCAGGCGCGCGGCCAGGACGTTGCGGGCGATGCCCAGCTCGCGCTGGAACTCATCGAAGCGGGTCGTGCCTTGGGTGCACTCGCGAATGATGAGCAGGCTCCACCATTCGCCGACCTCGTCCAGGGCGCGGGCAATGGTGCAGTTCATGCCGGTGAAGCGTTTTCGGTACATGGCGTTTTTTTACCACTTAAAGTTTTGTGAAGCAACTTTGTTGGCCAGGATAGTTGTTTCACGAAACTTGGCGGTTTATAGTTCCGCCATATAGTTTCGTCACGAAACTAAATGACTCCCTTTCAGGAATTCGAGCCATGGATCGCCGCCTCCTTGTATTGGCCCTGGGCATGTTCGCGCTGGGAACCGACAGCTTTGTCGTCGCGGGCATCCTGCCCCAGCTTTCGCAGACCTTTGGCGTCGGCATCGGCGCCGCCGGGCAGATGACGACCGTTTATGCCATTACCTACGCGTTGCTGGCGCCGACCATCGCCGCGCTGGCGGCCGGGGTGGCGCGCAAGCGGCTGCTGTTATCGGGCCTGGGGCTATTCGTGGTCGCCAACCTTGCCACGGCGGTCGCGCCCAGCTTCGGGCTGGCCTTGCTGACGCGGATGCTGGCCGGCCTGGGCGCGGCGATGTTCTCGCCCACGGCAACCGGCGCGGGCTCCATGCTGGTGGTGCCCGAGCGGCGCGGCTATGCGCTGTCCATCATCGTCGCCGGCCTGACGGCGGCGACGGCGCTGGGCTCGCCCATCGGGGCGGTGATCGGCGGCGTGGGCGACTGGCGGTGGACCATGGTGTTCGTCTCCGCGCTGGGCGCGGGCTCGTTCCTTGGCGTATGGAGATTGCTGCCGGCGATGCCATTGCCGCCGGCAATCGGCCTGCGCAAGCGCCTGGCACCGCTGGCCGATAGGCGCGTCGGCCTGACGCTGGCGACTACGTTGCTGGCGATGAGCGGGCTGTTTACCGTCTACACCTACTTCGCGGTGGTGTTCGAACGCGCGGTAGGGGGGAGCGCGGCCGTGCTGGGCCTGCTTCTGGTGATCTGGGGCGCGGCCGGGACGCTGTCGAATCTGGTGGCGGGACGCCTGATCGACACGATAGGCTCGCGCAAGGTCCTGGTAACGATGTTGACGATCCTGGTGGCCGATATCGCGCTACTGCCTTGGACCGGCGCGAATGTATGGACGGCGGCGGTGGCGATCGCGGTGTGGGGCGGGTGTGGCTGGGGCCTGCTGGTGCCGCAGCAGCATCGCCTGGTGACCCTGGCGCCGTCTGTCGCGCCGGTGCTGCTGGGCTTGAATACGGCTGCCACTTACATCGGCGTCTCGGTAGCCGGATTGATAGGCGCGGGCACCATCCAGTTGCTGGGGGTCGGCGATGTCGGCTTCGTGGCCGCGACACTGCTGGCGGCCGCGCTGATCGTTTCCGAGCTGGCGACGCGGCATATCGCCCTGGGCGCGGCCAACCCCGCGCGCGCATCGGGCGCGCCGGCCTGAGCGCTGCCGACCCGAGCGCGGGCTCGCCGCGGTGGCGACTGCGCTGTGCGCCGCCGCGTCTTAATCGCCAGGCGGCGCGGGGTATTCGCCGCCCAGCATTTTCGTCAGCTTGCGCGCGGCCTGCTTGACGGGCTTGTCGTAGTCGGCACTGAAGCGGTCCGTGGGCATGGTCAATGTGATGGCGCCCAGCAGTTCGCCATCCGGATTGAAGACCGGTGCCGCGACGCCGGCGATTTCCGGGATGCGGTCGCCCACGAGGACCACGACCTGCTCACGGCGAATGCGGGCATACATGGCGCCCGGGGCGCCGGAATAGGCGGTGATGATGCGTCCGCCGGCGCCGCGATCCAGCGGCAGCAGGTCGCCGGGCCGGATGTGGTCGCGCACCGGGCGAGGGGAGTCGACACGATGCAGGCAGAGGCGGCGGTCTCCCTGCCGCACGTGGAAGGCCGCGCTTTCCTTGGTCTGCGCGACCAGTTCGCGCAGCGCCGGCATGATGACCGATTCCAGCGAGAAGGACGCAGCGTAGACCTGGTGCAGGCGCACGATGCCCGCCCCCAGCGCATAACGGCCATCGGGCTGGCGCCGCACCAGATGCGCGTGCTCCAGCGAGGCCAGCAACCGCAGCACGGTGCTTTTGTGCATCTCGGTCAGCGTGGCGATTTCCGCCAGGCCCAGCAGCGGGGTGCTGGCCGAAAACACCCCAAGGACGGACAGGGCGCGGTCCACGGCCGCGACGCCGCCTTCGGCGGCATTGCGGTCTGCAAGGGAGGGAACGGCGGATTTGCGCGGCATGGCCGGGAAGGGAGGGTGTAAAGGGGCGGGCGAGCGGGAAGGGCGAGCGGGGCCCCGGATTGACATCCGCTAACGGCGCGTTCATCATAGATAGAACGGCATTCTATCTAATGAAATCAATGGAGACAAGCCCGAATAAGCCATCGGCTGCCGCGTCCGCTGACGGTCAGCCGTCGCCCGCGGATGCCGGCGATGCCGCCGCTAGCGATGCCAGCGATTCCGTCGATACCGCAGGCGCCATCGCGAGCTCCGCCGCCTGCGCGAACGTGATCGTCGAGCGCAACGGCGACTGGGCCGTCATCCGCATCGCGCGCGAGGCCAAGCGCAATGCGCTGGATCGCCGCACGCGCATTGCCTTGCTGCGCGCCTTCGATTCTCTTCAGGGCCAGGCGCGCTGCATCGTACTGACGGGATCCGGCGCCAGCTTCTGCGCCGGGCTGGACCTGAAGGAGCGCGCCAACGAGCGCGCCGCCGGCTTGCGCGACACCTCGGGCGAGGAATGGATCGCCGTCAATATGGCGATACGCCGGCATCCGGCCGTATTCATCGCCGCCATCAATGGCATGGCGCTGGGCGGCGGCATGACGCTGGTGAACTCTTGCGACCTGGCCATCGCCGCGGACGATGCGTGGCTGGGGTGCCCGGAACTGGCGTCGTCGGCCTATGCCGGCGCCGCGGGGCCTACCGGCATGCTGTCGTGGCCGCGCAAGCGGGTCGCCTGGATGCTGTTGACCGCGGAACGTATCGATGCCCGTACGGCGGAACGCTGGGGAATGATCAACGAGGTCGTCCCGGCCGCCGCGCTGCAGGCCCGCGCCGCCGAACTTGCCGCGCGTATCGCGGGTTTCGATGTGGCCGCGCTCGAAGAGACCAAGAAATCGCTGGACCACGTGCCGTCCCGGGTGTCCGACTGGGAGGGCGCCATGCGCTACGGGCAGGCGGTGAACGCCGCCATTCGCGCGCGCCAGGGCCGGGAATGAAGCCCCGTATGCGACCTATCGCGCCTTTGCCGTGCATGGCCAGCTCGCGGGCCGAAGCCATTCTTCTGTGTTGAAGTCATCCCTCGGCCGTATTCCGGCCACTTGCATCGATAACCAGACCGTCCATCAAGGAGACACCATGAACCCACAACGCCGCACACTGCTTGCCGGCATGGCGGCAGCGCCACTGCTGTCCCTGCCCGGGATGGCGCGCGCGCAGTCCAAATACCCGTCCGGCCCGATCACGCTGATCGTGCCCTTTCCGCCGGGCGGCGGCACCGACGCGTCGTCGCGCACGATCGCGCAGGCCATGACGCAACTGACGGGCTGGAATATCGTGGTGGAAAACCGCCCCGGCGCCGGCGGCAATATTGGCCTGGGGCTGTTGTCGCATGCCAATCCGGACGGCATGACCATCGGCATGGGACAGACGTCCAACCTGGCCATCAATCCGTCGCTGTACAAGACCATGCCTTATGACGCGCGCAAGGACTTCGCGCCCATCGCCCTGGTGTCGGGCCAGCCGATGATCCTGGTGGTGCGCGAGGGCTCTCCGAACAGCACGCTGAAAAGCCTGGTCGAGGCGGCCAAGGCCAACCCCGGCAAACTGAATATGGCATCGGCGGGCATCGGTACGGTCGGCCATCTGGCGGGCGAGATGTTCGCCAAGCAGGCGGGAATCAAGATCTTCCATGTGCCTTATCCGGGCGCGGCGCGCGCGCTGGCGGACCTGGCGGGCGGGCAGGTGGATTTGTACTTCGGTACGCCGGCCAGCGTGTTGCCGCTGATGCAGTCGGGCAAGTTGCACGCGGTGGCCGTGACCTCGGGCAAGCGGCTGCCCGTGGCCAAGGATGTACCCACCATCGCCGAATCGGGCTACCCCGGTTTCGAGGCGGAAGACTGGAAAGCCCTCGTCGCCCCGCGCGGCACCCCGGCGGCGATCGTGGATAGCCTGAACCGCGCCGCCAACGACGCCCTGAAGCAGTCGCTGACGCAAACCCGCTTCGCCGCCGAAGGCAGCGTGACGTTGGGCGGCAGCGTCGCGGACGCCGCCAGGTTCATGGCGAGCGAGTACGAGCGCTGGGGCCGCGCGGTACACGATTCCGGCACGAAGATGGAATGAACGCGCGGGCCGCTCGCCGCTTCGATCGCCGCGCGGCAGCGCGCGAACCTGCAGCGGCGGCCCGGCCTGCGCGGAGTGCCCGATGTATCTGCTGGATGCCCGGATAACCGAGTTGTGAGTCAATAAGGAGACATCATGAAATACCCCTGGATCAGCCGCATGTTCGGCGCCATGCTGGCGATCTGCCTGGCGGGCGCCGCATCGGCGGCGGACGATTACCCCAGCCACCCCATCAACATCATCGTGCCCTTCAGCGTGGGCGGGTCCACCGATCTGGTGGCGCGGCTGGAAGCCAAGGCGCTGGGCCAGGAATTGAATACCTCCGTCGTGGTGGAGAACCGCACGGGTGGAGGCGGCGTCATCGGCTGGGGCGGTGCGGCGCGTTCGGCGCCGGATGGCTATACCCTGTTGACCCAGGAGATGTCGTACGCCATCGCGGCCAGCCTGATCCAGAAGCTGCCTTACGATCCGAAGACGGCCTTCACGAACATCACCACGCTGGTCCAGGTGCCGCACGTGCTGGTGGTGCATCCGTCGGTGCCCGCCAAGACGGTGCAGGAGTTCATTGCATTGGTGAAGGCGCATCCCGACAAGTACTTCTTCGGTTCGGGCGGCGTGGGCACCAATACCCATCTGGGTGGCGAACTCTTCAACAGCCTGGCCGGCGTGAAGATGTCGCACATTCCCTTCCGTGGCGCGGGCGCCGCCATGCAGGACCTGCTGGCCGGCCGCGTGCAGGCGATGATCACCTCCGTGCCGACCGCGCTGGCGCAGATCCGCGCCGGCAAGCTGCGCGCGTTGATGGTCGCCAGCGACCATCGTATCGATGCCTTGCCCGACGTGCCGGATGCCAAGGAGGTCGGGCTGCCCGGCATGAATATGCAGTTCTGGGTGGGCTTCGCCGCGCCGGCGGGAACGCCGCGGCCGGTCATCGACAAGTTGAACGCCGCGATGGTGAAGTCGCTGCAAAGCCCGGATATGCGCGCGCAATTGAAGGAGCTGGCGCTGGAGCCGGTCGGCAGTACGCCGGAGCAGGCAGCCAAGCTGGTCACCGACGAAATCGCCCGCTGGCATGCCGTGATGGAAAAGGCCGGGATCAAGCCGGAATAGTCGTGAAGGATGGCGCGGCCCCATGCACCCTGCATGGGGGCCGCGGCCATTGCATCGTATAGAGGAAACACCACATGTCCAAGCCCCTGGCAGGCATACGCGTACTGGATTTGACCAACGTGCTGGCCGGACCGTTCTGCTGTCATCAACTGGCGCACATGGGCGCCGACGTCATCAAGGTGGAAACGCCGGGCAGCGGCGATCTGGCGCGCCAGCTGGGCGCCGATCCGGAATTGAACAAGGCCCATATGGGGGTTTCCTTCCTGGCGCAGAACGCGGGCAAGCGGTCGATATCCGTGAACCTGAAGCACGCGGCCGGCAAGGAGGTCTTCCTGCGACTGGTGCGCGGCGCCGATGTGCTGGTAGAGAATTTTCGTCCGGGCGTGATGAAGCGGCTGGGCCTGGACTTCGAGGTCCTGCGCGAACACCGGCCCGACCTGGTGTACTGCGCGATTTCCGGCTTCGGCCAGGATGGCCCTTTGAAGGACTATCCGGCCTATGACCAGATCATCCAGGGCATGTCCGGCGTGATGAGCATCACGGGCGATCCCGAGACCGCGCCTTATCGCGTCGGCTATCCGATCGCCGATACCATAGGGGGCATGACCGCGGCGTTCGCGGTGGCCGCCGCGCTGGCGGAAAAGCCGCGTCCGCACGGCCGCTTTATCGACGTCTCCATGCTGGAGGCCACGATGGCGACGATGGGATGGGCGGTGTCGAACTACCTGGTGGCCGGACGCGCGCCGGGCCCCATGGGCAACGAGAACATCACGGCGAGTCCTTCGGGCACCTTCCGCACGGGCGAGGGGCTGCTGAACATCGCCGCCAACAAGCAGGAACAGTTCGAGGCGCTGTGCCGGGTGGTGGGGCGCGAGGATCTGGCCACGCATCCGGACTACGCCGAGCGCCATGCGCGCCTGCGCAACCGCTACGCGCTGAAGACGGAGCTCGAATCGGCGCTGGGGGCACGCGCGGCGCAGGATTGGTGGCCGCTGCTGACGCAGGCCGGCGTACCGTCGGGTCCCGTGTATACGGTGGAACAGGCACTGGCGCATCCGCAGGTTCGCGACCGCGGCATGGTCGCGACGTTTCCGGACGTTCCCGGCGTGGGGCGCGATGTGCGGGTGGTGCGCACCGGCTTCAAGCTGGACGGCGCGGCGCCGGCCGTTGACCATCCACCGCCCATGCTGGGCGAGCACAACGACGAACTCCTGGCGCATCTGGGGTATGGCCCCGACGAGATACGGCGGTTGAGGGAGCAGGGCGCGGTATGAGCTCCGCGCAGGGACGGCGCCGCGCGCGGCGGGCGCCGATGCAATGACTGGACAAGGTGCGATATGAGCGAAAGCGGAAAGGACGAAGGACTGGAAAGCCGCAAGTGGTGGCATACGGAAATCACCGACATGCGGCCGGGGGTGATCCGTTATCACGGCTACGCCATCGAGGATCTGATCGGCAATGTGGGCTTCGCGCAGATGGCGTGGCTGATGCTGCGCGGCGAGCTGCCGACGCCGGGCCAGGGCAGACTGCTGGACGCCGCCTTGATGGCCGGCGTGGATCACGGGCCGCAGGCACCCAGCATTGCCATCGCACGCATGGCGGCGACCTGCGGGGTGGGCTTGAACAATGCCATGGCGTCGGCGGTGAATGTGCTGGGCGACGTGCACGGCGGCGCGGGCGAGCAGGCGGTCGGGCTGTACGAGGACGCCGCCTCCCGCATGCGTGAGGGTGCGTCGCAAGAGGCCGCGGTGCAAGGGGCGCTCGACACCTACATCGAGAATCACGGGAAGTTCGTTTCCGGCTTCGGCCATCGCTTCCATCCCATCGATCCGCGCGCGCCGCGCCTGCTGGCGCTGGTGGACGAGGCTGCGCGGGCGGGCGAGGTGAGCGGCCAGTACGCGGCCATCGCGCGCGCCGTCGAGGCCGAGCTGGCGGCGCGCAAGGGTCGCACCATCCCGATGAATATCGATGGCGCCACCGCCGTGATCTATGCGGAGCTGGGTTTCCCGGCCCCGCTGGCGCGCGGCCTGTTCTGCCTGTCGCGGTCGGTGGGCATCCTGGCGCACGCCTGGGAGCAGACACGCCAGGGCGGCCGCAACAAGGGACCGATTCCACGGCAGTACATTCCCTTGTACGAGGGACACCCGCCGCGTCCGGTGCCGCCGCAGAACCGCGAGACGGGCCAGTCCTGATCCGGCGCGTGCCTTGCCTCGGCGGCAGCGCCATGGCGCGGGCCTCGCGGTTCCGCCGTCGCGGCGCGGGCCGCGCCGGGGCGTCCGGGCTGCCGCGATTGCCTCGCAACGGCATCTCCCTTGATTCCAGGAGCAGCAATGCGCATAGAACGTATCGAAGCCATACCCCTGCGGATGCCGCTGGCGCGTCCCTTGAAGGCGGCCACCGCCCTGATCACCCACCGCTGCACGGTGCTGACGCGCGTGTACACGGACCAGGGCGTGGTGGGCGAATGCTTCGGCAATAACGAGGATACCGGCCAGGCAGAGATCCTGCGCCTGATCCGCGACGAGCTGGCGCCGGTGCTGGCCGGCCGCGATGCATTCCTGGTGGAGTCCTGCTGGCAGGCCATGCAGCCCGCCACGCGCGACATCCTGCGCGATCGGCGCCTGGCGATCCGCGCCATCGCCTGCATCGACGCCGCGCTCTGGGATGCCGTCGGCAAGGCGCTGAACGTACCGCTGCACAAGCTGTGGGGCGGCTACAGCGACGACGTCGCGGCCTACGCGATGGGCGGCTATTACCGCGCCGAGGACGACCTGGGCGCCGTCGCGCGTGAAATGGCCGCCCTGCGCGACCAGGGATTCGCCGGCTGCAAGCTGAAGGTGGGTGCCTTGTCGCCGCAGGCCGACGCCGAACGCGTGCGGGCGGCGCGCGATGGCGCCGGGCCTGGTTTCAAGTTGATGCCGGATCCGAACCAGGGATGGAGCTACGAACAGGCCCTGGCCTTCGCGCGGCTGGTCGAGCCGCTGGATATCTTCTGGTTGGAAGAACCCTGCTACTGGTCCAACGACCGGCAGGACCTGGCGCGCCTGCGCCGCACGGTCCCCATCCCGATCTGCGCGGGACAAAGCGAGATCAGCGCGGCGGGCTGCCGCGAGCTGATGGCCGCCGGCGCGATCGATATCTGCAACTACGATCCTAGCTGGGGCGGCGGGCCGACCGCCTGGCGCAAGGTGGCGGCGGTGGCGCATACCTATGGCGTGGGGGTGCTGTCGCACCTGGAGCCGCAGGTCGGCGCGATGCTGGCCGCCTCGGTGCCCAATGGCGTGGGCGTGGAAGTGATGCAGCCGGATCGCGATCCGCTGTACCACGCGCTGGTCGCCAACCGGCTGGCGATCGCCAATGGTCGGTTGAAGCTGCCGGACGGGCCGGGATGGGGCCTGGAACTGGACCGCGCCGTGGAGAAGCGGCTGACTGCATGACGTCCGGCGCCCTCGCGAGGGCGTACGGTGCCTGAAATCCGATAGACGAGAACCGATATGTGGAACATGACCTTTACGCCCCCGGTAGTCATCGAGGCCCGTCCCTTGACGCGGCTGCCGGACCGCTTCCGGGACGCGCGCGATAACCCGTGGGCCGCGGCCAACAAGCCAGGCCATCTCGTCGACTGCTTCCTGGAAGGGCCGGCCTTCGATCGCGACGGCAATCTGTATGTCACGGATATTCCGTATGGACGGATTTTCCGCATCAGCCCGGCGCTGGACTGGACGCTGGTGGCCGAATACGACGGTTGGCCGAACGGCATCGCGATCCATGCGGATGGTTCGCTGTGGATCGCAGACTACCGGCGCGGCATCGTGCGGCTGGATCCGCGGACCGGCACGCTCGACACGCCGCTGGGACACCGGAATTCGGAAGGCTTCAAAGGGCCCAACGACCTGACCTTCGACGCAGCCGGCAATCTGTATTTCACGGACCAAGGGCAGACGGGGCTGCATGATCCCACCGGACGCGTCTATCGCCTGGCGCCATCAGGCAAGCTGGACCGGCTGCTGGATAACGTGCCCAGCCCGAACGGCATCGCCCTGGACCGCAACGAGGCCTTTCTCTACACGGCGGTAACGCGCGGCAATTCGGTATGGCGCGGCCCGCTGCTGGCGGACGGTTCGCTATCCAAGGTGGGGGCGTTCCGGACATTCTTCGGCACCAGCGGGCCGGACGGCTTGGCGGTGGATGCGGACGGCCGCCTGGTCGTGGCGCATGCCAGCCTGGGCGGCGCCTTCCTGGTCGAACCGAACGGCGACATCACGCATTTCATCCGCAGCCCCATGGGCGGCACCGTCACCAACATTGCCTACCGGCCCGGCACCGCGCGCCTGGTCATGACCGAATCGGCCAGCGGAACCGTGCTGGAGGCCGAGTTGCCCGCGGCGGGTGTGGGCCTGTTTTCGCACGCCGCCCCACGCTGAAGGACGACGGCCCGACCATCCGCGTCGGGCGCCGTCGCGGATATTCAGCGCGACGCGATATGCCGGTGCTCCAGGCGGCTGAGCAAGCGCACGACCGGCCATAGCAGCGCCAGGTAGAACAGCGCGGCCAATACGATGGGCGATGGGTTGTACACCAGGGACTGCGCATCGCGTGCGACGCGCAGCAGTTCCGGCAGCGCGACGGCGCTGGCCAGCGTGGTCAGCTTGACGACTTCCAGCGTATTGCTGATCAGGTCCGGCATGACGCTGCGCGCCGCCTGCGGGATTTGCACGTGCCAGAGCGTCTGCGCGGCGCTCAGGCCGGTCGATCGCGCGGCTTCGACCTGGCCGCGCGGCACGCTTTCCAGGCCGGCCCGGAACACTTCGCCGTAGTAGGACGAATTGTTCAACATGAAGCCGATGGCCACGGCCAGCAACTTGGGCAGATCCAGGCCCAGGAAGGGCGCGCCGAAGTAGATGAAGATCAGCAGGACCAGGGGCGGCAAGGCCCGGAAGAAGTCGATATAGGCGGCGAGCAGGAAGCGTGTCCAGCGCCGCTTCAGCGTGATGGATAGAACGCCTATCGCCAGGCCCGATGCCAGCCCGACCGGGATCACGATGGCGGAAAGCAGCAGCGTTTGGACCAGCCCCTGCAGCAGGTAGGGAGCGACGCTGCGGTAGATGTCCAGGTTGAAGAAGTTCTGCAGCAACTGGTCCATGGTTTATGACTTACCTGTGTGCGTATTCATGCGAGCCCCGTTCGACGTCCGGCTGGGCGGGGCCGCGGCCGGACAGCCCTATCGTTTCCAGCGAAAGCGCGTTTCCACCCATCGTCCCAACAGCACGACGGGAATGAAGATCGCCAGGCAGGCGATGGCGCCCAGCGTCAATGGCGTGGCGTTGCCGGCGTTGCTGCTGGCCGACTGCGCGTTGTTCAGGACTTCGCTCAATCCGACCACCGATCCCAGCGCCGTGCTTTTGGTGATGGCGATCACCCGGTTGGTCAGGGGCGCGACGGTCAGCCGCGCGGCCTGGGGCATGACGACGTGGATCATGGTCTGCAGCCATCCCAGGCCGGTGGCGCGCGCCGCTTCGGCCTGGCCGCGCGGCACGGACAGGATGCCGGCCCAGAAGATTTCCTCCGCGAAGGCGGCCAGCACCAGCGTCAGCGACAGCCAGGTGGCGGTGAAGGCCGACATCGACAGGTCGATATAGGGAAAGGCGAAGAACAGCACCATGATGACCACCAGCGGCGGCAGGGCGCGCAGGATATCGGCGAAGCAGATGATCGCGGCGTTCAGCGCGCGCAGGTGCAGCGCGCGCAGCATGGCCAGGACAAAACCCAGCGCGAGTCCGCTGATCGCCACGGCGACGCCGAGCTGCAGCGTGACCCACATGCCGGCCAGGATCTCGGGCAGGTATCGCCACGCGACGTCGGCATTGAAGAACGAGAAGGCGAGCGCTTTCAGATCCATGGCGGCGCCTCCATGGAAGGCGCCGGCATCGCGAGCGCTTGCGTGGGCGGTATTTTCATAAGCGGTGCGTGCGTCGGACCTTCAGGCAACCCGCGCTTCGGTGCCGTGGCCGCCGGGATCGGAGAGGTGCGACAGAAAGCTGCGCGTGCGGGGATGGGTGGGCGCCCCGAAAACCTGTTCGGGCGGGCCTTGCTCCACGATCACGCCGCCGTCCATGAAGATGACGCGGTCGGCGGCGGCGCGGGCAAAGGCCATTTCGTGGCTGACCACGACCATGGTCATGCCGTCGCGCTTGAGTTCGCGCATGACATTCAACACCTCGCCCACCAATTCGGGATCCAGGGCGCTGGTGGGCTCGTCGAACAGCACGATCCTGGGGCGCAGCGCCAGGGCGCGGGCGATGCCGACGCGCTGTTGCTGGCCGCCCGACAACTGGTCCGGATAGGCATCGCCACGCTCGGCCAGGCCTACCCGGCGCAGTGCCTCCAGGCCACGCCGGTTCGCTTCCGCGCGGTCCAGCTTCTGCACCTTGCGCAGGGCCAGGGTGACATTGCCCAGCACCGTCATGTGGCGGTACAGGTTGAATTGCTGGAACACCATGCCGATGTTCTGCCGGATGCGGTTCAGGTCGGCCCCATGGGCGGTGATTTCGTCCCCGTCCACCACGATCTGCCCGGCGCTGGCCGTTTCCAGCTGGTTGCAGCAGCGCAGCAGGCTGCTTTTGCCGGAACCCGACGGCCCGATCACGAAAACCAGTTCGCCGCGGCGCACCTCCAGGTCGATGCCTTTCAGGACGGCGTTCGCACCATAGGACTTGTGCAGGCCGACGATCCGCAGGATGGGACGTTCCATATCAGTAATCCATTGCGCGACACATCATGCGCGTCGCAAGAAACAGGTGCCGCCGGAGCGGGGCCGCGCATCCGGCGCCGCCGCGTCGCCAGCGCCGCCGCCCTTCGAGCGGGGCAGCGCGCGGCGATTCGGGAATGAACCCTTCATCCCTGGCATTGAAGCTTGACGGGCGTGGGGTCGTAGCCTTCCAGGCCCGGCACGCCCTGGCCGACGCCCACCGTGGCGGCGGCCGATCCGGGCGCCGGCGTGAAGCCGAACCACTTCTGCGCCAACTTCGACACCGTGCCGTTTTGCTTCAGGCATTTCAGGGCGGTGGAGATGCGGTCGCGGCCGGCCTTGTCGTCTTTGCGGAAGGCCAGGGCCCAGACCAGGCCGGTCTGGATGGTGTAGGTAGTCTTGACGGCGGGATTCTGCTTGGCCGCCCAGGCGCTGACGGTGTTGCCCGCCAGGTTGGCATCGGCGCGGCCCGACTGCACGGCCTGCACCGCATCGGCGTTGGTGGCGTATACGTCGTACTTGAAGCCGTATTTTTCCGCGTTGTCGTGCGCCCAGCTTTCATAGGCCGAGCCCTTGTTGACCGCCAGGGTCTTGCCCTTGAGGTCCTGCAGGCCGGTAATGTCCGGCTTGCCGCGGGCGACCAGGAAGGTGTAGTCCGTGTTCAGATAGCCTTCGGAAAACAGCAGCGATTTGGCGCGTTCCGGGGTGGCCGTGGTCGGGGCCAGCACGAAGTCGTACTTCTTCGCGTTCAGGCCGGGAATCAACGCGGAGTATTCCGTGCCTTCGATGCGCACGGTGGTCCCCAATTGCTTGGCCAGGGCTTCGCCCAGGTCGATGTTGAAGCCTTGCAGGCCGCCGCCCAGCTTGGGCATCGCGTGCGGCGCGAAGGTGGCGTCCACGCCCGTGACCAGGGGCTGGGCGCCCCAGGCCGTGGCCGCGCAGGCGGAGAGCAGTAAACCGCCCAGGCGGGCGGCAAGCGATAGGCGAAGTCGGGTGCGTGTCATGGAACAGGTCCTCGATGAGGGGGTATGGAGCTTGTGTATAGACCCCTGGCGCCGTTAATCGGCGCCCTGGGCGAAGACCTTGCGCATGATGCTGTTGGGATTGCCGTTCAGGCGCTGGCGCAGCACCGGTTCCGGCGTGCCGCGGCGCAGGAAGCGGCCGCTGCCGCGCGCGGCGTGCAGGGTGCCGTCGCGCACCACGATGCGGCCGCCGCTGGTCACGATTTCAGGCCAGCCGCGCAGCGTGCGTCCTTCATAGGGCGTGTAGCCGACCTGGTCGTGCAGCATGCCGGCGGTGACGTGCACTTCGCGGTCGGGATTCCAGACCGCGATATCGGCATCGGCGCCGACGGCGATCGTGCCCTTGCGCGGATACAGGCCATAGGTGCGGGCGTGATTGGCGGAGGTCACGGCGACGAAACGTTCTATGGTCATGCGTCCCGTCAGCACGCCTTCGGAAAACAGCAGCGGCATGCGCAGCTCCAGGCCCGGCACGCCATTGGCCATGTCCTTGAAGGTGGTTTGATCGCCCTTGGGCAGCTTGCCGCTGGCATCGAACCGGTAGGGGGCATGGTCGGACGAATACATTTGCAGGGTGCCGTCCAGCAGTCCGGCCCAGACCGCCTCCTGCGACGCCGCGTCGCGCGGCGGCGGGCTGCAGCAGTACTTGGCGCCTTCCAGTCCGTCGCGGTCGAGGTCCTCCTGCGTAAGGAACAGGTACTGGGGGCAGCTTTCCGCGAGGATGGGCAGGCCGAGGGCCTGCGAGGAATGCACCACGCGCACCGCTTCCAGGCCGGCGACGTGCACGATCAGCAGGGGCACGTCCATCAGGCGGGCCAGCGCGACGGCGCGATGGGTCGCTTCGCTTTCGGCGATGGGGTCGTGCGCGACGGCGTGATACTTGGGCGCGGTCATGCCGCGGTCCACCAGCCGGCGCGCGATCCAGCGGATCATGTCGTTGTTTTCGGCGTGGACCATGACCAGCGCGCCCTCGCGGTCCGCGACTTCCAGGACGTCCAGCAACTGGTAGTCGTCGATCTTCAGCCGTTCGTAGGTCATATAGACCTTGAACGAGGTGATGCCGTCGCGGATAAGCGCGGGCAGATCGTGCTGGAGCGCGTGTTCGGTGGGGTCCGACAGGATCAGGTGGAAGCCGTAGTCGATCACGGCTTTTTCGGCGGCGCGGCGGTGATAGTCGGCGACGACTTCCGGCAGGGCGTTGCCGCGATGCTGGGCGGCGAAGGGGATGATGGTGGTGGTGCCGCCGAAGGCCGCCGACACCGTGGCGCTGTAGAAGTCGTCGGCGCACATGACGCCCATGCCGGACAGCTGCTCGACGTGGCAGTGGCTGTCGATGCCGCCGGGCAGTACCCAGCGTCCGCCCGCGTCGATGTCCTCGCGCCCGGGCGGCAGGTCGCGCGCGACCGCCGCGATGATGCCGTCGCGCACGCCGATATCGGCATGAAAGGTGTCGGACGCGGTGCTGATGCGCCCGTTCCGTATGGTCAGGTCGAATTCGGCGGATGTGGCCATGGGTGTGATTCCTTCCTCGTGATCCGGACGGGTCAGGCGACGCGCTGCGCGCCCGGGATATCCAGCGACAGGCCGACGCGCCGTACCGTGGCTTCCAGTTCCGCCATGGTGACCTTGTCGATGCGCATGCCCGGCGACCGCAGCGCGTAGCTGCGGATGGCGCCGCGCCGCTGATAGATGTACTTGCGCAGGGCCAGGCCGATCTTGGGTTGGAATTCGTAGCGGATCAATGGGCAATAGCGGTCGAAGATCGCCGCCGCGCCCGCCGCGTCACCGGCTGCGTGGCGTTCGTGGATGGCGACCAGGATTTCCGGGAAGGCGAAGCCGGTCATCGTGCCGACGGCGCCGCGCTGCAATTCCTCCAGGAAGTACACGCCGCCCAGGCCGCCGAAGATCTTCATGGGGGCATCGCCGCACAGTTCGCGGATGCGGGTAATCTTCTGGCCCACGGGCGGCTCTTCCATTTTGACGGCATGCACGCCGCCCTCGCGCGCCAGCCGCGCCACCACCTCGGGCCGGATCTCCGTACCGAAGGAATCCGGAAAGTCGTGGATCACGACGGGGATGTCGACCGCTTCGGCCACCGCCTTGTAGTAGTCGAACAGCAGCGCGTCATTGGCATTGTCCAGGGGGGCCGCGAAGACGGCGGCGGCGCCGAGTTCCTGCGCTTCCTGCGCCTGTTCGATCGCGCCGGCGATGCCCAGCCCGCGCACGCCGACCCAGACCGGTACGCGGCCGGCCGCCTGTTCGACGAAGGTGCGCAGCACCAGGCGGCGCTCCGCCGCGGAAAGCTTGTGCAGTTCCCCCAGGAAACCGAGCACGGCCAGCCCTTTTATGCCGGTTTCCAGCAGGAAGTCCACCAGGCTGCGAATGCTATCGGTGTCGACCCGCAGGTCGTCGTCGAAAGGCGTCGGGCAGATGGTAAAAACGCCGTGGGCGTCGGGCGGGGCGGTCATCTCGTCTCCATCGTCGATCGCCCGGGCAACGGCGCCGGGCATGGATGACCATCCTAAAGGCGATCCCGCAGAACTCCACTTGCTTTTTTATTGGCGTCCTATAACACGCCGTTAATTTCGGGTTTGCCCGGATGCCAGCTCGAATCCCTGCTCGCGCATGGTCTGGCGCAGGGTGTCCACGAAGGCCTGCGCCAGCTGGGACAGCGGCTCGAAGCGCGATTGCAGCAGGCTGGCGGTCAACACCTTGGATTGGGCGATCGGCCGCACCACGAATTCGCCGGAGGTGCGGCTGCGCACGGAAAACTCGTCGACGATGGCGATGCCGGCGCCCGCCTGGACCAGCGAGCAGGCATTCTGGGGCGAGCTGACCTCCACCGCCACGCGGCGGGGTTCGCCGGCTTCCTGGTACATCTGTTCCACCAGCGCACCGAAGGGCGTATCGACGCTATAGGAAATCAGCGGGTATGGCATCAGCTCCTGGATCGACAGCATGGAGCGGTGCGCGAGGGGATGGTTGTAGGGGCAGATGCATACCAGCCGCGCTTCGCCGATCGGCTGGGCCGCCAGGTTGGGATGCTGCGCGGGCAGGATCACCACGCCGATCTCCGCCCGGTTGTCCAGCAGCATCTGCGTCAGGGGACGAAACGACAGGGCCTGGAAAGTCACCTTGACGTCCTCGTGCTGCGCGCGGAAGGCCGAGATCGCCAGCGGGATCAGCATGTGCCCGATACTGGGGCTGGACACCACGTGCAGGATGCCGGTGCGGCGCTCGGCGAGTTCGCCCGCCAGTTCGCCGACCCGGCGCACGCCGGCATAGACGGTTTCCACCTCGCGGAATAGCTGCCGCGCCTCGGGCGTGGGATAAAGCCGTCCCTTGATGCGCTCGAACAGGCTGAAGCCCAGGCGTTGTTCGGTGTGGGCCAGCAGGCGGCTGACGGCCGGCTGCGATACGAACAGCAGCTTGGCCGCGCCGCTGATGGACCCGGTGGTCATGACGGCGCGGAAGACTTCGATCTGCCTGAGATTGAGCAACATTGCGGTTTCGGTCGTGTGGAGGCCAGCGGTTGCGCCGCCTCGCCATAACAACATGTTAAGCGCGCACGACAAAATGACATTGCCGCTGGCGCAAGGGCCGCTGATAGACTCGCGCCAGCAGGGCCCCTTATCGCGAAGGAAAGCCATGGAACGAACGCTATACGTCATCAACCCGAATTCTACCCAGGCGGTGACCGACGCTTTCGACGCCGGCCTGGCGCCGCTGCGCGTGCCCGGCGGGCCGCGCATTGTCTGTCTTACCCTGCGTGAGGGCCCGCCGGGCATCCAGACGCAGATGGACGTGGAAAGCGTCACGCTGCCCCTGGTGCGGATGGTGCAGGGCCTGGACCGGGAACACGGCGACGCCGCCGCCGGCTACGTGATCGCCTGCTTCAGCGACCCGGGCTTGCACGCGGTGCGGGAAGCCACGTCCAAGCCGGTGCTGGGCATCAGCGAATGCGGCATCCTTACCGCCATGACCCTGGGCCAGCGTGTCGGCGTCATCGCCATCCTGCGGCAATCCCTGCCGCGCCACGGCCGCATGTTCGGCGCGATGGGCATAGGCGGCCGCATCGCGGCGGAACTGCCGCTGGGCCTGGGCGTGGTCGAACTGGCGGACGCCGCGCGCACGCGCGAACGGTTGGCCGGCGTGGGCCGGCAATTGCGCGACGCGCACCAGGCCGATGTCATTGTGCTGGGCTGCGCGGGCATGGCGGCGTATCGCGAATGGCTGCAGGCCGAAGTGGGCCTGCCCGTGGTCGAGCCGACGCAGGCCGCGACGGGCATGGCAATCGCCCGGGTGCTGCTGGACGCGCCGGCGCGCCGGCAATAACGGCCCGGCATGGAAACCGAACTGATCCGCCGCCTGGCCCATGTGGTGGGCGACGAGGGCCTGGTGCTGGACGAGGCCGCCCAGGCACCCTATGTCGAGGACTGGCTGGGCAAGTGGCGCGGCCGTACGCCGGTGGTCGTCAGGCCGCGCAATACCACCGAGGTCGCGGCCGTCATGCGCCTGTGCCGGCAGAGCGGCACGCCGGTCGTGCCGCAAGGCGGAAATACGGGCATGAGCGGGGGCGCCGCGCCGGACGACAGCGGCGCCCAGGTCATCCTTAGCCTGAATCGTATGACGCGCATCCGCGAAGTTGACCCCGTCAACAACACGATGACCGTCGATGCCGGCGTGCTCCTGGCCGACGTGCAGCGGGCGGCCCGCGATGCCGGCCGCTACTTTCCCTTGAGCCTGGGCGCGGAGGGCAGTTGCACCATCGGGGGCAATCTGGCGACCAATGCCGGCGGCACCGCGGTACTGCGCTATGGCAATACGCGCGACCTGGCGCTGGGATTGGAAGTCGTGTTGCCCGACGGCCGTGTATGGAGCGGCCTGCGCGGGCTGCGCAAGGACAATACCGGCTACGACCTGCGCGGGCTGTTCATCGGCTCCGAAGGCACGCTGGGCATCATCACCGGCGCGGTGTTGAAGCTTTATCCGGCGCCGCTGGGGCACGCCACCGCGTGGGTGGGCGCCGCTTCCCCGGCCTGCATCGTGTCGCTGCTGTCGCGCCTGCAGGCGCAATGCGGCGAGCGCCTGACCGCCTTCGAAATGATGTCCGCCCGCTGCGTGGACCTGGTGCGCGCGCACGTCAGCGGCGCCGTGTGTCCCCTGGAAGGCGACCATCCCTATCATGCCTTGGTGCAGTTGTCCGATGTCGCGCCGGAGGGACTGCCGGAGCTGCTCGAACGGTCGCTGGCGCATGTGCTGGAGGACGGCCTGATCGCGGACGCGGCCATTGCCGCCAGCGAAACCCAGGCGCGGTCCATGTGGCGCCTGCGCGAAGGCATCTCCCAGGCGCAGGTGCGCGCCGGCAAGGCGGTCAAGCACGACATCGCGCTGCCGATCTCGCGCCTGGCCGCGTTCATCGACGAAGCGGACGCCGCGCTTGCCGCGGAGTTCGAAGGATTGCCGATCGTCAACTTCGGCCACGTCGGCGATGGCAACCTGCACTACAACGTGCTGTTGCCGCCGGACGTATCCCAGGATGACTACGCCCGGCTGACCGCCGCCTTGAACCGGCGTGTCCACGACCTGGTGGCGCAGCGCGGCGGCAGCATCAGCGCCGAACACGGTGTCGGCCGGCTGCGCCGGGATGAGTTGCGCCGCTATAAATCCGCGGTCGAAATGGACCTGATGCTGATGATCAAGCGCGCGCTGGATCCCGATCAGCTGATGAATCCGGGCAAGCTGTTGTAGCGGGGTCGTGTTCCCGGCCCGGTTCGAAGCCCGCGCGCCTTTGCCGCCGGTATGTCCGCGGCTTTCCTGTGGAAAGCCGCGAGGCCGGCGGCCGCGTCAGCGCTTCGGCGGCTGCGGGCGGTCCGCGATGAAGCGGCCGGGCCGCGCGCCGGTGGCCGCGCCGTCCTGCCAGGTGGCGACGCCGTTCACGAATACATGCCGCATGCCGGTGCAGGTTTCCGTGGGCGCGTCGAAGGTGGCGTTGTCGATGATGGTGTCGGGATCGAATACGGCCAGGTCGGCATGGAATCCCTGGGCGATGCGGCCGCGCTCGCGCAGGCCCATGCGCATGGCGGTCAGGCCGGTCATGCGGTAGACGGCGTTTTCCAGCGGGAACAGGCCCAGCTTGCGCCCGTAATGGCCCAGCACGCGCGGAAAAGTGCCCCACAGGCGCGGATGCGGGCGGCCTTCGCTGGCCAGTCCGTCCGACCCTATCATCGTGTCCGGATACTGCAGGATGCGGCGCACGTCGCCGTCGTCCATGATGAAGTAGACGGCGCCCGCGGGCAGCAGGGCTTCCGCGGCTTCGCGGGGGCTGCATTGCCATTCCCGGGCCAGGTCTTCCAGGTAGCGGCCGGCGGCTTCGGGGTGCGGCTCGGACCACGTAATCATGGTGCGGTCGCAGATCGCGACGCGCTCGGGACGCAGTATGGTGGACGAGGCATCGTAGGGATAACAATCCATGCACACGGACTGCGCGCGCGCGGCCTCGCCGATGCGCGCCAGGGTCTGCGTGGAGCGCCCGTGATTCTGTTTGCCGACCAGCTTGTGATGCGAGATCACAATGGGCACGTTCAGGGCCGCGCCGATGCGCAGGCTTTCGTCGATGGCCTCCATGACGCGATCGCCTTCGTCGCGCATGTGGGTGGCGTAGATGCCGCCCAGGCGCGTCAGCGGTTCGCAGACCGCGATGATTTCCCCTTCGGGCGCGGCGGCGGCCGGGGGATAGAACGTCCCGGTTGAGACGCCGAGCGCGCCATCGTTAAGCGCCTGCTCGACATCGGCGCGCATGGCGGAGATCTCCGCCGTTGTGGCGGCTCGCGTGACGTCGCCCATGCGCATGACGCGCAAGGTGGAATGGCCGACCATCGCCGCCACATTCACGGCCGGCGGCGACGCATCGATGGCCCGCCGGTAGTGCGCGAAGCTGCCGTAGCTGTCGCCGCGGCCCAATAGATTGAGCGGCGGCACCAGCGCCTCGTCGCCGCGCAAGGGCGCCAGGCTGATGCCGCAATTGCCGTTGACCACCGTGGTGACGCCCTGCGATACCTTGGGCAGCATGTCCGGCATGTCCAGCACGGCCCGGTCGTCATGCGCGTGGCTGTCGATGAAGCCGGGCGCGACTACCAGCCCCGCGATGTCCAACATGCGCGCGGCCGGCGCACCGGCGAGATCGCCGATGGCGGCGATGCGGCCGTCGCGTATGCCGACGTCGGCCCTTAGGCGCGGCGCGCCGGTGCCATCGACGACGTCGCCTCCGTGCAGGATCAGGTCATAGGGCTGCTGCGTGTCCATGCTGGGAATCCTTCACTCTGGGTGGGTTTGCGGCGGCCTGGGGGCGGCGCCTGCGTGCGCCGTCCGGCCGGTTCGCCGGCCCGGATTGCCGTCGCCATCGCGCGTGGCCATCCTGCCGGGCGGTATCGCATTGTGCGCCGCCCGGGCGGCGCAAGCCAATGCCCATACCGCGACCTGACATAACCTTTTGGCATAAAATCGGCGCCTCCAGGCGGGTGGATTCGTGTTTTCATTGGGGGTTACCCTAATGAATCGCGTTTTGCATAGCCACGGGTTATGGCTTCTGGCGGAATTGCTATTTGTACGCCGGGCCGGGCAAACGGCATGATGCGCGCAAGATCACGGACAGACCGCCGTCCGATACCCGCTCCCCAGGACCACAGCATGCGTATTTTTTGCGCCGGCCTCGGCACCGAGACCAACACCTTCGCACCTTTGCCGACCAGCCTGGAATCTTTCCGCGGCCGGGAATACTTTCCGGCGGGCACGCATCCCGACACGCCCACGTCCCAGGGCGCGCCGCTGTGGGTGGCGCGGCGGCGCTGCGGCCCGCTGGGCTGGACGCTGAAAGAGGGCCTGGTGACATCGGCCCAGCCCGGCGGCATCACCACCCGCGCCGCCTATGAAACCCTGCGCGACGAGATCCTGGCCGACCTGCGCGCCGCCTTGCCGGTGGATATCGTGCTGCTGGGCCTGCACGGCGCCATGGTCGCCGACGGCTACGACGATTGCGAAGGGGACCTGCTGGCCCGGGCGCGCGCCATCGTCGGGCCCGGCGTCGTCATCGGCACCGAGCTGGACCCGCATGCGCACCTTAGCCCGCTGATCGTCGAAAGCGCGGACATTGTGGTGCTGTACAAGGAATATCCTCACACCGACATCGTGCATTGCGCCGAGCAGCTGTTCGATCTGTGCGCGGACAAGGCCCAGGGCAAGACGCGGCCGGTGGCCGCCCTGGTCGATTGCCATATGGTGGTGCCCATGCACACCTCGCGCGAGCCGGCCCTGGGTTTCGTCAACAAGCTGCGCGCGATGGAGGGCAAGGACGGCGTGCTGTCGCTATCGTTCTCCATGGGCTTCGCCACCGGCGACGTGCCGGAGATGGGCACCAAGGTGCTGGTGTACACGGACGGCGACCGGGCCCGGGCCGACAGCCTGGCGCGCCAGCTGGCCGACGAACTGATCGGGCAGCGCGAGGCCTTGATGCCGAAGTACCGCACGGTGGATGAAGCCATCGACGAAGCGCTCGCCGTCGACGGCGGCCCGGTGGTGCTCGCCGACCGCGCGGACAACCCCGGCAGCGGCGCGCCGGGCGATTCGACTTACGTGCTGCGCCGCCTGCTGGAGCGCGGCATTGCCGACGCCGCGCTGGGACCGCTGTGGGATCCGCTGGCGGTGCGCATCGCCTTCGACGCGGGCGAGGGGGCCACGCTGCCCATGCGCCTGGGTGGCAAGGTGGGCCCGTTGTCGGGCGATCCGGTCGACGCGGTCTGTACCGTGCGCGCCCTGCGGCGCGACATGAAAATGACCGGCCTGACCGGCAGCCCGACGTCCATGGGCGACTGCGCGCTGGTGCAGGCCGGCGGCGTGGAGATCGTGCTGGTCTCCAACCGCAACCAGGCGATGAACATCGACCTGTTCACGCAGCTGGGCTGCGATTTGACCGCGCGCAAGATCGTGGCGGTGAAATCGGCGCAGCATTTTTATGCCTCGTTCTCCAAGGTCGCCAGGCACATCGTTTACGTGGGCGCGCCCGGCGTGGCGACGCCGGACTGGAAGACGCTGACCTACAAGAAAATCCGCATGCCCAAATGGCCGTTGTAAGGCAGGCCGCAGTACGCTCGCCGCATTTTCCTCTTTTCGATTCCGCTTACGGAGCCTCCATGAAACGCCGCATTCGATCCGCTCTCGTCGCCTTGTCCATGGCCGCCGCATGCCTGGCCGGCGCCCCCGCCCAGGCCGAGGGCAAGACCCTGCGGCTGGTGCCCTACGCCGACCTCAAGGTGCTGGACCCCTTCTTCACTACCGCCTATATCACCCGCAACTTCGGCTTCATGGTGTACGACACGCTGTTCGCGCCGGATGCCAAGGGCAATCCGCAGCCGCAGATGGTGGCGAACTACACGACCTCGGCGGACGGCAAGTCCTGGTCCTTCACGCTGCGCGATGGCCTGAAGTTCAGCGACGGCAACCCGGTGCGATCGGCCGACGTGGTGGCCTCGCTGCAACGCTGGCAGAAGCGCGACAATATCGGCCGCGCGATGGTGGCGGCGGGCGGGAAGTGGGCCGCCGTCGACGACAAGACCTTCACGCTGACATTGGACCAGCCGTTCGGGCCGGTGCTGGACGGCCTGGCCAAGGTGGCCAGCTATCCCGCCTTCATCATCCCGGAACGCCTGGCCAAAATGCCCGACACCTCGCCCCTGAACGAAGTGGTGGGTTCCGGCCCCTATCTGTTCAAGCGCGACGAATGGGTGCCGGGCAGCAAGCTGGTGTTCGTGCGCAACCCGGCCTATGTGGGGCGCAGCGAAGCGCCGTCAGGCCTGGCCGGCAACAAGACCTCGCACGTCGATCGCGTGGAATGGGCCATCCTGCCGGATTCCAACAGCGCCATCGCCGCGCTGAAGAACAACGAAGTCGACATGATCGAGGAGCTGCCGCCCGACTATATCCAGGCACTGCGCGGCGACAGCGACGTCCATCTGGGCGTGACCGGCAAGTCGCAAGCCTACATCATCATGAACTTCCTGAACCCGCCGTTCGATAAGGTGCAGGCGCGCCAGGCGCTGCGCCACGCCATCGACCAGGAGAAGTTCGTGACCGCGATGGGCTACCCCGCCGACATGCGGATGGATTATTGCGCCACCTACTTCATTTGCGGCAGCCCCAACGACACCAGCGCCGGCGCGGCCCCGTACCGCAAGGTCGACATGACCCTGGCCAAGAAGCTGCTGGCGGAATCCGGCTACAAGGGCGAAAAGATCGCCGTGCTGCTGCCCACCGACGTCGCCTATCTGAATTCCGCCACGCTGGTGGCCATCCAGGCGATGCAGGACCTGGGCATGAACCTGGACATCCAGTCCATGGACTGGGCCACTGAAACGGCGCGCCGCGCCAGCAAGAATCCGGTGGACAAGGGCGGCTGGAGCATCTATCTGTCGGCGGCCGCCGACTACAACGTGAATTCGCCGATCAACAACACCTACCTGGGCGCCGCCTGCGGCAACAGCCTGCCCGGATGGCCCTGCGACAAGCAATTGGATGAACTGCGCACCCAATGGATCGCCGCCACCGATCCCGCCAAGCGCAAGGAGCTGCTGGATAAATTCCAGGAACGCGCCTACGAGGCCATTCCCTACATCGCCGTCGGCCAGTACAGCCGCGTGCACGCGGTACGCAAGGCGGTGAAGCACAGCGATCTGCTGTGGGGCCTGCCCAATGTCTGGGTGCTGGACAAATAAGGCATGGCCGCGGCCCGCGATCGGGGCCGCGCGCGATGCCATGGCGCCAACGTAGCGATAGACGCCAGGAGCTTTCATGGCTTATGTAATCCGGCGCATCCTCGCCACCCTGCCCGTCATGGCGGTGGTGGCGGTGATCGTCTTCCTGCTCATACATCTGTCGCCGGGCGACCCGGCGGCGCTGATCGCCGGCGACCTGGCCACGGCCGAGGACATCCAGCGCCTGCACGTGGCCCTGGGGCTGGACCAGCCGCTCTGGCAGCAGTTCTTTCTTTGGGCCGGCAAACTGTTGCGCGGCGACCTGGGCACCTCGCTGTTCACGCAGGTACCGGTTACCAGCCTGCTGGCGCAGCGGCTGGAGCCCACGCTGTCCATTGCCCTGCTGACCATGGGCCTGTCCATCGCGGTGGCCATTCCGCTGGGCGTGCTGGCGGCCTACAAGGCCGGCACATGGATCGACCGTGTGGTCATGGTGTTCGCGGTGCTGGCGTTTTCCGTGCCGGTTTTCCTGGTCGGCTATCTGCTGATCTACGGTTTCGCGGTGCAGCTGCACTGGTTGCCGGTGCAAGGCTACACGCGCTTGTCCAGCGGACTGTGGCCCTGGCTGCGCAGCCTGATCCTGCCCTGCGTGAACCTGGCGCTGGTGTATATCGCGCTGATCACCCGCATGACGCGCGCGACCGTGCTGGAAGTGCTGCACGAGGACTACATCCGCACCGCGCGCGCCAAGGGCCTGGGCGTGATGCCCGTGCTGGGCCACGCCCTGCGCAATGCCGCGATCCCCATCGCGACGACGGTAGGCGTGGGCATCGCGCTGCTGATCGGCGGCGTAGTGGTTACCGAAACCGTCTTCGCCATTCCCGGCATCGGCCGGCTGGTGATCGATTCGGTGCAGCACCACGATTATCCGGTCATCCAGAGCGTGCTGCTGCTGTCGGCCGGCGCCTATGTGCTGATCAACCTGCTGATCGACCTGAGCTACCGCCTGTTCGATCCTCGCATCCGCTATTGACGCGTCCCTGGGAATACCGAGATGTCCGACACTTCTTCCGCAATGCGCCCGGCGGCCGACCCGGCCCTCGCTGTCGCTGTCGACGCGCCGCCTTCGCTGCGGTGGCGCTGGCTGCGCAAGCATCCGACCCTGATCCTGGGCATCGTGCTGCTGCTGGCCATCGCGGCGCTGTCGCTGGCGGCGCCCTGGATCGCCACCCACAATCCCACCGCCATCAATCCGGTGCAGCGCCTGAAGCCGCCGTCGGCCGAGCATTGGTTCGGCACCGATGCGCTGGGGCGCGACGTGTTCAGCCGCGCGGTGTGGGGCGGCCGCGTTTCGCTGATCGTGGCGATCTCGGTGGCGGTGCTGGCCACCGTCCTTGGCGTGGCGCTCGGTTTGACGGCGGGTTTCGTGCGCTGGGCCGACGCCATCATCATGCGCGTCATGGACGGCATGATGGCCATCCCCGACATCCTGCTGGCCATCGCGCTGATGGCGGTGATCCGCGCCAGCCTGTCGACCGTCATCCTGGCCATCACCATCCCGCAGGTGCCGCGCGTGGTGCGGCTGGTTCGCTCGCTGGCGCTGACGCTGCGCGAACAGCTGTTCGTCGAGGCCGCGCACGCCATCGGCACGCGCCTGCCGGTGATCCTGGTGCGCCATGTCCTGCCCAATATCGTGACGCCGCTGATCGTGCAGGCCACCTTCATCGCCGCCACCGCCGTCCTGACGGAGGCCGTGCTGTCCTTTCTTGGGGTGGGGGTGCCGGCCCAGGTGCCCAGCTGGGGCAACATGATGGCCGAGGGCCGCAACTTCGTGGCGGTGGCCTTCACCATCATCCTGTATCCCGGCGTGCTGCTGGCCCTGACCGTGCTGTCCATCAACATGATGGGCGATGGCCTGCGCGATGCGCTGGATCCGCGCCTGGCCAACCAACTGTAAGAAGGTAGGACATGACCGAAGAGATATCGTCCGCGCCGGTCCTGCTGGACGTGGATAATCTATCGACCTGGTTCGATACCGTGGCTGGCACCGTCAAATCCGTCAACGGCGTGTCGTACCAGGTGCGCGCCGGCCAGACGCTGGGCGTGGTGGGCGAATCCGGTTGCGGCAAGAGCGTGACCGCGCTGTCCATCATGCGCCTGCTGTCCATGCCGCCGGCGCGTTTTGCCGGCGGCGAGGTGCGCTACCGCGGCACCAACCTGCTGGCGCTGAGCGAAAAGCAGATGCGTGCCATCCGCGGCAACCGCATCTCCATGATCTTCCAGGAGCCCATGACCTCGCTCAACCCCGTGCTGACCGTGGGGAGGCAGATCGCCGAGACCGTCATGCTGCACCAGAAGGTGGGTCGCCGCGAAGCCATGGCGCGCGCCACGGAGATGTTGCGCCTGGTGCAGATCGCCGAGCCGGAGCGGCGCGTCAACGAATATCCGCACCAGTTGTCCGGCGGCATGCGCCAGCGCGTGATGATCGCGCTGGCCTTGTCCTGCAATCCGGAAGTGCTGATCGCCGACGAGCCGACCACCGCCCTGGACGTCACCATCCAGGCGCAGATCCTGGAGCTGCTGCGGGACCTGCAGCGCAAGCTGGGCATGGGCATCGTCATGATCACCCACGACCTGGGCGTGGTGGCCGAGTGCTGCCAGCGCGTGGTGGTGATGTATGCGGGCCGCAAGGTGGAAGAGGCGTCGGTGATCGACCTGTTCGATCGGCCGCTGCATCCGTACACCCGGGCCTTGATGGCATCCATGCCGTCGATGAACACCGCCGAGCGGCTGACCGAAATCCCGGGCATGGTGCCGCCGCCGACGCAATTGGGGGTGGGTTGCAGCTTCGCGCCGCGCTGCGCCTACGCCACCGAGCGCTGCCGGCGCGAAACCCCGGCCTTGCGTGCACTGGGCGATGATCATGTGGTGGCCTGTTTCGAGGCCGAACGGGTGGCCGCCACGGCGGCGGAAGGAGCTGCGGTATGAACACCATGTCGATGCAGGCGGACGCACCGCCGGCGCGCGGCCCCGGCGCCACGCCGCTGCTGCAGGTGCGCGATCTGGTCAAGCATTATCCGGGCTCGGCGAACTGGCTGGGCCGCCGGCGCCCGACGGTGCAGGCCGTCGATGGGGTGTCCTTCGACGTGGCGCGGGGCGAAACGCTTTCGCTGGTGGGCGAGTCCGGCTGCGGCAAGACCACGACCGGCAAGTCCATCCTGCGCCTGATCGAGCCGACGTCGGGCTCGGTGCTGCTGGACGGCGAGGACATCGCGCGGCTGGACATGGCGCATATGCGAGAGCGCCGACGCGATATGCAGATCATTTTCCAGGACCCGTATGCGTCGCTGAACCCGCGCATGACGGCGGGCGCGATCGTGGCCGAGCCGATGCGCAACTTCGCTTCCGCGCAAGGCCATGGCGCCCGCGAGCGGGCGGAGCGGGTGGCGTGGCTCTTCTCCAAGGTGGGCCTGCGGCCCGAGGCCATGAAGAAGTTCCCGCACGAGTTTTCCGGCGGCCAGCGGCAGCGCCTGGGCATTGCGCGCGCGCTGGCCCTGCAGCCCAAGCTGATCGTCTGCGACGAGCCGGTGTCCGCGCTGGACGTGTCGGTGCAGGCCCAGGTCATCAATCTGCTGATGGACCTGCAAAAGGAATTCGGCATCGCGTACCTGTTCGTCGCGCATGACCTGGCGGTGGTCCGGCATATCAGCCATCGCGTGGCGGTGATGTATCTGGGGCAGCTGGTCGAACTGGCCGACCGCGACACGCTGTTCGCGCAGCCGCGCCATCCCTATACCGAGATACTGCTCTCCGCGGTGCCGGTGCCCAATCCCCATGTGCGCAGCCAGCGCATGCTGCTGCGCGGGGATCCCCCCAGTCCGGCCAATCCACCCAGCGGCTGCCGTTTCCATACGCGCTGTCCGCTGGCGCAGGATATCTGCAAGCGCGAGCGGCCGGCGCTGACGCCGCGGCCCGTGCAGGATGGCGCTCCCGGCGCGACGCAATGGGTGGCCTGCCATTTCCGTTAGCCTCCATCAGGCCCCGGCAGGCCGGCCACGCAAACCCGATGTACGAGCCGATGCGCGATCCGATGCATGACCCGATTGGCAAGACGCTGCACCTGTTGAGCGCCGCCCTGGATGGAGGGGCGACAAGTTCCGTGCGGCTGGTGGAAGCGTTTCTTGCGCGTATTGCGGCGCACGACAAGCAGGGCGCGGCCATCAACGCCATGATCGCGCTGGATCCGCGGGCTCATGCCCAGGCCGAACAGTCGGATCGCGAACGCGCGAGCGGCCTGGTGCGCGGCCCGCTGCATGGCATTCCCATCGTCGTCAAGGACAACATCGATATTGCCGGCCTGGCGACCACGGCGGGCTGCGCGGCCCTGCGCGATCAGCGGCCGGCGCGCGACGCCGAAGTGGTGCGCCGGCTGCGCGATGCCGGCGCCATCCTGCTGGGCAAAACCAATATGTCGGAGCTGGCCTGCTCCAATGGCCGCCACGGGTACAGCTCGATGGGCGGCCTGACCTTGAATCCCTACAACCGCGCGCGGAATGCCGCGGGATCGAGCAGCGGCAGCGCGGCGGCCGTCGCGGCCGGTTTCGCCCCGGCTGCCCTGGGCACCGACAGCTTCGGTTCCGTGCGCGCCCCGGCCTGCGTAACGGGTTTGGTGGGCTTGCGGCCCACGCATGGCCTGGTGCCCGTCGACGGCGTCCTGCCGCTGGCGCTGTCCTTCGATACCGTGGGGCCCATGGCCTTGTGCGTCAGCGACGTGGCTGTGCTGCTCCATGCCATGGCCGGCACGCGGGCGGACGCGGCGCGGGCAGGGTATTTGAATGACCTGCGCCAGGACGCGGTGCGCGGCGCGCGCATAGGCGTGGCGGTGGATTTCCCGGGCCAGGACGAAGAGGTGCGTGCCCTGATGCAGGAGGCCCACGCCCAGCTGCGCGACCTGGGCGCGACGCTGGTGCCCTGGCGGTCGCCCGCGCCGGCGGACCGGACGGCGAGCGGGGCCGATCGGCGGGGGGACGCCGCCGGCGCGTCTTTCGATATTGCGTACATGCAGACCCTGTATCCCAGCCTGTTGGCGCCGCTGGCCGAAGCCGAATGGCCTGCCCAACTCGATGCTTATCTGGCGGCCGGCCCCGGACCGCGCGACATGACGCGGCTGCTGCAAGCCGCGCAGGCCTGGGCGGCGGCGCATTCCGATCGCGAGGTCAATCCCCGCACCCTGTCGGGCCTGCGCCGTGCGCTGGAGCTGGCGCGCACGCAGACGGCCGCGCAGCGCGCCGAGGCCGAATCCGCCCTGGCCGCCTATCGCGCCGCCGTTGCGCAGTCCATGCGCGAAGAGGCCCTGTCCGCCGTGGTATTCCCGACGCTATCCTGCCCCGCGTCGCCGCGCTACGATCGCGAGGATGCAAGCTACGTTTCGTACCCCGGCAACCCCTACGCCGGCCTTTACATTGCCAGCGCCTGCGGCTTGCCGGAGATCAGCGTGCCGGCCGGCATGGCCCGCGCGGGCGTGCCCGTGGGCCTCTCGTTCATGGGCGCACCGTATGACGAGGCACGCCTGCTGGGCCTGGCCTTCGCCTTCGAGCAGGCGCGCGGCGGCTGCCCGGCCGCCACGCTGGACTGATGCAGCGCCCGGGATGCCATGAACCTCGAAGACCTCAAGCTCCTCGTTACCTGGGCCATGCCTTTCGGCAAATACAAGGGCCGCCTGCTGGCGGACCTGTCCGGCCATTACCTGACGTGGTTCGTCCGCGAGGGTTTGCCGCCGGGCCGTTTGGGCGAGCTGCTGGCACTGATGCACGAACTCGACCATAACGGTCTCAGGCCCCTGCTGGATCCCTTGCGCGATGGGGGGATGCCCAGGCGGCCGGCCTGAAAGCGTACAAGCGGTCAGAATCCATACAAGGCCGCCGGATTATCGACCAGGATTTTGCGGCGCACGGTTTCATCCGGGGCCCAGCGCGCGAGCATATCCAGCATGTCGGCGTTATCGGGCGCATCCTGCCGGCCGGGATGCGGGTAGTTGCTGGCCCACAGGCAGCGGTCCGGATTCGCCGTCGCCAGTGCGCGGGCCAGGACGCCGACGTCGTCGTAGCCGGGAGGGCCGGACTTCGATGTTTCGTAAGGCGCCGACAGTTTTACCCACACGTTGCCGGTATCCAGCAGGCCGAGCAGCGCCTTGAAGCCCGGGTGCGATACCGGCACCGGAGTCAGGAACTTGCCGTTATGGTCGATGCTGACGGGGCAGGGCAGCGCGCGCAATAGCGTCGCGTGGTCCGGCAGTTCGCGCCCATCCAGTTGCAGATTGATGACCCAGCCCAGCTCGGCGATACGCCGGGCCATCGGTTCCAGGTCTTCCCAGCGCATTACGCCGCCGCTGTTCGGGATCATCATGAAGCGCACGCCGCGCACGCCGGCCTCGTGCAGCTCGCGCAATTGCGCCATGGGCGTATCGACGGGCAGCGTGGCAATCATGCGCGCGGACCCTTGCGACAGCCGCAGCGCCTCCAGCGCGCAGCGATTATCGAAACCGTATCCCGTCGCCTGCACGATAACTGCGCGTGCCAGCCCCAGGGCCTGGCGTACCCGCAGGTAGTCCTCCCATGACGCCTGCGGCGGCCCGAAAGTCGCCGTTGCGGCCAACGGGTAGCGCTCCAGCTCGTAGATGTGGATATGGCAATCGCATGCGCCGTCAGGCGCTTTCAGGGTGGGTTTCTTCATCGGGCTTCTCCAGGGTGCCGGGCGCGACAACGCCTATCTGTGGGACCGCAGGCGGCTGGCGCTGGCCAGGTTCACGGCATGGGGCGGCGGCTCGCCATGCAGAATGGCGCGGACCTGGGCAACCGAATCCATGGCCTGGTGTTCGGCGGCTTGCGGCGTCAGGCCGCCGACGTGCGGGGTGGCGATGACGCGCGGGTGCGCCGCCAGCCAGGGCGAGGGCATCTGGTCCTGCGCGCGGCCCACGTCCAGCGCGCAGCCGGCGATGGTGCCGTTGTCCAGCGCATCGCGCAACGCTTCCTCATCCACCAGTTCGCCGCGCGATGCATTGATGAATATCGCATCGCGCTTCATGCGGGCATAGGCGTCGCGGCCCATCAGGTTGGCGGTCTCCGGCAAGGCCGGCGCCAGGCAGACCACATAGTCGGATTCGGCCAGCAGCGTATCCAGGTCCACTTGCCGCATGCCGTCGGCCAGGGTTTGCGGGCGTGGATCCTGGACCAGGACGCGCATGCCCAGGGCGTGGCAAATGCCCGCCAGATAGCTGCCGATATGGCCGTGCCCGATGATGCCCACAGTCGCGCCGCGCAGCTCCCGGCCCATGGCGACGGGAGCGGGCTGGCCGTTCCAATAGGCAGCCGCGGCGCGGCTGATGTGGCGGCTGGCGTCGATCATGGCGCCGACGATCCATTCGGACACCGAGGCATCGAAGCCCGGCGTGGCACGGGTCACCAGCACGCCATTGCGGCTGGCCGCCTCCACGTCGATATTGCGGATGTCGACGGCGACGCGGCAGAAAGCCACCAGATCCGGCAAGGCATCGAATACCGCGGCCGGCGCCGCCGCCAGGCGGCTGGATACGATGATCCGGCAGCCTTGCGCCAGGCGGATCAGCGCTTCGGGTGTCGTGGGATCGGCGCCGGGATTCAGCCGGACTTCGCCCAGTTCGCGCAAGGCCCGCAACGCGCGGTCGCCGTAGTAATTGGCCAGTGCCTGCGGGGAATGCGTCAACAGAATCGTGGTCATGCGGAGGTTTTCCTTGGGGGCCGCGCGCGTGGGCGCGGAGATGCGGAATCCGGAGGCGGGGCGGCCACGGACTGCCGTTCGACCAGCCGCGGCTGGAACAGCACTTCACGGGCCGGCAATTCGGGTTGAGCCAGACGTTCGACCACCATGGACACCATGGCGCGGGCCATTTCCGCGCTGGGCATTTCCACCGTGGTCAGCGGCGGGTTGGCATAAGCCGTCATGACCAGGTTGTCCATGCCGATCACCGACACGTCGCGCGGCACGGCCAGCCCCGCGCGATGCAACCCGGCCATCAGCCCCATCGCCATCATGTCATTGATGGCGATGATGCCGGTGGGGCGCGCTTGCATGGCCGCGATGCGCCCGGCCATGGCATAGCCTTCGTCGGCGAGGTTCGAATCGCCGTAGCCGGAGCCGGTCGTGCCTTCGAGCACTTGCGCGTGCCGGCCCACGCCGGCCTCTTGCGCCGCCTGAAGAAAGCCCTGCCGCTTGAGTTTGCGGCTGACCGTCTTGACGTCCGGCGTGGCCAGCGCCAGGCGCCGGTGGCCGTGCGCGACCAGATGGTCGACCGCCAGCCGGGATGCCAGCATGTTGTCGGGCGAAACGTGATCGATGTGCGAGCGCGCATCGCCGTCGCCGCCGCGGTCGTAGCTGACCACCGCCAGCCCGCGCGCGATGGCGGCCTCCAGGTGTCCTTCGTCGGTGCGCGACGATGCCAGGATGACGCCGCGCACCCCCAGCGCGATCAGGTCGTCGAAGATGCGCGATTCCTGTTCCCGGTCGCGGTGGGTGTTGCCCAGCAGCACGCGGAATCCCTGCGCGTCGCGCGCGGCGGTCTCGACGTGCACCGCCAGTTCGCCGAACATCGGGTTGGCGGTGGACGGTACCAATAAGCCGATCAGCGGCGCGTAGCCCGTCTTGAGCTGGCGCGCCACCAGGTTGGGGCGATAGTTCAGTTCCCGGATGGCGTCCTGCACCCGCTGGAAGGTCTCGCGGCCGAGACGGTCCGTGCGGCCGTTCAGCACATTGGAAACCGAGCTTACCGAAACGCCTGCCAGCGCGGCCACATCCTGGATCGTCGTCATCGTCTGTTCTCAAGCCATGTTCATCATGCGGGGCACCCACAAGCTGATCGCGGGCACGAAAATCAGCACTATAAGCATGATCACGAGCAGGACGAGGTATTTCACCATCGGCCGCGCCACCTGTTCGACCCGCGTGCCGGTCATCGCGCAGGTCGCGAACAGGCCCAGGCCGAAAGGCGGGCTGAACAAACCCAGGCCCATGGCGATCACCACGACGGTGCCGAAATGCAGCGGGTTGACGCCGACCTGTTGCGCGATGGGGGTAAGCAGCGGTCCGAAGATGATCAGCGCCGGGGCGCCTTCCAGGATGGCGCCGAAGATCACCATCAGCAGCGCCGATACCAGGATGAAGGCCGTGCTGCCGTAGTTGTGCGCCAGGTGCGTCATGGTGTCGGAAAGGAAGGCGGGCAGTTGCTGCACCGTCAGCGCGAACGCCACGCTGGACGCCGCGGCGATGATGAACAGGATGCCGCCGGCCATGGACGCCGCCCGCACGAACAGCGCGACGATGGCGCGCGGCGTCAGTTCGCGGAAGGCCAGCGCGCCGGCGGCCAGCGCATAGACCACCGCGAAGGCGGAAACTTCCGTCGACGTCGCCACGCCGGATGTCACTCCCTTGCCTATCATGCCCACCATCACCAGCGCGATGAAAGCGCCGCCCAGCAATTGCGGCCACGGCATGCGCACGGGAAAGGCCTGCATGGGGTCGACCTTTTTGCCGAACCAGATCGCCATGGCCGACAGGCCGGTGGCCAGGACGGCCGCCGGTACCAGCCCGGCGAGGAACAGCCCGCCGATCGAGATATTGGCGACGAAACCCATGATGATGAGGTTCACGCACGGCGGGATCGTCTCGGCCATGACGGCCGAGCATGCCAGCACCGCGGCGGTTTCGTTGACGTCCTGTTTGGTACGCCGCACGGCCGGCACCACGATGCCGCCCACGGCCGCGATATCGGCCAGCTTGGAGCCCGACACGCCGGAAAAGAACGCCGTGGCCAGGATGGAGATCAGGTTCATGGAGCCGCGTACCCGGCCGAACATCCGCACCAGCAGCTCGATAAGCCGGGTCGACATGCCGTTCGATTCCATGATCAGGCCGGCCAGCACGAAGAAGGGGATCGCCAGCAGGACGAAGTGGTCCATGCCGGCCATCACCTGCTGGGAATAGATGATCAGCGGAAGGGTGGGCTCGGCCAGGAAATACAGCAGCGAGGACAGCGCCAGCACGAAGGCGATGGGTACGCCGGCGATCAGGCTGCCGAAGAAGCCCGCCGTCAGCAGCAGCCACGGCCGGATGGCCCACGCTTCGGGCATCCACGCATTCCAGGCCCAGACCGCGGCGCACAGCGCGATGGCGCCGGCCAGCGTGCCATAGACCGCGCGCCGCGGGCCGCACAAGGCATTGGCGATACCCACCACCGTCATGACGAAGGCGCCCACGAATACCGGCAACACGGTCAACCATTGCGGCGCGCCGATGGGCGTGGTCACGTTCACCGAATCCAGCAGCAGCTCCCAGGACGAATAGCACAGCGCGGCCGAGGTGCCGGCCACCGCCCAGCCACCCAGCTGCACGGCGGGTTCGCGCCATGAGCGGGGCAACAGGCCGCGGAAGACTTCGATGCCGACGTGCTGGCGGCGCGCCAGCACCGTCGCGCCGCCGAGGAACACCAGCGTGACCATCAGTCCGCGCGCCGCTTCCTCGGCCCAGTCGACCGGGCTGTGCAGGAAGTAGCGCAGGATCACGGAGACGAAAACCACGCCGACGTCCACGGCCAGGACCAGGGCGCAGAAGTGTTCGATGACGGCGCAGATCCGTCCCAGCCAGCGCGAGCGCGCGGCCGCGCCGTCCGCGCCGGCATGGCCTTGCGCCGCGCCGGCGCTCCCTGTCAGTACATGTGCGTTCATGCTGTGCTCCCAGCCGCGAGGCGGCATCGTCGACGCTGTCGGCGCGCTCAGGCGCGCGATGTGTTGATGATGTCCAGCATCGGTTTGGTGACCGGGTACTGCGCGGTCACGCTGGGCCACAGCTTGTTTTCCATCTCCTGGCGCAGGCGCTGCCTTTCCGCGGGATCCATGGGATGGAACTTGATGCCCTGCTTTTCCAGATCGGCCAGCGCCTGTTTGCCCTTGCTGCCGGCGACTTCGCGCTGGTACAGGGATGCCTCCTGGGCCGCCTTCAGGAAGGCGGGCTGCAGGTCGGACGGGACTTTGCCCAGGCCACGCTTGCCGATGGCCGTAATGGACGGGCTGAACAAGTGGTTGGTCAGCCAGCAGTTGCTGACGACTTCATTGAACTTGCTCGACAGTACCGTCGCGGCGTCATGTTCGAAGCCGTCGACCACGCCGGTCTGCACGGCGGTGTAGAGCTCGTTGATCGGGATGGGCGTGGGAATCGCACCCATCAGCTTGAATGTCTCGACAAAAATCGGCGTCGGCAGCACGCGCAGCTTGACGTTCTTCAGGTCGCTGTCGTGCTCGACCACTTTCTTCGTGTATACGCTGCGGGCGTTGAAGTGATTGCCCCAGCCGATAAAGGTGCAGCCGGTGCGCGCTTGCAGCAGCTTGTTGAATTGCTCGCCGACGCCCGCGTCGACGGATTTGTTGACGTGGTCCCAGCTATCGAACACAAAGCCCATGTCCAGCAGGGCGAGTTCCGGCAGGGCGGTCGCCCAGATGGAACTGCCCGTGATCATCATGTCGATGGAGCCCAGGCGGACCTGCTGGACGACATCCGATTCCTTGCCCAGCTGGCCGTTCGGGAAGATATCGACGCGGATGCGGTCGCCGACGGATTGCTTCAGATCCGCGGCGAAGCGCTCGTACCAGATGTACTGGGCGGACTGCTGGTCGGCGGGTTGCGAAATCGAGCAGCGCAGCGAGACCGTGGCCGGGGCCGCCCACACCCGCGGGGCGGCGATCGCCGCGGCCGTGCCGGCGGCGGCTTGCAGGAAGCCACGCCGGGTAACAGGCGCGGGTTGGCGGAAAAAGCCTAGTGTTTTCATGCGTTTGTCTCCGTCTTATAGATGTAGGTCTTAGTATGTATAACGATTTAGTAAATCGTTATACCCATGCTATGAGTTTTGCCGTTTCTTTACAATAGGGGCCTGCCAGGGCTCCCTATGGAGCGAGCGGGATCCAAGCATGCCAAATGCCAGATTCACCCTGCAGCGTCACGAAACGGCTCCGACTGTTCCGCCATCGGGTGGTCGCCTATTTCATGAAAATTCGACGTCGACAGGGCGATACTGCGCCGCAGCAGTTTCCCTCCCTGCGATCGTCATGCATATCGAATCCCGCTCCGAAGCATTTGTGCCCCGCACGTTGCCCGCCGACAGCCCCGCCAGAGACGAGGAATCGCGGGATATCCGCATTTCGTGCGTGGTCCCTTGCCTGAACGAGTGCGACAACCTGCGCGTGCTGCTGCCGGCGCTGATGTCCATGCTTAGCAAGCTATGCACGGCATGGGAAGTCATCGTCACCGACGATGGCAGCACGGACGGCACGCCGGAGCTCATGCAGAAATGGGCCGCGCTCGATGGCTTTCGCTATGTGCAGCTGTCGCGCAATTTCGGCAAGGAAGCTGCCTTGAGCGCCGGGCTGGAGGCCTCCACCGGCGATGTGGTCATCTGCCTGGATGCGGACATGCAGCATCCGCCGGCGCTTATCCCTGAAATGGTCGCCCGCTGGCGCGCGGGGGCCGATATGGTCTACGCAGTGCGGGCGAACCGCGATAGCGAGTCCTGGTTCAAGCGTTTGGGCTCGCGCATGTTCTATCGCATGCTCAGCGATGGGCGCGGCGTGGAAGTGCCGCCGAACGCGGGCGATTTCCGCCTGATGGACCGCCGGGTCGTGCAGGCGCTGAACGCGCTGCCCGAACGCACGCGTTTCATGAAGGGGTTGTACGCATGGGTCGGCTTCCAGGCGGAGGCGCTGCCCTATACCCCGGATGCCCGCGCATATGGCAATACGAACTACAGCAAGCGCAAGCTATTCAAATTGGCGTTCGCCGGCCTGACTGCCTTCACCACCTGGCCGCTGCGCATGGTGAGCATGATCGGCCTGGCCTTCGCCCTGTTGTCCTTCGCCTACGGCTGTTATCTGGTGGTGGACTTCCTGATGTACGGCAACGCGGTGTCCGGTTGGACCACGATCGTTGCCGCGCTGATGTTCTTCGCGGGGATCAACCTGTTGTCCCTGGGAGTCGTCGGCGAATACGTCGGCCGCATATTCGACGAAGTAAAAGGCCGGCCCCTGTATGTCGTGCGCGAACAGCGCGGCAAAGTTTTCACCGAAAAGAAATAGTTCCCGATAAATATGTCGCGTGTGTTTGATGCATGGATGCGTCGCCTGGAGTCGCTATCCGCGGGCTGGCTTTTTGCCGTTACGGGCGTGTGGTTGCTATGGCTGTCCTGGCTGCGTCCGATGACGCTGCCCGACGAGGGCCGCTACGCCGGTGTCGCCTGGGAGATGCTGCGCGCCGGCGAGCATGTCGTGCCCTTGCTCAACGGCATGCCGTTCTTTCACAAGCCCCCGCTGTACTACTGGCTGGCGTCCACCGCCTTCGATGTTTTCGGTGTCCATCCCTGGGTCGCGCGGCTGCCGTCCTGGCTGGCCGCGTGGGCGGCGGCGATGGCCGTGTACGGCTTCATCCGGCATTACCGTGGCGTGCGGGCGGCGACGGTGTCGCTGCTGGTGCTGGCGACGCAGCCGTTTTTCTTCGGCGCCGCGCAGTTCGCCAACCTGGACATGCTGGTGGCCGGCATGATCACGCTGACCACGGTGGCCGGGGCCGCCACCGTGCTGAACGCCACGCGGGGCGCGCCGTGGCGCACGCTGGCCGTGGCGACGGCGGTGCTGGCCGCGCTGGGGGTTCTGTCCAAGGGACTGATCGGCGTGGTGCTGCCCGGCGGCATTCTACTGATATGGATCGCCATGCTGCGCCAGTGGCGCGGCCTGGCGGCGCTACTGTGGCCGCCCGCCATCGGGGCCTTCGTGGTGGTCTGCCTGCCGTGGTTCTGGGCCATGCAGAAGGAATTCCCCGGCTTCTTCAATTATTTCTTCATCTATCAGCAGTTCGATCGTTTCGCCGAAACCGGTTTCAACAACCGGCAGCCGGTGTGGTTCTACCTGCCTGTGCTGGCGGGTTTCATCCTGCCCTGGACCTTCTGGCTGGGTGCCGTGTTCCGCAAGGCGTTCTGGGCCGAGCGTGGCGGCGATGCCTATGCCGTACGACTCCTGATGGGCGTCTGGATCGTGGTGGTGCTGGCGTTCTTTTCCCTGCCGGCGTCCAAGCTGGTGGGCTATGTGTTGCCGACGCTCGCGCCGCTCGCTGTCCTGGTGGCCGAGGTCATCGTGACGGGCTTGTCCGGCGACAACGCGCAAAGCTCGCGCCGCCTCTATCGTGGCTGCCTGTCGACGGCGATCGTGCTGTGCGTACTGATGACGGCGTTCGTCGCCATTTATGCGCGGCCCAACTCCGCGCCTCTGGGCGCGCGCGCCCGGGCAGAGGTCAAGCCGGGGGACCAGATCGTCATGCTGCATGCGTACGGCTACGACCTGCCCATGGCCTTGCGGGATCCGCGTCCGGCGTGGGTGGTGGACGACTGGAACAACCCCGATATTCCCAAGCGGGACAACTGGCGCAAAGAGCTTTACGACGCCGGCCAGTTCCGTCCCGAGGCGATGAAGGATACGTTGATCTCCGTGCACGAACTGCAGGCACGCCTGTGCGCCGCGCCCGCGGGACAGACGTTCTGGTTCTGGGGCAACCCCGAGGACGACCAGGATGCCTATCCCGCCCTGCGCGGCAAGGCGCCTTTTGCCGTGAGCGGCAAGCGCGCCTTGTGGCGCGTCGTGCCGGATGCCGCGTTCAAGTCGCAGTATTGCGGCGGAACGCCCAAAACCGACTGAACAGGAAAGTCAGGACCGCGATGCCGACCAATATCAGCGCCAGCAGGACGTCATATCGCAGCGTCGTGCGGCTGAGCAGCCAGGCATACGCGGCTTCGTTCACCAGGAAACCGGCGGCCGACACGCAGAAGAACCGCCGCGCCGCCACATGCCACGCAGTGGCCTCGTGACGGAAAGTGAGTCGATAATGGCCACCGAACGAAACACAGAACGCAACCAGCCAGCCGACGACATTGGCCAGCAGCGGCGGCGTGTGCAGGACTTCCACGCAGGCGACGGCCGTGGCCCAATGGGTGGCGGCGGCCGCGCAGCCAACTGCGACGAACCAGCTCAATTGTCGGATCAGAACCCGCATTCCGGAACTTCCAAGGCGATGATGTCAGAGGGACCCGCGCATGCTTATGCGGATGTCAGACGCATTGTCGTATGCGCCGACGATTTTGGCATGAACGCGGCGATCAACGAGGGAGTGATCGGGCTGGCGCGCGCGGGGCGGATCAGCGCCGTGGGCTGCCTGTCGCAGGCGCCGGCGTTCCGCCTCGATGCCCCGCGCCTGCGCGAGCTGGACATCGACGTCGGCCTGCATCTGAATTTCACGGAAGCGCTGGGCGAATCGGGCCTCTACATGCCGTTGTCGCGCCTGATCCCTTTCGCGTACGCGCACATGCTGGACGGCGGACGCGTGATGCGCCAGATCGAACGCCAGCTGGATGCCTTCGAGGCGGCAATGGGCCGAGCGCCCGATTTCATCGATGGCCACCAGCACGTGCATCAATTGCCGCAGATCCGCCAGGCGCTGTTCGCCGTGCTGGCTCGCCGCTATCCTGGCCGCGGGCCCTGGCTGCGCTATACGGCGCCGGGCTGCCTGGATGGCGTGCCCCGGCCTCTGCGCCGCAAGGCGCGGATCATCGCGGCGCTGGGCGCGGCTGCGTTCGCCCGGGCGGCCGCGCAGGCGGGTCGGCGCACCAATCGTCGCTTCCTGGGCGTCTACGATTTCCAGGGCGGCGCGCAGGCCTACGACACGCTGCTTATGCTGTGGCTGCGCAATTCCTGTGACGGCGACCTGCTGATGTGCCATCCGGCCATGCCCGCAGGCGGCAGGCAGGGCATGGACGCGCAGCGCGGCGCGGAATACCAGGTCCTGTCCAAGCCCGGCCTGGGCGGCTGGATGTCCTCCATCGGGCTGCGCGTCGTCCGCTACGCCGACGACTGACGGCCGTCCCCCGCGCGCATGGCGCTATGCGTCGATGACCTTGCGCGCGAACGCTTCCAGGTAGTCCATCAGCGCGTCGGCGCCATGTGCCGCTGCGCGTTCGTCGCCGCTGGCGATGCCTTCGGCCATGGCCATGTGGTGGCGCGCGCCTTCCTTGATATCGCCTTCATGCTGGTAGGCATACCAGAAGCGGCGGCATTGGATCAACAGCGGCGTGACGGCCGTCACGGCCGATACGTTGCGGCAGGCGTCGTGGCAGGCGTGATCCAGCATCTGGTCCGCGCGCATATAGTCGTCCAGGTTGCCGCCCTCGGCCGCGCGCATCATGTTGGTGCCGCAGTCCAGGATGATGGCCCTTTGCGGCGGGGTGGCGCGCCGGGCCGCCGCCGTGGCGATCAGTTGTTCCAGCGCGCGCCGCGTCTGGATCAGGTCCAGGTGATCGGACAATTGCACATTGGACACGCGCAGGCCGCGCCGGGGCTCTTGCGTGATCAGGCCGGCGGTGACCATCCGCAGCAGTGCCTCGCGCAAGGGCGTGCGTCCCAGGCCGGTACGTTGTACGAGATCGGCTTCGACCACCGGGCTGCCGGGCTGCAGCTCCAAAGTGGCGATCATGCTCTCGACGGCGTCATAGGCGACGTCGGCGGCTCGGCGTTTGGGCAGGGCTGCGCTCATGGTCCAGGTCGTGTTGTCACTTCGTCATCGTCGGCGGCCGTATGGTAACGGAGCCTGGCCGCCGGCGGTGCGGCTCAAGCGCGTCGCGACGTTATCGGGTGCGACCGGAATTCCTCCGGCCGTTTTTCCAGCGCCGACCTGACGATGGCTTCCACGCGGGCTCGCTCGTCGCCGGCCAATGGCAGGCGGGGCCGGCGGACGTTTTCATTGCCGACGCCGGCCAGCGTTTCGGCCAGCTTGATGTTCTGCACCAGCTTGGTCGATACGTCCAGGTGCAGCAGCGGCGTGAACCACTGGTAAAGCTTGAGCGCCTGCGCCCATTCGCCCGCTTTCATCAGGTCGTAGAGGGCGACCGTTTCGCGGGGGAAGGCGGTGACCAGCCCGGCCAGCAAGCCGTCGGCGCCGAGCGCCAGCGCTTCGAACGACAGATCGTCGACACCGATGAAGAGCTGGTAGCGCGTGCCCAGCGCATTGCGCAGGTCGGTGATGCGGCGGATGTCGTCGGTACTTTCCTTGATGGCGGCCAGCCATTCGCAGTCGGCCAGTTGCGCCATGTGTTCCGGCTTCAGGTCCACGCGGTAGGCGACCGGATTGTTGTAGATCATGCAGGGCTTCCTGGCCGCCTCGGCGATGGCGCGCACGTTCTGCATCGCTTCGCGGGCATCGGCCACGTACAGGACGGACGGCATCACCATGAAGCCGTCTACACCCAGGTCGACCGCTGCCTTCACATAGCGCAGGGCGTCGCGGGTGCTGGTTTCCGAGACATTGGCCAGCACGGGGATGCGCCCGTCGCTGACTTCCACCGCAGTCCGGGCGACCGCCAGCTTTTCTTCCATCGACAGTGTGCTGGCTTCCCCCAGGGATCCGCAGGTCACCATCCCGTGGACGCCGTTATCGATCAGGAAGGCGAAGTGCCGCCGCATTTCCTCGTGGTCCAGCGACTCGTCTTCGCGGAATTTGGTCGTGACGGCGGGAAATACCCCCTGCCAGCGGCTACGGTTCAAGGTCGTTCTCCGGAAGGGAAAGGGCGCCCATGCGCGCCGACGGCCCAGTCTACCGGCTCGTTAATATATTTACAACGGAGGCGATTGCCCGGCCGCCGTGTCGCCGGTGCGCGCGTCCACGGGAGGGCGTTGCGGCATGGGCGCGCCGCGATATGCCCGGGTGGCATCGCGTACGAAGGATTCCACCGCCTCGTCGTAGACCGGTCCGCTGCGCACGGCGCCCGAATGCGATGCGCCGTCTATTTTCACCAGGCGTTTCAGGCTGGGCGCCACCCGCTGCGCGGCGGCGAACAATTGGTCGCTCATGGTATGCGGGACCACCCGGTCGCCGGTCCCGTGCAGGAAGAGCACCGGCGTGGTCAGGTCGGCCAGCTTGTCCAGGGAGTCGAACGGCTGCGTGACCAGCAGGCTGGCCCCTGGCACCCAGCCCCATTTAAGCGTCTGCACCATGGCGGCGATGCTGGTGAAGCTGGATTCGACGATCAGCCCGGCGAAGGCGGGCAGGTCCTTGCGCGAGGCCAAGTCGATGGCAATGGCGCCGCCCAGGCTGTGCCCATAGACGAAGCGCCTGGCCGGGTCGGGTTGTCGCCTGGCGAGTTCCCGCAGGGCCTCGGCGGCATCCTGGCCGGCGCTTTCCTCGGATGGCAGCATCCGGGTGGAATCGCCGAAACCGCGATAGTCGATGGCCAGTACGGAATAACCCAGACGTGTCCAGCTGGTCATGCGAAAGGCGCTGCCGTTCAGGTTCCAACGCGCGCCATGCAGGTACAGGACGGCCGGGGCGGCCGGATCCGGACTTTGCCAGTACCAGGCGCGCACGTGCTGTCCGGGCGCGACGGGAAGGTCGAAGACGCGCGTGCCCGCGGGCGGTTCGCTGAACCAGCGCTGGTCGCCCTGGGCCGGGGAAAAAATGGCTTCCCGCTGCCAGGCGTCCAGCTGCGTGCAGCCCACGACGGCGGTCGCGGCCAGCAGCGCGCAAGCCAGGGCGCGGCGCAGGCTGATACGGATGGGCAGGCGTGGCGGGCGAGGCATGGAAGATAGACCACCCTCTGGTGGCGGGGTTCCTCCCGGCGGGGACGCTTATCCGGGGTTCCCGTCCGCGGGGCGCTTATCCCAGGTGTTCCGCCAGGTCCAGCGCGATAGGGTACAGCGATACGACCAGCAGCGCGGCCATGGTGAGGTTGAAGGCGCGCACCACGCCGGGCCGGTGCAGCACGCGCCGCAAGGCCGTGCCGAAAGTGACCCACACGCCGATGCTGGGCAGATTGACGATGCCGCATACCAGGGTGGCCACCAGCAGGTTCATGAAGAAACCCGATTCGGGAATATAGGTGGCGGCCACGCCGACCACCATGACCCAGGCCTTGGGATTGATCCATTGGAAGGCCGCGGCCTGGAGGAAGGTGAACGGGCGGGCGCGGCGGCCCCCTTCGCGGATTTCGCCCGCGGTGGCGATCTTCCACGCCAGGTACAGCAGGTACGCCGCGCCGCCGTACTTCAGCAGCGTGTACAGCAGCGGCACACTATGGAAGACCGCGCCCAGGCCCGCGCCCACCAGCAGGATCATCAGCGAGAAGCCGATATTGACGCCGAGCATATGCGGTACGGTGCGCCGGAAGCCGAAGTTCAGCCCCGACGAAGCGAGCATGATGTTGTTGGGGCCCGGGGTGATCGAGCTGACCAGCGAAAACAGGGCCAGTGGTCCCAGCAGGCTGGCCGAAAGCAGGGGGATGGAATCGGTCATGTCTTACTGTCCATGCGGATTGTTCCTGGTCCGGCGCGGGCTACTTCCGGCCCGGCGCCGCCGCGGCCTTGCCGCCGGCGATGACCGCGATGACGGCCAGCGCGAAGGCCAGCGTGGCGGGGGTGACTTGCTCGCCGAATAGCACCGCCGCCGCCGCGACGGTAATAAAGGGCTGCAGCAGTTGTACTTGTCCGACGCGCGCGATGCCGCCGCGCGCCAGCCCGCGATACCAGGCGAAAAAGCCCAGGAACATGGAGCCGAAGGACAGGTAGGCCAGCGCCATCCAGGCGGCCGGCGACGGCGCCACCGGCGTATGCGCGGCCATCCACGCGACCGGCGCCGCGATGAAGGGCGCGCTGAATACCAGCGCCCAGCAGATCGTGCGCCACCCGCCCAGGGTGCGCGAAACCCGCGCGCCTTCCGCGTAGCCCATCCCGCCCAGCGCGACGGCCAGCAGCAGCCATAGATCGCCCACCTGCGGCGCGCCGCCGCCTTCGCGCAGGGCAAAGGCGGCGACCAGACCGGCGCCCGCCAGCGCCCACGCCCAGAATTGCCGTGACGGACGCTCGCCGCTGCCCAGGGCCGCGAAAGCCGCGGTCGATAGCGGCAGCAGGCCGTTGATCACCGCGCCGTGCGCGGCGGGCACCGATTGCATGGCCAGCGTCGACGCGATGGGCCAGCCCACCACGACGCCGAGCGCCGCCAGGACCACCCCGTATCTTTCCTCGCGTCGCGGCAGGCGGCTGCGCGTCAGCCATAGCAGCAGGGCGGCGGGCACCGCGGCGGCCAGCGCCCGGCCCAGGCCCACCAGCAGAGGATGCAGTTCCGCGACCGCGATGCGCGACATCGGCAGGGTCAGGCTGAAAATCAGGATGCCGAGCAGGGCCGCGCCGTAGCCCGTCCAGCCGTGCGGCGCGACGGGGGCGGATGACAGCGATGCAATAGTCGTGGACGGGCGCGTCATGGTGGAAACCAGGGTTGAGGCCGGAGCGGGAAAATGACACTCTACGCATGGGTTCCGGTACAGTACCGGTACACCTACCCAGTTCACTGCAATAACTGGCCTGGCGCCTTCACCATGACACTTTCTCCGCCTCCCCCCGCCTGGCGCCCCGTGCGCGGCAACGATGTCACCCTGGCCAGCCAGCTGGCGGACGACCTGACCCGCCGTATCCACGAGGGCCTGCGGCCGGGATCGCGCCTGCCCTCCATCCGCGCCATGGCGCAGCAAGCCGGTGTCAGCCGCTTTACCGTGGTAGAGGCCTACGATCGCCTGGCCGCGAGCGGGCTGGTCCAATCGCGGCGCGGCGCCGGGTTTTTCGTCGCGCCGCGCGATACCGCCCGCGCCGCCGCGGCGGTTCCGGCGCCGGAAGCCACGCTGGATACGCCGGCGCGTATCGATATTTCGTGGCTGCTGCGCAGCATGTTCCGCGAATCCGCCGCGCCGGGGATGCCGGGCGGCGCGGGTTTGCTGCCGGCGGACTGGCTGGATGCCGAGATGATTGCCGGCGCCGTGCGCGCCGTTGGCCGCACCGTGCGGGGTAATTTCCTTTCCTACGGGCATCCGCAGGGTTTCCCGGCGCTGCGCCAGCAAATCGCGGCGCAGTTGCAAGGCATCGGCGTGCCGGCGCATCCGGAGCACAATCTATTGACGACCAATGGCGTCACGCACGGCCTGGACCTGATCGCCCGTCTGCTGGTCGGTCCCGGCGATACTGTACTGGTCGAGGATCCGGCCTGGTTCGTGATATTCGGCCGCCTCGCGGCGATCGGCGCGCGCGTGATCGGCGTGCCGCGCACACCCGCCGGCCCGGACGTGGAGGTATTGGAAAAGCTCGCCGCCCAGCACCGTCCCAAGTTGTTCATCGTCAACAGCGTGGTGCACAACCCGACCGGGCATACCTTGTCGGCCGGCGCCGCCTACGATGTCCTGCGCATCGCCGAACGCTACGATTTCACGGTGATCGAGGACGATACCTATGCGGAGCTGCATCCGGGCAACGCCATGCGGCTGTCGGTGCTGGACCGGCTCAATCGCGTGATACTGGTGGGCGGTTTTTCCAAGATGCTGGCGCCCAGCCTGCGCGTGGGCTATGTCGCCGCCGCCCCGACCTTGCTGCAGAAGCTGGCGGACCTGAAAATGCTGGCCGGCCTGACCTCGCCCGAGCTGGGCGAGCGCGTGGTCCATCGTATCCTGGCCGACGGCCAGTTCCGTCGCCATGTGGAGCGGGTACGCGTCCGTGTCGACGAAGCGCGCGAGCGATGCGCCAGGCGCCTGCTGGATCTTGGCATGCGCATCCGCGATATGCCGCATGCCGGCATGTTCATCTGGGCCGATTGCGGCCGCGACGCCGAAGGGCTGGCGCGCGCCGCTGCCGCGCATAACATGCTGCTGGCGCCGGGCTCGCTGTTCTCGCCATCGCAGGCGCCGTCGACATACCTGCGGTTTTCCGCCAGCATGGTGGATAACGCGCCGGCCTGGCAGTTGCTGCGGCAGCTGGTGCGCGAGCCAGCCTAGGGGACATGAGCCGCGGCGTCCCGCATATACTCGCGTGATAGGGGCCGTCCCCGAAGCACTACGTCAAAGGAAGATCATCATGTCCGTTCCCATCAATCGCCTGACCGAATCGTTCGCCGTCGCGCCGCAGCTGTCACCCGACGATATGGCGGCCGTGGCCGCCGCCGGCTTCAAAAGCGTGATCATCAACCGGCCGGACTACGAGGGCGGGCCGGACCAGCCGACAGCGGCGGCGGTGTCCGAGGCCGCGCTGAACGCCGGCCTGAAGGTCGAATACCAGCCGGTCATCAGCGGCGGCATGACCGCCGACGACGTCAGCCGTTTCGGCAAGCTGCTGGAAACGCTGCCGCAGCCCATCCTGGCCTATTGCCGGACAGGGACCCGCTGCACCAATCTCTTCGTTGCGTCGCAGCAAGCGGGTGCGCGCTAAAGGGTTTCGGCCTGGGGACACTGCTCTGCCGCGTCCGGCGCTTTTCCGGTAGGATGGGGTACACATAACACCGTGTAAGGAGCTGGACATGTTCAAGAAAATCCTTATTCCCACCGACGGGTCTCCGCTGTCCGCCCAGGCGGCGAACGCTGGGGTTTGCTTTGCCCGCTCCGTCGGCGCGGAAATCGTTGCCCTGCACGTCACCCAGCCATTCGCCGCGACCATCGGCTTCGACGGCATGGCGGCCGCCTACGCGATCACGGACGAGGACTACGAGAAGGCTTCGGCCGAGCAGTCGAAGCGCTATCTGAAGCAGGTTCTGGACCGCGCGGAAACGGCCAACGTCAAAGGCACGTCGCGCGCCATCTCCAATTTCAACGTGGCCGACGGCATCGTCCAGGCCGCGCAGGAAAACGGCTGCGACCTGATCTTCATCGGCAGCCATGGACGCAGCGGCCTGTCGCGCCTGCTGCTGGGCAGCGTCACCGCCAAAGTTCTGTCGCTCGCCCACGTCGCGGTACTGGTCTATCGCGTCAAGGAAGAAAAATCCTGACCTGCTGCTCCGGAGCCGGGCAAATCTGGACGCATTGACGCCGATTGCATTGCCCGATCCGATAGGATGCATGTCCCTCGGTCATGAGGCCGAGGGCATGTTTGGTGCAGGTACACCGATCCTCGATTTATCGAGGGCGTTGCAGAGCCAAATAAACAATATCGCAGCGTGTCGGGAGACCGTGACAACGTCAACGACGTTGCTTCATGGTGGCGGTGTGTCGGATGGTAGGTTGCCGGCTGCTTACGCCCACTGGACGGAGTGAGAAGATATCTAACGATCTTCCGTTTTTGTATAGACGTCCGGGTCGTACCGCTCCATGAATATATGAGGGGAGCGTAGGGCTGTCCAACCCAACTTCTCGTACAGCCATGGCGCGGTAGAGCTGGTCAGAGTGAAACGCCGCAGGCCCTGGAGATCGGGGTGTGCCAATACATACTCCACCAGTCTGCGGCTCAATCCTTTCCCTCGTTCGCCGGGAACAATGAACACGTCAACCAAATGCGCAAAGGTTGCTTTGTCGGTGACTACTCGCGCGAATCCGATCTGCTTTCCGGCGTCATAAAGGCCGAAGCACAACGAGTTTTCAATCGATTTTTCCACCAGGCGTCGAGATATTCCGCGCGCCCACGTAGAGTCTTTGCTGAGGAAGCCGTGTATTAACGAAATGTCGAGGCGATCGATGTCCGTGGAGAACTCATATTCCATGTTGCTCTCGGTTGGCCGAGGCGAAACTGCCTCCGCTCGGCATTATCCCTACAGGGCCTGCACTTCATCAATGGCCATACGCTGCGCGTCCGCCGTCATACCTACAGATTCCCTCACGCGGCTCCAACGGGCTGGCCCCGACAGGCTCCACCCCAGACGGACCGCGGTTTGCCTTAATTACGGTCGCTGCGACGAGCTGGATTCTTGTGCTTCATGGATGGCCGATTCTGCCGTTCAGTGACTATAGTCCGTAGCCGCGCCCTCATGTCCGTACATGGCGGCGGGTGGATTGGACATGCGATGGCGCGCCCGTATCAGCGGCCGGGTCCGGGGCCTCTTACCCGTCCGTTTCACCTCGCACTGACCGTTGCGCCGCTCGCGCTGTCTGCGCCACAGGGCGCAGGCAGCAGGCGTTCAGGGCCGAACGGAAATCAAGCGCGCTGCTGTTGCACCCACTGCTGCACGCTGGGGCGCTGCCACTGCCGCGCGGCGTAGGCTTTGAGGCGTTCAGGGACGGCATCACCGTTCATGGTCAAGCGGTTGAGCATCAGCGCCAGATCGGTGTCGGCAATGCACCAGTTGCCAAAAAGGTTTCCGGCCTGCGCGGGCAGCAGTTGCTCGGCCACCCGGAACAGCTTGTCAGCGGCTTCCCGTGCGGCGGCGCTCAAGGGCGTTGCGGTGGGTTGGATGAACACCGTGTCCGTGCCGCGCTCGTTGCGAATGGGCAGGAGGTCGCTGCGCAGCCAGGCCTGGACTTGCCGGGCACGGGCGCGAAGTCGCGCGTCTTGCGGGTAGACCGCCGCATACGCGGGCGGCGCAAAGACGTCTTCTAGATACTCGCTAATGGCGCTGGACTCTGACAAGGTGAAACCCTCGTGCACCAGCGTGGGAACCCGGGCCGTCAGAGACTGCTGACAATACGCCGCTTGCTGGTGTTGCCGCGCAGCCAAGTCCAGGCGTTCGGTGGCGAACGCAATGCCTTTCTCAAGCAAGGTGACGTACACGGACAGCGCGTAGGGGCTGGTGAACTGGTGGTCAACAAAAAGGGTCGGCAGGTTCTGCGGCATGGGCGGGTTCCAAAAATAAAACGTAGGTGAAGTCTATGGGCGCAGTTGCCGCGCACAAAACGATTTATCTTTGACATCCTTGCTAAATTAATTCACATAGACTCATGACAGACTTACACCAGTTGCCCAATCTACTCGCCTTGCGCGCCTTTGAAGCCGCCGCCCGGCATCAGAACTTTTCCCGCGCCGCCGATGAAATCCATGTCACCCATGGTGCCGTCAGCCACCAGGTCAGGGCGTTGGAGCAAGACCTGCGTGTCGCCCTTTTTACCCGGCATGGCAAGCGTTTGACGATCACCCTACAGGGCGCGCAGTTCGCACATGCGGTGCGCAACGCATTGCAAGACATCGCGCAGGCTACCCACGCGTTACGCGATGAGACGCGGCAAACGCGACTCACAGTGTCGTCCATCCCTTCATTTGCCGCGCGCTGGTTGGCCCCGCGCCTTGGCAAATTCATTGAACAGAACCCGGGCACAGAGCTGGTTTTGCAGACCAGCGGACGGCTGCACGATCTGGTGCGCGATGGTATTGACGTGGGCATCCGTTTTGGCCAAGGCCAATACCCCGGCCTGGCGGTGGAGCGGCTAATGGGCGACTCGTACTACCCGGTCGCAAGCCCTGGCTACAACCAGGGGCGTCTGCCGACCACCCCGCGCCAGCTCAAAACGGCGCAACTATTGCGCTCGGCTGAACCCTGGCTGCCGTGGTTTCAGGCAGCGGATCTGACGCTTGCCGAGCCCACCGGGGGCGTTCGCTTTCAGGATTTGTCGATGCTGATCCGCTCGGCCGTGGCCGGGGACGGCATCGCACTGGTGCGGCATGTGGTGGCGATGCAGGAGATTGCGTCGGGGGAGTTGGTGCGGCTGTTTGACGTGGCGGTCAAAAGCCCCGGGGACTACTATCTTGCCTGTCCGCCGCAAGCACTGCACAAGCCCCAGGTCCAGGCGTTTCGTGAATGGCTGAAGGGGGAAATCTCGATCTTCAAGACGCAGACTGGGGAGGCGGTGGACTGAGCAGGATATCGATTTGAAGGCGAGAAACAAAAATCTGTCGTAAACGCTCCTTGCAGCCGCCTGATTTTGAAAGACTTCCAGGATTGGAAACTTCGGATCAAAGTCGGTCGCAATCCAATGGGTCGGATAGCGACGCTCCGTAGGAGCACACTGAATCTCCCTTTACTCGAAAGGAGATTGTCATGGAATCCGAGAATGTCGCCGTTGACCGTCGTGTGCCATGGAACAAGGGCAAACTCACCGGGCAGAAGCCGCCGCTGAAGCTTGGAGAGATTTGGGTAATCCGAACGAGACTTCAGGTGGCGTCGAATATCCGAGAACTCGCGATGTTCAATCTCGCAATCGAACGGGCAGGATCATGCGTGTGGCGGCAAGTCCCGCACCCGAATCCGGCGCGGCTACGATGGCAGCTTCGCCGCGAGTACATCAATGTTCATGATTTCCGGCGGTTTGGCGAAGAGGTCGGGCGCCTTCGCCATCAGCGCCTCGGCTACTTTGCCGGAGAGGTGCGCCTGGCGTCCGGCATCGTCGGGGAACGCATCGAAGATGCCGTACACCGACGGCGCGATTTTCAGCCCGAACCACGCAATCGTCGCGGGTTCCTGCTCGACGAGCGGCAGTCCGCTCATCAGGAAGTTTTCGACTTCCTGCTCCTTGCCCGGCTTCGCTTCGAGCCGGACGAACAACGCAGTCTTGACCATGCTTGCCTCTTTGTTGATGCCGATTGGGGGTATCGACCGAAACCCCAAATGATCTCTTCGTGCATGTATGGCGCGTGACTACCGTCGCCGATGGTGTATTGATCGGAAGCACCGTCGCACCAGCATATAGCAAAGAGTCTCCTGATACACGGTCTGATTTCGAACATCCTGGTGGGCTTCACCGTATTGATCAGCATTATCAAACCGCTCGTGGTCGCGGTCGTGTTTCTCGACCGAATGAAAGGACTAGCGGGCGACACGCTGTCTTTGCTGCAGTGGGTCGATAGCGGCCGTCGAACCATGTCTACGGTCGCCCGACGCCTACCGCCGTTCGCCGACCTCATCAGTAAATCTCTCTCGGCAGGCTATGGCGTTGCGCGAAAAGTCGGGGCACCGTCACTTCCAAGGTGAGTGACATTCGACACTCGAATTTCAAACTAGGTGACCGAAATGCCAAGCCAAGTGAACTTCGACACGTGGAATGCGACGTGCTTGGATGCCACGGACGCAAAATTTCTGACAGCCTCGCTCTAAGACCCTCCCGCAGGTCCCCGGATACCGCGGACACCCCCTCAATCCTGGCAGTCCCGTACGCGTTCGGGGCCAATGCCACGGCTCACTGACCATCGCGGCTCGTTCGCCATCTCGCCCAAGGTCACCTGCTGGCGTACGCATGCAACGGCATCCACTCCAGATGCCAGACCCTCGCACGAAAGCACCCGCGGCATGACGCCTTGTGTAGGCGATCGCTGGCCGCGCTGGGCGGCCAGCGATCGACGTGCGCCGCAAAATCTTCCTACGGCAGCATTCACCATCCACGAAGCGCAAGAACGCACCCCGTCGCGGCGACCGTAATTAAGGCAAACCGGAGTCCGTCGGGGGTGGTGCCTGTCGGGGCCAGCCCGTTGGAGCCGCGCGAGGGAATCCGAAGGAAGGACGGCCGGGCAAAAAAAACGCAAGAAAACCACCGCCACTTCGGCCGCCGTACGAGGATGACAACGCGGGAGTCCGGCGCGAAGGCGCCGGACCGGCTCCTCCGGGCTGGCCCCGACAGGCACCACCCCCGACGGACGGCATCAGAAAGACACGCCCCGACAGCAACCATCAACGCCCCCCTTGATGAGGGAAGCGCACAGCGCTTCGGAGAAACTACCCTACCGAAACAACACCACAGCCTGCTGCAGCGTCACCCAGATGCCCCAGGCCAGCGGGATGCACACGCAGGCCCAGCCGAAGGCGATGACCGAGCGGGGGGTCTTGAAGGTGGAGGTGGATTCCCCGTGAACGCTGGCCGCGCTGACACGTTCGTGCGCCAGTGCTTTTTCGCGGGCCAGTTCCTCGTCGTTCATGAAATGCTTGGGGTTGACCGGTCGTATCGCCAGGTTGCACAGCAGGCCGACGATCAGCAGGCCGGCCAGGATATACATGGTGATGTCGTACACCTGGGCACGCGGGACGCCGATCGACAGCTGGTACTCGCGCACATTGCTGATCAGCACCGGGCCGAAGATGCCGGCGGCCGACCAGGCGGTCAGCACGCGGCCATGGATGGCGCCTACCATTTGCGTGCCGAACAGATCGGCCAGATAAGCGGGAACGGTGGCGAAACCGCCGCCGTACATCGACAGGATGATGCAGAACGCCCCGACGAACAGCGCCAGGTGGCCGGCGTGCGCGGACCACGGCACGGATGCATACAGCACGAAGCCCAGCACGAAGAAGGTGCAATAGGTCATTTTGCGGCCTAGCTTGTCCGACAGGCTGGCCCACACGAAACGCCCGCCGATATTGAACAAGCTGAGCAGGCCGGTGAAGCCTGCCGCGATGGTGGCGATGGCGGCCAGCTGTTCCTTGTTCAATTGCGAGAAACTCAGCGCGTCCTGTCCGATCAGCCGGCCGGCGAACACTTCCTGCAGCAATGGCGAAGCCATGCCCAGGATGCCGATGCCGGCGGTCACGTTCAGGCACAGCGCCCACCACACCAGCCAGAACTGCGGCACGCCCCAGATCTTCTTCACGTGCACATGGCCGTGCGTGATCATGGCGTTGGCGGTCCGCGTCTGCGGCGGGGTCCAGCCTTCGGGCTTCCAGTTCGCCGCCGGCACGCGATAGGATAGCGCCCCGGCGATCATGAAGACCGCGTAGACCACGGCCAGTGTCAGGAAGGTTTCCCATACGCCCGGGGAATTCGCAGAGGCGTAGTGGCGCATCAGCAGATTGGCCAGCGGGGCGCCGACCATCGCACCGCCGCCGAAGCCCATGATGGCCATGCCGGTCGCCATGCCGCGGCGGTCGGGAAACCACTTGATCAGGGTGCTGACCGGCGAGATATAGCCCAGCCCCAGGCCCACGCCGCCGATTACGCCGGAGCCCAGCCACAGCAACCATAGCTGGTGCACATAGATGCCCACCGCGGAAATCACCAGGCCGCCGCACCAGCAGGCCGCCGAAACGATGCCGGCCTTGCGCGGACCGGCGCGCTCCAGCCAGCCGCCCCACACGGCGGCCGAGCAGCCCAGCAGGACGAAAAACAGGATGTAGGTCACCGTCATGCTGGAAATCCGCCAGTCGCAGCTCTTGGTGAAGAGCTCGGCGACCAGGCTCATGTCGGCGGGGCAGGCCAGCGGCGTGGCGCCGCCCAGCGACTTTGACAGCGGCAGCCAGAACACGGAAAACCCGTAGGCCATGCCGATGCAAAGGTGGATCGCGAGCGCGGCGGGCGGTACCAGCCAGCGGCTGAATCCGGGCCCCGCGATGGTTCTTTCCTTATCCAGAAAACCGGGCTTGCCGCCCGGCAGGTCCAGCGTGGTCGCTGAGCTCATGTTGTCTCCTAGTTATTGATTTAATCGGAATGCCGCGATGGGAACGCGCGATCGCGGCTTCCGGGTCTTCTGCCTGCGGTCCTGCCTGTTGCTTGTTTCAATGCGCCGCTGCCCTCGGCGTCAGGCGTTCGCGGTTTCCCTTGACGGCTTCCAGCACGATGGGACTGAGCCGGACATCGCCGTCGATGCCATCCGGGTGGCGTTCGACGAACGCCAGCAATTCCACGCGCATGCGCGGCTCCCAGAATTTCTGGATATGGTTGGCCACTCCTTCGATCGCCTCCGGGCGGTCGGGCATGGCGTCGAAAAAGTCGCCGATGCGGTTGGCCATGCGGATGAGATTGCCTATCTCCATTCTTGCTCCCTGTTATGCGGAGATGCGTTCGGCGTGCGAGTACAAGGTCGCGTCGTTGTCGCGCATGAATCCCAGTAGCGCGATGCCGAGCCGGTCGGCCAGCCGCTGCGCGAGCGCGGTGGGCGCCGAGACCGCGGCCAGGATGCCGACGCCGGCGGCCGCGGTTTTCTGCACCATTTCGAAACTGGCGCGGCTGGAGACGACGATCAGGCCGCTGCCCGCCGCGGGCGCGCCATCCTGCTGCCGGGCCAGCGCGCCGATCAATTTATCCAGCGCGTTGTGCCGACCCACATCCTCGCGTACCAGCGCGATCGTTCCGTCCGCGCCCGCCCAGCCGGCGGCGTGCGTGGCGCCGGTAAGCGTATGCAGCGATTGGCGTTCGCGCAGGGTTCGCATGGCATGCAGCACGGCGCCGATGCCCACGGGCGGCCCGGACGATACGGCCGCGACGTCGCGCAGCACTTCCGGCAGCGTCTCCACGCCGCACAGGCCGCAGCCGGTGCGGCCGGACAGGGCGCGGCGCCTTTCCTTGAGCCGGGCCCCGCACGCGCTGGATATCGTCAAGGCCAGCACGATGCCGTCGGCGCTGGTGCGCGTTTCGATGTCGCGCACGTCGCGCGCGCCGTCGATGATGCCCTCCGTCAGCGAGAAGCCGACGGCGAAGTCCTCCAGGTCGGCCGGCGTGGCCAGCATGGTGGCGTGGCTGATGCCGTTGTATTCCAGCGCGATGGGCGTTTCTTCCGCCAGGACGTCGTCATCCGGTTCGCGCGCCAGCACGCCGTTCCGGATGCGAAGGACCCGCGCGCGCGCCGATGTCTGGTTTTCCATATTGCTGCAATAGTCCCTTGCGTACGGGCTATTTCCCGGCGGGCACGGTCTCGCGCTCGGCCAGCAGCTTTTGCTGGATGTCGCTGAAGCGGCTCCATTGGCGTTGCCATTCGGAGGGCTGCGACACCCGCGTCAGCTGCACGGCGGTGACCTTGTACTCGGGGCAATTGGTGGCCCAGTCGGAGTTGTTCGTCGTCACCACGTTGGCGCCCGATTCCGGGAAGTGGAAGGTGGTATATACCACGCCGGGCTGCACGCGGTCGGTCAGGACGGCGCGCAGTACGGTCTCGCCCGAGCGGCTCTGCACGCCCACCCAATCGCCCTCGCCGATGCCGCGGTCTTCCGCGTCCTGCGGATGGACTTCGAGGACGTCCTCGCCATGCCATACGACGTTGGGGGTGCGGCGGGTCTGCGCGCCCACGTTGTACTGCGACAGGATGCGGCCGGTGGTAAGCAGCAGGGGATACTTGCGCGTGCTGCGTTCTTCCGTGGGCACGTATTGCGTGATGATGAACTTGCCCTTGCCGCGCACGAATTCGTCGATGTGCATGATCGGCGTGCCTTCGGGCGCCTCGTCATTGCAGGGCCATTGCACGCTGCCCAGCCGGTCCAGCTTTTCGTAGGTCACACCGGCGAAGGTGGGTGTCAGCCGCGCGATCTCTTCCATGATTTCGCTGGGATGGCGGTAGTGCATGGGGTAGCCCATGGCGTTGGACAGCGCCACCGTCACTTCCCAATCCGAGAGGCCGTTGCGCGGTTCCATGACCTTGCGCACGCGCGAGATGCGCCGTTCGGCATTGGTGAAGGTGCCGTCCTTTTCCAGGAAGGAAGAACCCGGCAGGAAGACGTGCGCGTACTTCGCGGTTTCGTTCAGGAACAGGTCCTGCACCACGATGCATTCCATCGCTGCCAGTGCCGCCGCCACATGCTGCGTGTTGGGATCGGACTGCACGATGTCCTCGCCCTGGCAGTACAGGCCCTTGAAGCTGCCGGACAGCGCGGCTTCGAACATATTGGGGATGCGCAGGCCCGGCTCGGGTTGCAGCGTGACGCCCCAGTCTCGTTCGAATTCGCCACGCACCGTGTCGTCGGAGATATGGCGATAGCCCGGCAGCTCGTGCGGGAAGGACCCCATGTCGCAGGAGCCCTGCACGTTGTTCTGCCCGCGCAGCGGGTTGACGCCGACCCCTTCGCGGCCGATGTTGCCGGTGGCCATGGCCAGGTTGGCGATGCCCATGACGGTGGTCGACCCCTGGCTGTGCTCGGTGACGCCCAGCCCGTAGTAGATTGCCGCATTGCCGCCGGTGGCATACAGGCGCGCCGCGCCGCGCACGGCGGCGGCCGGCACGCCGGTCACGGCTTCCATGGCTTCCGGCGAGTTCTCCGGGCGCGAAACGAATTCGCGCCACTGCTGGAAGGGCCGGCTCTCGCAGCGCTCGGCGACGAAGGCCTCGTTGATCAGGCCTTCGGTGGCGATCACGTGCGCCAGCGAGGAAAGCAGGGCGACGTTGGTGCCGGGCCGCACCTGCAGGTGGTAATCGGCCTTGATGTGCGGCGAGCTGACCAGTTCGATGCGGCGCGGATCGATGACGATCAGGCGCGCGCCTTCGCGCAGGCGGCGTTTCAGGCGAGAGGCGAACACCGGGTGTCCGCTGCTGGGATTGGCCCCCATGACCACGATCACGTCCGAGTGCATGACGGAATCGAAGGTCTGCGTGCCGGCGGATTCGCCCAGCGTCTGCTTCAGGCCGTAGCCCGTGGGCGAGTGGCACACGCGGGCGCAGGTATCGACGTTGTTGGTGCCGAAGCCGGCGCGTACCAGCTTCTGTACCAGCCAGGTTTCCTCGTTGGTGCAGCGCGACGATGTGATGCCGCCGATCGAGTCGCGGCCATACCGTTCCTGCAGGCGCTTGAATTCCGAGGCGGCATACGAGATGGCCTCGTCCCACGATACCTCGCGCCACGGGTCGGTGATGTGCTTGCGTATCATCGGCTTGGTGACGCGCTCTTTGTGCGTCGCGTAGCCCCAGGCGAAGCGGCCTTTTACGCAGGAGTGCCCGCGATTGGCCTGGCCGTCCTTCCACGGCACCATGCGCACGACTTCCTGGCCTTTCATTTCCGCCTTGAAGCCGCAGCCCACGCCGCAATAGGCGCAGGTGGTGACCACGGCGTGTTCGGCCTGGCCCATCATGATGACGGTCTTTTCCTGCAGCGTGGCGGTGGGGCAGGCCTGCACGCAGGCGCCGCACGAGACGCATTCGCTGTCCAGGAAAGGCTGGTCCTGGCCGGCCGATACGCGGGATTCGAAGCCCTTGCCGGAAATCGTCAGCGCGAAGGTGCCCTGCGTTTCCTCGCAGGCCCGCACGCAGCGGTTGCAGACGATGCACTTGGACGCGTCGTACGTGAAATAGGGATTCGATTCGTCCTTCGCGTCGTTCAGGTGGTTGGCGCCCTGGTACCCGTAGCGCACATTGCGCAGGCCGACGACGCCCGCCATGTCCTGGAGTTCGCAATCGCCATTGGCCGGACAGGTCAGGCAGTCCAGCGGATGATCCGAGATGTACAGCTCCATGACGCCGCGCCGCAGGTCGTGCAGCTTGGGCGTTTCCGTGCGCACGACCATGCCTTCCTCGACCGGCGTGGTGCAGGAAGCCGGATAGCCGCGCCGCCCGTCGATTTCCACCAGGCACAGCCGGCAGGAACCGAAGGCTTCCAGGCTATCGGTGGCGCACAGCTTGGGAATGTTGATGCCCGCCTCCGCCGCCGCCCGCATCACCGAGGTGCCCGCCGGTACGCGGATTTCCTGGCCGTCGATGGTCAGGCTGACCTGCTGTTCGGACACCCGCGCCGGGGTGCCGTAGTCCCGGTCTCGCTTGATGACGGTTTCCAACATAGTGGTGTCTCCAATCTGTCTTTGCCGGCCGAGGCCCGCGGTGGGCCTTGCTAGGCCGGTTGCGCCGCGGTCGCGGTCGATAGGCCGAAATCCTGGGGGAAATGGTTCAGGGCGGACAGCACCGGATACGGTGCCATGCCGCCCAGCGCGCAGAGCGAGCCGCCCAGCATGGTGTCGCACAGGTCGCGCAGCAGATGCACCTGCTGCGCGTGGTCCGGGCCACGCGCGGCGATGCGGTCTATGGTTTCCATGCCTCGTGTGGAGCCGATGCGGCAGGGCGTGCATTTGCCGCAGGATTCGATGGCGCAGAACTCCATGGCGTAGCGCGCCATCCACTGCATATCGACCGTGTCGTCGAAGGCCACCAGGCCGCCGTGGCCGATCATCGCCGAAATCCGGACGTAGGCCTCGTAGTCCAGCGGGACGTCCCACTGCGATTCGGGCAGGTAGGCGCCCAGGGGCCCGCCCACCTGCACCGCGCGCAGCGGCCGGCCGGAGGCGCTGCCGCCGCCGAAGTCGTAGAGCAGTTCGCGCAGTGTCAGGCCGAAGGCCTTTTCCACCAGGCCGCCGTGCTTCAGGTTGCCGGCCAGCTGGAAGGGCAGGGTGCCTTGCGAGCGGCCCACGCCGAAGTCTCGGTACCAGGCCGCTCCGCGCGCCATGATGATGGGCACCGAGGCCAGCGAGATTACGTTGTTGATGACGGTGGGCTTGCCGAACAGGCCCGCGATGGCCGGCAGCGGCGGCTTGGCGCGGACCACGCCGCGCTTGCCTTCCAGGCTTTCCAGCAGGGACGTTTCTTCGCCGCAGATATAGGCGCCGGCGCCCTTGCGCACTTCCAGGTCGAAGCGCCGGCCGCTGCCCAGGATATCGTCGCCCAGCCAGCCCGCCGCCCGAGCATGGCCGATGGCGGCCTGCAGCGCGGCGATGGCGTGCGGGTATTCCGAACGCACGTAGATATAGCCCTGCGTCGCGCCCACTGCGACCCCGGCGATGGCCATGCCTTCGATCAGCACATAGGGGTCGCCTTCCATCAGCATGCGGTCCGCGAAGGTGCCGGAATCGCCTTCATCCGCATTGCAGACGATGTACTTGCGGTCCGCCGGCGTGGTCAGCACGGTCTTCCACTTGATGCCGGTGGGGAAGGCGGCGCCGCCGCGGCCGCGCAGGCCCGAATCCTGGACTTCCTGGACCACCTGGGCCGGCGTCATGGCCAGCGCGCGCCGCAGGCCCTGCAGGCCGCCGTGCGCCTGGTAGTCGTCCAGGCTGAGCGGGTCGGTGATGCCGACCCGGGCGAAGGTCAGGCGTTCCTGGCGCTTCAGGTAGGGAATCTCTTCCGTCGGGCCGTGGCCCAGCGCATGCGCGCCGCCGCGCAGCCAATCGGCGTCGAACAGCGCGGCGACGTCCTCGGGCTGCACGGGACCGTACGCGACGCGGCCCGCGGGCGTGGCGATTTCGACCAGGGGTTCCAGCCACAGCAGCCCGCGCGACCCGTTGCGCACGATGCGTACCGTCTCGCCGCGCCGGGCGGCCTGGGCCTGGACGGCGCGGACGACGTCATCGGCGCCCACCGCCAAGGCGGCGGCGTCGCACGGCACGTACACGGTGATGGGTTCGCTCATGGCGCCTCCTTCACATAGCCGAGGATGGTGTCGAAGCGCTTGGTCGTCAGCCGCGCGTAGGGCACGCCGTCGATCAGCATGGCCGGCGATTGCGCGCACAGGCCCAGGCAGTACACCGGTTCCAGCGTGAAGGCGCCGTCAGGGCTGGTCGCATGGAAATCGCAACCCAGCTTCTTGCGCGCGTGGGCGGCGATCTGTTCGCCGCCCATCGCCTGACAGGATTCGGCGCGGCAGATCTCGACCATGTGGCGGCCGGCCGGGGCCTCGCGGAAATGCGGATAAAAGGTGATGACGCCATGCACTTCGGCCCGCGACAGGTTGAGGGCCTCGGCGATGGGTTGCACGGCTTCGGGCGGGATACAGCCCAGCTCGTGTTGAACCGCATGCAGAATGGGCATCAGGGCGCCCGGTACATCCTTGTGCGCCTCGATCGCCCGCGCGGCCGCCGCGATGGCGGGATGCCCGGATTGGGCGGCGGCCTGCTGGGCGAGTTCGCCGCCGCGCGCGCCTGCATTGGATGCCAGGTCTGCCCTGGCTTCACCTTCTCGCATGGGAATCACATTCCTCGTTATGGTTCTTGCCACCCCGGCGAGCCCTGGGGATGCTTTCATCCCCGGACGCCGCGCGTTCCCTCTTCCAAGGAAACACCGCCGGCGGGCCGACCAGGCCGGATCCCCCGCATGCGAGGTTCGGCGTTATCGGTTTCGCGTCGCGGTGGCGCAAATCGTAATGGGCCACTAATATGCAATATCAAACATAATTGTTGGCGCCGTTGTCCCTGGATCGGCACTTTATCCCTGTATGCGGTAGGGGTTCAATATGCACGTAATTGCCTATTTGTCGTCATGGATGGCTATCCCGCCACGGCCGGGACGGCGGTGCGCGCGGCGGCCCGTGGGGACGCGGCCATGAGCGACGGCGCGTTCCGTATCGCGCTGCGGCCGGGATGGTGGCTGACACAGGGCAGCGGTGACGACGGTGTGCCGCTGCAGGAGGTGTTGGCGCTGCTCTCGGCGATCGATGCGGTAGGCCACATCGCCGGCGCCTGCCGCGCCTGTGGCCTGTCTTATCGCCACGGCTGGGGAGTCCTGCGGCGTTTCGAGACGGTCTTCGGTACGCCGCTGCTGATTACGCGCCGGCGCCAGGGCACCGAGCTATCGCCCTTCGCGCAGCGCCTGCTGTGGGCCAACCGCCGCATCGAGGCCCGGCTGATGCCCATGCTGGACAGCCTGGCCTCGGAACTGCAGGAAGACCTGGAACGCCTGTTGCCCGAGACCGGTCCCCATCTACGCCTGCATGCCAGCCATGGTTTCGCCGTCGAGGCGCTGATGCAGCACATCAGCGCGCCGGCGCGACTCTCCGAAGGGGGCGCCGCGCTGGAATTGCGCTATCGCACGGCCGCGGAAGCGCTGGCTTCGCTGGACGGCGGCGAATGCGACCTGGCGGGCTTCCAGGTGCCGCAGGGCGACTTCGAGGCGGCCATGCTGCGGCATTACGCGCAATGGCTGCATCCTTCCGAGCATCTGCTGATCCATCTCGCCGTGCGCAACACGGGGCTTTTCGTGACGGCGGGCAATCCCAAGAACATCCACGGCATCGCGGACCTGGCGCGCCCGGACGTGCGCTTCGTCAACCGCCAGATCGGTTCCAGCACCCGGCACCTGATCGAATTGATGCTGCGCCGGCTGAAGATACCGGTGGCCCGCGTGCATGGCTACGAGAACAGCGAGTTCACCCACATGGCGGTTGCGGCCCATATCGCCAGCGGCATGGCCGATGCGGGAATCGGCGTGGAAACCGCCGCGCACCGTTTCGGGCTGGATTTCATTCCGCTGGCGCGGGAGCGGTATTTCTTCGCCATCCGCAAGTCGGCGCTGGAGCAGCCGGCCATGCAGGCGCTGCTGGCGATCATGAGGGGGACGGATTACAAGGGGTATGTGGGCCAGCTGACAGGCTACGATGCCAGCGAAACCGGGCGCATACAGACCTTGCAGGAGGCCTTCGGCTAGGCCGCCTGCCGCGGGCGTGCCCGACTGGCCGCTCGCGGTTCGCGCCGTGCGGGTGGCGCTTCGCGCCGTGGAAAACTATCATGACCGTCATGTCGAAAGTAATTTATCTGACCGAACACCGCGGCCCGGCCGGCAGCGGGGATGTCCAGTTTGCCGGCGCGGACGCCCTGCCGGCGCAGGGCCAGCCGGCACGCGACGCGCGCGCGCGTCCGCTGCGCGACCTGCGCATTTCGGTCACGGACCGCTGCAATTTCCGCTGCACGTACTGCATGCCGCGCGATGCGTTCGATAGCAACCATGTCTTCCTGCCGCATGCGCAGCTTCTCTCCTTCGAGGAAATGGCGCGCACCGCCGCCGTCTTCGTGCGCCTGGGCGTGCGCAAGATCCGGCTGACTGGCGGCGAGCCCCTGCTGCGCAAGAACATCGAGACACTGGTCGGCCTGCTGGCCGCCCTGCGCACGCCGGAAGGCGACCCGGTGGAGCTTACGCTGACCACCAACGGCAGCCTGCTGGCCCGCAAGGCCCGCGCGCTGAAAGAGGCCGGCCTGAGCCGGGTGACCGTCAGCATGGACGCGCTGGATCCGGCCTTGTTCGCCCGCATGAGCGATACCGACTTTCCCGTCGCCGATGTGCTGCGCGGTATCGACGCCGCGGCCGCAGCCGGGCTGGCGCCGGTCAAGGTGAACATGGTCGTGCGGCGCGGCGTCAACGATGGGCAGATACTGCCGATGGCGCGGCATTTCCGCGGTTCCGGCCACATCCTGCGCTTTATCGAATACATGGACGTGGGCAGCACCAACGGCTGGAACATGGCCGAAGTCCTGCCCAGTGCCGACGTCATCGCCCGCATCGCGGAACATTTCCCGCTAGCGCCCTTGCAGACCGATCCGATGGGCCGCGTGGCCGAACGCTGGACCTATGCCGATGGCGCCGGCGAGATCGGGGTGATATCCAGCGTCACGCAAGCCTTCTGCGAAGGCTGTACGCGCGCGCGGCTGTCGCCGGAAGGGCGGCTATTCCTGTGCCTGTTCGCCAGCCGCGGCCATGACTTGCGCGCCCTGATACGCGGCGGCGCGGATGACGATCAGCTGGCCGCTGCCGTGGCGGGCATCTGGGCAGCCCGGGACGACCACTATTCCGAGCGCCGCCTGGCGGATACGCCGGACGTACTGCGCGATCCGAAAGTCGAGATGAGCTACATCGGCGGCTAGGGCCCGGCCACGGGCAGTCGCGCCCGGGTCCGTCGCAGGGGTAAAAGGAGCCTCGCATGAACGCGCAAGCAAGTGGGCCGGTTGCCGCGCCGGCAGGGCAGGACGCTTTGGAAACCGCGCGCATCGCCGGACTGATCCTGGCCGGCGGCCGCGGCTCGCGCATGGGGGACATCGACAAGGGCTGCGCGCTGCTGCGTGGCCGGCCCATGGTCGAACATGTGGCGGCCCGCTTCGCGCCGCAGGTGGGCGCCTTGTTGATAAGCGCCAATCGCAATCTGGAGCGCTACGCCGAATACGGCAAGGTGGTGGCCGACGATCCCGCCCACGGCGAATGGCAGGGGCCCCTGGCCGGGGTCGCGGCCGGACTGGTGGCATCGCGCTGCCCATGGATTGCCACCACGCCGTGCGATGTGCCTTTTTTGCCGCTCGATATGGTCGCGCGCCTGGGCCAGGCCCTGCGGGCGCGGGGGCCGGCGGCGCGCCTGGCCGTGGCGTGCAGCGGCGGCAAGCGCCAGCCGGTATGCATGCTGGTGTCGCGCGAACTGCTGCCGGATCTGTTGCAGTACCTGGCCGAAGGCGGGCGCAAAGTCGATACGTGGCAATCGCGCGCGGGCTGCGTCGAAGTGCCCTTCGACGATCAGCCCGATGCCTTCGTCAACGTCAATACCGCCAGCGAACTGGCCGATGCCGACCGCGATGGCTCATGACAGCCAGTGCTTGAAGTCGTAGTAGGCGACCTTTTCACCGTCGTACACCGTCTGGCCGGCGGGAATGCGCGCCAGGCCCGTGGCCCAGGGCAGGGAGCTGAGCACGCCGGAGCTCTGCCGGTCGAACGCCTGTAGCTGCCCCACGCCGCCGTTGTCGACCTCGCGGCGCACCCGCAGGAATTCCTCGCGGCTGTCATGCCGCGGGGTGTCGGTGCGCAGCGTCAGCATGCTGACCTGCGGGAACAGATCGCGCCGTCCCTGCATGCGGCGCAGCAGCGGCGACACCAGCACCGTGAACACCGCGAACGCCGACACCGGATTGCCGGGCAGGCAGACGACCGGCTTGCCGTCCACGTGCGCCATGGCCACCGGCTTGCCGGGCTTCATGCGCACGCGCCAGAGGTCCAGCGTGGCGCCCAGGCTTTCCAGCACGGGCTTGACCAGGTCCTTGTCGCCCACCGACACGCCGCCGATGCTGAGGATCAGGTCGCAGTCGCGCGCCAGCGCCTGGAAGGCCGATTTCAGCGCGGCTTCGTTGTCCTGCGCGTGCAGGATCTGCGTGGCCTGCGCCGCCATGCCTTCCACCAGGGCCGCCATCATGGCGCCGTTGGAGTTGTAGATCTGGTGCGGGGCACGCGCCTCGCCCGGGGCGACGAGTTCGTCGCCGGTGGTCAGGATGCCCACCCGGACGGCAGGATGCACGGTCACGCGCGCGATGCCCTGCGATGCCAGCAGCGCGATCTGCGCCGGCCCGATGCGCGTCCCGGCGGCCAGCAGGGGGCTGCCGGCGGCAGTGTCTTCGCCGCGCCGGCGCACGTGCTGGCCCTGTCGCGGGGCGCGCGCGATTTCGAGCTTGCCGTCGGCTTCGCGCGTGTCTTCCTGCATGATCACGGTATCGGCCCCGGCAGGCATCAGGCTGCCCGTGAACAGGCGCGCGGCGTGGCCCGGCTGCAGCGGCTGGGGCGCATGGCCGGCGTACACGATCTGGTCTATCGGCAGGGCGACGCCCTCGCGGCAGTCCTCGTAGCGCAACGCGTAGCCATCCATGGCGCTGTTGTCGGCCGAGGGCAGGTCCAGCGTCGCGGTCAGGTCGCGCGCCAGTACCAGCCCGGCGGCGTCGCGCAGCGCGGTCTCCGTGGCGGCCTGCGGGCGCGGCGCGCCGTTGGCAAGGCGGGTCTGGGCGTCGTCGAATTCCAGCATATGTGTGCTCGCGAGGAAATGGCGATGGTGGCGGGCCGGCGGCCGGCGCTGCCGGCCCGCCACGGGAAGAAAAGGCCTTCTTGCGGAAGGACGGATGCGAGGGTCAGCGGGTGCGTTCCCTGGCTTCCAGTGCCTTCTTTTGCAGATGGCTGGCGAAGTTGCAGGGCTTGTGGCGGCTGTCCAGCTGTTCGCGCAGGATGTGGTTCCATGCGGTTTCGCACGCGCCGGTGGAGCCGGGCAGGCAGAACACCACCGTGTCGTTGGCGTAGCCGGCCAGGGCGCGCGACTGGATGGTGGAGCTGCCGATCTCCTGGTAGGACACGTGGCGGAACAACTCGCCGAAGCCCGTGATTTCCTTGTCGAGCAGGGGCGCTACCGCCTCGGGGGTGGAGTCGCGATGCGAAAAGCCGGTCCCGCCGGTGATCAGGATGACCTGGACTTCGGCGTCGGCGATCCATGCGCTGACGACGCGGCGGATCTGGTACACGTTGTCCTTCACCAGGTCGCGCCGAACGCAGTCGTGTCCGTCGCGCGCCAGGGTTTCGGCCAGCCAGTTCCCGGAGGTGTCGTTGCCCGCGGTGCGCGTATCGCTGACCGTCAGGACCGCGCATGCCAGGCACGCTTTCTTGTCGTCTTTTTGCTCGCTCATGTGCTTTCCTTCGATAAACCGCTGGCGCCGGCGTCCCATGAATGGGTCCGGTCGTGATCCGATTGGCGTTGTTCGACCCAGAAGCTGCGGCCGCCAGCCAGCGTTTCGCGCTTCCAGAAGGGCGCACGCGTTTTCAGCGCATCGATAATGTATTCGCAGGCGCGGAAAGCGTCGCCGCGGTGTGCGCTGGCGGCGCCCACGAATACGATCTGGGCGTTGCGCGACAGCGCGCCCACGCGATGCGCGATGACGAAATCGATGACGCGCCAGCGCTTCATGGCCTGGTCGCCGATGTCCTGCAGTTCGCGTTCGCACATTCCCGAATAGTGATCCAGGAACAGGGTTTCGGTGGCCTCGTCCGCGGAGAAGTCGCGGACGTAGCCGGTGAAGGTGACGATGGCGCCGGCGGCGGCGCCCGCGCGTTCGCGCAGCGCGGCCTGCAAAGCCGCCGCGTCGAAGTCGGCTTCCTGTACCACGACCATGGCGATCAGCCTCCGGTGACGGGCTCGAAAACGGCGACTTCGTCGCCGGCCTTTATCGTGACCGTGGCCTTGACGTGGGTCTGGTTGACCGCAAGCTTGAGCCGGGCGGCGGGCGCCAGCTGGGGGTAGCGCTGTTCCAGGCTTGCCAGCAGCGCAAGGCCGGTCACGCTGTCGTCCGGCAGCGGCCAGGCTTCCGCCCGGCGGCCGGTCATTTCGGCGACGCGCGCGAAATACAGGAGTTGGATGGCCGGATCCATGCCGGGATTCTGATTCGAGCCGCTCACCGCGCACCTCTGGGCCGTCGGCCCGAAATCGTCTGCATAGTTGTCCTGGCGTCGGCGCGCCGGCGAGAACGGACGCGGTGCCGGCCGGGGGCGCACGATTCCCAAGACTCCCGCATTCTACCGCGTCGACCGGACGATGGCATGGCCGGTCCGCGGGGGGAGGGATGACGCGGCTTGCCGCCGCGCGCCACGTCCAGCCGCGTCCGATATTCATCGCGTGAGGCTACGCGCAGGGCCGGGGACGGCATCATGCCGCGTTTTTCGTGGCCGGTTCCCTTGCATGACGGGTGGATGGTGCCACCGGAAGGTGGCTGCCCCGGCTGTAACAACCCGGTGTGCGAGCGCCCGGCCTATATTTTTTGGAGGCAGCATGCCGGAAGTAGTGTCGAATCAGTCGTTTATAGCGCCATATGTGGCCTTGGAACCGCTCGCGGGTGGAACCGATGCGACTACCGACATGGTCGAAAGTCCCGGTCTGGACAAGCCATCGGGCAAATATGAAATTCCGCTATGCGATCGCCCCACGCTGAATGTCCTGGTGGACCATTGGTTGATGGGGGACCGCCACGCCTTCGATCCGCATTTCGCCACGCGCGATCGCGTGATCAATTCTGTCTCGGCCAAGACATATGCCAGAAGACGCGCGCTCCAAAACGATGCCCAGCAGTTCTTCCTGGGCGTGGGCTCGGAATGCCTGGCGCAAAAACGCCGCTATGCGCGTGAAATGCGGAATGTGCCCAAAAGGGATCCCGGCGGGCAGTTGATGAGGTTGCTGGACGCTTGCCCCGGTGTGGTCCTGGGAGAAGTGCACAGCCATGTCGGAGCCAGGAAATTGCTCATCGAGAATATGCCGGCGCTCAAGGCACAAGGTGTGGAGCGCTTGTACATGGAGCATCTATTGACCGACGTGCATGGCGATGCGCTGGCTGAATTGAATGGGTCGCCGCACACCGAAATATCGGCGGGCGTGGCCCGTTACCTGCGGGCGCAGGACAACGGGTGGGCTCCGGTCAGCAAGCTCGACCGCGTATTCGCGGAAAAATACAGCTACGAGGCGGTCGTGGATGCCGCGCACCGGGCCGGCATAAGCGTGATCGCCATCGACTGCGCGGCGAGTTATTTCCTGAAGGGCGGCGAGAGCTATGCCGACGATAGCGACGTGTGGCGTATTCCCGTCATGAATTATTTTTCTTATCTCGTCATCAATGAAACCAGTCATGCCCGCGATCGTGTTCCCCGGGATGGCCAGGATGGCAAATGGATCGCCCTGGTGGGAAACACGCATATGAGCGTATTCGATGGCGTCCCAGGGCTGTCGGAGCTGATGGGTGTGCCGGGAGTGCGCTTCGAAGACGCGATGGAAAACCGCGTCGGTGCGGATACCGGCTTCGAAATCAAGCATCCGTCATGCTTTGTCGGAGACACGAAAAACATCCTGGTAAAGGGCGACTTCATATTCAGGATGGATGTGCGCGAGCCTGGGGCGGAACAGACAGCGACCCCGCATCGGCCGTCGTTCCTGCGCCGCGCAGTGGACTATTTGTCCTGCTATCCCGGGGCCCGGAGAGCTTGACCGGAAGCGGCTGCACGCTTGCCCGGTCAGTGTGGGCGTACCGCAGCAAACTACCGCGCCACAGCCGCCGTTCCCGATCCGCGTATTCGACCGGTTGCCGTTCCGTCACACGCGCCGGCAAACCTGATCCGAAGCAGTGGTTTGTAGCAGCGCCCAGGGCCTATTGCTTTCACCGTTTTTAACCGGGGCTTATTTTCCGGGCGAAGCGCTTTGGCCATCCGCCCGCCATTCGCCGCTTTTGCCGCCGGCCTTGTATTCCAGGCGGATCTGTTCGATGACGATGCCTTTGTCGGCCGCCTTGCACATGTCGTAGACCGTCAGGGCGGCCACGCTGCAGGCGGTCATGGCTTCCATTTCGACGCCGGTGCGGAAGTCCGTGCGGCAGGTGGCGCGGATATCGATGCTGTGTGTCGCGTCGTCCAAGGCGAAGTCAACGCCGACGAACGACAGCGGCAGGCTGTGGCACAAAGGGATCAGGTCGGCGCAGCGCTTGGCGGCCAGCATGCCGGCCACACGGGCGGTGTTCAGCACTTCGCCCTTGCCCTGGCCCGGCTGGGTAAGCAGGCCGTAGGCGGTGGCGTTCATGCGCACGCGGGCCGCCGCGATGGCGACGCGGGCAGTGACGGTTTTGCCGCCAACGTCGACCATGCGGACCTGGCCGGATTCATCGAGGTGGCTCAAGGCCGGGGTAGAGGTGGACATGCCGATGCGCCGCCTTGGGCGGTCCGTTCAAGATTTGAAACGAAATTACGCCAGCGACGTAATTGTTTGATGTTGCACCCAAACCCCCCTGAATCGAGGCGTTCGGGCTGCCTATGATAATGGACGCGTCCGGGCCACGGGGCCATAATCCCGCAACCCCTACAGGAGATGATGGATGCCCTCGTATTTGCCCCGAATTCGATTTACGCGGCGGTTTTTGCGGATCGCGGGGGCGGTTGTAGGGCTGATCCTGCTTCTGCTCGCGCTGGCCGCATGGCAGGTACCGGAACTCACGCGCCGCGCGCTGACCCGTGACGTCGCGGCCATGCTGGGACGCGAAGTCCAGGTCGGCAAGATCACCTTCAATCCGTTTTCGCTGACGCTGCGCGTGCACGATTTCGCGATCGCGCAGCCGGGCGGCGCCCAGCCCCTGCTGACGGTGGCCGAAGCCGATGCCAGCGCTTCGTGGAAATCGCTGTTCTGGTTCGCTCCGGTGGTGGACGCGATGGTGTTGCGCGAGCCGCGCGTGGCGCTGGTGCGCGACGCGCAGGCGCATTTCAACTTCTCGGATATCCAGCAGAAACTGCAGGAAATGAGCGCCGGCAAGCCGGAACCCGCGCCCGAGGAAAAAGACAAGCCCCTGCCGCGCTTTTCACTGAACAACATGCGCCTGGAGAACGGCTCGATCACCCTGGACGACAAGGTGACGGGCCGCCAGCAGGTTATCGACCAGATCGCCCTGGGCGTACCGTTCATTTCGAACTTCGGCTATGCCACCGATATCGATGTCGTGCCGAAATTCCATGCGCGGATCAACGGCAGTCCCTTCGACCTGAACGGGACGGCGCGGCCGTTCGACGCCACCCCCACGTCCACGCTGGATGTGGTCTTCAGCGGACTCGAACTGGAAAAATGGGCCGACGCGTGGGGCGTGCCGTTGCCGGTGAAGTTGAACCGCGCGCTGCTGGATTCCGATCTGCACATTTCCTTCGAGCAGCCCAAGGATGCCGCGCCCAAGCTGCGCATCACCGGCGGGCTGAGCCTGCGTGAGCTCGACCTGCGCGAGGCCTCGGATGAGCGCCTGGCGGCATGGAGCGCGTTGAACGTGCGTGGCGTGGACGCGCTGCCGCTGGAAAGGCGCCTGCAGGTCGGCGAAGTGGAGCTGGTGGATCCGAACATCCAGACGCGCCGCTACGCGGACCAGCGCGTCAATTGGCTGGACGTCATCGACAAATTGCAGCGCCTGGGCGCGGGCGCCAAAACAGAGGGGCCGGCCACGGTGTCCACCGTGAAGACCGCGTCCGTGCCGCCGGTAGCCGCGCCAGGGACCGCCGCGCCGCCAACGGCGGCGGCCAAGCCCGACTCCCAGGCTTCAGCCGCGACGGGATCGACGGCGCCGGACACCGCGACTGCCGCGCCCCGGGCGTCTGCCGGGGCCGCAGCCGCGCCGCCGGCGGCCGAGGCGAAGGGCGGCGCCGCACCGACGGACACCGCGCCCGCGACCGCCACCCCGCCGACGACGGCACAATCGACGACGGCACAATCGACGACAGCACAACCGACGACAGCACAACCGACGACAGCACAACCGACCGCAGCCTCGCCGACCGCAGCATCGCCGGCCGCAGCACCACCGACCGCGACGGCCGCCGCCGAGCCGGATCCCTGGCATATCAATGTGGACAAGGTGTCCATCGTCAATGGCCAGCTGCGCCTGCGCGATGCGCCCACCAAACTGGACTATGCGCTGGACAAGGTCTCGGTGTCCGTCACCCATGTCGCGCTGCCCCAGCCCAAGGACCAGCCCATCGCCATCGAGCTGGGCGCGGAGAACCCCGATGGCGCGACGCTGCATGCCACCGGCGGCGTGATCCTGCAGCCTTTGGCCCTGACCCTGGATGCGAAGGCCGACCGCCTGCCGCTGGCGCCGTTCGCCAGCGCGGTACGCAGCTTCGCGCCGGTCACTCTCCTGGCGGGCACCGTCGGCGCCGCCGCCAAGGTCGACGTCCGGGACAAGGCCGGCACTTATGCCATCCAGGCATCCGACATCAAGCTGGACCTCGCCGGCGTATCCGCACGCGATGAAACGCTGAATCCCCCGGTCACGGTGGGCGTGAAGCGCCTGGCGCTGGGGGTGGACAGGTTCGTGCTGGGCTCGGGATCGTCGAAGTTCGACCTGCGCGCTTCAGGCCTCCTGGGTGACGGCGACCTGGCATCCCAGGGCAGCCTGACGCTGAACCCGCTGGCGGTGAAGGCGCGTGTCGATCTGTCCAACCTGGACGTGGCGATGCTGGCGCCGTATGCCGCATCGCGCTTGAACGCGACGGTGAAATCGATCCGGCTGGGTGCCAAAGGCGATGTGGACTTCACCGGCGCGCGGGGCGCGGCGCCGATGAAAGTCATGTGGAAGGGCGGCGTGGACGTCAGCGACCTGAACCTGCAGGATCGTGTGAACCGTGCCGATTTCCTGGCCTGGAAGCTGCTCAGCCTGCGCAGCATGGCGATATCGCTGTCCGGCGGCAAGCCCACGATAGACCTGGGCGATGTGACGCTGGACAATTTCTACGGCAACGTGTTGCTGAATTCCCAGGGCCAGCTCAATGTGATGAGCCTTATCGCCGAGCCCGGCAAGGCGGGCGGCTCCATCACGCAGGACACGCAGGCGCGCGAGACACCATCGGCGCCGGCGCCCGAGCCGTCCCGGACGAAGGCGTCCAGCGGCCCGGCCGAATCCCACGCCCAGGGCGGCATGCCCGATATCGCCGTGCGCAGCGTCACGCTGAAGAATGGGCGGGCGACGTTCAACGACCGCTTCGTGCGGCCCAACTACACCGCCGAACTGTCCGCCATCGAGGGATCTGTGTCGGCGGTGTCGTCCACCGACCCCAAGCCCGCCAAGGTCAGCGTGACGGGACGTGTGTACCGTACCGCGCCGCTGTCGATCAGCGGCATCGTCCAGCCCTTCGCCAAATTCCTGACGCTGGACATCAAGGCGTCGGCGCGCGGCGTCGACCTGCCGCGCTTCACGACGTACTCGGCGAAGTACGTCGGCTATCCCATCGAGCGCGGCAAGCTGTCGATGGATGTCGAATACCGCCTGAAGGACCGGCAGCTGCAGGCCAGCAACCGTGTGCAGCTGGACCAGCTGACCTTCGGCGCGAAGACCAACAGCCCGCAGGCGACCACCTTGCCGGTGATGCTCGCCGTCGCATTGTTGAAAGATCGTTCCGGCAATATCGATATCAACCTGCCGATATCCGGGTCGCTCGACGATCCCAATTTTTCGGTGGGCGGCATCATTCTCCGCGTCATCGGCAACCTTATCGTCAAGGCCGTCACCTCGCCATTCAGCCTGCTGGCGTCGGCCTTCGGCGGTGGCGACGAGCTGTCCTATATCGCCTTCGAACCGGGCAGTTCGACGCTGAGCGACGACGACAAGGAAAAGCTGAAGAAGCTGGCGGCGGCGATGGCCGACCGGCCGTCGCTGAAGATGGACATCGCCGGACGCGCGGACCCGGTGTCCGACGAGGCCGGCCTGCGCCAGTCCTGGGTGGATATGCGTATCCGTGCCGCGCGCTCGCGCGCCACCGGCAAGAGCGGCCGGCTGGACGGCGATGCGCCGCTGTCCGAGGCCGAACGCGCGAAGTACCTGGAGGCCGCTTACGACAACACCAAGATCGACAACAAGCCGCGCAATTTCATCGGCATGGCGAAATCCGTGCCGCCGGCGCAGATGGAAGCCTTGCTGAAGCAGGCGGCGCCGGCCGGCGAGGACCAATTGCGCAAGCTGGCCGATGCGCGGGCCCAGGCGGCGTACGAACAGCTGCAGCAGCAGGGCGCGCCGATGGACCGGATATTCATGGTCGCACCGAACCTGTCGGCGGAAGGCGTGAAGGACAATGGTCCGCCGAGCCGGGTGGAATTTTCCTTGAGGCGTTGAGGCCGCCCGCCGGGGGCGTTCCCGGCATACGGTAACGAACGGAGTTCATCAGCATGGACGACAAACACCTGGATAGCCTTCTGCCGCCGCTGCGCCTGGATCGCCGCGGTTTCATCGCCACCGCCGCGGCATCGGGCTTTTGCCTGGCGGCGGGGCCCGTCATGGCGCAGACGGCGATCAAGACCGACGCCAAGGGATTGACCGCCGGCTGGGTGGAAGTGCCGGCCGCCGGCGGGAATATGCGCGCCTATCGCGCCCAGCCGCAGGGGGGTACCCGTCTGCCGACGGTGCTGGTGGTGCCGGAAATCTTCGGCTTGCATGAGTACATCCAGGACATCTGCCGGCGCCTCGCGCACCGCGGCTACCTGGCCATCGCGCCCGATCTCTTCGCGCGCCAGGGCGATCCCACGAAGTACACCGACATTGCCAAGCTGCAGGCGGACATCATCAGCAAAATTCCGGATGCGCAGGTGATCGGCGACCTGGACGCCACCGCCAAATGGGCGGCCGGGCATAACGGCGACGCCGGCAAGCTGGGCATTATCGGGTTCTGCTGGGGCGGCCGCTTCGTATGGCTGTACTCGGCCCACGATCCCAAGCTGAAGGCCGGTGCGGCGTTCTACGGCCCCTTGCGCGGCAAGCGCGACGAGACCCTGCGGCCGAAATTCCCCGTGGACATCGCCGGCGACATGCATGCGCCCGTGCGCGGCGCCTACGGCGCTGAAGACACCGGCATTACGCAGGACGACGTGGCCGCCATGCGGGAAGCGCTATCCAAGGGTTCCTCCGCCGCCAAGGCGTCCGTCATCGACGTCTACCAGGGCGCCGGGCATGCGTTTCATGCCGACTATCGGCCGAGTTACCGCAAGGCGCAGGCGGAACAGGCCTGGGAGCGCATGCTCGAATGGTTTTCGCAGCATAATCTGGCATCGTCGGCGCAGAGTTGACCTGCGCGCGTGTCCGGCCGCCGGCCAGGCACGGGCGTTGCGGCTCGTCGCGTCATCGGCGCGACGAGCGAATGGAAAGCGTTTTTCGTTGTTTCACTGGAGATAATCAATGACCATCAAAGTCGGCGACCGGGTCCCTGACGGCACCCTGACCGAGTTCATCGAAACCGAGACCGAGAGCTGCGCGCTCGGTCCGAACAATTTCCAGGTCGCGGACCTGGTGAAGGGCAAGAAGATCGTGGTGTTCGCCGTGCCGGGCGCTTTCACGCCGACCTGCTCGAACAAGCACCTGCCGGGCTTTATCCAGAATGCGGATGCGTTCAAGGCGAAGGGCGTGGACGAGATCTGGTGCGTGTCGGTCAATGACGCCTTCGTGATGGGCGCCTGGGGCCGCGACCAGAAGACGGGCGGCAAGGTCCGCATGCTGGCCGACGGTTCGGCCACCTGGACGAAGGCGCTGGGCCTGGAACTGGACCTGAACGCGCGCGGCATGGGGATGCGTTCGCAGCGCTATGCCATGGTGCTGGAGGATGGCGTGGTCAAGGCGCTGAATATCGAAGCACCCGGCAAGTTCGAGGTTAGCGACGCGGCATCGATGCTCGCCAAGTGCTGATACGGTCGCCCGCCTGCTGAGTACCGCCCATCCGAGAGCCGCCCAGCGCGGCTCTCGCCATTAAGCGCACTATGTTCGCCACGATTTCCTCTTTCTCTTCCCTGTATATGGCCGCGCTGCTGATGCTGTGCGGTACCGGCCTGTTCAATACCTTCATGGGGCTGCGCCTGACCGCGCAGTCCGTCAGTCCGTTCTGGGTGGGTACCCTGATCGCGGGCTATTACCTGGGGTTGGTCTGCGGCGCGCGGCTGGGACACCGGTTGCTTATCCGTGTGGGCCACATCCGCGCTTTCGTGGCGTGTGCGGCCATCGCCGCCGTCATGGTGCTGGCCCAGGCTTCGATCGAGATATTGTCCCTGTGGCTGGTATTCCGCCTGGTTGCCGGCATCGCCATGGTGACGCAGTTCATGGTGCTGGAAAGCTGGCTGAACGAGCAGACGGAAAACCGGCTGCGCGGGCGGGTTTTCTCCGTCTACATGCTGATGTCCGGCCTGGGCACCGTCCTGGGCCAGCTGTCGCTGACCTTGTTCGCCACGCTGGACCTGCGGCCCCTGACGCTGGTGGCGGTATTCCAGATTCTCTGCCTGGTGCCCATCGCGCTGACCGCGCGCTCGCATCCGGCCACGCCTGTCCCGGCACCGCTGGACCTGCGCTTCTTCGCGTCGCGCGTGCCGCTGTCGCTGACCGTGCTGTTCGTCGCGGGGCTGCTGTCCGGCGGTTTCTACGGCCTGGCCCCCGTGTACGCGGCGCGGCACGGCTTTTCCACCGCCCAGGTGGCGGTGTATGTCGCCGCCACCGTGACGGCCGGCTTGCTGTCGCAGTTTCCGATGGGGTGGGTGTCCGACCGGGTCAATCGCGCCGGATTGATCCGTTTCAACGCGGCCCTGCTGACGGTGTTGCCGGCCTTGATGTGGGGATGGCTGTCCATGCCGTTCCCGTTGCTGCTATTGCTGTCATGCGTGTTTGGCGTGCTGCAGTTCACGCTGTATCCGCTGGGCGCGGCCTTCGCCAACGACCATGTGGAGCCGGAACGCCGGGTCGGCCTGAGCGCGATCCTGCTGATGGCCTATGGCATCGGCGCTTGCGTCGGGCCATTGATCGCCGGCGGCCTGATGTCGCTGGCGGGCCCCAACATGTATTACGTGTTCATTTCCGCTTGCGCCCTGACGCTGGTGCTGACCGTGCGGCCCATCAAAGTGACGCACGAGCATCAGGTGGACGAGGCGCCCATGCACTTCCAGGCCATGCCGGACGCGCTGCAAAGCTCGCCCGCGGCCGCCGCCACCCTGGATCCGCGGGTGGACCCGGAGGTCGACCAGCAACTCGTCATGGTCGAGCCCCAGGCCGACGTGGTGGCGCCTCCCCGGGCCACGGCCGCGGAGGCCGAAGAGTCCCTGGCAAAAGAGACGCGGGCCGAAGACGAGACGCGCGTCTAGCGCCCGCGGGGGGCGGACATCCCCGGTGGTAGGGCGGTGCGCCGGGTTATGGCGCTTTGGCTTTGGCTTTGGCTTTGGCTATGGCTTCCATAGCCATGGCCTAATGCGAGCGGATTATTTGCGTTTATGGAAATATGATTTCCTCATCCTAGGGTTTATCCCTAAGTCCTGGCGGCGCAGAATGCGTTTCATCGGGAACAGCAACGGACATCGCGGAACCCCTCCCCTCCCTCTCCGCGATGTCCGTCCCGAGCCACTCAACCAGGACTAAGGAGTACTGCCATGAATGCCAAGACCATTGTTTCCGCCGTGATTCTTTCTTTCGCCGCCATCGGCGCGGCCCAGGCGGCCAACAGCGAGCCGGACAACGTTCCCTTCCAGGGCGTCTACGGCCAGGCTGCCAATACCGTAAGCCGCGCGCAAGTCGTCGCGGAACTGCAGCAAGCGCGCCTTGCCGGCCTGACGGGCAACAGCGAATCGAACAACGCCCCGTTCACCGCGCAAGCCGATAGCGGTGTGACGCGTGCCCAGATCACCGCCGATATCGACCGCGGCAACACGACGACCAGCATCGCCTTCGGCGACCTGGACAACCAGCCGTTCCAAGGTGCGTAAGCCCCGGCGGGATTCGACGTCCGCTCCGAAGATGCCGGCCCCGTGTCGTTGCCGCCATCATCGCAAGAACAATCGGCCCCGCTGATCGCGGGGCCGATTCATTTCCGCCGCCGCTCGCCGGGGCGTCGATGCGCGATGCAGGCTACCGGCCATCCCGGCCGGCGCGCCGGGGTCGTAGTGGCGCGGTTATTGGAACGTATGGGCGATCGTGGCGTTGCGGTCCGCCGTGACGTTCAGGGTCTGATGGTAGTCAGGGCTCGCATTATTGCGGACGGTGATGTCGTACCTGCCCGGTGCCAGTCTCAGGCTGTTCAAGGGTGGACTGACGCCGCGCGATTTACCGTTGACGAGCACCTCGCCCCAGGGTCGGATGGCGACCGACACCGCGACCGGCGCTTTGCTGGCGGCGGGAATAGGCGGTTTTGCCGCGGCGTTCGCGGTCGCGCCGGGTTTGGTTTCGGGTTTGGCGGCGTTCGCGACGGTGGCGGTCGCGCTGGCGTTTCCTGTGGCCGCGCCCGTGCTTGTGTCTGTGCCCGTGGCCATGGGGCCCGCGGCGCCCGATGGCACGGAAGTCGCCGATGCATCCGGTGCCGTCGACGCGACAGCGGTCGAGGCGCTATCGGCGCCGGATGGCGGCGCCGTTGACGTACCGGGGGTGAGGCCGGGGTTATCCCGCGCCGCCGCTGTCTCCGCGCCATTCGATGGCGACGCGCCTGAACTATTGGCGGTGGAAACCGGTGGGGTCCCTGACGGCACCGTACTGGCCAATGATGATGTGGGACTATTGCCGGGCGCTCCCTCGGCGCCGCCCCTGGTCGATCCCTGCGCCAGGGGTGTCGCCGCTTCCGGCGCTTTGCCCGGCACCGCATTCGGCGTCCCGCTGCTTGCGGCATCGGAAGCGCCGGCTTGCGTCGCTTTCGGTGCTTCTCCTTGTGCATTGCCCGGCGCGGTCGTCGATACGCGGGCCACGGATCTGATGCGCGGCGACGGCTGGGGCCGCAGCCATACGTAAAGCACGACCGCGATCAGCGCGGACACCGCCAGGACCAATAGCCGGGGCGCGCGTTGGCGTGGACGGTGCTTGCGCGAAGCGGACGCCCGCGGCCGCTCGCTTTTCGGATATCGACGTTCGGGCTCCTCGCGCGTGTGGATGGACGCAACGGCCTCCGCATATTGGGCGGCGGCGGGATCCTGCGCGGGCGTCCGCGCGGTGGCGGCCTGCGTATCGGCCAGCCGTCCTTCCCGATACACGGTGACGCCGCTCTCCCGGCCGCCGGGATCATGTCCGCCGGAAGCCGGCTCGAACCCGGCGTCGCCAGCCGGCGCGGCGGGTTCGGCATCGATAGCGGGGGGCAGCCCGTCCGGGTCCTCCAGCGCGCTCGGATGATGGCGGGGCACGGCTGCGGCGGCCGGCGGCGATCCCTCCATCGGCGCCGCGGCCATGCTGGCGCCTGGCCCGGCGGCCGGCGGCGATACCTCCATCGACGCGGCGGCCACGCTGGCGCCTGCCCCGACGTCCAAAATCGCCGCTCCGGTCTGCGTTGTCCCGGCCGGTGTCGCGTTGTCCAGCGGCGCCGCGGTCTCTTTCGCCGCGGCGGCGGTTGCCGCGGCGAACCCCAGCGCCCGCGCGAATTCATCGATGTCCCGTGGACGCGCTCGCGCGTCCATGGCCAGGCCGCGGTCCAGCACGGCGCAGAAAGCCTGTTCCTCGGGCCCGCGCCGTTGCGCCAGGGGCACATAATCGTCGTGCACGCAGCGGGCCAGCGCCGGCGGCGGGGCAAGGCCGGTCAGCAGCGCGCAGGCGGTGGCGGAAAGCGCGTAGATATCCGTCCATGGCCCGCAGGGGGTGTCCGGGTCGTCCGTGTATTGCTCGAAGGCGGCATAGCCCTCGCGGCGGGTCGCGTTCTCCGCATTGGCCGCTGGCGCCAGGGGGGGCGTCAGCAGGCTCGCGCGTCCGTACCCGTCCCACCCGATCGTCGACGGCGCGATATCTCCGTGCGCGCGTCCCGCCCGGTGCAGATCGCGCAGGGCAGGGGCAAGGTCGGCCAGGATGCGGCGGATGCGGTCCGTCGACATGCCGCCCGCGGCCGCGTAGCGATCCAGCGTTTCAACGTCACGCGCGGGCAAGGATGCGGAAACTGAGGGCATGGTCGGCTCCGGGAACTGGCGTCGTCATGGCCGCCACGCGGGCAGCGAGGAAAACAGCCGGGAAAACAATGTTGCGTTCAGGGCGCCGCCGTGTACATAGGTCTGAAGCGGGGCCCCGTCGGCCTGGTTGGTCCACCAATAGCTGGTATGAGAACTGGGGTTGAAGCAGAACGGCAGGTCGGGCCAGGCCGCCAGCGACCGCGTGGCAAGCGGGGTGGCGGCCCCGGTCGTGCCGGCGTTCAGGATATCCATGATGTCGCTGCCGCCCGGTGACGGCAGGTCCGGCGCGCCGCCGGGCAGGCTGACGTACAGCAGCGACCGGTCGAAGATTTCCGGTGTGCAGCCGTGCCTGACCGCCGCCAGCATGTTCATGCCGATCTGGCGGTAGTAGTCGGTCGCGCCGTCGAGCAGGCCGCTGCGGTACTCGTCGGCGCGCATCGGCAGGGCCACGCACAGCGGATAGCCGCGGCCCACGCGGTCGCGGCTGGGCGCGATGCAGCCCAGCTGGGCGACGCCCGCCCCCAGGCCGGCGGGAATGGCGAAGTTCCAGATGGGCGCGCCGGCGAAGCCGCGCGCCGTGTGCGGCTCCGCGGCCTGCTTCAGCCCGGCCACGCCGTGTTGCAGCCAGCGGTCCCACCATGCAATCAGTTCGCGGGAAAGCCGCCGGTGCACGAAATCGCCCGACGCGGGAATTTTTCCGTACCAGCCCAGGCGGCCATTCAGTTCGCCGCGGTTCGCGCCATCCATGTTTTCCGTCCATCCGCCGTCGGTTCTCTTGGCCATGCCCGTATCCGTTCGCGCCATCCCGGCCCGCTCAAGCCTTGCCCGGACAGCTGTAGCCCTGCATCTCGGCCAGGTGGAACGGGCTCTTGACGCTGCTGGCGGTGATTTCCAGCACCACCTTGCGGCCGTTGAAGTCGAAGGTCGCCACCGTGGTTTCCGGCGACTTGCCGCGCGTCAGCTGGGCCTTGTCCAGCATGCGGTTCAGCGCCCATGGGCCCGAGGTCGTCATGCCGGCGGTGCCGACCTGGGGCGTCAGTTCGATGCTGACCTGGTTGGACCCGCGCGGGCCCGGCCATTGCACCGTCGTCGCCACTTGCGGACCGTGTACGTAGCGGATGGTCTGGCCGTCGACGTCCATCAGGAATTGCGTAATGCCGGCGTCCATTTCCAGCGGCCGTATGGACACGCGGAACGAGGGCATGGGATTGCCGGCGGTGAAGTACACATCGCGGATAATGCCGGCCTTCTGGAATGCGTCCAGATAGCCGGCGGGCTCGCCGGGCTTGCCGTCGATGCCGGGCTTGAAGCGCCAGCGCGTGCCCGATACGTCTATCTGGTTGACCAGGTTCTTCTGGAAGAAATCGTCCATCATGCCGTTGGGCGCGAACAGCCGCGCCATGTCGTTGGGCGCGACGTCGCGGGTGGATTGCGGGGCGAAGGGATAGCGCCCGGCAATGGATTGCCGGCAGAACAGCCCGACAGTGGCCGACACGGTTTCGCCCATGCGTTCGCGGGCCACGCCGGAGACCTGGCCCGAGGCATTGACCGACAGCGTGGCCAGCAGGTCGCGCACGGGTTCCGGCATGCGGCCGGCTTCGGCCTGCAGCTTGGTGACGACGTCCGATCCCGGTGCCGGGCTGGCGCTGCGCAGGGCCGCGTCGGCGGCGGTCAGGTAGGTATACAGATCGTTGATCAGCCCGGTGGTGGCCGCGATGGGGGGCGGCCCGCCCGCGCTTTCGCTCTGCGTCAGCCGCCGATAGGGTTCGAAATGCCGGTCGACGATGAGCTCCAGCTTGTCGTCGCTGGCATCGGCGCGGGTCGCCGCGCCCGGGCCCGTGGGGCCGAACATCTGTTCCAGCGCGTCGCGCGTGCTGCTGACGCGATCGCGCGCCTGGTCCATCAGCGATCGCTGGTCCGCGTTGGCATCGCGCAGCAGCGTGGTTTCGCGGGCCACGCCGCGCACCAGTTGGGCCAGCGGGGAGTCGGGCGCGGATAGCGTTCGCGCCATCTGGATGTTCTGCAGCAACGACGTACTGGGCGCCAGTTGCAGGTCGTTCAGGTATCCATCCCAGCGCGCCACGTAGTCGTTCATGTACAGGCGCTTGATATCGACGATCAACTGCCGCCGCGAGGCATCGTCCAGCAGGCCCGGGGGCGGTATGTCCAGTACCCAGGCGTCGTCGCTGCGCAGCACCTCCGCCACGCGATCCACCCGTTTGTTGAAGACGTCCCAGTAGCCGCGGTAGCTGTACAGCGCGGGAATGCCGTCGGTCAGCGGCTTGCCGCTCTTGCGCACGAATACCGATGTCGCCGAAGGCCCGCCCAGTGTGACCGCGGTGTTGTCCGGCGCGTCATCGTCGTTGGCCAGCATGCGGCGCAGGCGGCTGTAGGCGCGCTGCGCCAGCGTGTAGCGCGCCAGCCGTTCGCGCGCGGCGCGTACCAGCGTGTCGTCGCGCGGGAAGGGCGAAGACAGCACCCTGTCGCGCACCAGGTTGCGCAGGTGCAGGGACAACTGGTCGTACTGGCGGCGCGTATAGCCTTCCGGCAGCGTTTTCTGCATATCCGACAGCAGCCAGGCATGCATGAAGTCCGCGTCGTAATGGTTGGCTTCGTAAAGCATCAGGTAGGCCCGCAGCGCCTCGTAGGAGAATTCCAGGTCGTTGGCGGGAGCGGTGCGCAGCGCGGTTTCCACGCGGCGCGCGACCTGCGGCAGCAGCGTCTGTTCCAGCGTGCCGCGATAGACCCCCAGCGCGGCCGATTCCATTTTGCGTCCCTGGTACAGGCCGAAGGTATGGTCCAGCGGCGGATCGCTCAATTCGAAACTGGCGTCGCGCGGCAGGTACCACAGGCTGTCCAGGTAGGGCATCAGGCCCAGCACGTCGCCCGCCTGCGTGATCTTCAGGTCCCGGCCCAGCTTGTCCACCGTGGGCACGCGGCGCGCCACTTCGTCCAGATAGGCGGCGTTGTTCTGGTAGCTGACGATCCACCCCGCCATCAGGGCCAGGAACAGCACGGTGATCGCCCCATAGCCGGCCCAGTGCAACTGGCGGTAGCGGCGCTCCCAGCGCAGATTGCGGCCGGCCAGGCCGGACTCGCGGAAGATCACGTCCCGCAGCAGGTTCTTCAGGAAGTAGCTGCGTCCTTCGCCGGGGGCGGGGGTTTCGGCCACCGCCGCGGCGCCCGTGTCGATGCGCAGATAGCGCTTCAGGTGGCCGGTGACCTGGTCGAAGGTTTCGCCGCCCTGCGTGCCGCTGGTGAAGTACACGCCGCGCGGCAGCAGCCGCGCTTCGTACTTGGAGGTGGCGAACACGTCGCTCAGGAAATGGCCCAGCACCGCCTGCAGGCCGGCGAACTGCTGCGGCAGCATGTATGCCAGCGCGCGCCGCGCCGGGTCGGTTTCGGCGGCCAGCACCTCGGGCAGCGCATCGTCCAGGCGCCGCTGCAAAAGGCGGTATTCGGCGTGGAAGGATTCGTACAGGTCGAAGTCGGCCTGCTGGGTGCGGGCATAGGGCAGGGTAAAGCCCCACACCTGCGCCAGATCGTCGCGGCTGAAGGACGCGAAGTACTCCTCGAAGCCCGACAGCAGATCCGTCTTGGTGACCAGCACATAGACGGGGAACTGGATGCCCAGCTGTTCGCGCAATTCCTGCAGCCGGCGCCGCAGCACGGCGGCGTGCTGCACGCGCTCGGAATCGGACGCGCGCAGCAGGTCTTCCACGCTGACGGTCAGCATGGCGCCGTTGATGGGCTGGCGTCCGCGGTATTTGGACAGCAGGCCCAGGAAGCCCTTCCATTCGTCCTCGTCGCCGGTGGGATCGCTTTCGTGGGTGGTATAGCGGCCGGCGGTATCCAGCAGTACCGCGTCGTCGGTGAACCACCAGTCGCAGTTGCGCGTGCCGCCCACGCCGCGCAGCGCGACCTTGCCGAAGCGGTCGGCCAGCGGGAAGTTCAGGCCGGAATTGACCAGCGCGGTGGTCTTGCCGGCACCCGGGGCACCGATGATGACGTACCACGGCAGCTGGTAAAGATACTGCTTGGAATAGCGGTGCAGGCCAAAGCGTCCCCCTTCCTGGAAGCGTGTCTTGCGCAGCAGGTCGACCGCTTCGTCGAAGCGATCCTCGAGCTGCCGCATCTGGTCGTTGTCGGCCGGCCTGGCCGCCGGCTTTTCGCGCGCGGGCCTGCGCAATTGGCCCAGCAGCTGGGCATTCAGGCGGCCTTCGCGCCACTTGCGCCACAGCAGCCGCAACAGCCAGATGCCGAACAGCGCGACGATCACGACGATGCGCACGGTCTCGCTTTCGAGCGGCCGCGTGGCGCCGATCGCCAGCAGCGGACCGACGATCCAGACCAGGATGGACAGGGCAACGACGCCCAGGAAATTCCACAGGCCGCGGCTGAACAGGAAGCCGAAGCAGCGATAGAACAACGTAGCGATCATGGTTGCGCACCCTCTAGGGTGGTTTCGCGCGGAACGGGCGGGATCATCAGGGTGATTTCGACGCGGCGGTTCAAGGCGCGGCCGGCGGGCGTGTCGTTGGGCGCCATGGGATCGGCGTCGCCGCGGCCTTCCGCGCGTACCCGGCCCGGCTGGCCCAGGCGCTGTTCCAGGATGGCCTTGACCGTATCGGCGCGCGCCTGCGACAGATGCCAGTTGGACGGGTAGCGCGCGCTGCGCATGGGCTGGTTGTCCGTGTAGCCGCGCACGAGAATGACGCCGTGCGTCTCGCGCAGCGCATCCGCCACGCGCGACAGCACCGTCATGTACGAGCCGCGCACTTCCGCCGCGCCCGATTCGAAGGCGCCATCGCCGCGCAGCACCACCACGCTGCGGTCGACCTGGTCCTGCACGGTGACCAGGCCGTCGCGGATTTCGGGCGCCAGGAAGACCGCCAGGCGGGGGGCGGGGGCGGGACGCGGCGCGGGCGGCGCGGCGATCTGCACGGTGGGCGCCTTCAGCGCGTTCACGGCGGCGAAAACCTGGTCGGACTGGCCGCCCAGGCGCCAGCTCAGCCCCAGATACAGCAGCAACGCCAGGACCGCCGCCAGCGCGCCATACGCCCATAGCGGGACGGGCAGGCGGCGCAGTTGCGCCTGGGCCGGGGCGTCGCGCCAGTGGGGCGAGAGCTCGCGCGGATACTCGCCGCGCGCCGAGCGCAGGATGCGCAGCAGGCGCTGGCGCAGGGTCTCCAGTTGCGAGCGGCCGTTGTCCACCACCCGGTAGCGGCCTTCGAAGCCCAGCAGCAGGCAGTAATAAAGCAGTTCCAGCAGGTCCAGGTGCTGGCTGGGATTCTGCGACAGCCGGCTCAGCAGCTGGAAGAATTTTTCGCCGCCCCAGGTCTCGTTGTGGAAGGTGACCAGCAGGCTGTGCGCCGACCACACCCCATTGCCGCCCCATGGCGTCAGCGCCGCGGCCTCGTCCAGCGCGGTGCACAGGCAGTAGCGCGCGCCCAGGATGGTTTCGTTGGGGATGCCGGCCTGCTGCGCCCGCAATTCGAACTGCCGTACCTCGTCGAGCAGGTGCTCGCGCAGCATGGCCGGCGACGGATGGCTGGCGGTGGCGCGGATCTGCGGGATCAGGTCCAGCAGGGGATTGGCGGCCGCCACCAGCGGATTGGAACCGCTGATCACGTATTCGTGCGGCCGCAGGCGGCTGGATGCCGCGGCGCCCATGTCGCCCATATCGCCGATACCGCCCGGCGGGCTGGGCAGGGCGCTGTCCGATGCATGCATTGCGTTCTCTCCAGGGGCCGGCTCAGTCGCGCAAGGCCCAGAATTCCATCGCCAGGCCGGGGAAGTCGCCGGCCAGGTGCAGCGCCAGCGCGCCGGTACGCTCCAGCTGTTTCCAGAAGTCGCCGCTCTTGTCGAGTTCGAAGTACACGTGGCCGGCGCTATACGGGATCTGCCGCGGCGCCACCGGCAGCGCGCGCACGGTCACGCCGGGCAGTTGCAGGTGGACGAGGTCGCGGATTTTTTCCACCGGGCCGATCTTGACCTGCGAGGGAAAGCGGGTGCGCACCGTATCCGCGGGCATGTCGGCGCGCACGGCCAGGACGAAGCCCGCGCTGCGCAGCAGGTTCAGGTCCGGGACCTGGGCCACGCTCACGCCCTGGCCGCGGTCGTGCAACGGGATGCGCAAGGCGCGTTGTTCCAGCACGGCCGACAGCGAGCGGCGCAGTTCTTCCATCAACGGCAGGAAGGTGGCTTGCAGATCGTCGTGCGCATAGTCGGGCAGGACTTCGGGCCGACGCGTGGGCGACGTATAGGTGGCCAGATCGCAGGCCAGCATCAGCCAGTCGTGGAACAGTCGCTCCGGATGCAGGCTTTCCACCTGGCGCGCGTGCCACAGCGCGCCCAGATAGCGGTTGACTGCTTCCAGCAGCATGAAATCCGAGACCTCCGCCACGCCGCCGCGTCCGGGTTCGGCCACGCGCCGGGCCAGCGCTTCGCTGCGGGCGTCCAGCAGTCCGTAGAGCTCCTGCACGTAGCCGCGCAGCGCCGCCTGCGTGCCGCAGGCCAGCCAGGGGGGGATATAGCGGTCGTCCAGCACCACGCGGTTGTCGGCCCGCCGTTCCAGCACGCGCGCCACGCCCAGGCCCAGCCATTCATCCGTCAGTTCGCTTTCCAGCATCAGCCGCAGGCGCAGCCTGCCGACCTGCACCAGGGCCGGCTCCAGGCCCAGGCTGCCGCTGTCCTCGACTTCGGTCTCTTCCACCAGGTAGCGGGCCAGCGTGGCCTGCGTATCCTCGTAGGCGATGTCGCCGGCGCCCGCGCGCCGGCGCGGCAGGGCCAGCATCACGCGCGTGTCGGCGGTGCCGGGCGGCACGTCCAGCGCGGGGGGCGCTTCGTCGGCCTGCCAGAACTCGAAGGGCGTGCCGTCCGGCAGCACGCCGCGCGCTTCGCTCAGCGCGATCTTGCCCAGCGCCAGCGCGTCGCGGTCCACGGCCAGATGGGAATAGCCCCAGAAGAAGGCCTGCCCCGCGGACGCGCGTTGCTGTATCGCATGCTCGAGATAGCGCTCGAACTGCTGGAAGTGCTGGGGACGCAGGAACATCCCCTCGGACCAGATGACTTTGTTCCGCTGTGCCATGACGTAGGATTCAGGGTTATCGCTCAGAAGGGCCACCAGGATCGGTCGCGCTCGGTCTCCGACAGGCCTTTGGTGCCCACGGCGATCTGGATCTTTTCTTCGTTGGGAGAGAACTGCCAGACCTTGTAGATATTGGTGTTCTGCGCCTCCGGCAGGGGGATCACCAGGCGCCACTGGCTGTGTTCCAGATCGCGGTAGCCGGCCACGATGCCCACCACGCGCGCGTCGGGGCTGCCAGGGCGCTCCAGCGTCTGCGTTTCGCCGGGCCTGACGATGACCTGGTCGGTATTCAGCAGGTCCTTGCCCAGCGCGGCCTGTGGATCGCCCTGCAGCGAGAAGTAATCGCGCGACTCGAACGTGCCGGGCGATTTCAATTCGTAGACGGTGACCTGTATGGGCGAGGGGCGCTGGTTCACATCGGGATTGACGCGCGGATCCGCCGTCAGGACGATGGCGTAAGGGATGGGGACCTGCCGCGCGGTCGACGAACACCCGGCCAGCGTCACCGTGCCGAGCAGGCCCGCGGCGGCCAGGACACGCAGGATCGATCCGGCCCGCTTCATGCCGCGCCCCCGCGTACGATTTCCTGCGCGTGCCGGAATACGGGACCCCACATCGGATGGCCCGCTTCCGTGGAGGGCAGCTGGAAAGCAGGCTCGATGCGCAGGATACGCACGAAGCCGTCCTGGCACAGCTGCGTGTATTGGGTCAGGCAATAGCTGTATGCCTGCAGCTTCAGCGCTTCCACGCGCGTGGCGTCCGGCGCCTCGGCCAGGGTTTCCGACGTCGCCACGGTGCGGATCACGCCGCCGTAGTCGCCGGCCAGGTATTGCTCGCGCACCTGGGCCAGGGCCTGCTGTTGGGCGGGGCTGGTCGTCGCGCAGCCCGCGATCGACGCGGACGCGGCCAGCAGGACGGATAGGAAGGAGGACTTCTTCATCATGCGTACTCGTAGGTGAATTCGCCATCGGCGGCATCCAGCGCGATGGCGCCGATGCCGCGCTCCTGCGTCGAGGCGGATAGCAGTGCGTGGCTGATGCGCGGCAGCACGCTGTTGGTCAGGATCGCGTCGACCATGCGTGCGCCGGATTCCACTTCGGTGCAGCGTTCGGCGACCAGGGCGGTGGCGCGCGGCGACACGGTCAGCGCGATGCCGTGGTTGTCCATCAGGCGCCGGCGGATGCGGTCGAACTGCAGGTCGACCACGCCCTTCAGCATGGCGTCGCTCAAGGGCAGATAGGGCACCACCGCCAGGCGTCCCAGCAGCGCGGCGGGAAATACGCGCAGCAGCGGTTCGCGCAGCGCGGATGCCAGGCCCTCGGCATCGGGGGCCAGCTGCGGATCCCGGCACAGCCGCGCGATCAGGTCGGCACCCACATTGGAGGTCAGCAGGATGATGGTGTTGCGGAAATCGATGTGGCGCCCTTCGCCGTCTTCCATCCAGCCCTTGTCGAACACCTGGAAGAAGATCTCGTGCACGTCCGCGTGGGCTTTCTCGATCTCGTCCAGCAGCACCACGCTGTACGGCCGCCGCCGCACCGCCTCGGTCAGCACGCCGCCCTCGCCATAGCCCACGTAGCCGGGCGGCGCGCCCTTCAGGGTGGAGACGGTGTGCGGTTCCTGGAACTCGCTCATGTTGATCGAGATCAGGTTCTGTTCTCCGCCGTATAGCGCCTCGGCCAGCGCCAGCGCGGTTTCCGTCTTGCCGACGCCGCTGGGCCCGCACAGCAGGAATACGCCCACCGGCTTGCCCGGATCGGTCAGGCGCGCGCGCGAGGTCTGCACACGGCGCGCCACCGTATCCAGCGCGTGGCGCTGGCCGATGACGCGGCGCTCCAGCGTGGCGGCCAGGTCCAGCACGGCGCGCGCTTCGTCCCGCACCATGCGGCCCACCGGGATGCCCGTCCAGTCCGCGACCACCGCGGCCACGGCGGCGGCGGTGACGGCCGGATGCACCATGGGGGCATCGCCCTGCACCTTGGCCAGCGCGTCCTGCGCGCGGGCCAGCTGCCCGCGCAGGTCCGCGCCGCGGTCCGCCGGCGTGGCGGCATCTTCCAGGCCGGCACGCAGGGCCAGCAGGCCGGCGCCCAGCGCGCGCTCTTCTTCCCAGCGCGACGCCAGGACGGCTTCGGCATCGCGTGCCTCGGCCAGCCGCGTGTCCAGGTCCAGGATGCGCGCCTCCGGGCCGATGCCCAGGCGGGCTTCGCGGTCGGCGATGTCCCGTTCGATCTCCAGGATCTGGATGCGGCGGCGCGCATCCTCCAGCGCGGGCGCCACGGCATGCTGGCTGACCGCGACGCGCGCGCAGGCGGTATCCAGCAGCGCCACGGCCTTGTCCGGCAACTGGCGCGCGGGGATGTAGCGATGCGAGAGCTTGACGGCGGCGTCGATGGCCTCGTCCAGCAACAGCACGTTGTGATGGCGCTGCAGCGTGCCGGCCAGGCCGCGCAGCATGTCCAGCGCGCGCGATTCGTCCGGCTCGTGCACCTGCACGACCTGGAAGCGGCGCGTCAGCGCGGGGTCTTTTTCGATGTACTTCTTGTACTCGGACCAGGTGGTGGCGCCGATGGTGCGCAGCTGGCCGCGCGCCAGAACGGGCTTGAGCAGGTTGGCCGCGTCTCCCGTACCGGCCGCGCCGCCGGCGCCGATCAAGGTATGGATTTCGTCGATGAACAGCACGATGGGTTTTTCGCTGGCCTGGACGTCATCGATGATGGCGCGCAGGCGCTGTTCGAATTCGCCCTTGACGCCGGCGCCCGCCTGCAACAGGCCCAGGTCCAGCAGGTACAGCGAGACGTGGCGCAGCGCGGGCGGCACGTCGCCCGCCGCCAGGCGCAGGGCCAGGCCTTCGACCACCGCCGTCTTGCCCACGCCGGCCTCGCCGGCCAGCAGCGGATTGTTCTGCCGACGCCGCATCAGGATATCGACGATCTGGCGGATTTCCTCGTCGCGGCCGGTCACCGGGTCGATCTCGCCGGCGGCCGCGCGCGCGGTCAGGTCGACGGCATAGCGCGCCAGGGCCTGCCCGCGGGTACCGGGCGCGGCCGCGCCGTCCGCCGCGCCGCCGGCGGCTTGCGCCGGCTCGGCCGCGTCCTCGGGCGAGCCCGCCACGATGGCATCGAGCTCGTCCAGCAGCACGTCCGGCACGATGCGCGCGAACTGCGGCGACATGCCCAGCAGCACGTTGCGCAGCGCGTAGGTCTTGACGAGCGCCAGCATCAGGTCGCCGCCGCGGATGCGGGCGCGGCCGTAGCGCAGCGATGCCAGTATCCACGAACGCTCGACGGCATGGTCGATATGTTCCGACAGGTCGGATACCGAGCCCGCGCCGCGCGGCAGTTGTTCCAGCGCACCCGTCAGATCCGCTTGCAGGCGGTCCGGATCCAGCTCGAAACGATGAGCGATGCGTTGCACGTCGCCGTCCTGGCGCTGCAGCAGCTGGTGCACCCAATGGACCAGTTCGACATAGGGGTTGCCGCGCAGCTTGCAGAACGCGGTCGCGCTTTCCAGGCCCTGGTAAAGCAGGGGATCGAGTTTGCCGAAGAGATCGATACGGCCTATGTCGGACATGGATGCCTTTGCGTCAGGATAGCGATTGCATGCGTGGTTTCAGCCCGTGCCATTCCAGGGTGGCGGCGCGTCGCGGGGCGTGACGGCACGCCGGGCGCCCGGTCGCGCGCGAGGACTCATTCCGGCGGCGCGCATTCGAAGGAGAGGGCGATCGGACGGTCGCCCGCCAGCGTCGCGTCGCTGGCCAGCGGCAGCGTGCGCTGGCCGGATTTGCCCGCGTTCAGGCGGCCCGCCAGCAGCAGCACGCGGCTATCGTTATCCAGGACGACCCGCGAGGTGTAGCTGGCGATGGCGGACTTGCAGCCGCATTCGCCGATCGGCTTGCGCACGTCCAGGGCGACGCCCTGCAGCAGCACGCCGTGTTCGACGGTGCGCGTGCCCGGCTGGATCGCGACGCAGGCACGCAGGCTGTTCTCCACGGTGACGGCACCCGCGGCCCGCGCGGGCGTGCCGCCGAAGGCCAGCATCGCGGCGCCGGCGGCCAGGGCAAGCAAAGTGTTGGCGCTATGGCTGGACACGCGTGCCTCCGTAGGTCGCCTGGCCCGGTACGTATTGCACCAGCAGGATCATGGCCTCGCGATGGCTGCTGCGCACGTAGGTACGCAGCAGGGGAAAGATGCGGCCTTCCACCTCGATGCAACCGTGGCTGTACCCCTTAATGGAATCGTGCAGGTAGAAGCCGCCGCGCGCGGGGGTGCAGCGCCGGCGCGTGGCTTCGTCGGCGGGCTCCATGCGGGCGCGGTTCCAGCCCCAGTTGGCCCAGTACGGTTCGCATGCGCCCGCCGCGGTTCCGCGCGGAATCGCCTGCATGCCCCAGGCGGGCTTGAGGGCGCAGGCATTGCGTCCGTCATCCTGCGCCGTGCCGCGGTCCGCCAGCATGAGCTTGTAGTAGCCGGGTGGAATCGGGCCGCTGTCGCCGGCGCAATATTCGTCCGGCAACTGATGTCCCGGCAGGCCGCTGCTGGCGCGGAATTTGCCGTGGCCCGGCCAGTCCAGGACCTGGCCGTCGTAGAACATATCGTGCCTCACTGCATGGTCTCCTCGGTTTCAGGATTGGGCGCCGCCGAGGCGGCGCGGGCGCGGCTGGCGCGAACGGCGTCCCGCGCGGCCCGCTCGCGGGCTTCGTAATCGATCAGCAGATCGCCGGCATCGCCCTGCGCGGGCCGGCGCTGCCCCAGCCACGCGGCCAGGCCCAGCGGCTGGGGCGACCCCAGGCGCACGCCGCGCACGTCGCTGGCACGCAGCACGGGCCGCGCATCCCAGGCGAATTCGACGCCGATGTAGTGGCGCACCCAGTGCATCAACTGGCGGCCGCGCGCGCCGCCCGGCAGGAACGCCTGGTAGCTGGCAAGATCCAGCGGACCGAGATCGATGCGGAATCGATGCTGCGCGTCGCGCACCGCCGCGCCCAGCACGGTGTCGCGTCCCAGTCCCATGCCGCTGCCCAGGGTCAGGCGCTGCGCCGGCTCCAGCCGTATCCATTGCGGCACGAATTCGCCGATGCGCACGGGGCACCGGAAGAACTCCCGCAGAATGTGCTTCAGGCCTTCCGGGTTGCGCGTCTGCCGCAGCAGGTGCCCCGCCATGTAGTACTTGGCGTGGTCGGTCACGGCGTCGCGGCGCCGCATGGAGGGCTGGCCCATGTGCAGCAGGCTGGCCACGTAGCGCGTAAAGCGTTCCTCTCCGCGATCCAGGCTGACCGTGCTCTGCGCATCCGCCCAGGCCCGGTAGAACAGCAGAATCAGCCGGTGATGGAAGATGTCGGCAAAGGCCGACAGCGTGCGGTCGCGGTGATGATGCAGGCGTTCGCGCGCATGCTCGGTCAGGTGCAGCGGCAGCGGGCCGTTGGGCCCGAACAGGCCGAAGCTATAGATGGACAGCTCCGGAAGCTGCCCGGTTTGCGCGGCCCGCGCGGCGGCCAGCGTCGACGGCGCGAACGCCAGGGAGGGTTCCTGGCGCAGGCGGACGGGCTCGTTGCGCGGCAGGCTGTCGCGCCCCAGGGGCGCGCGCGCGCCCGCCCGCGCGTCGATCCAGCGCAGGGTATTGAACAAATCGTGCGAGTAGGGCGAGTCCTCCAGGCGGCGCCAGAATCCGGCCGGCAACACGGCGGGCGCGGCGCGCAGGCCGGCGCTATCCCATGTGTATCTGCTTGGCATCGACCTTCACCAGCTCGCCGCCGGTGACCATGGTGTAGTTGGCGTGCACGCGCGCCGCCTGCTCGGCCTGGTAGTCCAGCGTGCCGGCGCGCACCTGTTCCACTTCCTCGGTGGTGCGAAAGCTCAGGCGGCTCATCAGCGTGATGCGGTCCATGACGGCCTCGTACGCCTTGCCGACCAGGCGGGTCGTGCCGACGGTGGCCTGCAGCTCCGTGGCGACGTAGCGCAGGCGGTCGGCCACGCAACGGACGTCGCGCGCGTGCAGGGCCAGTTCGTCCGTTTCGACCCGCACGGCGGCGCCGCCGCGCAGGCTGATGGTGCCGGCGCTGTCCAGCGACAGGTTGCCCTGCGCGGATTCCAGCGTCACATCGCCGGGCAGTTCCAGCCGCGAACGGCCGGCATCGGCCTGGGCGACGACCGCGATCAGGTAGACGCGCGTCGGGTCCGGCCCGCTGATCAGCACGTCGTCGCCGACGCCGGGCGCCAGCAGGCAACTGGCGGCGCGTTGCGCGCGCCAGGGACGGCCGTCGCAATCCACGCGATAGCGGCCGTCGTCTTCGCGCGCGACGACGCGGCCCAGCAGGTGGACGGGATCGTAGGCAGGATATCGGCGCGCGGCGGCTGCGGTTGTCATGATGGCTTTCCTCTCGTCTCTTCCAAAGTGCGCTATACCGCGGGGCGGGTCCCCATGCGCGGTTTCCACCGGGCGACTTCGCCGCGCTGCAGGGTCGACAGGACCAGCTCCGTCATCATGTTGATCGACACATGGCGGGCGAAGAACTTTTCCAGTACCGCGCCGAACAGGTAGGGGCTGATGCCCGAGAACGCCGCTTCGTCGACGTCCAGGCCGATGCGCACGCCGCGTCCGTAGACGATGGGCCCGAGCGCCGGCAGGCGATGGTGCATCGGGGTGACCCGCATATGGCGCACGCCGGCGATATGCTTGCGCACCACCGGGTCCGCCAGATTGCCGTATACCGTCAGCATCTCGCGCAGCGTCTGCGCGCCGGCTTCTTCGTCCAGATCCGTCAGGCTCAGGTAGTTCAGGCCCAGGTGGCTGATCAGGTGCCAGGTCGCGGCATCCTCGGCCAGCGCGGGTTGGGGCCGGGTCGGTCCGTGCAGCACCTTGATCGCGCCTACCGGCGCCGATATGCGCAGCGTCAGGTCGGTCTGCGTGCCCAGCGGCAGCAATACCGCCAGATCGCGGTTGGTGCACAGCGTGTCCAGGGTCAGGTGCCGCAATTGGCCGGAAAACGGCGCCTCGTGGCGATCCACCAGGGACAGGTATACCTCGCTGCCCGTGTAGCCGGTGCGCGTCCCGTTGCGCCGGGCCGCATCGGAAATCAGGCGCGGCTCGCGGCGCATCGAATAGTAGGCGCCGTAGTCGTCGGGATCGCTGAACACCGAGCCGTAGAACGGCCGGAATTCCTGTTCCGGGCGATCCGCCGATGCGTGGCCGGCGACCCGCGTCATGGCATAGATCTCGTAGTCCAGCGGCCGCGTGCGATCCACCACCACGTGGTATTCGGAGGTGCGCGCGGTGACGGCGACGCGGTCGGCCCGCTTGGGAAACAGGTTGATGACCGGGGCGCAGTGCAGTGCCAGGTTCCCGGCGACGATGGCGCCTTCCAGTTCCGGGGCCGCCGCGGAAAACAACAATGTCAGGTCGAAGGCCCGCGTCTCGCGCGCCGCGCCGCCGGGGACGGCAGCGCGCAGTCCCTGCTTCAGGCCATTCACGCTGAAGAACAGATAGCGGCGCGGGAAGGCGAAGTATTCCTGCAGCAGGCGATATCCCTGGAAAACGCGGGCATCCGCCGGCAGCAGCGCCTGGTCGTCGTCGAAGCCTTCGTGGCGTACCGCGCTGGCCGGCATACGGTTGATCCAGGCCACCGGCCGCGCGCTGTCGTGGCCCAGCACGGCGACCGTGCTGCCGACGACAAGCTCCAGCAGGCGCTGCATCTGCAGGTCCTGGCCGTTCAGATAGAACACCAGCTGGTCCAGGTCCAGGTCTTCCAGGCGCAGGCCGCCGCAGACTTCGATGCGGATGCGCAGCGCGCTCAGCACGCGCTGCCCGCGCCCGCCCAGGCCCAGCCGGGTCAAGGGCAGGTCGGGCGGCGGCGGGCCGAAGGACGCCTCCGCCACCCGCAGCGGCCACAGCTTCAGGTGGTGGCCGGTCATGAATTCCGCCGGCGTCTGCTCGCCGCGCGGGACCTTGCCGCGCAGCAGCGTGCCGCGCGGCAGGTCGAAGCCGCGTGCCAGCGTGCCTTCGTTCATGCTGGGTTCGAAGCGCACCACGGCCATGGCCGGCGTGGGGGCCAGATAGTTGGGGTAGACGACTTCCAGCAGGCGCTGCGAGAAGCGGGGGAACTCCGCATCCATCTTCATGTGGATACGCGCGGTCAGGAAGCTGAAGCCTTCCAGCAGGCGTTCCACGTAGGGATCGGCCACCTCGGTGGCGTTCATGCCCAGGCGGCCGGCGACCTTCGGGTACTGCCGCGCGAACTCCGCGCCCATCTCGCGCATGTAGACCAGTTCGCGGTTGTAGTAGTCCAGCAGCCGGCCGTCCATCAATAGCCTCCCAGGTCGCGCAGGTCCATGTGGCTGCTTTCCAGGTCGATATCGGTGCGGAACAGGAATTCCAGGGGATGGGGCACGCACCACAGCATGCCCTTGATTTCCAGGCTGAGCACGTTGTGGTGTTCCAGCGTGCCGGTGTCGGTCACGCAGCGTACTTCCACCGACGAATCCAGGATGCGCGGCTCGAAGGCGGCGATGGCGCGCCGGATGGAGTCCTCGACGTCGATCCAGTCGATGTCCGACATGCGCTTGCCGGCCAGCGCGCGCACGCCGTAGTTCACCACCGAGTCGGCGGCATGCCGGTGCGCGCCGAGGTCGTCGGTGGTCTCCAGGTTGACGGTATTCAACAGCCAGCGCAGGTCGCGCAGCACGACCTCCCGCAACTGCGCGTGCGTCAGCATCGAGGATTCGCGCGGCTCCTCGCGCTTGCCGGGTTCGTCGTCCAGCAGGCGATCGAGCAGCGAGGGTTGCAGGCGGTCGCGCGCGGCGAGCGCCTTGGCGTCGCTATGGCCCATCGGCATGCTCCACCGCGCGGATATCCAGCAGCGCGTACTCGCCCTGGTCCGTCAACCACATCTTCTGGCCGAGGCCGGTGTAGGTCTCGCCGTGCAGCGGCTCCCATTGCGTCAGCCGTCCCAGGCGCAGGCGCTCGTCCTGGTCCGCCATGCGGCGGCCCACGGGCGCCGGGTAGCGCGCCGGTACCAGCGCATGCAGCACGCGCGCGTCCGCCAGCGTAATCTCGGCACGCGCCCAGATCATGTCGCACAGCGTTTCCGGCGGCAGCAGCCGTATCCGGCGCAGATAGGAAAACGGCAGCCAGGCGTAATGTTCGCCCTGGATGAACTCGAAGACGGGCCCCAGGCGGCTGTCGCCGTCGCAGATCCAGGGAAATCTCAGCGGCCCGGTGTCGCCCGCCTGTTCCAGCGTGCCGGCCAGGGGCTCGGCTTCTTGCAGTGCCTGGCCGCGCAGCGCCGCGGCACGCACAACGTCCGTGGCGTCGTGTCGCAGGGCTTGCAGCAAACAGTCCAGCCAGGGCGGGCGGGGCCCCGGCACGGCCGGCTCCGCCTGCCCCGCCAGGACGGCTTCGCGCTGCCGCTCGGCCGCGATCGCGCGGTCGTACATCAAGGCCGTCGGGGCGGCCTGCGGATTCAGTTCGGCGCTCAGCTTGAGCTGTTCGACCGCGCGTTCCCATTCGCCCTGCACGGCCAGCAACTGGAACAGCCGGGCGCGCGCATCCGCATCGCCGGGTTGGCGGCGGATCCGCGCGACCGCCGTATCCATGTGCGTCGCAAGGCTGCCTGTGTGAAGGGAAACGGCGGTCTCGGTCATGGGTATCAGCCGACTTCCTTGTTCTGCTTGATATCCCAGGCGACCAGCGTTTCGGCGCCCTTGCCGCCCTGGTCCGTCTGCTCCCAGTACTGCTGCTTGACCTTGGCGGCCTGGAAAGCGAAGTTGGCGATCACGCCCGCGTCCGAGCCGCCATCGCCAGACAATTGCACGGAGGAGACCAGCACGTCTTCCAGGGTGATCTTGGAATACTCGATCTGGGTGCCGCCGGCCTTGCACATGGACAGCTGCACCATGTTCAGGTGCTTGCCGCTGGCGCAATGCTTCATCACCGCCGGGGCGGCCTTGTCGATGCGCGCCACCACGTGCAGGTCGTTGAAGCTTGCCTTGCCCGCGCCCAGGCCGCCGCCGCTCGACAGATTGCCGGGCTGGGTGGCACCCCAGGAAAACGACAGCACATCGGACCAATCCTTGTGATTGGCATCCTTCGATTCGCCATTGGCGCCATCGATCTTCATGAAAATATCAACAGCCACTTGCTTCTCCTGATTTGAGGTCCAGCCAGAGTCCTGCTTGGAAAAAGCCACGCCGCGGGCCTTCTGCACGAGAAAAACCCGGCGGAACCGGCGATGAAAAGCGCCTTCGGTCGGCACCCGGCCATGTCGGATGCGCGGCCCTGGGACGTAAGGCCATCCGTGCCGCACCGCTACCGCGGCGGGCCGTGCCCGAGGCTCGGCCGCCCCGGCGCGGCACGGTGGCGTAGCGGTCCAGTCAGCCCTCGTTCTGCTTGAGCGAGGGCAATTTGGACACGAGCCGCAGCGACACCGTCAACCCTTCGAGCTGATAGTGCGGCCGCAGGAAAAACTTGGCGGCGTAGTAGCCGGGGTTGTCCTCGACCTCCTGCACCTGGACTTCGGCGGCGGCCAGGGGCTTGCGCGCCTTGGTTTCCTGGGAGGAGTTGACGGGATCCCCATCGACGTAATTCATGATCCAGTCGTTCAGCCAGCGCTCCATGTCGTTGCGTTCGCGGAAGGAACCGATCTTGTCGCGCACGATGCACTTCAGGTAGTGGGCGAAGCGGCAGCAGGCGAACAGGTAGGGAAGCCGCGCGGACAGCTTGGCATTGGCGGCGGCGTCCGCGTCGTAGTAATCGTGCGGCTTTTGCAGCGACTGGGCGCCGATGAAGGCGGCGAAGTCGGTGTTCTTGCGGTGCACCAGCGGCATGAAGCCGTTCTTCGCCAGTTCGGCCTCGCGGCGGTCGCTGATGGCGATCTCCGTCGGGCACTTCATATCGACGCCGCCGTCATCGGTCGGGAAGGTATGGCAAGGCAGGTTTTCCACCGCGCCGCCCGACTCCACGCCGCGTATCGACGTGCACCAGCCGTACAGCTTGAAGGAGCGGTTGATATTGGCCGCCATGGCGTAGGCCGAGTTGGCCCAGGTATAGCGGTCGTGGTTGGAGCCGTCGGTGTCTTCCTCGAAATCGAAGTCGTCCACCGGATTGGTGCGCGCCCCGTAGGGCAGGCGGGCGAGGAAGCGCGGCATGGCCAGGCCGATGTAGCGCGAGTCCTCGGATTCGCGCAGGCTGCGCCAGGCGGCGTACTCGGTATTCGTGAAGATCTTGGTCAGGTCGCGCGGGTTGGCCAGTTCCTGCCAGGTATCCATCTGCATGACGTTCGGCGATGCGCCGGCGATGAACGGGCAGTGGGCCGCGGCGGCGATGCGCCCCATTTCGCCCAGCAGTTCGACGTCGGGCGGGCTGTGGTCGAAGTAGTAATCGCCCACCAGGCAGCCGATGGGCTCGCCGCCGAACTGGCCGTACTCTTCCTCGTACACGCGCTTGAAGATGGGGCTTTGATCCCAGCCCACGCCCTTGTGGCGCTTGAGCGTCCGGCCCAGCTCCTGCTTGGAGATGCACATCACGCTGATCTTCAGCAGCTCGTCCGTCTCGGTGTTGGACACCAGGTAGTGCAGGCCGCGCCACGCGCCTTCCAACTGCTGGAAGTCGGCGTGATGCATGACCAGATTGATCTGCTCGGACATCTTGCGGTCGATCTCGGCGATGATCGCCTGGATCGTGCGGTAGGCATCCGAGGACAGGCCGACGCCGCTGTTCTGCAGCGCCTGGTGCGCCAGGGTGCGCACGGCATGCTCGACCGCCTCGCGGGCCTGTTCGGTCTTGGGCTTGAACTCCTTTTTCAGCAGGACGGACAGGTCGTCCGCCTCCAGCGCTTCATCGGCGCGTTGCGCCGCGCGTTGTGCCGTTGCGGTCATGGCGTTCTCCATCGTCATTGGTTCGCGTCGCCGTCGGCGCGGGTCTGGTCGTTGCCCTTGGCGGCGGAATCGTCCGCCGGGTCCGCCGGCTTGGGCGCGGCGGCCAGGGCATTCAGCAGCGCCGGGTCCTCCAGCACCTTGCCGATCAGCTCTTCCGCGCCGGTCTTGCCGTCCATATAGGTCAGCAGGTTGGCCAGCTGGGTGCGGGCATTGAGCAGTTCGTTCAGCGCCCCCACCTTGCGGGCCACCGTGGCGGGCGAAAAATCGTCGATGCTCTCGAAGGTGATATCCACGTTCAGATTGCCATCGCCGGTCAGCGTGTTGGGCACCTGGAACGCCGCGCGCGGCCGGATGGACTTCATCCGCTCGTCGAAGTTATCGATGTCTATGCTCAGGAACTTGCGTTCGGCGATATCCGGCTGCGGCGTATCGGATCGCCCGGCCAGGTCGGCCAGCACGCCCATCACGAAAGGCAACTGCACCTTGCGTTCGGCGCCGTAGATCTCGACGTCGTATTCGATCTGCACGCGGGGCGCGCGGTTGCGCGCGATGAATTTCTGGCCGCTGCCTTTCAGAGTGGTTGCCATGCGATTCTCCTGGTAGAGCTGGATTCGGTGGGTCAGGGCGCGGGTCTGCCATCGGCATCCCGGGGCAGCAGCAGTTCGAACTGCTCCAGGCCCTGGGGCGCCAGGTTGCGCATGATGTCGTGGAAGCTCAGCGGTATCAGCTGTTGCGCCCGTCGGATGACATAGGGCGCCGGATGCCCGGGCTCGTGGATTTCAAAATAGGCGCAGACCTTGGTCAGCATGGCCATCGCTTCGTCGCGCGTATGGATCTGGGCGTCCTGCCAGCGCACGGTGGCTTCGGCGGTGCCGCCGGCCGCGCGTGGCTGCGACCCCGCATCCGCATCGGCGGCGGTTTCTTCGTTATCGGCCTCGGCGCGCGCTCCGGCATGCGGGGCGCCATCGTCCAGCTCCTGCGCGACGATATCCATGCCGCGCAGGATGGCCGCGTAGTCCGGCATCCATTCGCCGCCCAATCTTGCGGCCACCAGATCCTGTATGCGGCGCAGCGCGCGCCGGGCCGCCACCAGGCCGGCCAGGTGCGGATCGCCGGCCAGCCAGGCCTGGCGCAACTGTTCCACCAGCCGGGAGCGGCCGCCGGGATAGGCGTCGCTCTGCGCGCGGCTGCCGTCCAGGATGGACTCCGCGTCGCGCAGGCTCAGCTTGCCGTGCACGCCATCGAGCAGGGCGGCGGAACGCGCGCTGCGTCCGCATCCCTGCACGTCTCCCAGCGACGCCAGCGCATTCACGCGAGGCAGCGGGTCGTTCTCGCCCACGCTGTCCAGGCGCGGATGCACCGCGTCCCAATAGCGTTCGAGCGCGTCGGCGCACAGGGTCAGGCCGTCGGCATAGCCGGGCAGCCCGCGCGTCTCGGTCCAGGCCCGCGAGAGATGGCTGACGACGCGGATATCCCGCGTGCGCTCGAGCAAGCCCAGCGCCTGCTTTTCGACTTCCCTCCAATCGGGCGCCTGCGCCGGGATGATGGTGGTCCCGAACTGTTGTTCGCTGCGCTCCGCGGCCGACTGCTGCAGCCGCAGGAAGTCCGCGTCGTACTCCAGATCCTCCCCGCACGGTAGCCGAGGATCGAGCGTGCTCAGTATTTCGGCGAATTCCATGGTCATAGTTATAGGGCGTTGCCCTCGTTAGGGGCGTTGCCGGCACACGCGACCCGTTGTCCATTCCGGATCTTTTCGGCCCGTGTTGCTCGTCACGGAATGCGCATTCTATGCAGTCGGATTGGTCTGTCTATTGCAACTCACAGACACTGTTTTTTCTTACGAATGCTTAACACCCAAGAAAAGTTTCGAACATTTTCGCCGCTCGAAAATTGACGTCCTGTAATGAAACTTACGTAGATAGCGGGCTAGTCCCTACGTGAATACAAACGCGTGCAACAACTTGGAATTTTGAATTCGCACAGTCGCTAACATGTAAAGGTGTCTATGTATTTCGAATTAGTAAAAAGGACAAAGGCTTGTGAGCCGACTTCTACTGTTCTTTCAAGCTGTTTAGAATCGCCCGTCTCGCGCATCGGCAGCGATGGTGCGGCGATTCACAGGCACATACTGCGTTCGCGCGGGCGTCCAGAGCAACGACACAAGGACGGCCGCGCACGCCGTCTCTCGAGGAGAAGCGATGGACCGCATGGTGGATGGCGATCGGATCATCAAGGCGCATACGCCGCTGCCGGCCGATCAGTTGCGTTTCCGCGCCATGCATGGCGCGGAAACGATGTCGCAGTTGTTCGAGTTCGACGTCGACCTGGTGGCGGAGTCCTACACCCTGGACATGAAGGCACTGCTGGGCAAGCCCATGTCGCTGGAGATCGAAACGCCCGGCGGCACGCCGCGCTTCCTGAGCGGCGAGATCACGCGCTGCGTGCTGGTCGGGCGCGATACCGACGGCGGCGGCTATTACCTGTATCGCGCGACGTTGCGGCCATGGCTGTGGTACCTGACGCAGACCTCGGATAGCAAGATCTTCCAGAATAAAAGCGTGCCCGATGTGATACGCGAGGTGCTCAAGGACTACAAGTACCCGGTCGAATTCAAGCTGGTCGACAGCTATCGCACCTGGGAGTATTGCGTGCAGTACCAGGAGACCGATTTCGCTTTCGTCAGCCGGCTCATGGAGCACGAAGGCATCTATTACTGGTTCCGCCACGAAGAGGGCAAGCACACGCTGGTGCTGGCCGACGACGTGACGCAGCACGAGCCGGTGCCGGGCTACGAGGCCATTCCCTACTACGGGCCCGACCGCAACGCCGTGCCGCGCGAGGACTACATCTACGAATGGGAGCTGGTCGAACAGATCACGCCCGGCGCCTTCGCCACCACCGACTACCATCCCCTGACACCCGCCGCCAGCCTCGAAGCCAAGCGCAACAATCCCGGCGCCCATGACAACGGCGACCTGGAGATGTACGAGTGGCAGGGGGGCTATACCAACCCGGAAGACGCGGAGCACTACACCCGCGTGCGCCTGGAGTCGTTGCAGTGCCAGCGCGAGGAAAGCCGCGGCTCATGCAATGCCCGCGGGGTGTCGCCCGGCCACCTGTTCACGCTGCGCAATCATCCGCGCCAGGCCGAGAACCGCGAGTATCTGGTGGTCGGCGCCTACTACCGCATGCGCGAAGCTTCCTACACCACCGGCACGGGCGATCCCGCCACCCTGGATATCGACTTCGTCGTGCTGCCGTCCTCTGTCCAGTTCCGCGCGCCGCGCGTGACGCCGATCCCGCGCACGCACGGTCCGCAGACGGCAACCGTGGTCGGCAAGCAGGGAGAGGAAATCTGGACGGATAACCTCGGCCGCGTCAAAGTGCAGTTCCATTGGGATCGCTACGGGAAGAAAGACGAGAACAGCTCGTGCTGGGTGCGCGTTTCCAGTCCGTGGGCGGGCGGCGGGTTCGGCGGCATCCAGCTGCCGCGCGTCAACGACGAAGTCGTGGTGGACTTCATCGGCGGCCAGCCGGACCGGCCGATCGTTATCGGCCGCGTCTACAACGCCAACAACATGCCGCCCTGGAATCTGCCCGACAACGCCACCCAGAGCGGCTTCCTGAGCCGATCCAAGAACGGCACGCCCGCCACCGCCAACGCCTTCATGTTCGAGGACCGCGCCGGCGCGGAGCGCATCTGGCTGCATGCGGAGCGCAACCTGCATACCGAGGTCGAATGCGACGAATTGCACCACACCGACGGCCACCGCAACACGGTCATCGGCGGCAATGACGTCAAGCGTGTCCTGTGCAACCGCGATATCGACGTGACCGGTACGGACAAGCTGACGGTCGGCCAGTCCCGTACGGTGGAAGTGACCGGCCACGAGGACTATACCGTCAAGGCGTCGCGCACCGTGCACGTGAAGAGCGGGTTGATGGAAGAGAAGTTCGACAACGGCTTGAAGACCACGGTCGCCGCCAGCGGCGAAACGCGGGAAATCACCGGTCCGTTCGCCGAGACATTGAAAACCGGAGAAACGATCACCGTAACGGCCGGCAATGCCATGCACGACGTGCAGGCCGGCACGCTGACCGCGCAGGCCAAAGGCCAGGTCGTGCTTACGTCCACCAGCGCGGGCCTGGAGGCCACCGCGCCGCAGAAGATCCGCGTCGAGTCCACCGGCGGCACCATGGATGTCAAATCCCAGGGCGCCATGCTGGTGCAATCCACGAGCTCTACCGTGGACGTGCACGGCAATGCCGATGTCACGCTCAAGACGCCGACCGCCATTGTCCTGGACGCGCCCAAGGTCAAGAACATGGCGCATGGGCAATGGCTCAGCACCACCCCCTATGGCCTCTCGCTGGCCGGCTTCAAGGCCGAGATCGGCGTCAGCCGCATCGCGCTGTACAGGACGACCGTCATGTTGAATTTGTCCTTCACCAATTACTCCGCCATCAGCAATATCGGCGCCCTGGCGTCATACCGCACGTCCGGTTCCAGTTATGCCTTCGACGCCGTGAAAGCGCAGCAGGTCGGACTGAAGCAGTCCATGGTCGGCTTGTGGAGCATCCTGTGATGGCGACGTGGGGCCTGCCCGGATGGGCCTGGGTGGTCATCCTGGTGCTGCTGTTGTCGGTCGTGCAGGTCGGATTCATGCTGCGCGGCGAACTGCGCCGCCGTTCGCAGGACGCGGCCGTGGTCGCGCGCCAGGACGAGGTGCGCGACCGCGGCCGCGCCGGCACGGCGGTGGTCATACGCACCGTCGATACGGGTACCCGCCTGGGCGCGGTCAAGTTTTTCGTTATCGATATCACGATGCACGTGGAAGCCCAGGACGGCATACCGCCCTTCGATACGACGCTGCGCGTGCCGGTTTCCCCGGTGCGCCTGAGCGACTTCGCCGAAGGCCGCCTCGTGCGGGTGCGGGTGGATCCGGCCACCCGCGAGGTCGCGATCGACCAGCGCACGGAGTAGCGCCGTGAAGACCGTCAAGCCATTCCGCCTGAGTGTGCTTACGCGGCCCTATCGCTGGCAGCGCCGCGATACGCTGGGCATCGCCGTGCTGGCTCTCGCCGAACTCGGCGATACGCCGCGCCTGCTGCCCGAGCAGGAACTGTGGACCCTGGCCGGCGAGGAGGCGGGCGGCGTGCTGGATACCGGCATGCCCAAGCCGGTGCCGGAGGTCCTTGCCAGCGGCTACGCCTACACGCGCCATCAGCAGGATCCATCCGCCTGCGCGGTGCGTCTGAAGGTCGAGGGCATCGTCGATAAGCCGCTGCTGGTTTTCGGCGACCGCTATTGGGTGGATGGCCGGCCGGACGCGGCGCGGCCCTTCGATGCGATGCGCCTGGACTGGACCCGTGCCTACGGCGGCCCCGGCGTCGCCGGCAATCCGCTGGGTCGCGGCGCGGTGGACGAGACCGTCAACGGCGTGCGGGTGCGACCGCTGCCCAACATCGAATCGCCGCGCGAGCGCATGTCGAGTCCGTCGCAGCGCCCGGAGCCCGCCGGCTATGGCGCGCTGGGCATGGACTGGCCGCAGCGCGCGCGCCATATGGGCAGCCGCTACGACCAGAACTGGCTGGAGAACGATTACCCTGGCTTCGCGCCCGACATGGATATGCGGTTTTTCCAGTCCGCGCCGGTGGACCAATGGGCCGCCAACCCCGGTGCGGCCCTGGCCGGCGCGGCCTACGAGATCTGGAATATGCACCCGGACCGCCAGGTCGTGCGCGGCCGCCTGCCCGATTGGCGCGCGCGCTGCTTCGCCAGCCTGCAAGCCGACGGCACGCAGTTGCAGGAAGTGCCGCTGGCCTTGTCGACGGCGTGGTTCTTCCCGCACCGCGACCGGGTTGTCCTTATATGGCATGGCTGCATGCCCGTGCGCGAGGACGACGCCGCCGACGTCCGTTTCATCCTGCCGGCGCTGGAGGCAGCCGCCGCGCCGCGCGAGCTCGCGCACTACGAGTCGGTCATGGCGCGCCGCCTGGATCCCCGGCGCGGCGCCTTGTATGCATTGCTGGACGAGGACCTGGTGCCGCGCGATCTATGCGCGCCCTGGCTGGACAGCGGCGGTGGCGAAGCGCCCCGGCGGCCCTCGCGCCGCAACCTGCGGGCCGGCGCCGAGCGCCGCCATGCCGGTGCGCGGGCGGAGCTGCTGGCGCAAGGCCTGGACCCCGAACGCTATCTGCCGCCGCTGGAGGCGGAGGAGAGCGCTCCCGCGCTGTCCGACCTGCCCGAGCGCATCCTGCGCATGGAACGCGAGCTGGAAGCTTCGCGGCGCGGCGAAGGCGCCCTGGCCCAAGTGCGCGCCGATGGCGAACTGGACGGGCTCGCGGCCGTCGCGGGTGTCGACATGGCCGGCCTGAGCAGCCTGGATCCCGATACCCCGGCGCCGGCCTTCGACCCGGCAGCCCTGCGGCGGCATTTGCGCGCGGCGCGCGCGCAGCCCTGGATGCGCGGCCCGGGCGGCGGAAGTGCACCGGACGCCGGCGGGCAGGGAAGGGACGGCGATGCCGCGCGTGCAGACGGTGCCGGCCTCGATGCGATGGCGCGCAGCGGCTATCTGAATGCCGCCCAGCATTTCGCCGCACCGCCCCCCATGCCGCCGCATCGCGCCCGCCGTACCCGCAGCCGCCTGCAGGAACGGGCGGCGGCCGGCCGGGACGCGCGCGGCTGGCCGCTGGCCGGGGCGGACCTCTCCGGCATGGACTTGAGCGGAATGGACTTCCGTGGCGCGGACCTGGCGGGTGCCGACCTGACGGACGCACGCCTGGATGGCTGCGATTTCACCGGCGCGGTGCTGGTGTCGGCGCGATTTATCCGCACCTCCGCCCGGCAGGCCTGTTTCGATCGCGCGAACCTGGGCAAAGTGCACGGCCAGGACGCCGATTTCCAGGGCGCGCGCCTGGGCGATACCCGGCTGGACGAAGCCGTGCTGGAGGCATGCGCGCTGCGCGAGGCGCGCATCGACGGCGGACGCTGGTTCAAGGCGCTGCTGCGCGCCTGCGACTTCACCGATACGCGATGGTCCCAGTGGACCGGTATGAACCTTATCCTCGAACAGTGCGCGTTCGTGGGCGCGACGTTCGGGTTGTGTGCCTACATGGAGAGTGCCTTGCAGGACTGCGATTTCAGCTCGGCCCGCCTGACACGGGTAGGCTATACGAAGTGTCAGTTTTCCGGCCTGACGACATTCGCGCGTGCCGACGTGCAGGCCAGTGCCTTCGCCGGCGGCGCGGACTTGCGGTCCGCCCGCTTCGCGGGCGCCACGCTGCGCAACAGCAGCCTGCGCGGAGCGTCCCTGGATGGCGCGAGCTTCGCCGGCGCGACGCTGGAAGCATGCGATCTGTCGGAGTGCGGATTGCGCAACGCGGACCTGTCGGGCATCCGCGCGCCGCGCAGCCTGTTCGTGCGCGCGGATTTCGATGCCGCGTCGCTGCGCGGGGCGAACCTGATCGAAGCCAGCCTGTCGAAGGCGACGCTGCGCGATGCCGACCTGGAGCAGGCCAATCTGTTCCGCGCCGATGTGTCACAGGCGCTGATGGATGCTTCCACCCGCACGCAGGGGGCCTATACGGCGGGCGTCAAGCGCTTTCCGTTGCGCGTGGCGGAGCGCGCGGCATGAATACCGAGACCTTGCTGGACAAGGTGCGCCATGGCGAAGTGGTAGAAAATACGGACCTGCGCGGCGCGGACCTTCGCGGCCTGGATTTGGCCGGCGGCTTTTTCGACGAGGTAAATTTCAGCGGCGCGCGGATGGCCGGTTGCCGGCTGGACGATAGCCAGTTCACGCATTGCCGGTTCGACGGCACCGATCTGTCGGATGCACGGCTGGAAGAGGCGCGCATCGTGCTGAGTTCGATGCGCGAGGCCGACCTGAGCCGGGCAATGGCGCGGCAGTCGATGATCAGCGAGTCCGATCTGACGGGTGCGCGGTTTGCCGGGGCGATGCTGGACCGTTCGAGTTTCCACGCGGTGCGCCTGTGCGACGCGGACCTGCGCATTCCCCGGCTGGATCGGGCGATGTTCGCGAAGACGGAGCTGGAAGGCGCGGATTTGACGGGGGCGGTGCTGTCGTTTGTGACGTTCTATCAGTTGGATCTGCGCCGCACGATACTGGCCGGGACGAGCGGCGAGAGCGCGATGTTCGTCGAATGCGACCTGAGCGGACATCGCTTCGTCGATCAGCATTTCACGCTGTGCCAGTTCACCGATAGCAAGCTGGACGGGGCTGACTTCAGCGGTGCCCAGCTGCGGCAGTCGAATTTCAAGGGGACGTCGCTGCGCGAGGCGCGCTTCGTCGGCGCGGTGGGGCCACAATGCCTGTTCCCCCAGGCGGAGTTGACGCGCGCAGTGTTGCGCGGCGCGCATTTCGACGGCGCGATCTGGGCAGACGCGAATCTGGACGATGCGGATCTGCAAGGCGCCAGCCTGAATCTGTGCGTGTTCCACCGGGCCCGTTGCGCGCGCGCGGATTTGCGGCATGCAAGCCTGGTGGACGCCGATTTTTCGACCGCGGACCTGACGGATGCGGATCTGCGCGAGGCGCGCTTTCTGCGGACGCGGTTTCATCGCGCGATCCAGGACGGTACGCGAGTGTCGCAACGCACGGGCATCATCGAGAACGATCCCGCTTTGCTGGAAGCCGAGCTGTGGTCGGCGGGCAAGGCTTGAACCGAGGAGGGCGAACATGCTGGCCGTATGCCAATTGCCGGGGGTGGCGCTGGGGTTTCCCGATGTGTGCAAGACGCCTATTCCGCCGATTCCTCATGTGGATGTGGCAACCTCCAGCATGGGGGTGCCGATTGCCTGGAATGTGCTGCTGTTGGCGGCACCGGTACATAACATGGCGACACCGGTGCCGATCACCTTGGGGGATACGGCGGGAGTGGGCGGCGGGCTGATATCGCAGACTTTCATGGGTAGTTCGCGATATATGACGGGGGCGTTCACCGTTCTGGTGATGGGTACGCCGATTGTGAGGATGACGAGCCTGACGGTGCAGAACACCATCAATACCGTGGGGATGCAGGTGTTTTCGCCGCAGCCCAAGGTGGTTGTTTTGGCGCCTTGACGTTGGGTTGGCTGAATCGCATCCGTCGATAGCGGTGTTGGGTGGCGTTTTTCTTGGCGTGCGTTGTTCTTTTGCTGTCCGCGGGTGTGTTGCTGATCTCGGTTCTTTGATCGTTACTGTTGGCGGGTGTCTTGCTGATGCCGTCCGTCGGGGGTGGTGCCTGTCGGGGCCAGCCCGAAGGGGCCGGTCCGGCGCCTTCGCGCCGGACTCCCGCGTTGTCATCCTCGTACGGCGGCCGAAGTGGCGTTGGGGTTCTTGCGGGTTTTTTGCCCGGCCGTCCTCCCTTCGGATTCCCTCGCGCGGCTCCAACGGGCTGGCCCCGACAGGCACCACCCCCGCCGGACTCCGATGTGCTTTATTCACTGTCCGCTGGGGCGAGTTGGGTTCTTGGGCTTCGTGGGCGGCCGATTCCGCCGTTGGAAAATTTTGCGTTGCACGTCGCATCGAGGCCGCCCAGCGCGGCCCCGATGCGCCTACGCGGTGGTTGAATGCGACGGGCGGCATGCAGATGGCGGTGAGGATGGCGACGCGTTCACCATGCCACGTATCGTTGACCCTCTCGGCTCGTACGCCAGCTTTGCCGAAAGCACATGCGGATGCGCGCATGCAACGGCATCCACTCCGGGCCTGTCAGAATTTTTGTGTTTAAAGCATTGGGATGCCGTACCACTTTTGATCTGCAGAGTTCATGCTACCTCAGTGATATGGGTCGGTGAAGCGTTCTGCATAGATGATGGCGAACTGGTTCATGGCTACCCTCCAGTCGTGCGTGGCGCAGCCCCACGTTCCGGTGATATTGCGTAGGACCAGCCACAATAGCTTGGTGGCGGCGTCATCACTGGGGAAGTGCTCACGGGTCTTTATCGATCGGCGCAACTGCGCATTTAAGCTCTCAATGGCATTGGTGGTGTAGATAATCTTTCGGATCGCCGGGGGAAACGTAAAAAACGGGATCACGCGATCCCAGGCGCGACGCCAGGTCTGGGCGATGGTCGGATATCTCTGGCCCCAGTGGCCTTGCTCAAACACGGCCAGCGCGGCTTCAGCAGCCTCCACAGTGGGCGCGGTGTAGATCGGCCTCAAGGCTGCCGCCACGGTACGACGCTCTTTCCAGCTTGCATAATCCACGCTGCTGCGCATCAGATGAACGATGCAGGTTTGCAGTGTCGTGCTGGGGAAGACCGCGTTCAGCGCCTGCTCCATCCCCTTTAAGCCATCGGTGACGGCGATCAAGATATCCAATGTGCCCCGGGTCTTGAGTTCGTTGAACACCTTCATCCAGAACTTCGAGCCCTCGGTCTGCTCAATCCACAGGCCCAGAATGTCGCGGGTGCCGTCCGATAAGATCCCCAGCGCCAGGTACACCGCCTTGTTGCGGACCACGCCATCCTCGCGGATCTTCACCCGTAACGCGTCGAAGAACACCACCGGATACATGGTCTCCAAAGGCCGGTTCTGCCAAGCGACCACCTCTTCCATAACCGCGTCAGTCACCGAGCTGATGAACTCCAGTGAGACTTCCGTGCCGTACTGCTCAACCAGAAATCCCTGGATCTCGCGCACCGTCATCCCGCGGGCATACATGGCGATGATCTTGTCATCGAATCCCGTAAAGCGCCGCTTATGCTTGGAAATCAGGATCGGCGCAAAACTGCCTTCCCGATCTCGCGGAATATCGACCCGCAGCGGCCCATCATCGGTTATCACCGTCTTGCCACTCGTGCCGTTGCGATGGTTCGTGGTGCCTGCCGGCGGGTCCGTGCCCGCGGCATAGCCCAAGTGCTGACCCATTTCTGCGCCAAGCGCCCGCTCGACCAGGGCTTTCTTGAACGCCATCGATAGATCCTGTACCGCCTCAGGCGTCATCGGACCTTTGACAAACTCATCCATCAAATTCGCTGGAATCGATGGCAGTTCCCTGGGAGGTGCCTTCTGCTTGGTAGCCATGATGTGCTCCTCTGGAGCAACTATGTTAGGCCTCAAACACAAAATTTATGACACTCCCTCATATCGCGTATGGTTGACCATCGCAGCTCGTAGGCCATCTCGCCCAAGGCACATGCGGATGCGCGCATGCAACGGCATCCACTCCAGATGCAAGGCCGTCGCACGAAAGCATCCGCGGCATGACGCACCGTGTAGGCGATCGCTGGCCGCGCTGGGCGGCCGGCGATCGACGTGCGCCGCAAAATCTTCCACCGGCAGCAATGGCCACCGACGAAGCGCAAGAACCGAGATCGTCGCAGCGACCGTAACTAAGGCAAACCGGAGTCCGTCGGGGGTGGTGCCTGTCGGGGCCAGCCCGTTGGAGCCGCGCGAGGGAATCCGTAGGGAGGACGGCCGGGCAAAAAAAGCACAAGAACCCCACCGCCACTTCGGCCGCCGTACGAGGATGACAACGCGGGAGTCCGGCGCGAAGGCGCCGGACCGGCTCCTCCGGGCTGGCCCCGACAGGCACCACCCCCGACGGACGGGATCAGCAAAACACCCGCCGACAGCAACCGTCAACGCACCAGCAAACGCTACCCCGCCGGATCACTCCAATCCCACGAACCCCCCGGTCTGCCGACGCCACAACCTCGCATACACCCCGTCGTGCGCCAGCAATGCCGCATGGGTGCCCATCTCCACGATGTTCCCATGTTCCATCACCACCAGCCGATCCATCCTGGCAATCGTCGACAGCCGATGCGCGATCGCGATCACGGTCTTTCCGTGCATCAGCGTCTCCAGGTTCTCCTGGATCGCCGCCTCCACATCGGAATCCAGCGCCGACGTCGCTTCGTCCAGCACCAGAATCGGCGCGTCCTTCAACAGCACCCGCGCGATCGCGATACGTTGCCGCTGTCCGCCCGACAGCTTGACACCCCGTTCTCCCACATTCGCGTCCAGTCCGCGATGGCCTTCCCCGTCCGTCAGGTCGAAAATGAACTCATCGGCGCGTGCCTGCCGGATCGCATGCATCAGCGCTTCCTCGCTCGCATCCGGCCGGCCGTACAGCAGGTTCTCGCGTAGCGAACGATGCAGCAGCGACGTATCCTGCGTCACCACCCCGATCTGCGCGCGCAGCGATTCCTGCGTCACCTTGGTGATATCCTGCCCGTCGATCAGAATGCGCCCCGCCTCCACGTCGTACAGCCGCAGCAGAATGCTCACCAGCGACGACTTGCCCGCCCCCGACGGCCCGATCAGCCCGATTTTTTCTCCCGGCGCCACATCCAGGTTCAGCCTCGTAAACACCAGGCCACCCTTGCCGTACCCGAACCCCACGTTTTCGAAGCAAATCCGTCCATGGGTGACGTGCAAGGGCTTCGCGTCCACATCGTCCGCCACCACCCGCGGCCGCGCGATCGTCCGGATGCCATCTTGCACCGTCCCCACGTTCTCGAAAATCCCGTTCACCACCCACATGATCCACCCGGACATATCGGCGATCCGCATCGCCAGGCCGGTTGCCAGTGCGATATCGCCCACGGACATGCGGCCCTCGCTCCATAGCCACAGCGCCAGCCCCGGCGTGCCGGCGATCAGGATGCCGTTCAGGATCGCGATGGTGAACCCCATTCCCGTGACCAGGCGCGCCGCCATCTGCGCCTTGCCCGTCTGTTCCGCCATCGCTTCGCGCGCGTAGAGTTCCTCGCGCTGGCTGTGCGCGAAAAGCTTGAGCGTACCGATGTTGGTATAGCCGTCCACGATGCGGCCCATCAGTTTCGAGCTGGCCTCGGACGCCGTCGCCGAGCGCGATTTGACGCGCGGGACGAAGCGGATCAGCGTCAGGATGTAGCCCACGATCCAGATGATCAGCGGAATGGTCAGCCGCCAGTCCGCATCGAAGAACAGGATCAGCGCGCTGCCCGAATAGATCAGTACATGCCACACCGCGTCCACGGCCTGCAGCGTCGATTCGCGCAGCGCCACGCCCGTCTGCAGGATGCGGTTGGCGATGCGGCCGGCGAAATCGCTGTGGAAGAATCCCAGGCCCTGCTTCACCACGTAGCGGTGGTTCTGCCAGCGAACCAGCGTGGTCAGCCCGGGCGACAGTGTCTGGTGCACCAGCATATCGTGCAGGCCCGTGACGATGGGGCGCAGGACCAGGACCACCAGTGCCATGCCGATCAGCGTCTTGCCATGTTCGGCGAAAAACGCGGCCACGGGCTGGCCCCGGACCAGGTCGACGATGCGGCCCAGGAAGCGAAACAGCGTGACGTCGATCAGCGCGCCGGCCAGCCCCACGAGCAGCAGGAAAAGCAGCGCGGTGCGCACCTGGCGCAGGTAGTGCCGGTAGAAGCGCAGCACGTCGTCGGGCGGCGGTTCGTCCTGCGCCGGACGGAAAGGATCGATCAGCGTTTCGAAGCGGCGGTAGATCGGATTCGGGAAGCGGGGCATCTCGGAACTCTCTAGGCCGGCGTCGCCAGCGCCAGGAAATTGGATAGGCAGGGATTGCGGTTGCGGGGCGACCACAGCAGGACCAGCTCGGAGTGCGGCGCATTGGCCAGCGGCCGGAACGCCACGCCCGGCAGGCGCGACTTGCGCATGGAAGAGGGTACCAGGGCGACGCCCACGCCTTCGTCCACCATATTCAGCACGGTTTGCTGCAACTGTACTTCCAACCGCACGATGGGTTCGAAACCCGCCTGGCGGCAATGCTCGACGATGTTCGCGCGCAGTGCCGGGCCGACCTCGCTGGACGTCATGATGAACGGCTCGCCGGCCAACTGGCCGATGCGCATCGGGCGGCGGCTGCGCGCGCGTGGATGGCCGCGCGATAGCGCCACGCACAGCGGTTCGCGTACCACGACGCGGTTGGACAGTTCGCCGAAATGGCCGCCGGCCATCACCACCGCGGCGTCGATGCGGCCGTCCAGTACCTGGGCGGCAAGGTCCTGCGATACGACCTCCCGGAGTTTCAGCGCCACCTCCGGGTATGCGCTGCCATAGGCCTTGGCGTAGGTGGGGATGACGCTATAGGCGGCGTACATGGTGAAGCCGATGGATAGGGCGCCGGCGTCGCCGCGCGCGGCGGCCTGCGCATTGCGGCCGGCCTGTTCCACGGCCGCCAGGATGGCCTTGGCGTCGACGAGAAAGCGTTCGCCCGCCGGTGTCAGTGCCACCATGCGGGGGTTGCGCTCCAGCAGTTTGACGCCTAGCGCCGCTTCCAGGCTGGCCAGTTGGCGGCTTAGCGGAGGCTGCGACAGATGCAGGCGCGCCGCGGCGCGGCCGAAATGGCGCGTCTCCGCCAGGGTGACGAAGTAACGCAGGGGTTTGATGTCCAGCACGATGCAGAAAAGGTATTGTTGAAGGCCGAATAAAGAATTGGATTGTATTGCGGTGGGGAACTACGCTGCGCGAACCGTCGTGACCGCGGCCGTGCCCGCGGGCCCTCTGCACGGCGGCCGCGTAGCACCCGGCACGCGATATCGCCGGTGAAGGTTTCCCGCCATGTTCTCCACCCTGCAAATCCTTGCTCCCATCTTCGCTCTGATCCTGGCCGGCTTCGTCCTGCGCCGGCGCGGCATCGTAGGGCCCGCCGCTTGTGTGGAGCTGAATCGTTTCGTCGTCTGGCTGGCGCTGCCCGCGCTGCTGTTCAAGCTGATGGCGCACGCCACCTGGAGCCAGCTGTACCAGCCTGCCTTCGTGGCCGCCTTCGGTCTGGGCAGCGCGGCTGTTTTCATCGTGACTTTGGTATGGCGTCTGCGGCTGGGACGTCATCTGGTCGATGCCAGCGTCGACGCCATCGCCGCCTCGTATGCCAACACGGCCTATATCGGCTTTCCGCTCATTCTCGCGCTGTTCGGCAACGCGGGGATGGCGCCTGCCACCATCGCGACGCTGCTGGTGGTGTCGGTGTTGTTCGCCATTACGGTGGCGCTGATCGAGGTGGGGCTGCAGACCGAGCGCGCGCCGCACAAGGCGGGCTTGAAAGTGCTGCGAGGCATGACCCGCAATCCGCTGATCGTGGCGCCGGCGGCCGGCGCCCTGGTGGCCGTGGCGGGCCTGCCGGTGCCGGCGGCGGCCGATCGTTTCCTGGATTTGCTGGGGGCCGCCGCCACGCCGTGCGCGCTGGTGTGCCTGGGATTGTTCCTGGCCGAGAAGCGGGCGGCGGCGCAATCGCGGCGTGTCTCGCTGGCGCTGACGGCCGGCAAGCTTGTGCTGCAGCCGGCGCTGACATGGTGGCTGGCGGCCCGCGTTTTCGCGATGCCGGTACCGCTGGCGCAGATGGCGGTGCTGCTGGCGGCCCTGCCCACGGGCACGGGCCCTTTCATGCTGGCGGAGTTCTATCGGCGCGAGGCCGTCATCACGGCGCGCACCATTCTGCTGTCGACGGTCGGTTCGCTGGTGTCGCTGACGGTTCTGTTGCACTGGATGCTGCTGGGGTAATCGTCGTTCGCGCCACGCGCTGGCCTCGCGGTGCCGTGCTCGCGGGCCGGATCTCGCGGGCGGACAAGCCGCGCCCCGCCCGCCGCGGGCGGGGCGCTCGCAAGGTCAAGCCTTGACGGATCCGGCCCGGATCGCGAAGTAGATCAGATACAGGGCGGCCAGGCCCACCAGGATGTAGACGAGGCGGGCGATGGTGGATCCCGCGCCGAAAATGGCCGCGACGAGGTCGAAGCTGAATGCACCGACCAGTCCCCAGTTGAGCCCGCCGATGATGGCGAGGACCAGGGCGATCCAATCCAGGGGCGTCAGGATACTGATGCCCGTGCTGCCGGAGGGGGTATGGGTCATGTTCAGGGCCATGGCGGCCTCCTTGACGATGGCGCGGCCGTCAGCCGCATCGCCCGGAAGGGGCGGGCCGGACCGCTGGGGTTATTCTGCAAAATTCATGCCCAAGTGCCCCGCGGTTTGACAGCGCCACCTTCCAGGCAGTACACCGTTACCCGTTTTTGCCTGGCTGACCCCCGGCCTGGCGAGGCGGGGCTGCCCGCGCCGCCCGCTGTATTGCCGGGCGCATTCCAACTGCCTTCTGGTGCCGGATGTTCCTCTCCTTCGCGGTTAAAAAAGCCTATCCCTTCGGCGCGGGCATGCCCGCCAACCAGCGCTGGGCGGCCACCCTCGGCCTGCTGCTGGGCGTGTGCATGGCCAGCCTGGATACGGCCATCGCGAATACGGCGTTGCCCGCCATCGCGCGCGACCTGCAGACTACGGAAGCCCGCTCGATCTGGGTGATCAGCTCCTACCAGCTATCCATGGTCGCGGCCCTGCTGCCGGCCGCCACGCTGGGCGAGATCGTCGGTCACCGGCGCATCATGGTGTTCGGCCTGGTGCTGTTCACGCTGGCCTCGCTGGCGTGCGGCATGGCGCCCGATCTGGAATGGCTGGTCGCCGGCCGTGTGGTGCAAGGCTTGGGAGCGGCAGCCACCATGGCGGTAAACGGCGCGATGCTGCGCTTCATCTACCCGGAAAAGCTGCTGGGGCGCGGTGTGGGGCTGAACTCGGTGATGGTCGCGCTGGCCTTCGCCGCCGGCCCGACGGCAGCATCGCTGGTGCTGACGGTGGCCACCTGGCATTGGCTGTTCCTGATCAACGTGCCGGTGGGCATGATCGCCATCTATTTCAGCCTGCGCGCGCTGCCCGTCACGACGCGCACGCGGCGTCCGTTCGACACGCTGGGCGCGGTATTGTGCGCCGGGTTCCTCGCGCTGCTGGTGTTCAGCCTGAACGAGGGCGCCCAGCTGGCCGCCGCGCGAACCATCGTGATCACCTCGGTGCTGTGCGTCGTGTGCCTGCTTCTGCTGCTTAAGCGCCAGGCAGGCCACCCGGCGCCTTTTCTCGCGGTGGATCTGCTGCGCCGGCCGGTGTTCGCGCTGTCGGCGGCCACGGGGGTGTGCTCATTCGCGACCCAGTCGCTGGCCTTCGTGTCGCTGCCCTTCATGCTGCAGAACGTGCTGGGCTATACACAGGTGGAGACCGGCTTCCTGATCACGCCGTGGCCGGTGCTGGTGGCCGTGATGGCGCCCATCGCGGGCCGCCTGTCCGATCGCATGCACGTCGGCATCCTGGCCGGCATCGGAATGGCCATGCTGGCCGTGGGCATGGTGCTGCTGGCCACCATGCCGGCCGAGCCGTCGGTCTTCGCCCTGTGCTGGCGCCTGGCGGTGTGCGGCGCGGGCTTCGGCTTCTTCCAGTCGCCCAATGTGCGGGCCCTGATCACCGCCGCGCCGCCGGAGCGCGCGGGCGGGGCCAGCGGCATGGTCGGGACGGTGCGCCTGCTGGGCCAATCCAGCGGCGCGGCCCTGGTGGCCGCCTGCTTTCACGTGTCGACCGAGCGCGGCGCGATCCTGGCCTTGTGGCTGGGCGCCGTGTTCGCCGCCGCGGCGGCCGTCGCCAGTGTGATGCGCCTGAAATATCGCCAGCGCCCGGCGGCGGCCAAGGGCTGACCGGCGCGCGGTTCAGGCGCCGGCCGGCGTGGGCATGTCGAGCGGCGCGTGGGGCGGCGCCGGGCGCGCCGCGGCGCGCTCGCGGGCCAGGCGCCATGCAGCCAGGTCGCGCGGCGGCATCGGCCGCGCGAAAAGGTAGCCCTGGGCGAATTGCACGCCCTTGTCGCGCAGATAGGCTTCCTGGGCCTCGGTTTCGACGCCTTCGGCGATCATCGCCAGGCCCAGTTGCTGGGCCAGCCCGATGATGGTGTCCAGCACCACGTTGCCCACCGCCTCGGTGTCGGCGGTGCTGACGAAGGCGCGGTCGATTTTCAAGAAATTCGCGTGCAGCTTTTGCAGGTAGGACAGCGAGCTGTGGCCGGTGCCGAAGTCGTCCAGCGCCCATTGCACGCCGTGTTCGCGCAGCTCGGCCATGTGGGCGCGCAGCGCGGGCGTGTCGGGCAAGGGATGGCGTTCGGTCACCTCCAGGACCAGGGTGACGCCCGCGTGCGCGCGCACCCGCGACAACAGGGCGTCGACGTCGGCGACGAAGCGGTCCGCGACCATGTGCGCGCCGCAGACGTTCACGCCCAGATGGCTGCCCGGCGGCAGGTCCAGCAGTGCCAGATCGTTGGCCGCCAGCTGGAACATATGACGGGTCAGGTCGTCGATGATGTGGTATTCCTCGGCGGCGGCGATGAACAGGTCCGGCCGCACATTGCCCAGTCGCGGATGGCGCCAGCGCAGCAGCGCCTCCACGCCGGACATACGGCCGGTCGCCATGTCGATGACCGGCTGGTAGACCAGGTGGAACTGGCGCAGGCGGATGCCTTTGCGGATTTCGCCCGGGATCGATACGCGCCAGCCGTAGAACCGGTAGGCGAAATAACCGCATAGCACGCTGGCCAGCAGCAGGAAGGCGGCGTAGCCCCGCCATACATGGGCCCGCACGGTAGCGCGCTGGATCGCCAGCGGCGTTACGCGGACCTGCACCGGGAACATCGCCGACACCGATTGCTGCGTATCGGGGCCGGGCGTGCGCGCGCTGCGCTGGCGTTCGCCGGCATCCAGCAGCGGTACGTCGCGCTGCCCCAGCAGGATGTCGACATCGTAGGCGCCATCCCGCGCGGCGGCCAGTTTCAGGTCGTACAGGTACTGGGCATCGAGGAAGGCCACTACGCCGAGGCCCTCCCGCACTCCCTGGGACACCATCACGGCGGGCCGGTCCGGCAGCAGCAGGGTGCCCGACACGGGCGTCACGTACATCCCTTGCGGTACGTGTTCCTGCGGCGAGAGCGCAATCAGCGGCGCGTTGGGCATGCCGTAGATGGACGAGCAGTAGACGATATCGTCGCGGACCAGCAGCAGCGAACGGAAGTAGGGCTGCAGCGCTCCCGTCTGGTGCAGCCGGGTCAGCACTTCGCCGCAGGGGCGATCCAGGGTAGGGATCAGCCTTTGCGTGACGTCCTGCGCCCGCAGCAGGATGTTTTCCAGCTGCCGGCGCAGGACGCCGGCCGTGACGCTGGCTTCGCCGGCCAGTTGGCGTTGCGCTTCGTGCAGGACGATGGGGAGAACCAGCAGAAAAGGCAGAGCCGCGGCGAACAGCGTGACCAGGATGGCGGCGATCCTGCGCCGAATCGATAGGCTGGTAGGCACGCGGGGGCTTCCTCGACCATACCGACGGCCCGAATGGCAGCCGGTGCCGCGCTATGTCATCAGAATCCCGACTAAATGTAAATAACTGATAGATCTATCAACTGTGGGAATTTTCGCCATGCACGCCGCGCCCGGCCTGGCGGCAGGATCCGATGCCGCCCGGGGGCGCGGCCGCATCGTTGTCGGGTCGCGGCCAAGCGCGTCGCGCGCGCAGGGAGCGCCGCTCAGCGTCCGCCGGAGACATCCAAAAATGCCCCGGTCGAATAGGCGGCCTCCGACGTGAAGAACCACAGGATGGCGCCGGCGACTTCTCCGGCCGTGCCGCCGCGACGCAGCGGCACGCTGTTCTTGACGCGTTCGACACGCCCCGGCTCGCCGCCGCTGGCGTGGATTTCGGTATCGATGACACCGGGCCGGACCGCGTTGACGCGTATGCCTTCGTCGGCGACTTCGCGCGCCAGACCGATGGTCAGCGTATCGACCGCGCCCTTGGATGCGGCGTAGTCCACGTATTCGCCGGGCGAGCCCAGGCGGGCCGCCATGGACGATACGTTGACGATGACGCCGCCCTGGCCGCCTTCCCGCGTGGACATGCGGCCGACCGCTTCGCGGCAGCAGGTGAAGACGGCCACCACATTCACTTCCAGGATGCGGCGCAGGCGCGCCGAGTCCATGTCGCGCACGCGCATTTGCCGTTCCAGGATGCCGGCGTTGTTGACCAGGCCATCCAGGCGGCCGAAGTGCTCGTCGATCGTCGAGAACAGCGACAGGATCTGCGACTCGTCGGCCATGTCCGCCCGCACGGCAATGGCGCGGCCGCCCGCGGCCTCGATGCGGCCGACGACCTCGCCGGCGGCGGAGGCGTTTTCCTTGTAGTTCACGCAGACGGCGTAGCCGCGCTGCGCCGCCAGTATTGCCGTTGCGGCGCCGATGCCGCGGCTGGCGCCGGTGACCAGCATGACTTTTTGCATGGGGTTGTCTCCCTGGTAGCGAGGTAGCGACATCCTCGCCCAGCCGGCCCCGAAGGGCAATGCGCGCCAGGGCGAGGGCGCAGGCGGATTGTGCACGAATCGCCCATGCTTGTTCCGGGATGCAACCCCGGCGCGAAGCCTGCGCCGGCGTCGAAACAGAACGCTACAACCATGGCGTGCGCGCGGCCCACAAGAGTGTCAGGCTTCAGGCTTACGGGTTTTCCCCAGCGTGATGTACCCTTACGGGTTTTCCCGAATCTCATGGATGCAGCATGGCCATGTCTTCCTCCTCCTGCCTGTCGCGTGTTCCCAGTGCCGCCACCTCGCCAGGCGTCGCGGCCGGGCGTTCGCGTTTGTGGGAGCTGGATGCGCTGCGCGGCCTGATGCTGGTGCTGATGCTGTCCACGCATCTGCCCACCAACTTCGGCATCCCGAGCAGCCAGCCGCTGGGCTTCGTGTCGGCCGCCGAGGGCTTCGTCATGCTGTCCGCGTATATGGCCGGGCTGGTCTATACGCAGCGCTATCTGCGCCACGGTATCCAGTCCATGCAGCGTGCCTTCCTGAAGCGCGCGCTGGTGGTGTACGGTTGCCAGGCCGCGTCCCTGCTGTTCCTGTTCACCGTGATCGCCGGGCTGGGCATATCCTTGTCGCAGCCGGCGGTGCAGAACCTGATCTGGTTCTATCTGCAGCAGCCCCTCACGGCCCTGCTGTCCAGCCTGGCCCTGATCTACAACCCGCCCTTGCTGGACATCCTGCCGGTCTACGTGCTGTTCATGCTGGCCAGTCCTTTCGTGCTGACCTACGGCCTGCGCCACGGCTGGCGCGCGATACTGATCCTGAGCGGCGTGCTGTGGTTCGCGACGCAGTTCGAACTGTCGCGCTTCCTGTACGGCGGGGTCGTGGCGATGACCGGCCTGCCGGTGCCATTCCGCGAAACCGGCGCGTTCGAAACCTTCGGCTGGCAGCTGCTGTGGGTATTCGGCCTGTGGCTGGGTTCGACGCACGCCCGCATACCGCCGGAAGAACGGCGGCCGATCCCGTCGCCCGTGGTGTTCGGCGCGGCGGTGATCGCCGGCACCTTCTTTATCTGGCGGCATATTGCCGGCCTGGGCGCCTTCCCCGACGGCAATCCCTTCAATTTCCTGTTCGACAAGTGGCACCTGGGCATCCTGCGCCTGTTGAACTTCATGTCGCTGGTGGTGCTGGCGATGCATTTCAGCGGCTGGCTGAAGGCGCGGCTGCCGCGCATAGGCTTGCTGGAAACCCTGGGCCGGGCATCGCTCTCGGTGTTCTGCGCCCACCTGGTCATCGTCCTGATGGTGCTGACCATCATCGGCGAGCCCTCCCCGGACCGCCCGCTCTGGCGGGACTTGCTGCTGTATTGCGGCAGCGTGCTGGCGCTTTACGTGGTGGCGCGCCTGGTCGGGGACAACAAAACGCGGCGGGCCGCCCCGGCCCCGTCCGCGTCGCCGCGTCCGGCCCGGCTTAATTCAGATGGGCCGTAATGATCCGCTTCCATAGCGCGTAGCCCTGCGTGTTCAGGTGCAACTGGTCGTCGCGGAAGAGTTCCGCGCGCGGCTGGCCGGCGGCATTCAGCATCGGCGTATAGATATCGATGAAGTCCGTGTTGCGGGTCTTCAGGGTGTAGTCGCGGATCAGTGCGTTGGCCTGCCGGATCTCCGGCATCAGCGCGGCGCGCGAGGGACTGGGCTTGATGGAAATGTAGGCGATGCGGGTGGCCGGCATGGTTTCGCGCACGCCGTCGACGAACGCCGTGAACGCCTGCAGTACCTGTTCCGGCGTGCGGCCCTCTGCCAGATCGTTGTCGCCGGCATAGACCAGGACCAGGCGAGGCTTGTAGGGCTGCACCAACTGGTGCAGATGACGCGCGCAATCCAGCATCCGCGATCCGCCGAACCCGCGCTTGACCACCACGGGCAGGGACTGGAATTCCGTTTCCAGGCCGTTCCACAGGCGGATCGACGAACTGCCGACAAAAAGCACTCCGCCCGGTGTCGGCGGATGCGCCTGATCAGCGGCGGCGAACGCCGCCAGGCTTTCGGCCCAGCGGTCGTTCGCCGGGCTGACGGCGACGGCTGACCCGGTCACGGGCGCCGCATTCCCCTTGGGTGCCGCAGTGATTGCGGGGCCGGTACCCGGCTGCGCGGCCTGCGCGCGCGCCGCGGACGGCACGCTGCCGCCAGCCAGCGCGACAGCGGCCGTCAGGGCCGCCGCCAGCAACGCGCAGGTACGTCGAGAAGCCATCCGGATACGTATTGTCTGTAGTCGGGAACAATTCAGCGCAATCATGCGGCCTTTCTCGGCCGGGATGTATTAGCGCTTCCCCGAACCGCCCCGCGGAAGGGGATTTTGTGGCGCCGGCGCGACGGCTGCGCCAGGGTGGTGCCGCCCCCGCCGGCCGAGGCACCAGCGTCGGGCGCGCCCGGCGCACGATGTCGGCGCACGTTGCGCGCCGCGAGAGCTCCCCAAAACGCCGGTCGCGCCGGGAAAGCGGTCCACTGTTCTGCCTATCGGAATTGGCATGGGTTTTGCATTCTCTCTGTGGCAAGGAGAGTGCATCCAATGTCCCTGATTCCGCCTTCGGCCTCCACGCCGGTCCAATTGAGCATACGCGAGGTTCGCAAGTCCTTTCCCGGCAAGGGGGGCGCCGTGCAGGTGCTGGACGGCCTTAGCTTCGATATCTACGAGAAAGACTTCGTCAGCATCATCGGCCCCAGCGGCTGCGGAAAATCGACCATCTTCAACATCATCGCCGGCCTGCTGCAGGCCGACAGCGGCCAGTTGATCTATCGCGGCGAAGCCGTCTCCAGCATGCGCGGGCGGGTCGGCTACATGATGCAGAAGGACCTGCTGTTCCCGTGGCGTACCGTGCTGGAGAACGTGCTGCTGGGGTTGAAGATCCGCGGGGTGGCCGAACGGGAAGCCGTGGATACGGCGCGCGAATACCTGTCCACCTTCGGCTTGTCCGGTTTCGAAAAAGCCTATCCGCAAACGCTGTCCGGCGGTATGCGCCAGCGGGTGGCGCTGATGCGCACGCTGATCATGGATCCCGACATCCTGCTGCTGGACGAACCGTTTTCCGCGCTGGACTACCAGACGCGGCTGTATCTCGAAAGCGTCCTGCTGGAAGCCGTGGAGACTTTCCACAAAACCGTCATCCTGGTGACCCATGACGTGGACGAGGCGGTCGCGCTGTCGCGCCGCGTGGTCGCCCTCAGCGGCAGGCCGACGCGGGTAAAGAACGTGCACCACATCGATATCGAGCGCGGCAGTCCCGTCGAGGCGCGGGCCGACCGCCGCTTCTCGGAATACTTCCATACCCTGTGCGGCGAGCTGGATATCCAGACCCGGAAGAAGGCGGCCTGATCATGTCATCGATACCTCAACGTACCGGCGTGCCAGCGCCCCAGGGCGGGGCCGCGGCTTCCACGGCGACGCCACGCAACACGATGGCCGGCGCGGCCGATGCATCGGCCAAGCCGCGCCGCCGCATATTCGATACGGCGGCGGGGCGCGGCCTGCTGCAATTGCTGGCCGTGCTGGTTTTCTTCCTGGTATGGGAGGCCGGCGTCCGGCTGGGCTGGATATCCGAGTTCCTGATCGGCAAGCCCAGCGGCATCTGGGCGATTTTCATCAAGAGCATGATGGACGGTTCGCTGTTGTGGGATACCGGCTATACGCTGTTCGAGGCGCTGCTGGGCTTTGTCGCCGGCACGGCGATCGGCTCGGTCCTGGGGCTGGCCATGTGGTATTCGGTGTTCGTCGCGCGGCTGGTGGAGCCGTTCATCGTGGCGATCAATAGCGTGCCGAAGATCGCGCTCGCGCCGATCGTGCTGCTGTGGTTCGGCACGGGCCTGGTTTCCAAGGTGGCGCTGGTCATATCGATGACGGCGGTGGTGGCGCTGATCGCGGCCTACCAGGCGGCGAAGGACGCCGACAAGGATCTGCAGGCGCTGCTGTATTCGATGGGCGGCAGCAAGCACCAGATCTTCTACGGCGTTATCGTGCCTTCCGCGCTGCCGGCCATCATCGCGAATTTCCGCATCAATATCGGCCTGGGCCTGGTGGGCGCGGTCGTCGGCGAATTCATTTCATCCAAGTATGGCCTCGGCCATCTCATTTACACCGCATCCAGCCTGTACGACCTGAACTCGGTGTGGGTCGGCCTGTTCGTGCTGATGCTGGTGGGCTTCCTGCTGTATCACGCGATCGATGCGCTGGAACGCAACCTCCTGCCGTGGAAGTCCGACGACGGCCGGCCGCATATCCAGGTGTAAAGCGATTCCCCCCCGCGCGCCGCCAGGGGCTGCGCGCGTTCTTCACATTGCCCCCTTCGGAGGTTGCAAGTCATGCGTTTTTCCAAGAGTCGCCTGGCCGGGCTGCTGGTCGCCGCGTCGCTGGCCATCGTGGCCGCTCCGGCATCGGCCCAGGTCAAGAAGGTTACCGTTTCGCAGGCGTTCCAGTCGATGCTGTACCTGCCTTTGTACGTCGCGATGGACCAGGGCTTTTTCAAGCAGCAGGGTCTGGAGGTAAACAAGGAGAGCGCCGGCTCGCCGACGGCCGCGCTATCCGCGGTGCTGTCGGGCAGCGCGCAGTTTTCCGTGCACGGCCCCGAGTGGACCGCCATTGCCGCGTCCAAGGGCGCGAAGGTGGGCATTATCAGCAACGTGGTCAACGGCGCGGCCGTCTACATCGCCACTACGCCGGACTTCCACTTCGATGGCGTGAAAAGCCTGAAAGGCCAGAAGGTGGTGACCGGCCTGATGCCGACCACCAGCACGTCGCTGTTCATCAAGCTGTTGAAGGAAAACGGCATGAACGCGGACAAGGACGTCGACATGATCCAGGTGCAGACGGGCTCGGAAGCAGGCCCCTTCCTGGGCGGGCAGGCGAAGGTCGCGGTGCTCTATGAGCCGGGGCTGGACCAGGTCGCCGCGCAGGGAATGAAGGTGGTGCTCGGCTTTCCCAAGCAGTACGGCCCCTATGCGTTCTCGTCGGTGACCGCGCGTTCCGATGTGGACCCGGATGCCGCGCAGCGCCTGGTCAATGGCATGGAGCTGGCCCTGCGCTTCATGCAGACCAACCATGACCAGACGATCAAGATCGCCTTGAAAGAGTTCCCCACGCTGGACCCCAAGGTGGTGACCAACGCCGTGAACCGCATGCTGGCGGACAACGTCTATCCCAAGAGTGTCGAAACGACGGCGGAGGCATTCAAGACGGGCATGGATACGCAGATCGCCCTGGGCAACCTGAAGGCGCAGCCCGACTACGCGACCTTTGTCGTACCGACGTATGTGAAGAAAGCCCTCGCGCTGCCCCGATAGGCCGATGCCATGACGATGACCGCTCCCGCATTACCCGGCCTGCTTGAAGCCCTGCGCGGCTTCGAGGCCGGCACCCTGAGCCGCGATGCCTACCTGCAGGCCTGCGCGGCGCGCGCCGACGAGTGCGAGCCCTGGCTCAAGGCCTTCGTCACGCGCGTACCCACGGCCCAGTTGACGGCCGCCGCGGACGGCCCCCTGGCCGGTATTCCCGTCGGCGTGAAAGACATCATCGCCACGGCAGGGCTGCGTACCACCAACGGGTCGGCGATTTTCGCGGACCACGTGCCGGTGGAGGACGCGGCCATCGTCACCGCCATCAAGCGCCTGGGCGGCACGGTGTTCGGCAAAACCGTCACGACGGAGTTCGCGTTCCGCCATCCGGGACCGACGGTCAACCCCTGGAACGCCGCGCATACGCCGGGCGGGTCGTCCAGCGGCTCCGCCGCCGCGGTGGCCGCCGGCATCGTTCCCCTGGCGCTGGGCACCCAAACCATGGGGTCCATCGTGAGGCCGGCGGCCTATTGCGGCGTCGTCGGCTTCAAGGCCAGTTTCGGCGCCGTCCCGCGCGAGGGTGTGCATCCGCTATCGGGTTCCCTCGATCATGTCGGTTTCATGGCGCGCAGCGTCGACGATGTGGCGTATGCCCTGGCGCTGCTGGGGGATCCCGGTTATGCGCTGGCTGACGGCGCGGACCTGGCCGCGCTGCGCATCGATCCCCAGCGCGGGCTTGCGCCCTTGCCCTCGCCGTCGCTCGCGCTGGTATGCGCGCCGGACTGGCACAAGGTCGGCGCCGAGCAGAAGGCCGTGCTTGAACAGGTGATCGCCAAACTGCGGCGCTCCGGCGCCTCGGTCGAGGAGGTGATCGTGCCCGAGATCGGTGCCCCCACGCTGGAGTCGCTGCGGCACATCCTGGGACGCGAGGCGCTGGATATCTATGGCGATCTCGTCGCGCGCTATCCCGAGCGCGCCAGCGCGCCGCTCAAGGGCCTGGTCGAGGAGTCCCGCGCGGTGACGCAGGCCGCCTACGTGACCGCGCGGCGCACGCAGCGTGAACTGCGCGCCGCCTTGTCCACGCGCCTGTCGGGCTACGACGCCGTCCTGACGGTTCCCGCCAGCGGGGAGGCGCCCCAAGGCCTGCACGACACCGGCGATGCATCCTGGTGCGCGCCCTGGACCTTCCTGGGGTTTCCCGCGCTGACGGTGCCGGCGGGACGATCCGCGCGCGGCTTGCCGCTCGGCGTGCAGGTGGTGGGCACATACGGGCGCGATGTGCCGGCCCTGCGCGTGGCCCGATGGATCGAGCTGGTGCTGGCTGGCCAGGCTTGATCCGCCCGCCCGGTCAGCGCGCTTCCGGCGGCAGCGGCAGCGGGTCGCCGGCGCCGGTGCGCTCCACGATAAGCCGGTAGTGCTGTGGGCTGCGGTGCTTGGCGAAATTGAAGACGTGCTGGCGGAAGGTCGCGCCCAGGTCCAGGTCGATCTGCGCCGTGATGACCTCGTCTTCCTCGCCGCTGGCGCGCGCCACGATTTCGCCGGACGGGGCCACGATCATGGAGCTGCCGATCATGTGGAACCCGTCTTCCGAGCCGCACTTGGCGGCCGCGCCGATCCACACCGCGTTCTGGTAGGCGCTGGCCTGCAGCACGATTTCATGGTGGAAGGTGCGCAGGTGCACAGGCTCGGTCCAGTGGATATTCCAGGACGGCGTGTTGTAGCCCAGCACGATCAGCTCGGCGCTTTGCAGCGACATCGCGCGCCAGGTCTCGGGCCAGCGGCGGTCGTTGCAGATGCACATGCCGACATTGACGTCCTGCGTATTCCAGACGGGAAAGCCCAGATCGCCGACCTCGAAGAATTTCTTTTCCAGGTGCTGGAAGGGCGCGTCCGGCTTGTGGTCGTCATGGCCGGGCAGGTGTACCTTGCGGTACTTGCCGACGACCTTGGCTGCGCGGTCCACCAGGACCGCCGTATTGAAGCGGCGTCCGTCCGGCGTCAGCTCGGCATAGCCCAGGTAAAAGCCCACGCCCAGCTCGCGCGCGGCGTCGAACAGCGGCTGCACGTCGGCATTGGGCATGGCGCGTTCGAAATAGCGTTCCACCGCCTCTTCTTCCGTCATCCAATAGCGGGGGAAGAAGGTGGTCAGGGCCAGTTCGGGAAAGACCACGAAAGTCGCCTGGCGCGCTGCGGCCTCGCGCAGCATGTCGACCAGCCGCTTGACGACGGCCTGGCGCGAGTCGGCCAGGTGGACCGGCCCCATTTGGGCGACGGCCAATCCGAACTTGCGGGCGCGGGATGTCTGGGACATGGGGAAGGGCTCCGGAAAAGAGGGGGGTGGACGCGAAGTCCGGCGGCCGGCCCCCGCGCATGATCCTGCTGCGATTCAGACGCAATGCGCGCATGATGCGCGAAGGCGCCCGCCGACGGAACCCGGGCGATTGCGCGCCCGTTTGCGGCGCAGCATTGGCGCCGTCCTTGCAAGTCGCTGATATGCAAGGCTTTTGTCCGGCCGGCGCGGTGCCTTGCCGGGCCCGGACATAACGTGGCCTTATAGGCGCCGCACAAATCTCGATGGCATCGCGGCGACGCGCGGTCTATTCGCTGCGCTGGTAGCGCGGGTCCGGGCCGGAGTGATAGTGCGTGACGCGGTCGCCGCGCGGGCCGAAGTAGACGTACATGACGGAATGCCAGCGTCCGTCCAGGACGTAGTAGTACGACCAGACCACCTCATGCTTCTCGCCCAGGCCGACCGCGCCGACCCTGGCGGGCGGACCGAATTCGCAGCGCACCTCGGCGGGCGTCCAATCGCCCTGGCGCAGCCGCTCGAAGTGTTCGGGCGACATCAGGTCTTGCATGCGCACCGCGCGTCCCTGTGCGTCCAGGTCGGTGCCCCAGGCGTCGCTGCCGGACGGCAATTGCGACCAGACCACCCGCCGGGTGCCGTCGGGCCGGGTGCAGGTATAGGTGGGGGCGCCATAGCGGGATTGCATATCGGCCAGCGGCATGCCGGGCGGCGTATTGGCGATATTGGCGCAGCCGGTCAGCAGACCGGCGATAAACAGAGCGGCGGCGCGGGTGAGCCGGTAGGGGCGGATCATGGCGGTTTCCTGCGGATAGCCCAAGGGGCGTTAGCCAGCTCGGCGCGGGCCGGGCCTGTATGGCAACGGCGGGCCGCGCGGGGGGCTGGCGGCTCGAGCTTAACGCCGGGACGCCTCGTTTTTCCATCCGTTTTTCGCTTCATCGGGATTGCGCCAGCCAGACGCAGGCATGCAGGGCCAGCCCGATCAAACCGCCCACCACCATGCCATTGAAGCGGATGTACTGCAGGTCGCGGCCTATGCTGAGCTCCAGTTCGTCGACGAACTGGCGTTCGTCCCAGTTGCGCACGGTCTGCGAGATGTGGTCCGTGATGCCCTGGCGCAACCCGGCCGCCAGGCGTTCCGCGCCGGCCAGCACGTGCTGGTTGATCGCATCGCGCAGCGCCGGGTCCGAGCCCAGGTTGCGGCCCAGGGCCGTGAGGGTGCCCGTCAGGTGCCGGCCCAGGGCCGAATCGCTGCTGGCCAGATCGCGCCGCAGGGCGTCGCGCACCTCGTCCCAGATGCCCTGTACGTATTCGCGCACCTGCTCGTGCGCGATGACGTTTTCCTTGATCTGCGCCACCTGGCGTTGCAGGTCCGGGTCGTCGCGCAACCGCGCCATATAGCCGCCCAGCCAAATCTCGTAGTCGCGCCGCAGCGGGTGATCGGGCTGCGCCAGTACATCGTGCAGCTCGTCCAGCAGCGCCCGCGCCAGGCGGTCGGCCAACGTATCGGCGATGTCGTCCACCGGCTTGACCAGGTTCAATGCCTTGGCCATGCGTGGCCATTCCTTGCGCGCGTATTTCACCATCAGGGCCGACGCGCGGTCCTTCATCTGTTCGCCCTGCAGGTAGGCGGCCAGGCGCTTCAGCGCTTCATCCAGCAAGGCATGATGGCGTCCGTCGCGCGCCAGCAGGTCGAAGAGCTCGCCCGCGGTCTGCGCCGCATTCCATTCGCGCAGCCGCCGCACGACGAAGCCGTGTATGCCTTCGCGCACCGCCTGTTCGTCCATCAGGTCCATCGCGCGCAGCGCCCACGCGCGGGCCGTGCCCGCCACCACCTGGGCCTGGCGGGGATCGCTCAGCCACTGGCCCAGGCGCGCGGCCGGGTCGAACACGCGCAGGCGTTCCAGCAGCGAAACCGGGTCCAGGAAGTGATCGCGCACGAATACCGCCAGGTTGTCCGCGATGCGGGCCTTGTTGGAAGGAATGATGGCCGTGTGCGGAATCGGCAGGCCCAGCGGCCGGCGAAACAGCGCCACCACCGCGAACCAGTCCGCCAGCGCGCCTATCGTCGCCGCTTCGCAGAAGGCGCGCACCCATGCCCACGTGCCTTGGGCCCCCATCGCGTAGCTGACGGCCACGCCGGCCAGTGTCGCGGCCAGCGACGCGAGGGCCAGGGTTTTCATGCGGCGCAGGGATGTCCGGCGGGAATCGGCAGGCAACGACGGGTCTCCGGGGGCAGGGCGGGTGGGGGTGTTTGGGTCGGGCGGCAATGCGGTTAGTATCTCTCAGGATGGGCAATGTCCCATCGCCATGGGCAAGCGCCGGTCCCGCGCCGCTTCAGGCAGTACGCCACCGGCGCGGCGGATTCAAAGGAGATAACGCATGAAAGTCGCGGTCATGGGCGCCGGCGCTGTCGGTTGCTACTTCGGGGCCATGCTGGCCCGCGCCGGCCACGAGGTGACACTGATCGGCCGTCCTGTCCATGTAGAGGCCGTCCGTGCCAAGGGCCTGTTCCTGGATACCCGGGCCTTCCAGGCCCATGTGCCCATGAAGGCCGATACCGCGCCCGAGGCGGCTGGCGGCGCCGACGTGGTCCTTTTCTGCGTCAAGTCCGCCGACACCGAAACCGCCGGGCGGGCGCTGGCGCCTTATCTCGGGCGCGACACGCTGGTGCTCAGTCTGCAGAACGGGGTGGACAACGCGCAGCGTCTGCAGGCCATCCTGCCGCAGACGGTGGTCCCCGCCGTCGTCTACGTCGCCACCGAGATGGCCGGCCCCGGGCACGTCAGGCACCACGGACGCGGCGAGCTGGTCATCGGCAACTCCGGCGCCAGCCAGCGCTTCGCCGACGAATGCGCGGCCGCCGGTGTGCCGGTCGATATCTCGGATAACGTCATCGGCGCGCTGTGGGCCAAGCTGATCGTCAACTGCGCCTACAACGCCCTGTCGGCCATTGCCCGCATGCCCTACGGGGACCTGTACCAGGGCGAGGGCGTGCAGCAAGTCATGCGCGATGTCGTGCACGAATGCCTGGCCGTGGCCCAGGCCGAAGGTGTCGACGTCCCGGGCGACAGCTGGGCCGCCGTGTTGAAGATCGTCGAAACCATGCCGACCCAGTTCTCGTCGACCGCGCAGGACATGGCGCGCGGCAAGCCGACGGAAATCGACTATCTGAACGGCTACATCGAACGCAAAGGGCGCGAGCGGGCGATCGCCACACCGGTCAACCGCACGCTGCATGCCCTGGTCAAGCTGCTGGAACGCCGGGCGGCATCCTAGCGCTATCGGCGCGCAAACCGGCCTCGGCGAGGCCCGGTTTTTCGCGCACGCGTTCCTGTGTATCAGGCAAACAACCGGGCGGCGGTGCGCGCCACCAGGGCGCCCTGGTGGCGGGCGCCGTCCAGGTCGATGGGGCCCGGCTGGCGGGAACCGTCGCCGCCGGCGATCGTCGTCGCCCCGTACGGAGCGCCGCCGACGATCTGCGCGACATTCATCTGGCCCTGGTGGCTATAGGGCAGGCCCACGATGACCATGCCGAAGTGCAGCAGGTTGGTGATGATGGAGAACAACGTCGTTTCCTGGCCGCCGTGCTGCGTCGCGGTCGAGGCGAAGGCGGCGCCCACCTTTCCGTTCAGCGCGCCACGCGCCCACAGGCCGCCAGTCTGGTCCAGGAAGGCCGCCATCTGCGACGACATCCGGCCGTAGCGCGTACCCGTGCCGATCACGATCGCGTCGTAGCCTTCCAGTTCCTCTACGGTGGCCACGGGGGCTTGCTGGTCCAGCTTGAAATGCGCCGCCTTGGCGATGCTTTCCGGCACCGTTTCGGGCACGCGCTTGACGTCGACCTGGGCGCCTTCGCCGCGCGCGCCTTCCGCAATGGCATACGCCATCTGCTCGGTATGTCCGTAAGAGGAATAGTAGAGAACGAGAACCTTGGCCATTGCTTATCCTTGCCGTTGATCGATGATGCGGCGGCCGGGAAGGTCCACCGTTGCGGCAAGGTTAAAAGGCTCAGTCTCTATAGAGAAGCCTATATGTTTCGATGGAATCCATCTGTCTGGGCGATGGGTGTGGCGCGGGGGGCTTGCCCACGGCGGCGGAGTGCGTCCTGTCGCAGTCCCGCACGGCGGGGCCGGGTATCCGCAATGACGAAAGCTGTCCCGCGCTACCGCGCGCCCGCGCAACGCGCCCGCGCGGCGTCCAGGCTGACGGCGGCGGCCCGCAGCCGCGCCGCCTGCTGGTCGCTGGCCTGCGGCAGGGTGCCGGAAGCGAAGGCCAGCACCACGTTGTCCGGCATGGTGGCCGCATAGGTCTGGCCGACGCAGGAACAATAGCTTTCCCAGTTGCCCGGCGACCGGGGCGCATAAGGATCCAGCTGGGGTTTGCGCTGCAGCAGCGAGCGGCATTGCTGCACATTGGCCGGCACCAGCTTCTGCCGCATGGCGGCCAGGCCGGCCGGTGCCGGCGTATCGGCGCGGGAATCGCCCGGCCAGCCCAGCACCGCGCCGGCCAGCACGCAGCCGCCCAGGCCGGCAAGCAGGCGGAGAAAGCCCTTGGAGATCCGGCGGAAGGGATCGCCGGCGGGGATATGGCTGGGCATCGTGGTCATGACTCACCGTGCGAAAACGCCCGCGGGGATGGCGGGTATCGCTATTGTGGAGAGCCCGGACCGCGCAACAAACCGCAAACAAGCCGGCATATGGGCCGCTGATCGGCCTTAAGCGGCGCGGTCGTCGCGCTGTAATAAAGACAAGGGCAAGGAGACAAGAATGTTCGGTTTCATCACGGGCGCGCTGCCCGGTACGAGGCGGCATGGCGTCGTCGACGCTGGAGAACTCTCGGCGCTGCACCGCTCGCACGCCGTGATCGAGTTCGATCTGGAAGGCAATATCCTGCGCGCGAACGACAACTTCCTGTTGCTGTTCGGTTATGAAGCCGAAGAGGTGCTGGGCCGCCATCACAGCATGTTCGTCGATCCCGCCGAACGCGGCGCGCCCGCCTATGCGGCGTTCTGGCAGCGGCTCGCCGACGGGGCATTCCAAAGCGGCCGCTATCGGCGCTACGCGCGCGACGGCCGCGCGCTCTGGCTGCAGGCCAGCTACACGCCGGTCCTCGATCGCCATGGCCGTCCCGTCAAGGTGGTGAAGATCGCCACGGACGTCAGCGCCGAACAGCGCCGCGCCGACGACGCGGCGGGGCAACTGGCCGCGATTTCGAAGGTGCAGGCCATCATCGAGTTCGAACTGGACGGCACCATCATCCGCGCCAACCGCCTGTTCCTGGACGCGCTGGGCTACGACGAGGACGAAGTGGTGGGCCGCCATCACAGCATGTTCGTCATGCCCGAGGAAAGGCAGTCTCCGGCCTACCGGGAGTTCTGGCGCCGCCTGGGTGCCGGGATGAACGACACCGGCCGCTATCTGCGCGTCGGCAAGGGCGGTCGCGAGGTGTGGATCGAGGCCAGCTACAACCCTATCCTGGACGCCGCGGGCCAGCCCTTCAAGGTGGTCAAGTTCGCCACCGACACCACCCGCCGCTTCCTTGCCGCCCGGCAGTTGGGCAAAGCGGTGGAGGGTCTGACCGAAAACGCCGGGCGTGCCTCCCAGGCCAATACGCTGGCGGTGGAGGCCGTCGGCATTGCGGAGGCCGGCGGCCGCACGGTAAGCGACGTGGTGCGGACCATGGGCGCCATCACCGATAGTTCGCGCCGCATCGCCGACATCATCGGCGTGATGGATGGCGTGGCGTTCCAGACCAACATCCTGGCCCTGAACGCCGCGGTGGAAGCCGCCCGCGCGGGCAACCATGGCAAGGGCTTCGCCGTCGTGGCGGCGGAAGTCCGCAATCTCGCGCAGAACAGCGCCTCCGCCGCCAAGGAAATCAAAGCGCTGATCCAGACGTCGGTCCAGCAGATCGAACAGGGCGCGGCGCTGGTACAGGCTGCGGGCGGCACGATGGAGGACATCGTCGCCTCGTCGCGGCGCGTCACCGGCATCATGGCCGAGGTCGTGGATGCATCCCTGGCGCAGTCGCGCACCCTGGGCGCGGTGACGGATACCCTGACCGAGTAATCGCGTCGGGCATGCACTCCCGTCGGGGGGCGGCGGATACAATGCCCACACGCCACCGCACCGGGCCAGGGAGACTGCCATGTCGTACATGTTGCTTATCGTCGAACCGCGCGGCCAGCGCGCGCAGCGTACCGAGGCCGAAGGCCGCCAGGTCTACGACCAGATGCGCCGCTTCGCCGAAGACCTGCAATCGCGCGGCAAGCTGCTCGCCTGCGATTCGCTCGCCGGCGACGACGAAGGCACGCGGGTCCAGGTGCGCGAAGGACGCGCGCGCCTGACCGACGGCCCCTTCGCCGAGGCCAAGGAAATGGTCGGCGGGTTTTTCCTGCTGGATTGCCAGACCCGCGAGGAAGCGCTGGCCATCGCCGCCGAATGCCCCGCCGCCGCCTGGAGTACCGTCGAAGTCCGCCGCGTCGCGCCCTGCTACGAATAACAGGCCCCGCCGTGCCGGACATCGCCCCCGTGCTGGGGTTTTCCCGCAAGCTTCCCCATCCCTGTCGAAAGCGCGCCGCGTCGCCCGTCGTACAGGCGTGGACCGGCACGCGGCCGAGCCGCGCGGCGATGGGAGGCATTCATGCGATTTCAGGCCATGCAACGCTGCCCGACGGCGGCACGGGGATGCGATGAGCCCGCTATCCACGCATGCCGCCATCGATGCGGTGTGGCGCGCGGAAGCCGCGAAGGTCATCGCCGGTGTCGCCCGGCTGGTGCGGGATGTGGGCCTGGCCGAAGACTTCGCCCAGGATGCGCTGGTCGCGGCGCTCGAGCATTGGCCGCGTACCGGTGTGCCGGATAATCCGGGGGCGTGGCTGATGACGACGGCGAAGCATCGCGCATTGGACCGCCTGCGACAGGATGCTCTGCACGCGCGCAAGCAGGACCAGTTGGCGCAGGATATGGATGCCCTGGAAACCAGCGTGGAGCCCGACTTCGTCGACGCGCTGGACGCGGCGCGCCAGGACGATATCGGCGACGACCTGCTGCGCCTGATCTTTACCGCCTGCCATCCGGTGCTTTCCATGGACGCCCGCGTGGCCCTGACCTTGCGCCTGCTGTGCGGCTTGACCACCGATGAAATCGCGCGTGCCTTCCTGGTGGGCGAACCCACCATCGCGCAGCGCATCGTGCGCGCCAAGCGCACCTTGTCCAAGGCGGCGGTTCCCTTCGAAGTGCCGCCGCCGCATCTGCGCGCGCAACGGCTGGCCTCGGTGCTGGAAGTGATCTACCTGGTCTTCAACGAAGGCTATGCCGCGACCGCGGGCGACGACTGGATGCGGCCGGCCTTGTGCCGCGAGGCCATCCGGCTGGGCGGCGTGCTGGCCGGGCTTGCGCCGGACGAGAGCGAAGTGCATGGCCTGGTGGCCTTGATGGAGTTGCAGGCATCGCGCCTGCCCGCGCGGGTGGATGCGCACGGCGCGCCCGTATTGCTGGCGGACCAGGATCGTGGACGCTGGGACCATGGGCAGATCCGCCGGGGGCTGGATGCGCTGGCGCGTGCCGAAGCGCTGGGCGGGCAGGGGCCCTATGCGTTGCAGGCGGCCCTGGCGGCCTGCCATGCGCGCGCGTCGACGGCCGCGCAGACCGATTGGGCGCGCATCGTGGCCTTGTACGACGTGCTGATGCGGGTCGCGCCATCGCCGGTGGTCGCCTTGAATCGCGCCGTTGCGGTGGGCATGGCGCAAGGGCCGGCCGCCGCCCTGCCACTGGTGGAAGCGCTGGGCGAGGAGCCCGCGCTGCGCCAGTATCCCTGGCTGCCCAGCGTGCGCGGCGACCTGTTGGCGCGTCTGGGGGACAGGACACGGGCGCGCGCGGCTTTCGAAGAGGCCGCCGCCATGACGCGCAATACGCGCGATCGCGACATGCTGCTGGCGCGGGCGCGCGCGCTCGATGAGGGCGGCTAGGCGTCGACGATACCCCGGAAAAACGACGGCCGCGCTAGGCGGCCGTGCGGGGGCGCGTCCAGCCGGCAGGCCGGCTGGCGTGGCGGTGGCTCAGTGGCCGGTGGAGTCGCCGCGGCGGCTGGTCTCGAACAGGAACCAGGTGCGCTGCTCCGTCTCGTCGATCCAGTTTTCGATCAGGCTGGCGGTGGCGATGTCGCGGTGCTCGTCGCACAGATCGTGCACTTCGCGCATGAACGCCGTCAGGCTCTTGTTATCGTCCTGCAGCTCGGCCAGCATGTCCAGGGGCTGTACGTAGTCCGCATCGTTGTCCAGCAGGCGCTGCGTGCGCGCGATGTGGCCGATCGACTTCAGCGTCGGGCCGCCCAGCTTGCGGATACGTTCGGCGATCATGTCCGTCATCGCGAAGATTTCCGTCGCCTGGTCGTCCAGCAGCAGATGGTAATCGCGGAAGTGCGGGCCGCTGACATGCCAATGGAAATTCTTGGTTTTCAGGTAGAGCGCGAAGACGTCCGCCAGTAGGCGATTCAGCGCGCCGCCGATATCGCGCGTCCCTTCGGAGGAGAGGTCCGACGGGGTCGCCAAAGGCGCCATGCGACGCTTTTCGAGACTGCTTTTCTTGGCGGAGTTCTTGGGAGTGCTTGCGGGTTTCTTCATGGATATCACCTGGGAGAAGCCGTCTTGGGAAGGCCCCATCCGGTTGGATGGGTCAAGCGGCAGTCTAGCTCAGGTTTCGCTACCGGAGGGCGCCGCCTTGCGTGCACGCCTCGGACGCGCGGCCGTCTTGCGCGCGGTTCGCGGCTTGGACGCCTTGGCATCGGCGGGCGCTTCATCGTGGATCGCCACGGCCGGCGCCGCTTGCGGCGTATCGGGTGCGAAGGCGGGTAAGGGAGCGTCCATGGCCGAGGCGGGAGGCGGGGTATCCGTGGTCCGCGCGCGCGAGCGTCTGGATGCGGTCGATGTCCTGCCGCCCCTGCCTGCCTTCGCGGCGGGTGCCTCGGCGGCGAAGGGCGATTCCGGCGACGCTTGCGCGTCGCGCGAGGCATCGCGCGACGGCTCGAAGGGAATTTCGAAGGGCATTTCCTGCGGTGCTTCATACGATGCTTCGTGCGGTGCCTGGCGGGTCGCTTCCCGCGTCGTGCCGTGCATCGTTTCGTATGGCGCTTCGTATCCGGATGGGTTGGGCGTGGCGGCTTGCGCGCCTTCCTGCGGCGTGGCAGCAGCCGTCGTCGCGCCGGAGCGGGAGCGGCGGCGGCCGCCCCGCTTGGGCTTGTCCTGCGGTCCTTGCGCGCCAGTCTCCCCAGGCGCTGGCGCGGACGACGCGCCGCCGGTGTCCTGGGCAGCCTGCGGCTGCTGCGACCGGGTATCGCGCGTCCCCGCCTGGACCGGGTATGGCGCCGAGGATGCCTGTTCCCCCGCAACCCCGGTCGACCGGTAGACGTAGGTGCCGGACTTCTCATCGCGGCCCACTTCCAGCAGGCCGCGCGCCTGGGCTTCTTCCAGCAGGTTGCCGAACGCGCGGAAGCCGTAGTACGACTCGTTGAAGTCCGGCTTGCGGCGCTTGATGGCATCCTTCAGCGCCGAGGCCCATATCTTGCCGCTGTCGCCGCGCTCGGCCACCAGGGCGTCGAAGGTCTCGACCGCGATATCGATGGCCTGGCTCTTGCGGGTGTCGGTGTCTTCCTTGCGCTTGCGGTCATCGCCGCCGCGCCGTCCGCCCGCACCGCTGTCCCGGCCGGCGGCGCGCGCCGACGAACGCGCGTTTTCGCGCACCAGATCGTCGTAGAAGATGAACTCGTCGCAGTTGGCGATCAGCAGATCGGAAGTGGAATGCTTCACGCCGACCCCGATGACATGCTTGGCGTTTTCGCGCAGCTTCGAGACCAGCGGCGAGAAATCCGAATCGCCGCTGATGATCACGAAGGTATTGACGTGCGATTTGGTATAGCAAAGGTCCAGGGCGTCGACCACGAGGCGGATGTCGGCGGAATTCTTGCCCGACTGGCGCACGTGCGGGATTTCGATGAGTTCGAAATTCGCTTCGTGCATCGGCGCCTTGAAGGCCTTGTAGCGATCCCAGTCGCAATAGGCCTTCTTGATAACGATGCTGCCTTTCAGCAGCAGCCGTTCCAGCACGAGGCGGATGTCGAACTTTTCGTAGTTGGCGTCGCGCACGCCCAGCGCGACGTTTTCGAAGTCGCAGAACAGCGCCATGCTGACGTTGTCGTGGGAAGAAATCATCAATACTCCATTGAATTCGTAAAGGTCATCCCCCTTGGGGCCGGCCTATTGGCCGAATGCCAGACGCAGCGCGTGCTCGCGGATGTCGGCCGGCCAGGATGCCATCTGCCGCGACATGGCACGGGCATCGTCGGCGAACAGCGCGCGCGCCGCTTCCTCGAAGCCTTCCATATCGCCGGCCATGGCGGACATGAACCGGTACGCCGCTTCCCGCATGGTGCGTTCCCGCGCGCGGCGGTCGCGCATGCCGGCTTCCACCAGCTTGCGCAAGGCCACCGAAGCGCCGCCGGGTTGCGTATTCAGCCATTCCCAGTGGCGCGGCAGCAGCGTGACCTCGCGCGCGATCACGCCCAGGCGCGGCCTGCCGCGGCCGCGCGGGGTGCGCGATGCCGTGGCGTGGGGGGCGGAAAGGGGGCCGGTGGCAGGCTCCTGCGCCGGCGCGTCCGCCATCGGCTCCGCCGTCGCGGCTTCGCTGGGCGCCTGCGCGCGCGCGGGCCGCGGCAGCCGGGCCAGCACATCGTCGCGGCTGCCGCGCGTATCGATATCCACCACGTGGCCCGTGGTGTCGTCGAAGGTCAGGACGTTGCCGGGCAGGCCGGACGGCGCGTCTTCCAGCGCCGCCTTCACGGCCAGCGCGACATCGGCAAGGGAACCGGCCGCGAGGCGCCGGTGGCCGGCGAAGGCGGTGCAGGGAGTCTGTACGTTCAGTGTCATGGTGGGGCGGACGGGCCGGCCAGTGCAGGCAGGCGCGCGGCGGTGGAGGGCTAAGGTTGGTGAATATTACCCGGATTAAATTTATACGTCCACGACATTCGCATGCCTGGGAATCGCGCGAGACCCTGGCGGCGGGGCGCACATGGAAACGGGCTGAAACGAAGCGGAGAGGTTGGGCATGGAATTCGCTCGCCAGAAGTCCATCTAAATGGTTAGATTGGATTACTACTCCCGGCGGTGAACCGGCGGGAGGCCTGGAGCAGCAAATGAAAAGCTTGACCTTACGAACCGCGGTCGCGGCCCTGGCACTGGCCACCGCGGCGGGCGTCGCGTCGCCGGCCATGGCCCATGGTTATTACCGTGGCGGAGGCTGGCATGGCGGCGGGTGGCATGGCTCATCCGCCGGCTGGTGGGTTGGCGGGGCGCTGGCGCTGGGCGCCGCGGGCGCCATCATCGCCGCGAATTCTGCCCCCGCCGTGGTCTACACCGCCCCGGTGTATGCCGCGCCGCCGGTGGTGTATGGCGCGCCGGTGTACCCGGCACCGGTCTACGCGCCTCCGCCGGTAGCCTATGCCGCGCCTCCCGTGTACGCGCCGCCGCCGCCCGCGCCGTCCGGGAATCTGATCGCCTATCCCGCGCGCGGCCAGAACCAGGCCCAGCAAACCCGCGACCGTAGCGAATGCCAGGGCTGGGCGATGAACCAGAGCGGCTACGACCCGGCGCATCCCAACCAATGGACCACCGGCGTGATGGTGGACTCCTATAACCGCGCCATGTCCGCCTGCATGACGGGACGGGGCTACTCCGTCAGTTGACGCGGCGCGCGCACGCGGCCGTGCGCCGTCATTCCACCTTGCCGATCTTGCGCACGGCGTCGGTCATCTTCGCGGCATCCGCGTCCCAGTATTCCTGGAATTGCGGCGCGTCCAGGTAAAGCACCGGGCTGCCCGCCTGTTGGATGGTGTCTCGCACTTTCGGATCGCGCGCGGCGGCTTCGGCCGCCGCGCGCAGCTTGCGCACGATCGGCTCGGGCGTGGCGGCCGGCACGAAGAGCCCGGACCATTGCGCGAACGTGACGTCATAGCCCAACTCCTTCAAGGTGGGCACGTCGGGCAGGGCAGCCAGCCGGCTGTCTCCCCAGGTGGCCAGCGCCCTTACCTTGCCTGCCTGGATGTATTGCAGCACCGATGCGGGGCCGGTCGATAACGCCTGCACCTGTCCGCCCAGCAGCGCTACGATGGCCGGCCCGGCGCCCCCATAGGGCACGTGCAGCACCTTGATTCCCGCGGCGCTGCGCAGCATCTCCATGGGGACGTGCATGGTGCCGTAGTTGCCTGACGATCCATAGGACAACGGCGTGGCGTCGGGCCGGCGCAGATCGTCGATGAATTCCCGGGCGGTTTTCCACGGGCTATCGGCCTTGACGACCAGGACGGTAGGGTCGGCGGTAAACCGCGCGATGGGCTTGAACTGCTTCAGCTGGTACATGGGCGCACGGCCCAGGATGCGGTCAGCTTCGGGAATGATGGAAATCGACGACAGCGCCATCAGCACGGTATAGCCGTCGGGCTCGGCCCGCGCCACCACACCCATGCCAAGTCCGCCACCCGCGCCCGCGCGGTTTTCCACCACGACCGATTGCTTCAGGGTGCGGCTCATGGCGTCCGCGACCGGGCGCGCGACGGTATCGGCGACACCGCCGGGTGGAAACGGCACGATCATGGTGATGGGTTTGGTGGGCCAGTTGTCCTGCGCGTGGCAAACCGTGGCGGCGCACAGCGCCAATGCGGCGACGGCCGCCTTGAACGTCGATCCCATTTGTCTTCTCCGATGTGTTGTTGTGTTTCTGCCGCCAAGTCTATCGCTTGCCGGGGCATTAAGGAACGCGGCAAAGCCCTTAAGGCAGCCGTCAGCGAACTCGCGCGCCGCCTGCCCGCGCCCCCTGGCGCGGTGCAATCCATAGCGCGATTGCATCGATGCCATAGCGCTAATTGTCTTTCGTGGGAACCATGCATCCCCTATCCTGTCCATCAATCAATGCCGGACAACGATGTGCCGGTACGAATGGATTCAGGAGTAGCGATATGAACGAGCTTTTCAAAGGGCTGATCGGAGCCGAACTGACCTTGCTGGGCGTGTCCAACCAGGCCCTGCCGCAAAGCGTCGCGTCCGAACCGAAGCGGGTTCTGCCGCGGATCGATGCGCGCGGCGCGACCGCGTCGCAGAGCGTCATTCAGGAAAACGACAGGCCTGCCGGCGACAAGCCCGAAGTGGAATTCCACGAAAACCACTATCGCATCGCCGCGGGTTGAGCGGCTTGCGAGCCCGTGCGCGCCGGTTTGCGCGGCGCGGGCTCAGCGCCGCGGTCCCGTCATGATGGGGCGCGCCGGCGGCTTTTCCAGGACAGTGGCATCGGGCACTTCGATACGCAGATCGGTGCGTGCCCGCCCCACGCAGGGCAGGATCCAGCCCTCTTCCATTTCTTCCGCCGTCAGGCCCGGCCTACCGCCGGGATAGGCGACTTCCCCCTCGATCAGAAAACACATGCAAGTCCGGCAGGTGCCGTTGCGGCATGAGGCCGGCAGGCGGATATCCGCGCGCGCGGCAGCCGCCACCAGGCCCTCGTCCGCGCCGGCGCCGAAGCGCCAGTCCGCCGGGACCAGCGTCACGATATAGGAAGGGCCGGGCTCGTTCGTCATGAGCCGATTCTAGGGTAAATGGACCCGGGCCCGCGCTCGCGCTACACTTTGGATTCCTGTTGGTTATGAATTGCATAACTGGAATTCATGGATTTCTCGCTCCGCGATCTCTCGTACTTCCTGGCCGTCGTTGCGCACGGGCACCTGGGACGCGCGGCATCGGCCTGCGCGGTCACGCAGCCCGCCCTGTCCAAATCGCTCCGGCGCCTGGAAGACGAAACCGGCCTGGCCCTGTTCGACAGGGGCGCGCGTGCCATACGTCCCACCTCGGCCGGCCTGGCCTTCGCGGAACACGCGCGCAAGCTCGTCAACCAGTACGAGGACGCGGTCCGCCATGCCGAAGACTTGCGTGCCGGCGACAGCGGCCTGTTGCGCCTGGGCGCGACGGCCGCGACCATGGACACCGTGGTCATGCCGGCGCTCCAGGTCTTGCTGCCCGAGCGGCCCGGCCTGCGGGTGACCCTGACCCTGGGCCTGTCCGACGAGCTGCCGGACCTGGTCGAGCGCGGCGATCTGGACCTGGCCGTCGCGCCATCGGACGGGACGCGCGGCGGTGTGCTGCGCCAGGACGCGATGGGCCACGACGTGTTGCGACTGGTCGCCGGCCGCCGCAATCCCTTGTTCCGGCGAGGCGCCATTGCGCTGGCGGATCTCGCGGACCAGCGCTGGATACTTCCCAAGCGGACGTCGGTGGCGCGCCAGCGCCTGGACGCGTCGTTCGCACGCGCCGAGCAGCCGCTGCCGCGCACCGTGCTGGAGGTCGATTTCATTTCGGCCGGCGTGTTGAAGCTGGTGGCCGGGACCGACCTGCTGACCGTCGCGCCGGCGTCATTGCTGGAAGACACCGCCGAGACCGGCGTGGCGGCGTTGCCCGTCGACGCCGCGCTGCCGCTGAAGCGCGATATCTCGCTGCTTAGCCGAAGACAGGCGGTATGGTCGCCGATGATGAAGGCGTTTCGGGCGGTGCTGAGGAACAGGTCGTGAATCGAATACGGCGCGGGGCGACGCCGCGGGGTGGACACATGAGAAAAGGGAAAGAGACATGGCGACGCACTTCCTCGACAAGGTAGACAGGGAAGGGCGCAGCGTCGCCGACTATCTGCGCGGCATCGCCCTGGCGATCGCCATGGGCATACTCGGGGCGCTGGGCGCGCACGTATTCCGCTGGTGCCTGGAACACGCATCGGCGCGCCTGTTCGGCACGGATGCGGATATCACCGAAATCTTCGGCGGCCTGCCCTGGTACGCGCGCATCGCCATTCCCACGATCGGCGGCGCCATCGCGGCGCTGTTCCTGGCGCAGGCGCAGCGCCGCGAGAAGCGCGCGGGCGTGGTCTCCGAATACCTGGAGACCATAGACGGCAAGATGGGGCATATTCCCGTGCTGCCGTCCGTGCTGCGCTGCGTATCCTCGTTCTTTTCCATTGTCTCCGGCGGCTCCATCGGCAAGGAAGGCGCCATGGTGCAACTGTCGGCGACCGCCGGCTCCGCCTTCTGCATGCGGCTGCTGCCCGGCGTGCGCGGCGCGGATTTCCGCCTTGCCGTGGCGATGGCCGCCACCGGGGGCCTGACCGCGGTGTATCACACGCCGCTTGCCGCGGCCATCTTCGTCGCGGAGATCGCCTTCGGCTCGCTCGAGCTGCGGCGCATCGGCTATCTGTTCACCGCGGCGGTCGCGTCGACGTGGATGACCAGCGTCATGGGGCAGTTCAATCCCTTGTATGACCTGCCGTCCTATCGCTTCGACGTGACCGGAAGCGCCGTGCTGGCCGTCGTCGCGCTGGGGCTGTCCGCCGGCGCGGTGGGATCGGCATTCCTGTGGATCACGCGCCTGGCGCGCAAAGTCTCCGCGCAGGCGATGCCTTCCGTGGTCGTGCGCATGAGCGTGGGCGGACTGATCGTCGGCGTGATCACGCTGGCGGCGCCGGACGTCACGGGCAACGGTTTCGCGCCGATCGCGCGCATGCTGGAAGGCCAGGCGCTGGCCACGTCGCTATTGCTGCTGCTGGCGTTGAAGATCCTGGCGACCGCGGCAACGGTGGGCTCCGGCGCCATCGGCGGCCTGTTCACGCCTTCGCTGCTGATCGGGGCGCTGGCCGGCGCCGCCTGCGCACCGGTGGCTGCCCAGGTCTTCGGCATGCAGGACAGCGTGGTGCTGCTGGGCGTGCTGGGCATGGCGGCATCGCTGGCGGCCACCACGCAGGCGCCGCTGATGTCCACGTTGATGGTCTTCGAAATGACGCGCGAACCGTCTTTCGTATTTCCGCTGATGATTGCCACCGTCGCGGCCTATGCCGTGTCCATGCTGTTCCGGCTGACCGGCACCTACGAGGTCATCGCCCGCCACCGCGCGCGCGACGAGCGCCGCAGCCGGCTGGCCGATGCGACCGCCGGCGCCATGATGCGGCCGCCCGGCCTGTTGGCGCCGGTCTCGGCCACGCTGGAGGAAGCGCTGCAGATCGGCCTGAAGCAGCGCAACCGGTTCGTGTTCCTGGTGGACGACGCGCAGCGTTTCGCCGGCGCCGTATGGGTGAACGACCTGATGGCGCGCGTGAATGCGGGCGAGGGCGGGGAGACGACCCTGGTGCGCATGGCCACGCCGGATTTCCCCGTGGTGTATGCCGGCCAGCGTCTGCTGGACGTGTGGCAGACGGTGGTGGAGTCGCCCGCCGAGCGCACGCCGGTGCTGAGCGATCGGGATGGCCGCCGGATCGTCGGCGTGCTGCAGAAAAGCGAACTGCTGAAGCAGGCGCGCAATCTGTTCGTATGATCCCCGGGCCCCGCATCGGGCCGAAGGGTTCCGCGCGTGCCGGGGACGCTTCGACGGTCTGGGCGCCATCGCCTGGATGGGCACAGCGGTTGCGCCGCCGAAGCCATATTTCGCGTCCAAGGAGACGGCAATGAAATATTGGATCCGTATAGGGGCGTCCATGCTCCTTGTGGCGGGTATGGCGGGTATGGCGGGCGCGCGCGCGGCGGAACTGGATCGCGGCGATGCGGCTTTCCTGGCGCAGGCCGCCCAGGCGGGCGCTTTCGAAATCGAGGCCAGCCAATGGGCGGTGCGGAACGGCGAGCACGACGAAGTCAAGCGGTACGCGGCCAGGATGATCGCCGACCACACGCACATGGCCAGCGAACTGAAGACGCTCGCGGACGCCAAGGGTGTCAGCCTGCCGTCCGCCTTGTCCGATAGCCAGGCGCGTACGCTCAAGGCCCTGCAGGGCGACAGTGGCGCGCGCTTCGACATGCAATACGCCGACGAGGTCGCGATCGTCGCGCACAATGAGGCGGTCAAGCTTTTCGTGGAGGCGGGAGAGCAGGCCAAGGATCCGGAGGTGAAAGCGTTCGCGCAGCAGGCCCTGCCCGGCCTGAAAGCCCACCTGGATGCCGGCATCGCGCTGCGCAAGACGCTGGCGGCCAGCGGCAAGGCCAGTCCGGAAGAAAGCCCGCCGGCGGGCGCCGCGCCCGGCACGGTATCGCCAGCGTCGCGCCATGCACCGCCCAGCCTGCTTCCCGGGGACAAGGGGGCGCCCAAGCCCTAGCGCCCCGCCGGGCCGCGGCGTTCGAAAGCATAAAAAAACGCGCCGCATAAGCGGCGCGTTTCCTTCATTCCTGTTGGCTTCGGCATCCTGTGCGGGTGCTGCCGCATCGTCCCCGTCATGGCGGTACGGCCAATTCTTCCAGCGCGCGGATTCCGTCCAGCGCAGCATCGGTAGGCGTGCGAAACACGAACTGGGATTGGATCACCTGGGGTACCGTCGTCTTACCCGTGTCGACGACTTCCACTTCCCAGCGGAAACCCCCTTGCATCGTGGGCGCCAGCCAGAGCGTCGCCCGGGAGCTGGGGGTTTCCTTCGTCAGGATCTTCATCGCATTCCAATCCCCGCCGGTATACCGGTGTCAAGCCAGGTGCGCCACGGTGGCGATCTCTTCCTTGCGCTGCTGCATCTTGCGGGCGATGTCGCGCAGGTCGACATTCAGCACCACCAGTTTGGGGAAGAGCTCGCCTTCTTCTTCTTCGATATGGTGGGCGATATATTCGCCGAGCACCGTTACGCGGGCATGGAAGAGCGGATCGTCGCCGGTCATGCCCTGGATCTGTGCAACCAGGTTGCGGGCGACACCATGCTCGACGACGGCCTTGTCCAGCAGGCGGCCGAAGGCGGCGGGGTTCTGCGCGCGCAGGAAGGGGTAAAACAGTTCTTCTTCGATCTGGGCCAGCACCGTCAGCGTCATGCAGGCCTCATGCGCGATCGCCTCGCGGATTTCCGGATCAGCGGCCTTCCCGAAATCCTTGAAGAGTTTTTTGACCGTGCGATGGTCGTCCAGCATCAGGGTCAGGGCGTCGCGCTGCGCGAGGGGGATTTCCGCCTTATTCATACCGATTCTCCTTGTACACGGGATACCGCAACGACGCGGCTGGGCACCTCACGCAAGCAGCGTGCCCGGGTTCAGCGTTTTTGGCCGGAACGGTTGTCCACGGGCGGCGCCCCCGGGGTCTGGCGGCCGGGGTCGGCCACGTCCCTGGCGTCCACGCCGGGTGGAAAAGTCTTTTCCGTCGAGGAGTTGGGATCGATAGGGCGGTTTTGCAGGGAGCGCGCGGGGGCGTCCTGGTGCGGTCCTGTGTCGGGTCGTAAAACTGCGTGATCTTGTGCATCGCCGCTGTGGTCCGTGCCCGCGCGTTCGCCCGGGCGTCTCTCTTGCTGGCGGGATGTATTCATAGGAGCCTCCTGTGACAGCTTCGGTTACGGACCCGAGTCGCAGGCGGCATGCCCGGGATGCAATGGCGCGTCGTTTTGGAAAAAATTGCCTTCCAAGATGAGTACGGTCTCCCCACTATGGGGCGGCATTGCTTCGAGGCGGCTCGTCAGCGCGGCGCGGCATCCGCGGCGGCATTGGAGGCAGGGTGCCGCGCAGCGGCCATGGCGTCGCCGGCTACCAGGCGCCGCCGCCGTTCCACCTCCGGCGGGATGCATGCGCGGTGGCGCAGCACCCAGGCCGATCCGGCCAGCGCCGCCAGGACGAGCCGGGCGGCCTCGCCGGGCCGCGCGCAGGCGCGCAATACGGTGCGGGTTTCCTGCCAGGCGCTGCGCAAGGGCAGGCGCAGCCAGGCGGTCCAGATGGCATTGCGGCTGAGCAAATGCAGCCGCCGCGGGCGATCGCGCCGGGGCGAGGGATAGTGCCAGGTGCGGATATGCGCGGCGTACAGCATGTCCCATCCCAGGGTGGCCAGGTCCAGGGTCATCAGGGACTCTTCGCCGCCGATGAAAAAACGCGGCTCGTAGCCGCCGGCCTGCAGGTAGGCTACGCGCCGTACGATACAGGCGCCCGCCATGAACCCCATCAGCCGCATGGTGCCGCCCGGCCCGGGCCCGAGGGGGCTGCGCGACATCGTCTCGCAGGTCGGGTCGATGGCGCCCGCGGGGCCGACCAGCACGCAGGCGCTGATGACGCCGGCCCGCGGCGCGGCATCCAGCAGGCGCCGCGCTTCGTCCAGCGCGCCGCTTTCCCAGCAGGTATCGTCATCGCAGAACGCGACATAGGGCGTGGCGGCCGCCGAAACGCCCAGGTTGCGTCCCGCCGCGCCGAGATTGCCGGACGCGCGTACCAACGTGATATCGGGAAACGCCGCGGCGACCGCTTGCGCCGTGCCGTCGTGCGACCCGTTGTCCACCACGATCAGCGGAACATCCGGATGGCGCCGGCGCAGCCGGGCCAGGTTGTCCAGCAGTTCGTCGCGGCGCTCGTGGGTCAGCACGACCACCGACACCGCGGGCGATCCGGCGGCGGTCACGATGGCGAGACCCCCGATTCGGGCGCCTGCTTGACGGACTCGCTCAATAGCCAATAGCGCTCCGGCGCGGTCGTATCGCCTTCGTTCCTGGTAATGCCCAGTTCGGCCATCTGGCTGGCGTAGGCCGCCATCGCGGTGGCCTTGCGATGCGTGTTCGTATTGCGGAAAGCGACCGGCGTGAGACAGACGCCGCGTGTGTAGAACTGCACCAGCCGCCCCTGCAACAGCCCCGGCTTGTTGCGATAAAGGGCGTCCTCGTAGGCCACCCAGCGCCGGTCCTGCCTGCCGGCGAACAAGGCCAGGGCAGCGTCCGAGGCCAGGATGTGGTCGCGGTGGAAAAGTCCCAGCGGAAACAGCACGGTGCGGGCGCCGGCTTTCTCGAGTATTCCCTGCACCGCGTGCGCGATCTTGTCCACCTTGGGCGGGGTGCGGCCCATGGCGCGGACATACTGGTCGTCCAGGAAGGGCAGCCTTGCCGGCTGCGCTTTCAGCAGGTGCAGCGCCTTGTCGTCCTCTCCCAGGCGCCACGTCATGGCAGCCTGGCCGTCGCCGAACCCGCAACGCCGGTCCCATTCCGTCACGGGTACCGCGGCCTCGGGCACGCCGGCGAACACGGTGATTACCGTGCTGCCCGGCGCGCCGGCCAGCAGGGCGCCGCAGCCGGCCACGGCGTCGTCCAGATGCGGCGATATCGCCACGATCGTTCCCGGTTCATCGATGGATTGCACTTCTGTCTCCTCGCGGGCACGCGCGGGCAGCGCGCCCTTTCCATGTTGCGGCGGCGCCTACATGGATACATCCGCGCGCGCCGGCGCCCGCACGATATCGGCATTCACGAACTGGCTGAAGTAGCGGATAGTGTGTCGCAGCCCCTCGTCCACCCCTACGCGCGGCGCCCAGCCCAGCTCGCGCGCGGCCAGGCCGATGTCCGGGCAGCGCTGTGTCGGGTCGTCGGGCGGCAGCGGATGGAAAACCAGCGGGACATCGGTACCGGCCAGGCGCTGGATGCGGTGGGCGATGTCCAGTACGGTCAGTTCCTGCGGGTTGCCCAGGTTGATGGGGCCGGTCACATCCTCCGGGCTTTCCATCAGGCGTTCCAGGGCATCCACCATATCGTCCACGTAGCAGAAGGCGCGGGTCTGGCTGCCATCGCCGTAGATGGTGATGGCCTCGCCCTGCAGGGCCTGCAGGATGAAGTTGGAGACGATACGGCCGTCGTTCGGTGCCATGCTGGGTCCGTAGGTGTTGAAAATACGCGCGATCTTTATCTTCACGCCATACACGCGCGCGTAGTCATGGAACAGCGTTTCGGCGCAGCGCTTGCCTTCGTCATAGCAGGAGCGCACCCCGATGGGATTGACGTGGCCCCAATAGTTTTCGCGCTGCGGATGGACCTGCGGGTCTCCATAGACCTCGCTGGTGGATGCCTGCAGGATACGCGCACCGGTCCTGCGCGCCAACTCCAGCATATTCATCGCGCCCAGGAAACAGGTGCGCAGCGTGTGCACGGGTTGGGTCTGGTAATGAATGGGCGATGCGGGGCAGGCCAGGTTGTAGATGCGATCGACCTGTGCCTCGAAAGGCTCGACCACGTCGTGCGTGACCAGGGTGAAGCGCGGATTGTTCTTCAGGGGCTCGACGTGTTGCACCTGGCCGGTATGGAAATTGTCCAGGCAAAGCACGGTGTGGCCTTTGTCGAGCAGCCGCGCGCACAGATGAGAGCCGATGAAACCGGCGCCGCCCGAAACGAGCACGCGCAAGGGACGAGGAAAAGCCTGGATCATTGCATATCTCCCATAAGCCTCTGGAACAGGGCAGTCCAATCCCCCACGAAGCGGTCCATGCCGTAGCGCGCGAGCGCCGTCTTCCTTGCCTCGGCCCCCCAGGTGGCCGCCAGGCGCGGGTCGTCTATCAGCGCTTTCATCGCGTCGACGAGGCGGTCCGGATCCGTATCGATATAGCCGTTGCGTCCATTGACGATGACGCGGGCGAGTTCGGTTGCGGCGAAGCCGACCACGGGCAGGCCCGCCATCATGGCTTCTATCAATGCGAGCCCCAGGCTGGTATAGCGGATGGGGCTGTAGAAAAAGCGGTAGCGCGAGACGAATGGGCCGACTTCCATGTTGGGTATCTCGCCCAGGCCGCCCATGGATTCCGAATCCATTCCGATCAGGTCCAGCGGCACCCGCTCGCGGGCCTGCTCGAACAGGTCGGCGCCCATGCGCCGGCCGCGCCGGCGCAGATGATTGATCACGGCGATACCGCGCGCCACGCGCGCCTGTTCCGACGCCGGCCGCGGCATGGGGACGCCGTGCTCGATAACGGCGGTACGCATGCGGCCGTTGTTCCAGGCAGCGCGGTTGTAGTGCGTGACGTGGACCAGGATGCCGCGCTCGTGCTCGAACCCGTGCGCGGTATCGGTGGGATGCGGAAGCGGCGGGTCATGTTCGATATAGGCACAGGGAAGCGCGAGTTGCCTGGGTGACAGGAGCCGTTCGCGTTCCTCGTAAGTGGCGCGCGACTGGTAGACGACACAATCGAAATCGAGCTCGCGCAGCGCGTCGGCCGCCACTTCGCGTACATGGGGACCCCAGGGAATCCGATTGCCCAGCGCGCCGTAGCCCGGCGGGTTTCCCTCGCGTACCGGAATCAGGAATTCGTGCGGGACGCGGGTCAGCGAATACAGGTAGTTGCCGTGCACGTGCCAGGTCAGAACGCGCAGCGGACGCGATGCGATTGCGCTAGGCGGCATGTCTGTTCCCTTCTTCCGTGGCATGCGCGGGCCCGCCGGCGGCCGCCCGCGCGGCGCAGGCTGCGCGACGGCCATCCTCCAGCTTCGCGGCGATGGCGCGCAGCACGGTGTCGACCGACACGTTGGACGCGCAGACATGGCCGATCGGACATTCGTCATAGGCGCAGGGGCGGCAGGGTGGATAGTCCGCGATGACGACATGGCGGGCGCGATCCAGCGGCGCCCAGCGGCGGGTATCGCTGCCGCAGGCCACCACGACGCTGGGCGTGCCCGTCGCGGCGGCGATATGGGATACGCCGGTGTCGTTGCATACCAGCATGGGCGCGCGCGCGAGCAAGGCCGCCAGTCCGCCCAGCGACGTGCGGCCGGTCAAGTCGATGGCGGCCGGACCGGCCGCATCGACCACCGGCGCCGTCAGGGCGGCTTCGCTGTCGCTGCCCGTGACGGCGATCCGCCATCCCTGGCCCGACAAGGCCGCCGCGATGCGCGCATACCGTTCGGCCGGCCAGCGGCGCGAACGCAGGCGCGCGCCGGGATGGATGAAGAGGGTGCGCTCCGGCTCGAATCCGTATCGCGCCGCCAGCTGGCAGGCTTCGTCGCGGTCTTCCGGCGACAGCGGCAGCTCCAGCGCGTCGCTGTCCACCGGCACGCCCAGGAAACGCATCAGGGCCGTGTAGCGCCGAGGCTCGGGAAGATCGTCGGGCCAAGGCATCAGGCGGCCTGGGTGCGCCATGGGCGGGTGCGGCACGAAGCCGGCGTGGGCTTCGGCGCCCAGCGCGCGCACGATGGGCAGGGACAAGGTCCCGCTGCCGTGCATTTGCAGCGCCAGGTCGAAGCGCCGCGCGCGGGCCTCGCGATAGAAAGCCGGCAGGGCGTCGGGACGCGCGGTTTGCTCCGGAAATTCCGGAATGCCGGGAAAGGGCAGCAGCTCGTCGATATAGCGATGGAAGCGGCGCGCGAAGGGGCCGGCGTTGTCCAGCCCGATCAGGGTGATGTGCGCCTGCGGGCAATGCCGCCGCAGGGCGCGCAGGGCCGGGATCGCGCACAGCATGTCGCCCAGTTGCAGGGCACGGAATATCGCGATGCGGCGCGGCCGCGGATGCCACAGCGCGTCCATCATGGGAACCCCGCCCGGTAGCGCAGGGATCCGACAATGCGCCAGAAAATCGACAGCGGCGGGATCGCGGCGGAGGTCATGACGACCTCGGCGATGTGGTCGGGCGTGCGCCGCGTCCCGCGCAGCCTGCGCAGGCTGAACCAGCCGGTCAGCGCCGCCCAGGCGGCCAGCGCGGCGACCGCCGCGGTCGTCAGGCCGGCCGCCAGGGTGGCCAGCGCCAGCAGCAGCAGGGCGGTGACGGACAGGTAGAACCACGGCGGGTGCGGGCGGATGCGTTCGCGGTACAGGCGCGGGTGTTTCTTGTAAAGCAGCGTGTCGAACACGATCTTGCGTTGCATGCCGATGCCGGCGCCGAAGCTGCCGGGGCGGATCGGATGCACGACGATGGCCTGGGGTGCCCGCTCGATGCGCAGCCCCTGTTCCATCAGCGAGAAGTGCAGATCGGAATCCTCGCGCCAGGCCAGCCGGAAGCGCGGGTCGAAGCCGCCGACTTTTTCCAGCGCTTCGCGGCGCAGGAACACGTTGGCGGTGGCGAACTCGGCGTCCTGCAGCCGGGCGGCGTCCATTTCGTAGTCGGTGGGATGGGGCGGCAGCGGCATGACGATACGGCCCGATAGCGCGTCCACGTCAGGCGTGAGGGCGGCCAGGCCGGCGGCCAGCCAGGTGGGATCGGGCACTGTATCGTCGTCGGTGAACGCGATGACGTCGGCCCGCGCCTGTTGCCATCCGGCGTTGCGCGCGCCCGCCGGTCCTTGCGTGGCGGTTACCGGGATGTAGCGTAGGGCCGGTCCGCCGGCCACGGGCGTCAGCCGGCTTACCGTCCGGCGCGCCGCCTCGCTGGGGCCGTCGTCGCAAACAATGATCTCGTAGTCGTTCGCCGGCAAGGTCTGGCGCAGCAGCGCGCCCAGGCAGCGCTGCAACAGGTCGGGCCGGCGGTAGGTGGGAACCACCACGGAAATCCGGGGGCGGGACTCGGCTCTCATCGATTCATCCTGTTCCGTGATCCAAGTGCTTCAAACCGGTTTCTCGACGACATAGCTGCCGATCACCAGCGCATCCAGCGGCGAAGTCCAGAACGATTCCAGTGCATCGCGCGGCGTGCATACCACGGGCAGGCCCCGTGTATTGAAAGAGGTATTCACCAGCACCGGCACGCCGGTGCGCCGCTCGAAGGCGGCCAGCAGGTCGTAGTACAGGGCATGCTGGTCGCGGCGCACCGTCTGTACGCGGGCGGTGCCGTCGATATGGCGGACCGCCGGGATCTGTCGTTCGCGGTGCGCCAGCACGTCGTAGACGAACAGCATGAACGGCGCGCAAATGCCGGCGTCGCCGCGCGCGTCGAACCACTCGTGCGCGCGCTCCTCCATCACGACGGGGGCGACCGGGCGAAAATCCTCGCGGTCCTTCAGCCCGTTCAGCCTGGCCTGCATGGCGGTGTCCAGTGGCGATGCCAATATGGAACGCGCGCCCAGCGCGCGCGGGCCGAATTCCATGCGCCCCTGGAACCAGCCCAGGATCTTCTCCTGCGCCAGCAGTTCGGCCGCTTCTTCCGCCACATTGTCCAGGCGCCGGTAGGCGAGGCGCGAGCGGTCAAGCAGGCGTTCGATCTCGTCGTCGGCGTACTCGGGGCCCAGGTAGGCGTGCTGCATGGTCCAGTGGCGCGGCGGCGACTCGCGCCGTTCATAGTCCACCCACAAGGCCGCGCCCAGCGATGTGCCGGCATCGCCGGCCGCGGGCTGGACCCATACCGTTTCGAAAGGGCTTTCCGCGGCGATGCGCGCATTCATGACGCAATTCAGCGCGACGCCGCCGGCCATGCTCAGATGCCGGGCGCCCGTCTGTTCGTGCAGCCAGCGGGCCATGTGCAGGGCGGTTTCCTCCAGCACTTTCTGCAGCGAATGCGCGATGTCCATATGCCGCTCCTCGAAGGGCGCGCCGTACTTGCGCGCCGGCCCGAAGCGCGCGACCAGATTCACCGGTTCGATGACGTAACCGCCTTCCTTGTCCAGGCGCACGATGTCACGGAACACGTCCACGTGCCCGGGCTTGCCGTAGGAGGCCAGCGCCATGACCTTGTACTCGTCGGACGAGCGCAGGAAGCCCAGGTACTCCGTGACGTCCTCGTACAACAGGCCCAGCGAATTCGGCAGATCGATCTGCCGCAGGCGGCGGTAGCGTCCGTTCGTGAAATGGCCGTAGCTGGTGGTCGCGCGCTCGCCGCGGCCATCCATGGTCAGCACGGCGCACTCCTCGCAGGGCGCCGCCAGGAAGGCGCTGGCCTCGTGGGAAAGGTGATGCTCGATGAATTGCCAGCGGCTTTGCAACTGCTCCAGCGTCAGGCCCTCGAAGCGCTTGCGCAGATAGTGCGGCGCGCCGCCGATCAGCTGGCGCGGCGCATTGACGATATACGACAGGAACAGCGGGTCCCAGGGCGATTGTCCGTCCGGGCCGCGCGGCTGGCGGGACGGCTCCAGCGGGAGGGAAATGGTTTCGGGCAGGCTGCGCAATCCGACCAGCAACGTGGGGTCGAAGGAATAGGCCACATGGTCCACATCGGCCAGGGAGATCCCGGCATGGCCCAGGCAATAGTCGATGGCGTGATACGGCAGTTGCCAGGCCGTGAACGGCACCGGCCGCTTGCCGTGCTTGACGCGGGTGAAGCGTTCCTCTTCCGCCGCCGCCAGCACTTCGCCATCGCGGACCAGCGTGGCGGAGCAATCGTGAAACGCGGCGTTGATGCCCAGTGTGTACATGACGTTGTCCTTTTCGACGCTTGTTTTCCTTGCGGATGCATGCGGACGCTGCCGCGGGGTGCCTGCGCGCTGGCGCGCGGCCCGCCCGCGTCTACGCCGCCTCGATCATGATCGGCTGCCGTGCCGGCGCCTGGCTCTCCAGCAATTCGAAGGCGGCCTGGGCTACCTGCGCCGGGTCGACCGCGCTCAGGCAGGCGTGGTGACCCAGCGGGCAGACACTGCGATAGCAGTATTTGCACGGCACGTCCCGGTACAGCAGCCGGTGCGGTACCTGCCATGGCGTGTGCTGAGGGTTGGTCAATGCATACAGGTCCACCACGGGCGTACCCAGGGCCGCGGCGATATGGACGGGCCCGCTGTTGTTCGATACCAGCAGGCCGGCGCGCGCCACCAGGGCGCCGAACTGCCCCAGCGTGAGCGCCCCCGCCAGGTTCACCAGCCTGTCCGGGTCGCAGCTGCGCGCCACGACTTCATCCACCAGTGCCCGTTCGTCCGGCGAGCCGGTCAGCATCACGCATACGCCCGCGCCAGCCAGCATGTCGATCGCCTGCGCGAACAGTGTCGCTGGATAACGGCGCGACTCGGCGGTCGCGCCGCAATGCGCCAGCACCCAGCCCTGGGGCAGGGCAATGCCGCGCGCGCGCAGTATCGCGTCCAGCGCGTGCCCGTCGGCGTCGGCGACGCGGAAGGAAAGGCGCGTGTCCGGGGTGCTCGCGCCTACCGTCGCCACCAGGTCGAGCTGCCGCTGTACCTCGTGGCGCGGCTCCGGCAAGGGTTCGACTTCGCGCACCCAATCGCTGACCAGGTGATAGGGGTTCTCGCGGCTATAGGCGAGCACCCGCGGTATGCCGGCCGCGTGGCACATCAGGGCCGCGGGCAGCGCGCTCTGGCTGTAGACGGTAAATATCACGGCCGCGTCGAAACCGCCGCCGCGCAGCCGCTCGACGGTCGCGCGGTAGGTGTCCGGCGGACTCGCGGCGTTCTTGACCCATGCGGCCTCGTACACGATCGTTTCGTCGACCTCCGGCACGTGCGCCGCGATGGCGGCCCCGGCGCGCGAGGCCAGCAGCGTAAGGCGGCGGTCGGGCCGGGCATCCTTCAGGGCGCGCAGCGCGGGTGTCGTCATCAGCACGTCGCCCATGTTGTCCAGGCGGACGCAGAGTATGTTGCGCGCCTCGTCCCAGGCCGCGGACGCCGTCGCGGCGGACCGCGCGTTATCCGGGGCGCTGGGAGCGGGCAGGGTCGCTACCGTGGAAGAGAGGCGATCGGTCATGCGGATTCCTTGCCCAGCATGGGGATGCGACGCAGTTTCCGCGCGATCAGGCGCGCGGCCATGAACAGATCCGGCACGACCTCGTCGGGCGTGCGCCATCGTCCCGGTTGCCATTCGGTCTCGTGCCCGTTGTCCAGCAGCACGGTGTGGCAGCCGGCGCGCGTGCCGGCCTCGACGTCATTCAGGATGTCGCCCACGAACCAGGACGCGCGCAGGTCTACGCCGTGATCGGCCGCTGCCCGCCGCAGCAGGCCCGGCATGGGCTTGCGGCACACGCAGGACACGGAATAGGCCGGGCGCGTGCCCTGGGGATGGTGCGGGCAGTAGTAGAAGCCCGCGAGCTGCGCGCCCTGGCTGCGGAACATGACGCTCAGGCGCCGCCGCACCGCGGTCAGCGCCGCTTCGTCGAAGCGGCCGAGCGCGACACCGGGCTGGTTGCTGATGACGATCAGCGGATGGCCCAGCTGCCCCATCATCGCGATGCCTTCGCGCGCGCCCGGGGCCCAGGCCATCCGGGCGGGATCCACGTTGTAAGGGACATCGTCCAGCAGGGTGCCGTCCTTGTCGAGAAAGATCGCGGGCTTCATCATGGCCATGAGGTCTCGCGCATGGGTAGCACCATGACCTCCGGGATGACGGTTTCCGCGGGCTGGGTAAGCAGGAAGCGGACGGTGCGTGCCACATTGGCGGGATCCTGCAGCGTGTCCGTATCGATATCGGGGAAGCGGTCCAGCAGGAACGGCGTGCGCATGCCGCCCGCGATGACGGCCGATACCTTGATCCCCTTGGGACGAAGTTCCGCGTGCAGGGCATGCGACAGGCCCAGCAAGCCCCACTTGGTCGCGTGGTAGACGGATGCGTTGGGCCAGGCGCGGCGCGCCGCGGTGGATGCGATGTTGACGATGTGGCCGCCCTTGTTCAGGTGGGCCAGGCCATACTTGCAGATCAGGAAGGGGCCGGTCAGGTTGGTGCGCACCACGCGCTCCCAATCGGCGACCCGCAGTTCTTCCAGCGGCGCGGTGACGTCCACGCCGGCGTTGTTGATCAGGATGTCCAATCGGCCATGCCTTTCCGCGGTCTGGCGCAGCGCATCGCGCACCTGTTCCTCGTTGCCCACATCCAGGTGCAAGGCGTCGCCGCGCTTTTCGGGTAGCGCTTGCGCCACGCCTTGCGCGGCGCGCTCGTCGTAGTCCGCGACCACCACGCGCACGCCGTCCTCCGCCAAGGCCTGGCAGATGGCCTTGCCCAGGCCGCTGCCGCCGCCGGTAACGATGGCCACGCGGCCGGACAGTGACAATGAATCGGTTTCACGCATTCAGGCTGCTCCTCAGGCAATGGCGCGCGCGGTGTCCACGGGCGCGGGAACGGCATCCGGCAGGGTCGCCGGGGCCATGATTTCTTCGAAGATATCCAGCAGCTGGCGGCTGACGCGGTCCCAGGTAAAGTGGCGGCGCGCGCGTTGCAGCCCCGCTTCGCCCATGCGATGGCGCAGCAGGCTGTTGTTTGCCAGCAGCGCCAGGCGATCGGCCAGGGCATCCGGGTCCTTGGGGGGTACCAGCCAGCCCGTTTCGCCGTCGCGCACCGAATACCGGATGCCGCCGGTATCGGCGCCGACCACCGGCCGGGCACATGCCATGGCTTCCAGCGGCGTGATGCCGAAGGGCTCGTACCACGGTGTGGTCACGAAGACATCGCTGGCGCAGTAGTACGCGCGCAGTTGCAGGCGATCGCGCCGGCCGGTGAACTCGACATGCGGCAGCACGCCTTCTTCGCGCGCGACCGCGCGCAGCCTGGCCAGTTCGGGCGTCGCGGATTCCGACGGCGTCGCGCTATTGCCGCCGACCACGCATAATCGCGCATCCACGCCGTACCGGTGGCGCAGCCTGCCCAGGGCGCGTATGACGTTGTCCACGCCCTTGCGCGGCACCATGCGGCCCAGTTGCAATAGCGTGAATCGGTTGTCGTTCCACCCCAGCTCGGCCCGCGCGCGCGCCCGGTCCATCGGCAGCATCTCGACGGGATCGTAGCCGCACGGGACGATCGATATGCGACCGGGGTCGGCGCCATACAGCTCCATCATGTCCTGCTTGTCCTGCGGGCATTCCGCGATGACGCGATCGGCGCGGGCGATGATGTCGTCCTCGATATCGAAGCGGCTCTCGGGGAACAGATCGGCTTCTTTCTGGAACTTGCGGCGGACGCGTCCAAGCGCATGGAAAGTCACCGCGAGCGGAATGCCGCAGGCGCGCGCGGCCGGCATCGCGGCCAGCGCCGACATGAAGAAGTTGGCATGCACGATGTCGTAGCGCGGCGGCTGGCCGGAGAAATAGCGCAGCAGGAAATCGCCGAAGGCGGCCATGTGGGGCAGCAGCTGTTCCTTGGGGATATGCCGCGCCGGGCCCGCGGGAACGTGGATCACCCGCACCCCGTCTTCCCATGCGACCTCGGCGGGCAGGTGCCTGCTATCCGCGCGCGTGAAGACATCGACGAGATGGCCCTGGCGGGCGAAGTGCCGCGCGATCTGCGCGACATAGATGTTCTGTCCTCCGCTGTCGACGCTGCCGGCCAGCGCCAACGGCGATGCGTGTTCACTGACGATGGCGATTCGTCGCATAGTTCTCTCCATACCGGTCGATGTGTCAGGCCGCTGAATCGAGAACCTAGCCACTTGCCGCGCGTGTCGCGGGTGTGTTGACTCATCCTCTGCTCGGGCAGCCTTGAACTGCAAGCACCGTGCCGATATATCGCATCGCGTGTAACGGTTCTCGTGTAACGGCTCTCGGATGAGAAGGCTGCTCTTCGCTGTCTTCCCGGTACGCTTTACAAGCGATGGAACTTCTCACTCATGAGCTTTGCCGTGGTGCGAATCACCGATTGCGGATCGGCGGGGCGGGCGCAGTGCACCTGATAACCGGCCATCAGCGCGCGCAATCTGCCCTCGGATGCGGAGTGTCCGGAGATCGCGATGGCCGGCAGGCGCTGCGCGAGTCCGATGCCGCGTTGGGCTTCGAGTTGCCGCACCGCGCCCACCATGGCATAGCCGTCCATGTCGTCGAGCGTGACGTCGCATATCAGGGCATCGGGCCATGCATCGGTCGGCGTATCGCGCAAGGCGTCGAGCACGGCCGTGCCGCTCTTGAAATGGCGTACCGTCGCGCCGGCGTCCTGCAGCGCGCCGCCGACGCGCGCGCGTTCCTCATCGCTATCGTCCACCAGGAATATGCGCGCACCGTGCAGCGATACGGGCGGGACCGGTCCCACCAGCGGCAACGCGGGCGTCGCGGCCGCGCGCATGGGCATCTCCAGCCAGTAGGTACGGCCTGGTCCTGAAGAGGAAAGGTCGGTGCCGAAACGGCCGCCGAATTTCTCGATATCGGTGCGCGCGTGCATGACGTCCAGCGGCGGCCGGTCCGCCAGTACGGCGTTCATCTGTTCGCCCATCGCCAATGCCGCGGCATCCGCGGGCGGCAGGCGGCCGTCGGTGACGGCCAGCCGCGCGGCATCATGCGAGCGTCGCAGGCTCAGCTCGATGCGGCCACCCGTGGGCGTGGCGGCGATCGCGTTCAGGCACATATCCCATATCGTCTGCTGCAGCACGCCCGGGTCGCCGGTCACGCGGGCGTTCTCCATGCTCAGCTCCGTATAGAGCGTGATGCCCTTCTCATCGATGACCTGGCGTATTGCGTCCAGCACGCCGGCAACCAGCGCCGCCAGATTGACGGGCTGCGCGGACCGCTGCGTGCCCGCCCGTTCCAGTTCGCTTTGCTGCCGCTGCAGGGACCACATCTGGGCGTAGATGCCCTGGCTGTCCAGCAGCTCCTGGTGCTTGCCGCGTTCGACGATACGTCCGTGCTCGAGCACGACGATCTCGTCGGCGTTGACCACCGTTGACAGCCGATGCGCGATGATCAGTGTGGTGCGCCCCTGCGCGATGCGGTCCAGTTCGGCCTGGATCGCCCGTTCGGTCCGCGTATCCAGCGCCGATGTGGCTTCGTCGAACAGCAGAATGGGCGGATTCTTCAGGATGGCGCGCGCGATCGCGATGCGCTGGCGTTCGCCGCCGGACAGCTTGACGCCCCGTTCGCCGACGATCGTGTCGTACTGCGCCGGCAGGCTCTGCACGAAGTCATGCAGGCGAGCGCCCTTGGCCGCCTCGATGATGTCCGCCATCGACGCCCCCTGCCTGCCGTATCCGATGTTGTAGGCGATGGTGTCGTTGAATAGCATGGTGTCCTGGGGCACGATGCCCAGATAGCGGCGCAGGGTCGTGGGGTCGACCGACCGCACGTCCGTGCCGTCCACGGTCACGCGCCCGGAGTCCGCTTCGTAGAAGCGAAACAGCAGGCGCCCCAGCGTGGATTTGCCCGAGCCGCTGCCGCCGACGACGGCCAGCGTGCCGCCCGGCGCCACATGCAGGTTGATATCCCACAATATCTGCCTGCCCGGTTCGTACGAGAAGTTGACGTTCTCGAAGCGCAGCTCCGCCCGTGTCGGCTCGAAAGGCAGCAGCGGCACGCCGGGATCGGATTCGGGCGGCAGCCGCAGAAGCGCGCAGACCTGTTCGGCATTGATCATCGCTTCTTTCGTCTGGCGGAACACCAGGCCCAGCGTATTCAGGGGCAGGCATATCTGGATGATGTACGCATTGACCAGGACCAGATCCCCGACCGTCATCGCATGGCTGGTTACCTGGGTTCCGGCCAGCAGCATGACGGCGCCCACGCCCAGCGCGATGACGGCGCTCTGCGAGATGTGCAGGGTCGACAGGGCGCGCTGGTTATCGATGCCCACGGCGCGCCAGCGGTCCAGCAGTTCGCGCAGGCGGCGCGCTTCGACGGCCTCGCTGGTGTACACCTTGACCGATTCGTAGTTGAGCAGGCTGTCGACCATGCGTCCGCCGGCGGCCGAATCCAGCTCGTTGATCATGCGCTGGTAGAAGATCCTGCGCTTGGTCAGCACATAGGTAACGGTGGCATAGATGACGAACGTGGCGCCGACGATGGCGGCGAACCAGAGGTTGTAGGCGCTGACCAGGATCGCCACTACCGACCCGATCTCCACCAGCGTGGGCAGCAGCGTGAACAGGGCGGTGCCCATCAGGAAACCGATGCCGTTGGTGCCGCGTTCGACGTCGCGCGCCAGGGTGCCGGTTTGCCGGTTGGCATGGAAGCGGGCGCCCAGCCGGTGCAGGTGCTGGAAGATCCGCATATTGAAGTCGGCCACCGTGGCCTGCGCGACCGGGGAGAACACGATATCGCGCAGTTCCGTGAACAGGCCACCCGCGAAGCGCAGCAGCGTGTAGCCAATGAGCAGGAAGACCGGCAGGATCAGCGCCGGCCCGGGTTTGCTCAGCTGTTCGACGATCATCTTCAGGGCCACCGGTACGGCGACGGCGAAGGCCTTGGCCACGACCAGCAGCACCAGCGCGGCTCCGGCGCGGCGGCGGTAGGTCCATAGCGACTGCCCCAATATGCGCAGGACCTCCGCGCGCGCGTAACGGCTTGCTTCGTTCGCCATGCCTGCTCCCTAAGGATGAGTCCGATGGGCGGCGTGGCGGCAAGGTTTGTGCCTCGCCCCGTTCGCCCGCGTCGTCGTCAGCAACTTCTTGAATGTCAGGCCTGCAGCTCGATAGGCGCTCTTCCGAGGCCGCCATGCCTTGACAGGCAACCTAATATGAAACATCATTAGTTACATGAAACGCGACAGCCGCCTATCTTCCGTCCTGCATGCGCTGCTCCACATGGCCGAGCAGGAGGGCCCCGTCACTTCGGAAACCCTGGCGCAATGCCTGGGTACCAACCCAGTCGTCGTCCGGCGCACCATGGGTTATCTGCGAGAAGCGGGCATCGTGACTTCGGATCGAGGCCACGCGGGTGGGTGGCGCATCCATGCCGACCTGGGCTGCGTCACCCTGCGCCAGTTGCACGAAGCGCTGGGCGAGCCGGCCATATTTGCCATCGGCAACCGCAACGAAACCCCGGAGTGCCTGGTCGAGCAGGCGGTCAATGCCGCGCTCGAAGGCACGTTTGCCGAAGCCGAGGCGCTGCTGCTGACGCGGTTCTCGGAAATCACCCTTGCCGATCTGGCTGGCGACTTCGCGCGCCGACATGCCGCCGCACGACACAAGAGGAGTTGACCATGCGCTACGACGTTATCGTCATCGGCGGGAGCTATGCGGGGATGGCAGCGGCCCTGCAACTGGTGCGGGCGCGCCGGGCCGTGCTGGTGATCGATGCAGGCGAGCGGCGCAACCGTTTCACCAGCCATTCGCATGGTTTTCTCGGCCAGGATGGCGTACCCCCCGGCGAGATCGCGGCGAACGCGCGCCGCCAACTCGAAGCCTACTCAACGCTGACCTGGCTCGAAGGGCGGGTCGAAGGCGTCACAGGGCAGGCGGATGGATTCACGGTCACGACATCCGGCAGCGGATCGCACCGAGGCCGCCGCATCCTGTTGGCTACTGGCGTCGCCGACCAGCTTCCTGCTGTCGACGGACTCGCCGAGCGGTGGGGAAAGTCGGTCTTCCACTGCCCGTACTGCCATGGCTACGAACTCGGCCAGGGCGGCATCGGCATCGTCGGCGCCAGCCCGATGTCCATCCACCAGGCCGAACTGCTGACCGATTGGGGCAGTGTGACCTTGCTCGCCAACCGCGCCGTGGATCTGAGCCAAGAGGCCAGGTCCGCGTTGGAGCGCCGGGGCGTGACGATCGAGGAGGTGCCCATCGACAGAATCGAGGAGCATGCCGACGTAGTCATGGCCGACGGGCGTCTACTTCGATTTGCTGGCCTGTTCACAGCGACGCGCACCACTCCTTCCAGTTCCCTGGCCGAAGCGATGGGCTGCGCGCTGGAAGAGACGCCCATGGGCAGCCAGGTTCGCACCGATGCCGAGAGCAAGACCTCGGTGACTGGCGTATTTGCCTGCGGCGACGTCGCGCGGGCACCCCATTCGGTCTCGTTGGCCGTGGGCAATGGCGCCATGGCAGGCGCGCAGATTCACCGCTCGCTGCTTTGGCCCGAGACCATCGCCCCGGTGCAAGCGGAGGGCCGAGCTCGATGACTCCGTTTTCCGACCCGACTGCTGTCCGGGCGTAAACGACAGTCGTCTACGCCAATGGAAGGCACAAGGGATTAATGCCTATGTCCTAGAACGAGGCGCGCGCCTACGCCAAGCGCGCGAATTGAAGGCATGCTGCGATGCGTCTAAGGTAGGCGGGTCGCAGTCTTCATGCCGCCATGTCCGTGACGACCTCCCGTCCGCCGCGCGCGGATCCCGCCACCCTGGGCGATGACTATCCCCGTCCCACGCCCGGCCAGGCATCCAGGTTCCTGGCCCAGGCCACGTTCGGCCCCACCCCGGCCGAGATCGACCGCGTGGTGCGCATGGGGTATGGCGCCTGGCTGGACGAGCAGCTGGACATGCCGCCGTCGCAGGCCCATTTCGATTGGCTGTTGTCCATCCGCGCGGACAACGCCGAGAACAAGGGCAATGGCCTGAATGCCCCGCTGGAATCGACCCTGTGGCGCAAATTCATTTCCGCGCCGGATCAGGTCCGCACCCGCACCGCGTTCGCGCTGTCGGAAATCTTCGTGGTGGGGGTATCGGCCATCACCGCCAATTGGCCGCTGTTCGGCGCGGCGTCGTTCATGGACATCCTGGCCGGGCACGGCCTGGGCGATTTCCGCGGGCTGCTGGGCGCCGTCACGCTGAACCTGTCGATGGGCTGCATGCTGACCTATCGCGGCAACCGAAAGGAAGACCTGCGCACCGGACGGGAACCGGACGAGAACTACGCACGCGAAGTCATGCAGCTGTTCACCATCGGCCTGTATGAACTGAACCCCGACGGCACCTTGAAGCTGTCCAACGGCAAACCTGTCGAAACCTATACCAACGACGACGTGCGGGGTCTGGCCAAGGTATTCACCGGCTGGGACCTGAACGGCAGCGAGGAGCACGTCGCCTTTCATCGGCGCCCCATGGCCCTGAATCCCACCCTGCACTCCATGTCGGAAAAGCGTTTCCTGGGTGCCGTGATTCCCGCCGGAACGGGTGGCGTGGCATCGATGAACAAGGCCCTGGACGTCCTGTGCGCCCATCCCAACGTGGGCCCCTTCGTCGGCACGCAGTTGATCCAGCGCCTGGTGACCAGCAATCCCAGTCCCGCCTATGTGGGCCGTGTCGCGGCGGTATTCGACGACGACGGCCGCGGGCGGCGCGGCAATCTGCGCGCGGTTGTCCGGGCGATCCTGCTGGATCCGGAGGCGCGTTTCCCCGACCTGGGCTCGCCCACCTGGGGCAAGGTGCGCGAGCCCATCGTCCGCTTCGCCGCCTGGGCGCGGGCCTTCGGCGCGACGTCGGTCAACGGCAAGTGGGCCATGCCCGATACCACCGACAACACGATACGGCTGGCGCAAAGCCCGATGCGGTCGGCCTCGGTGTTCAATTTCTTCCGGCCGCGCTATACGCCGCCCGGCAGCGCCGTCGCGCAACGCGGCATGGTGGCCCCCGAGCTGCAGATCACCGACGAGACCAGCGTGGCCGGCTATCTGAATTTCGTGGCGGTTTATGTCGATCGCGGCTGGGAAGACCTGCAGACTTCCTACGCCGCCGAAATCGCGGTGGCCGGCGATACGCAAGCGCTGGTCGACCGTATCGTGCTGCTGCTGGCCGGCGATGTCTTCGATCGGGAGACCGCGAAGGCAATCGCGCGCGCCGTCGCCACCATCCCCGCCGAACGGCCGCGCGACCGCGTGCGCGCCGCGATCACGCTGGTGGTCGCGACACCCGACTACCTGGTGCAGCGATGATTTCCTTGCCGCGCGATGTGCCTATTTTCCCCGCGGAGCAGCCATGAAGGAATCCCCCTCCCGACGCGAGTTCGTGCGGCGCGTCTCGGCCATCGGCGCGGTCGGCGTGGCGGGCGCCGCGATGCCGCTGGCACTGAAACTGGCGGCGGCGGGCGAAGCGGCGGCGCAGGCCGCCGCGCCCGTGGCGCAGGGGGCCGAGGACTACAAGGCCCTGGTATGCGTGTTCCTGTATGGCGGCAACGATCCCTATAACACCGTGGTGCCTTACGATGCGGAAAGCCATGCGCGCTACTTCCGCATCCGTGCCGACATCGCGCTGGCGCGCGACAAGCTGGACGGCACGGTGCTGCGCCCCCGCGAGGCCGGTGCGGGCGGGCGCGTCTATGCGCTGGCGCCGACGCTTGCGCCCCTGAAGCCCTGGTTCGAGCGCGAGGCGCTGGCGGTACAGCTGAATGTGGGGCCGATGGTGGTGCCGACGACCAAGGCCGAGTACATCGGCGGCAAGGTGCCCATGCCGCCCAAGCTGTTCTCGCACAACGATCAGCAGTCGTACTGGCAGGGCCTGGCGCCGGAGGGCGCGGCGTCGGGCTGGGGAGGGCGCCTGGCCGACCTGTTCGCCGCGGGCAACGGCAACAGCACGTTCGCGAACGTGACCGCGGGCGGCACCGCGCTGTTGCTGTCCGGCAGCCATGTGTCCGCGTATCGCGTCAGCCCGGCCGGATCGACACCCATCGAGCTGCTGCGGCGGGACACCTATGGATCGACCGCCTGCACGGATCTGTTGCGCTCGCTGCTGACCCAGCCGGGACCGCATCTTTTCCAGCAGCAGATCGCCGCCACCCTGGCGCGTTCGATCCGCGCCGATGCGCAGCTGGGAGCGGCGCTGGAGGGTGTGGATGTGCGCGGCGACTTCGGCACGCCGCTGGGCGCGCAGCTGAAGATCGTCGCGCGCATGATCGCGGCGCGGCGCGAGCTGGGCGTGAAGCGGCAGGTGTTTTTCGTCTCGCAGAACGGCTACGACAACCACGACGGGCTGAACGGCACGCATCCCGGCCTGCTGGCGGAGCTGGGCGGCGCGCTGGCGCAGTTCCAGCAAGCCATGGACGGCCTGGGCCTGGGCGACCGCGTGACGACGTTCACCGCGTCGGAATTCGGCCGCACGCTGGTATCGAACGGCGATGGGTCCGATCACGGCTGGGGCGGACATCATTTCGTGCTGGGCGGCGCCGTGCGCGGCGGCCGCTTCTACGGCACGCAGCCCGACTGGGATATCCAGGGGCCGGGATATGTGGATCATGGGCGGCTGCTGCCGCGCACCTCGGTGGAAGAGTTCGGCGCCACCCTGGGCGCATGGTTCGGCGCCGATGCCGGCGCCCTGGACGACGTGTTCCCGCATCTGCGGAATTTCGGTACGCGCGACGTAGGCTTTATGCGCCGGGCGTGATGCCGTGGCAGGGGTCGCATCGGACGGCGGGGCCGTCCATGCGCATGAGGCCTACGCCCGATGCGGTAATGCGTCGAGGCGGGAGACAGGGCGCCGGCCCTTGCCCCAATATCGAGGGCCGGGGCAGAGACGTGGCGGCGCGACAGCGCCGCAGGGGCCGTGGCTGCGCGGCGTGCCGCCGCACAAGCACAACGACCATGAGGACACAATGGCGAACCACCGAGGGAAACGATGGGCGACGATGGCTTTTCATGGCCGCTTTGGCCGCTTGCCTGGCGCTGCTGGCCGGCGGCGGGCAGGCCCGGGCGGGTGAGACCTACCGCTACAAGGATCCGTTTGGCGTCTGGCGCAACATGACGGTCGACAAGGGCATGGGCAAGTACTACAAGCGGGCGCAGGCGCGCGCCGCGGTCCGCTGTCCGGGTTGTGCGCGACGGGTGCTGGTGGGCGGGTCCGCCGGCGCGCCGGCCGCGGCCGCCGTGGCGCGCGCCGATGACGCGCGGGTGGTGGCGCTGAGCACGCATCGCGGGCTGGAGGACTATCGCGGCGTGATCGCCAAGGCGGCGGCCGACTACGGACTGGACAGCGCGCTGCTGGGCGCGGTGATCGCCGTGGAATCGGGGTTCCGCAAGGACGCCAGGTCGCCGAAAGGCGCGCTGGGATTGATGCAGCTGATGCCCGATACCGCGGCGGCGCTGCTGAGCGATCCGGACGTCGAACGCGCCCTGGTGGATCCCGCCACCAATGTGCGCGCGGGTTCGCGGCATCTGCGCAGCCTGATCGACCAGTATCCGGGCCGCCTGGACCTGGCGCTGGCCGCCTACAATGCGGGCCAGGGCGCGGTGCAGAAGTACGACGGCATTCCGCCCTATGCGGAAACCCAGCAGTACGTGCGCGACGTGATCGCGCTGTATGCGCGCTACAAGGCCGGATGGTAGGCGCGGGGCGCTGGCCGACGAGAGTTGAACCGAAGGTGATGCATGCATGGTTTCTGGATGGCGGTGTCCGCCATGGGCGAGTCCCGCCTGGTCTTGCCGGCCGCGCTGGTCGCGATGGCGTTCGTCGCGATGTCCGAACGTCCGCCGGTGTTCCATTGGCTGTGGGCGCTGGCGATCGCCGGCACCGTGGTGCTGGTGTCCAAGCTGGCCTTCCTGGGGTGGGGCATAGGCTGGGCCGCCATCGACTTCACCGGGTTCAGCGGCCATTCCATGGTGTCGGCGGCGGTGTATCCGGTGCTGGGCTATGCGATCGGCAACCGCCACTCGCGCCGCGTGGCCATGCTGCTGACCTGCGCGGGCGCGCTGTTCGCGCTCCTGATCGGGGTCTCGCGCCTGGTGCTGGGCGCGCATTCCGTTTCCGAAGTGATATCGGGCCTGGCGGTGGGCGCGGCGGTGTCGGGGGTGGTGCTGGCGCGCTGGCCCGTGGGACGGCTGGGCCTGCGCCTGGGCGCCGTCGCGCTGGCCTTCCTGCTGTCGACGATGGCCAGCTATTCCGTCGCGCCCAAGGTGCGCACGCACGATGTCGTGATTGCACTGGCGCTGGCCCTGTCGGGGCAGAACACGCCCTACACGCGCGACCATTTGCACCGCGCCGCGCACACCGGCGCGTGAGGCCGGCGCCATGCTGACCGTATCCTGAACGAAAGGCGCGAGCGGGGATGTCATAATCTCGCCCCATCGCAGACTCGCCAGCGTTCTTCCGCCATGCCGCTCGCCCTCGGTGCATTCATTGTCCCGCTTATCGTGGCTTGCGCGTTGTTCATGGAGAACGTCGACGCGACCGTACTGGTGACCGCGCTCCCGTCGCTGGCGCGTGACCTGGGCCAGGATCCCATTACCTTGAAGCTGGCCGTGACCAGCTATGTCGTCGGCCTCGGTGTCTTTATCCCGATCTGCGGGTGGGTCGCGGACCGCTTCGGCCCACGCACCGTGTTCCGCGCCGCCATCGGCGTGTTCGTCGTCGGTTCGCTGCTGTGCGCGGCCTCCAACTCTTTGTTCACCTTCGTGCTGGCGCGCTTCGTGCAGGGCGTGGGCGGCGCCATGATGGTGCCGGTCGGGCGCATCATCATCTTTCGTTCGGTGGCCCGCGCCGACTTCGTGCGCGCCGTCAATTACCTGACGGTACCGGCCCTGCTGGGGCCCGTCGTCGGGCCTTTGCTGGGCGGCTTCATCACGACGTATCTGCATTGGCGCCTGATGTTCTTCATCAACGTGCCCATCGGCCTGCTGGGCATCTACCTGACGAACCGGCACATCGACGATGTGCGCGATACCGAGCCCGGCCACCTGGATTGGCCGGGGTTCGTGCTGTCCGCGGGTGGCGCCTCGCTGTTCATGCTGGGGATGTCCCTGGTCGGCAGCGATGTGGTCAGCGATCGCGCGACGGCGGCGATGTGCGTGCTGGGGCTGCTGTTCTCCGGGCTGTACGTGCTGTATGCGCGCAAGGTACGCAACCCCTTGCTGGATCTGCGCTTCCTGCGCATTCCCACCTTCCACACGAGCGTGCTGGGCGGCTCGCTGTTTCGCATCGGCCTGGGCGCCGTGCCTTTCCTGCTGCCGCTGGCCCTGCAGGAAGGGCTGGGCATGACGCCGTTCGAGGCGGGCATGATTACCTGCGCCTCGGCATTCGGCGCGCTGTTCATGAAGACGATGGCGCAGCCGCTGCTGCGGCGCTTCGGTTTCCGGCCCGTGCTGATGGTCAACGCCGCCTTATCGGGCGTGGCGCTTGCCAGCTATGGCATTTTTCATCCGGAGATGTCGCGCGTGACGATCTGGGTGATCGTCCTGTTCGGCGGGATTTTCCCGTCCCTGCAATTCACGGCGCTGAATGCGCTGGCCTATGCGGAGATCGATAGCGCCGACGTCGGCCGCGCGACCAGCGTGGCCAGCGTGATCCAGCAGATGTCGCTGGGGCTGGGCGTGACGGTGGCGGGCATCGTGTTGCAACTTTCCCATTATGCGCAAGGCCATGCGCAAATCGTCTGGACGGACTTCTGGCCCGCATTCCTGGTACTGGGATTGTTTTCCGCCGCTTCCATCCCGGTTACCGCGCGCATGCCGCGCGGCGCGGGCAAGGAACTGACTCACGGGCGTTGACGGCGGCGCTGGGGCGCGGCGTCGTTGCCGGCGTGGATGGCGCGGTGAGCGCCGATGCTGGCGGATGGCATGGCATCACGCCGTCGCCTTCCCCGAGGGCAAGGCAGCCGCGCTTGCTACAGGAAGGATTTGGCCTGCTGCATGACCGCGTCGCAGGCCTGTTCGGCCATGGCGGCTTTCAGGCCGCTGCCACCCAGGTCGACGCTATTGCCCGTACCGGTTTGCAGGATGCCCTTCGCGCCGGACAGATAACCGCTGTCTTTCTGCGGGGCCTGGCCGGTGCTGCCGCCCAGCTTGCTCATCAACTGGTCCTTCAGCGACGAGGCGCTGCCATCGGGCAAATACTTGTTCTTGATGCAGTATTCCAGGATGCCGGCGGCGTTGCCCAGGCTGCCGGCACTCAGCGCGCTGGCGTCCGCGCCCGATCCCCCGCCCAATCCACCCAGGCCGCCCAGCGCGCCCTTGAGGTCCAGCCCCTGGGCCAGCGCGGGCGCGCCGAACCCCGTCATCAGCATGCCCGCGAGCACCGCCGCGCCAGCATGGTTGCGTATCTTCATCGCTATTACTCCTGTCTGTATGGCCTTGCACCGTCCGGCGCTCCGGCGTCCCGCCGGGTTCGCGCGATAATGACGGCGCCCGTAGCCGCGGCGCAGCCTGTTGCCGACAGCCGCGCGCGCGGCTCGGCGTGATCGACGCGGTCGCTCCGCAGCCGGCGTAAGGATAGGCGGATGGGGAGCCCTTCCAGGTAACGATAGGTGCCATAACACTAGTCATCATGACGATACGTATCTTGCTTTCCCGCAATACCGCCGACCGCCTGCGCGAGCCCATCGCGCGGGTCATGAATGGCCGCCCATACGAGTTGCGCCTTGCCGAGCCCACGCTCGGTCACGCGCATGCCGACATCGATGTCGCGTTCATCTCGCGCGACGTCACGGGCGCTTCCACCAAGCACCAGGTGACGGAGTCCCTGGAGGCCTTCTACGAGTCGCTGCGGGCATCGCCGGGCCTGCGCTGGGTGCACGTGCATTCCGCGGGTTTGGACAGGCCGATATTTCCCGAGCTGAAGGCGCGCGGCGTCACGGTCAGCGCGTCGGCCGGCGCCAATTCCGAGCCCGTCATGCAAACCGCGCTGGCCGGCCTGCTGGCCCTGAACCGCCGCATGCACGTCCTGATGGATGCGCAGCGCCAGGGCCGCTGGCTGAAGGCGACGGAACTGACCGTGCCGCGCGACCTGGCCGGCCAGGTCGCGGTGATCGTCGGCTGGGGAAGCATCGGGCAGCGCCTGGGCGCCGTGCTGCGCCTGCTGGGATTGCGGATCGCGGTGGTACGCAGCAGCGCGGAACCGGTCGACGCCGACACGCAGACCGTGGCCTTCGAGGATATCGGCACGCTGTTGCCGCGCGCGGACTGGCTGATCCTGGCCTGCCCGCTCAGCGATCGCACGCGCGGGCTGATCGATGCGCGCGCGCTCGCCGCCCTGCCCAAGGGCGCGCATCTGGTCAATGTGGCGCGCGGCGAAGTCGTCGTGGAAGCGGACCTGATCGCCGCCTTGCGGTCAGGGCATCTGGGCGGCGCCTATCTGGATGTCTACGAGCACGAACCGCTGGATGCGGCCTCGCCGCTCTGGCACATGCCCAACGTCATCGCCACGCCGCACGCCGCCGGCCATTCCGACGGCAACGCCAGGCGGGTGGACGCGATCTGGCTGGAAAAGCTGGAACAGTGGCTGGCCGAAAACACGTAGGGCTGCCGGGCGGCGTACCCCTGCCGCGTCCACCGGGAAAGTCCTTCGGCGCACGCATGCAAGCCGGCGCCGGCGCTATTCCTGCAGCGTGATGTGGGTTTGCTCGATCACCTTGGCGAACTTCGCCGTTTCCGCGCGGCGGAAGGCGTCGAAATCCTGTCGCGACGAGGGGGCGGGCTCCGCGCCCTGGTCCTTCAGGGCCTGCAACAAGCGCGGGTCGCGCATCGCCGCGAGCGCGGCCTGGTTCAGCTTGTCCAGGATGGGCGCGGGTGTGGCACCGGGGGCGAACAGGCCGAACCAGTTCACGACTTCGTAGCCGGCCAGTTGCGGCGTTTCCGTCAGCGCCGGCACATCCGGCAGCGCTTCGACGCGATGGGCGGAAGTCACGGCGATGGGGCGGACCTGCCCGCTCTTGATGAATGGCATGGCGGCGGCCACGCTGGTGAAGGTCATGGTGACGTGCCGGGCAACGACGTCGGCGATTTGCTGCGCCGCGCCTTTGTACGGGATGTGGCGGATATCGACACCCGCCATGCGATCCAGCAGTTCGCCGCACACGTGCTGGAGGTTGCCGATGCCGCTGGACGAAAACGTCAGCTTGCCCGGCTGCGACTTCGCATACGCCAGCAATTCAGCGGTGTTCTTCGCCGGCACCGACGGATTCACCACCAGTACATTGGGAATGCGCGCGACCAGCGTCACCGAGGCCAGCTCGCGCGCGGGGTCGAACATCATTTTTTCCTTGTACAGGGAAGGGTTCACCACGATCTCGCCGGCTGCCGACAAGAGGATGGTGTAGCCGTCGGGCTTGGCCTTGGCCACGTAGTTGGCGCCGATCATGCCGCTGGCGCCGGGCTTGTTCTCCACGATGATGGATTGGCCCAGCGTATCGTGCAGGCGTTCGGCCATCAGGCGCGCGATCAGGTCCACGCCGCCGCCGGCGGTGTAGGGCACGATCAGGCGCACGGGCATGGACGGATAGCTATCGGCGGCATGGCCGCTGAACGGAGCCAGCGCGAGCGCGGCGGCGATGCCCAGCGCGGCGCGCAGGCGTAGGGTCGGGGATGTCATCGTGGTCTCCTCACGGTTGGTGTTCACATCGGGCGCTCGTCGTGTCTTGCATCGAGGCCGTGGCAGGCGGCGCGCTCTCGGGCGCGTTCAAGGCGTAATCAATAGTCAGGGCGCGATCGGGGCGCGAAATACCATGCATACCGGACTGCCGGTTTCGGCGGCCGTGCAGGCCCGTGCCAGTTCGCCGCTGCCCGCATCGACGTGGAAGGCGACGATGGTGTCGCTGTCTTCGTTGGCGGCATACAGAAAGCGCCCGGTGGGATCCAGGGTGAAAAAGCGCGGGGTGCGTCCGCCGCTGGCATACGCGCGCACGAAGCGCAGGCGGCCGCTGGCGCCGTCGACGGCGAACAAGGCGATGCTGTCGTCCCCCCGGTTGGAGGCGTATACGAAGCGGCCGCCCGCATCGACCACGATCGCCGCGGCGCGGCTGTTGCCGGTGCAACTGTCAGGCAAGGAGGGCAATACCTGGAAGGGTGCCAGCGCGCCGGTGGCGGCGTCATGGCGATAGGCGGTGACCGTGCTGTCCAGTTCGTTGACCGCATAGGCGTAAGGCGCGCGCGGGTGGAAGGCGATATGTCGCGGTCCGGCGCCTTCACGCGCCGCCACGACGGCGCGGGGTTCCGGCGTGAGGCGGCCGTCGCGAAAGACGAAGCTGAAAATCCGGTCCAGGCCTTTGTCCGGCACGATGACGTGGCGTCCGGCCGGATCGAAGGGATTGAAGTGCGGCTTGGCGTGCTGCTGTTCGACGCGGTGCGGTCCGCGCTCGCCCGGCAGCGGTACTTGCTGGCTGACGGGCAGCAGCGCGCCGTCCTCCGCCAGCGGCAGTACGGCCAGGGTGCCGCTCAGGTGATTCGATACGATGATGTGGCGGCCGTCGGGCGCCAGCGCCAGATGCACCGGATTGCGGCCTTCCGTGCCGCGCCGGTTCAGCGGGCTCAGGCGGCCGCTGTCCGGATCGATGCGGAAGGCGCTGATGTCGCTGGTGTCCCCATGCACGGCATAGAGCACCCGCCCGCCGGGACCGAGTGCCAGGTAGGAAGGATTCACCAGGCCGTCGACTTCCTGCACCAGGCTCAGAGCCCCCGTCGATGCGTCGCGATGCCAGGCCGTGATGCCGCGGCCGCGCGCGTTGCGTTCGCGGGAGGTACGGCAGCCCACGTAGACATCGGCCTTCATGCGCGCGCCTCGCCGGGGAAGGCCATCTTGCGCACCACGTAAGGCAGCACGCCACCGTGCGCGAGGTAGCGAACTTCCTGTTCCGCATCCAGGCGCAGGGACACATGCAATTCACGGCGCGTCCCGTCGGCGCGGTGCATGCGCAGCGCCAGTGTGTTGTCGCCCACCGTCAGGCCGTCCAGCCCCAGCAGGTCGAAGGTTTCGCTGCCGTCCAGCTCCAGCGATTCCGCGTGGTCCGCGCCGATGAAGACCAGCGGTAGCACGCCCATGCCGATCAGGTTGCTGCGGTGGATGCGCTCAAAACTGCGCGCCACGACCGCGCGCACGCCCAGCAGTGCCTGCGCCTTGGCCGCCCAATCGCGGCTGGATCCGGCGCCGTAGTTCCAGCCGGCGAAGACCAGCAGCGGAATCCCGCGTGCGGCATAGCTGGCGGCCGCGTCGTAGACCGGCAGTACCTCGCGCCGGTCGGCATCCCAGGCCCAGGCGCCCGCGCCGCCTTCGGTGCCGACCAGCCGGTTGCGGACGGCCTTGTTGGTGTACGCGCCGCGCAGCATGACTTCGTGATTGCTGCGGCGGGTGGAATATTGGTTCAGGTCTTCCGGCGCCTCGCCGCGCGCCAGCAGCCATTGGCCGGCGGCGCTGGCGGCCGGTATGGTGCCGGCCGGCGAAATATGATCGGTCGTCACGTTGTCGCCGAACACCATCAGCGCGCGCGCGTCCCGCAGCGCGGCCAGCGGCGGCGCCGTGGGCGCGACCGATTCCAGGTAGCGCGGCCGGCGCAGATAGGTGGAATCCGGCTCCCAGCCGTAGCGCACGCTGGACGGCGCGGACAGCGCCCGCCATTGCGGCGTCCCGGCCCATAGGGTGGCGGCGCGTTCCTGGAACAGCCGGGGCCGCAGCACCTGCGCGGCGAGCGCGGCGACCTCTTCGTCGCCGGGCAGCAGGTCGCGCAGCCAGACCGCCCGGCCCGAGGCATCCACGCCCAGCGGCTCGTGTTCCAGGTCGACGCGGATATTGCCGGCGATGGCATAGGCGATCACCAGCGCCGGCGAGGCAAGATAGCCCGCCGGCAGCCGCGGATTGACGCGGCCTTCGAAATTCCGGTTGCCCGATAGCACGGCGACGCCGCGCAGGCCCTGGTCCACCGCGGCCTCGGCGGCGGCCGCCAGGCTGCCGGAGTTGCCGATACAGGTCATGCAGCCGAAGCCGACCAGGCCGAAACCCAGTCCTTCCAGGTCCCGCAGCAATCCGGCTTCGGCCAGGTAATCGCCCACGGTGCGCGAGCCGGGCGACAGCGAGGTCTTGACCCAGGGCTTGCGCCGCAGGCCCCGTTCGCGCGCGCGGCGGGCCAGCAGGCCGGCCTGGAGCATCAGCAGCGGATTGGCGGTGTTGGTGCAACTGGTGATCGCCGCCACCAGCACGGCGCCGTCCACCGGACGGTCCGCCGGCACCGGGCCCTCCGCGTCCAGCCCCAGGCGTTCGGTGAAGGACGCGCCGGCGCGGGCCAGCGGCTGGCGTTCATGCGGCTGATGCGGTCCGGCGACGCTGCGCCGCACCGCCGCCAGGTCGAGCGGGATGACGGTGTCGAAGCGCGGTTCGGGCATATCGTCGCGCCGCCACAAGCCCTGGGCCTGCAGGCAGGCCCGTACGCGATCGCGCTGCGCCCGGTCGCGCCCGGACAGTTCCAGAAAGCGCATGGCTTCGTCGTCGAAAGGAAAGAACATCACCGTGGCGCCGTACTCGGGAGCCATATTGGCGACGGTGGCGCGGGCTGCCCAGCCCAATGTCGACAATCCTGGGCCGCAGAATTCGACGAATTTGCCGACCACCCCATGGGCACGCAGGATTTCGGCCAGGGTAAGCGCCAGGTCGGTGGCGGTGACGCCGGCCGGCAAACGGTTGCTCAGCCGCACGCCGACGACTTCCGGGTAGGCAATGGGCACCGGCTCGCCCAGCAGGGCGGCCTGGCTTTCCAGGCCGCCTATGCCCCAGGCCAGCACGCCGATACCGTTGATCATCGGCGTGTGGCTGTCGGTGGCCACCATATCGTCCGGATGCAGCAGGGCCTGTCCGTCGGCGGTGCGCGCCGCGCATACGACTTCGGCCACCGCTTCCATGTTCATCTGGTGGATGATGCCGGTGCCGGGCGGGATCACCTTGAAATTCGCCAGGCTCTGCTCGGCCCAGCGGATGAAGCGGTAGCGTTCGCCATTGCGGCGGAAGTCGATGTCCAGGTTGGCCTGCACCGCGTCCGGCTCATCATAGTGCTCCACGATGACCGAGTGGTCGATCGTCAGCACCGCCGGAATCAGGGGATTGACGCGGGCCGGATCGCCGCCGAGTTCCGCCACGGCGTCGCGCATGCCGGCAAAGTCCGCCAGCGCCGGCAGGCAGGTGGTGTCGTGGAACATCAGCCGGTTGGGATGGAAAGGCACTTCGCAGGCCGGGCCGCGGCCGCTGGCGCGGGCCAGGACCGGGGGCAGCGCATCGGGCTGGCAGCGCGCGACGTTTTCGATCAGCAGGCGGATGGAATAGGGCAGGACGGCCAGGTCCGCGGCGGGCAGGATGCGGCGCAGCGCGACGTAGGCATAGTCCTGCCCATTCACGGCAAGATGGTCGAGCAGGGCGGGATCGGGCTGGTTCATGGCGGGCGGTGCGGCAGGCGGGGCGCGCGGATGCGGGATGGCAGCGCGGCATGCAGGCATCGTAAGCGCCCGGCGCGGCAATGAAAATTTCCGCTTTGCCAAGCGAGCGTTTCCATTAAGAGAACGCGTGCCTGTATTGTCGGATTTCAGCCGCGAAGATAGCCCACCAGGGACCGTGCGGTGGGAGGAAGCGTTTCCATATTGCGCACGCCGATCAGCAGGTTGCGCGTGGCCCAGGGTTCGGCCAGCGTCAGCGCGCGCAGCTTGCCGCCGCGCAGGTAGGGCACGGCCACGGCGCGCGGCAGGATCGCGATACCCAATTGCGCCGCCACCAGTTTGCACATGCAATCGAAGCCGCTGATCCGGATGCGCGGGCGCAGCGGCTTGCCGCGCTTCTTGGCCTCCGCCGTCAACAGCGCGTGCACCGAGCTGTCCAGGTGCGGACCGACGAATTCATGGTCCAGCAGCGTGTCGAAGCGCACCTTCTGCCGCTGCGCCAGCACATGACTGGCGGGCACCACCGCCACCAGTTCGTCCTGCCGGTAGGGAAACAGCTGCAAGCCCTGCGCCGGCGTCTGTTCCGCGAAAATGCCCAGGTCGGCATGGCCTTCGGCCACGGCGCGCACCACCGCCGTGCCCACGCCTTCCTCGATATCGAATTTGATTTGCGGGTAGTCGTTGGCGTAGCGCTCGATATCCCCGGGCAGGAACTGCGCCAGGGCCGACGTAATGGCGTGGATGCGCACATGGCCCTTGACGCCGGCGGCGTATCCGGACAGTTCTTCATCCATCAGCGACAGGGTGTGCTGCAGCTGCCGGGCATAATGCAGCAGGGACTGTCCCGCCGGAGTCAGGTCCACGCCGCGCGCGTAGCGCACGAGCAGGGGCGATCCGGCCTGCGCTTCCAGCTCGGCGATGCGTTTGCTGATGGCCGATACCGCCAGGTGCTTGCGCCGGGCGGCCCGGGTCAGGTTCTTTTCTTCCGCGACGGCGGTGAACAAATCCAGGCTGGTAAGGTCGTAGCGCATGGTCGGGAGGTATCCGCGGGGTATCCAGGTGGGTGGCGGCGAGCCGGGTTGCGCGCGCGCGGCCTTCCGGGCGCATAATTACGCGACTTTGTCATAACCCAGGTGGGATTTCACGACCCCAGCGATGAAAGCGCAACCGCTAAGATTCGACCGTACCGTGATCGACGATGTGCTGGCAGGCCGGAAGGTCCAGACGCGCCGGATCCTGAAACCGCAACCGCCTGACAATACCGTCGGCTGGCTGCGGGAAATCGGGCCCGCCGGCAAATGGATCGCGGTGGAAGAGCCGCCGCCCCCGCCTTCGCGCCGGCGCGTGCGGCGCATGGTCTGCCCCTACGGCGAGCCTGGCCACGCCATCCGCGTGTATGACGACGGCGGGGTGGCGTTCGCGCAGGTCACGCTGGTCGGCGTGCGCATCCAGCGCCTGCAGGACATCAGCGAAGCCGACATCGTCGCCGAAGGTTGCGCCGAAGGGCAGAGCGGTCGTGGCGGCTTTTTGCCCGGCATGCCCTTGAAATCCGTCTTCGCGCTGGCCTGGTGCGAACTGCACGGCGCGCGCGCCTGGGCGGTCAATCCCTGGGTGTGGGCGCTGGAGTTCAGGCTCGCGCAGGCTTTGCCGTATTCGCGCCAGGCGCCGGCGCAGGACGCGCCGGCGTCTCGAAGCGGGCTGCCAGAAAGTCCATGAAGGTGCGTACCCGCGCCGACAGGTGGCGGCGGCTGGGGTAGTACGCGAAAAGGTCCGCCGGCGGCAGCGTGTAGGCGGGCAGCAGGCGGCGCAGCCGCCCTGTTTCCAGGTATTTGGCCAGGTCCCATTCCGAGCGGACCAGGATGCCGTGCCCGTCCAGGGCCCACCCCAGCACGATATCGCCATCGTTGCTGGCCAGCGCGCCGCTGACTTTCACCGCCTGGGTTTCGCGGTTGCGGGTAAAGCGCCAGACGCCATAGGCCTCGTCGTTCTGCCGGTGGATGATGCAACGGTGGGCGGCGAGATCGGCGGGGCGCTGCGGCGCGCCATGGCGCGCCAGGTAGGCGGGAGACGCGCACAGGAACCGCCGGTTGCTTTGCAGGCGGCGCGCGCTGAGCCGGCTGTCCGGCAGGGTGCCGAAACGCACCGCCAGGTCCAGGCCGTGCTCCACCAGGTCCACGGGGCGGTCGGTGACCTCCAGGCGCACTTCGACGTCCGGGTGCAGCCTGGCATAGTCCGAAACCAGCGGGGCGATCACGGTACGGCCGAAGCCCAGCGTCGCGTTGACCCGCAGCAGGCCGCGCGGTTCGGCGCGGGTGCTGGTGACCTGGTCTTCCATTTCGCGGATATCGGCCAGGATGCGGCTGGCGTGGCGCAGATAGGTCTCGCCTTCGCTGGTCAGGCCGACGCGCCGGGTCGTCCGGTTGACCAGCCGCACCCCCAGGCGCTGTTCCAGCTGCGCCAGCCGCTTGGTGGCGGCCGGCGGAGTGATGTCCAGTTCCCGCGCCGCCGCCGACAGGTTGCCGTGCTTGGCCAGCAGGACGAAAAACATCAGTTCGGAAGCGGTGTCGGTCTTCATGGTTTTATTCACTTTAGATGAATAATAAATTTTCTTCAGGTGAATGGAAAGGCGGCGCGGTTTCGTTAACCTGTGGGCCATGCCTTTACCCGCCCCGCCAGGGCGACCGCGCCAGGAGACTGCCTTGAGAATCGTCGAAATCCGCGAGCAGACCAAGCCCATCAGCTCGCCCATCCGCAATGCCTATATCGACTTCAGCAAAATGACGCTGAGCCTGGTCGCCGTTGTCACGGACGTGATACGCGACGGCAAGCCGGTGGTGGGTTACGGCTTCAACTCCAACGGCCGCTATGGCCAGGGGATGCTGATGCGCGAGCGCTTCATCCCGCGCGTGCTGTCCGCCGAGCCGGACACGCTGCTGGACGCCACCGGGCAGAACCTGGATCCGCACAAGATCTGGGACCGTATGTTCATCAACGAGAAGCCCGGCGGGCATGGCGAGCGTTCGGTCGCCATGGGCACGCTGGACATGGCGGTGTGGGATGCCGTCGCCAAGATCGCCGGCAAGCCCTTGTTCCAGCTGCTGGCCGAGCGCTACGGCACGGGGCAGCCCGACCGCAAGGTGTTCGTGTACGCGGCCGGCGGCTATTACTACCCGGGACAGGACCTGGAAAAGCTCAAGGACGAGATGCGCGGCTACCTGGACCGCGGCTATACCGTCGTCAAGAAAAAGATCGGTGGCGCGTCGCTGGACGAGGACCTGCGCCGCATCGATGCGGTATTGAGCGTGCTGCAGGACGGCCAGCGGCTATGCGTGGACGCCAATGGCCGCTTCGACCTGAAGACCGCCGTCGCCTATGCGAAGGCCCTGTCGCAATACGATCTGTTCTGGTACGAGGAAGCCGGCGATCCCCTGGACTACGCCTTGCAGGCGGAGCTGGCGCAGCACTACGAGAAACCCATGGCGACGGGCGAGAACCTGTTTTCCATGCAGGACGCGCGCAACCTGATCCGCTACGGCGGCATGCGGCCGGACCGCGACTGGCTGCAGTTCGACTGCGCCTTGAGCTATGGCCTGGTGGAATATCTGCGCACGCTGGAGATGCTGAAGGAAAACGGCTGGTCGCCCAGCCGCTGCATTCCCCACGGCGGGCACCAGATGTCGCTGAACATCGCGGCCGGATTGGGACTGGGCGGGAACGAGTCGTACCCGGATCTGTTCCAGCCCTATGGCGGGTTTCCGGACGGCGTGCGGGTGGAGAACAGCCATATCACCATGCCGGACCTGCCGGGTATTGGCTTCGAGGGCAAGGCCGACCTGTACGCGGAAATGCGGGCCTTGTCGGCCTAGTGTCGACAGGCCCTGGCCGCTGGATCGCGCGCCGATACCGCGCCTTCCTAGGCCATGATGTGCACGCCGCCGTCGATATACACGGTTTCGCCGGTAAGCAGCCTTGCATAGGGAGAGGCCAGGAAGGCGCAGGTCATGCCGACGTCCATGATGTCGACCAGTTCGCCCAGGGGCGCGCGGCGCTCGGCCTCCGTCAGCATGACGTCGAAGTTCTTCAGGCCGGAGGCCGCGCGGGTTTTCAACGGGCCGGGCGAGACCGGATGCACCCGGATGCCCTTGGGGCCGAGTTCGTACGCCAGATAGCGGGCGCAGGCCTCCAGGGCGGCCTTGACCGGGCCCATGACGTTGTAATTGGGCACGACGCGGTTGGCGCCGTAGTAGCTCATGGTGAACATGGCGCCGCCGTCCTTCATCAAGGGCGCGGCCCGTCGCGCCATCCGGACGAAGGAATGGCACGAGATATCCATCGCCTGCGCGAAGCCCTCGGCCGAACAGTCCAGCAGGCCCCCCTGCAGGTCGGCCTTCGGCGCCCAGGCCACGGAGTGGACCAGGACGTCCAGGCGGCCCCACTCTTTTTCGATGCGGGCGAATACGGCCTCGAGGTCGCCGGGGCGCGTGAAGTCCAGGGGCATGAAGATCGGCGCCTGCAGATCGCGCGCGATCGGCTCCACATACGATTTGGTCTTCTCCCCGGCGTAGGTGATGGCCAGTTCGGCACCGACCTCGCGAAAAGCCTTGGCGCAGCCGTAGGCGATCGAATGCTCGTTGGCGATGCCGCATACCAGGGCCTTGGCGTCCTTCAGGATGCGGCGGGGATGGTCTTCGGTCATGATGGCGTCCTCGCGGTGTCCGGGCCGGCAACCGGCTCTGCCGCGCGCCCGCCGCGCGCCACCCGGATGGTATGGCGCGCGATCATCAGTTCTTCGTTGGTGGGAATCACCCATACCGACACCCGGCTGGACGGCGCGCTGATGCGCGGACCATGCGCGGCATTGCCCGCTTCGTCCAGCCGCACGCCCAGCCACGCGGCGTCGCGGCAGACGCGGTCGCGGATGGCCGGCGCGTTTTCGCCGATGCCGGCCGTGAAGACCAGGGTGTCGATGCCGCCGGCCGCGGCGGCCAGCGAGCCGAGCTCGCGTCCGATGCGGTAGACATACAGCGCGATCGCGAAGCGCGCGCGTTCGTCCTCGCTGGCGAGCAGCGCGCGCATGTCGCTCGATATGCCCGACACGCCCAGCAAACCGGACTGCTTGTAGATCAGTGTTTCGATGGCGCGGGCATCCATGCCCAGCTCGTCCATCAGGTAAAGGATGACGCCCGGGTCCAGCGTGCCGCTGCGCGTGCCCATGGGCAGGCCGTCCACGGCGGTGAACCCCATGGTGCTGGCCACGCTGCGGCCATTCACCAGCGCGCACATGCTGGCGCCGTTGCCCAGGTGCGCGACGATGGCGCGGCCGCGTGCGCCTTGCGCATCGAAGCGGGGCAGCGCGCCGGCGATGTACTCGTAGGACAGGCCATGAAAGCCATAGCGCCGCACGCCGCGTTGCGTGATCGATGGCGGCAGGGCGAAGGCCTGCGCCACCTCGGGCTGCGCACGATGAAACGCCGTATCGAAGCAGGCGACCTGGGGCAGGTCCGGGCGCACCCGCGCCACCGCCTCGATGGGCTTGAGGTTGTGCGGCTGGTGCAGGGGCGCCAGCGGGGCCAGCCGGCCCAGCACGGCGATCACCTCGGGTGTCACCCGCACGGCCTCCGCGTATCGCTCGCCGCCGTGGACGACACGATGGCCCACCGCCGCGAGCTGGTGATCGCCTTTATGGGCGCGCAGGAAATCGACCAGCCAGGCCACGGCGCCATCGTGATCCAGGGCCGGCGTGCCGGCCCAGTCGCGCGACTCGATTTCCTTGCCGTCGGCATCCAGCACCGTCAGCCGCGCGTTCTCCACATAAAGGCCGGCGACCTGCCCGCGCAGCAACAGCGGCAGCGCCCTGTCGGCGGCATCGAATACGCTGAACTTGATGCTGGACGAACCGGCATTCAGAACAAGTATGACGTCGGCCATGGCTTACCCCAGGACCTTGGCGCCTTCGCGGCGGGCCTGCGCGACCAGCACCGCGACGGCGCAGGATGCCAGCCGCGTCATGACGGAATCCGCCCGGCTGGTCAGGATGATGGGCACGCGCGCGCCCAGCACGATGCCGGCGGCATCGGCCCCCGCCAGGAAAGAAAGGCTCTTGGCCAGCATGTTGCCCGCTTCCAGGTCGGGCGCCATCAGGACATTGGCGCGTCCCGCCACCGGCGACGCGATTTGCTTGATGCGCGCGGCTTCCATGTCGATGGCATTGTCCAGCGCGAGCGGCCCGTCGACCAGCGCGCCCTTGATCTGGCCGCGATCGACCATCTTGCACAAGGCCGCCGCCTCGACCGTGGAAGGTACTTTGGCGCTGACGGTTTCCATGGCGGAAAGAATGGCCACGCGGACTTCCGGCAACCGCAGGATATGCGCGAAGTCGATCGCGTTCTGCAGGATGTCGGCTTTCTCGTCCAGGGTCGGCGCGATATTCACGGCGGCATCGGTGACGATCAGCGGCTCTTCGCGGCCGGGCACGTCCATGACGAAACAATGGCTGATGCGGCGCGCGGTACGCAGGCCGGCGTCGCGGCCCACCACGGCGGCCATCAGCTCATCCGTATGCAGGCTGCCCTTCATTAACGCTTCGGCCTTGCCTTCCCTGACCAGGGCCACCGCCGCCGCGGCGGCGGCGCCGCTGTGGGGGGCATCGACGATTTCGATTCCGGCGATATCGATCCCGGCGTTCGCGGCGACCTCCCGTATGCGTTCGCGCGGACCGACCAGGATCGGAACGATCAAATCCATCCTGGCCGCCTGTACCGCGCCTTCCAGCGACGATGTGTCGCAGGGATGGACGACCGCGGCGGGCGTCGGCGGGATGGTCTTGCAGTAGTCGATCAGGCGCTGGTACTTGAGGTGTTTGGATTCCATATCGCCTCCGCCGCGTGGGCTGGGGATCAGGCACGCTTGAGCGCGGCCTGACGGCGCCGTGGTCCGGCCCCCCGAGTATTGGCCGGGCCGCGGCCGGCTTCCTTGACCTTCGTCAGTTTTTCCGACGCCAGCACGTGCCGGATCCGGCCCAGCATCTCGACCTGGGCATCGCTGGTGGCCAGGCCGCGCACCCGTTCGTCGGCCATGAGCTTCGCCACCAGGTCCAGGAAACGCTTGCGGTCGGCGGGATCGCGCAGCAATTGCGGCAGTGTCTCGATCGCCCGTTCCGTCTCGTATTGCGCGACGATCTCCTGCTGGCCGCGGATGCTGCGCCATTCGTGCAGCGAGATGCGAGGCAGGTATTCGGCATACTCGGTCGCCAGCTCGTGGCGCAGCTCCAGGCGGGACAAAGGCATGGGCTGGTCCTGCCGCCGCAACAGGGCCGCCACCCGCGCGAGCGCCTCCACGTAGCCGCCCTCCGCGATGGCGTTCAAGGCA